>JBFMFY010000130.1:0-1830 GCA_040751955.1 Bacteroidota bacterium
CCGGGTTGAACAGTTCTCCGATAAGCAATTTTTTTCCCATCATCAGAAACGGCAAAGGCAAAACCCGAATGCATATCGCGAGTAATTTCTTTCAGCACGTTCGTTTCGAGCGAATACTGCCAAATGCCGTTGTAATCGCTGTTTGTCAGAAAAATTTCTTTGCCGGTGGGAGAGAAGAGAGCATTACTCCATCTTTCAGTTGGAGGAAGGGGTAATTTTTCAATGGAAACAGTTTTTATCTGTGCCGTCAGCGATGCGACACACAGAAGAGTCATACTAAGTATTTTCACATTCATAGAATCCTCAAAGAATAAATAGAAAAATTCACTTTTGTCACGCCTCGACTACGCTCGGCGTGACAGAACCCTTTTTGTCGCTCCGAGCGGAGACGAGGAGCGACTACTTACCCTCTTCCTCGGTCATGCCTCGACTGCGCTCGGCATGACAGAACCCTTTTTGTCGCTCCGAGCGGAGACGAAGAGCGACTACTGCATCCTCTCCCTCACTCACGCCTCGACTTCGCTCGGCGTGACAGAACCCTTTTTGTCGCTCCGAGCGGAGACGAGGAGCGACAACACCCGGCATAACAATATAAGATTTCTCTACTACTAAAACGCAAAGATATATTCTATCGTTTCTGCTCATGCGCAATGCGGGTACGGTTTTGGTCAACAATACCGCCGCGTTGAGTCAGCGCATATACGACGACGTTAAGACCAAATTGCAACTGTCGTGTATTATCGTACGGACCGCCGGCAACTGCAGGAAGATATTTCCACGCGCCCCACGCAAAACAATAACCTTTATTTGAAATCAATACCGCCATTCGGCCGTTGATGAAAATTGCTTCAACATACGGATAGATCTCTTTTACTTCACGCACTCGACGATCGTATCGGACAAGATCATCACCGCTGGGCGGACCGGAAAAATTCTCCCATGCAGTATATAACGGATGGTTATTCGGAATTCTTTCGAAGATTGCTTCATATCCCAAAGCATCTTTCAGCAGTTGACGAACAGTAATGTTGAATGCACCGGGTTGATAGGCGTTACCGTCATCGATAAACAGAAATCCTCCGTTCTTCAAATAATTCCCTATATTGCGCGCTTCTTCTTTCGTGTACTTTACGGACGCTTGAAATCCCATCATGAATAAAAAGGGAATGGTGTTGAGTTCTTTTGAATCAAGACGCACTGTGCCGCGAATGTTCACCCGAAGTTTTGTGCTATCGTTAGCGTATTGCGCCAAACTTTGCAATGCCAATGGAACACAATTCCACGACGGCTGATTATCGACAACATCCCACCCTGTTGCGGGAGATTTTTCAAGTCGGGATGAATTGTATTGCAATTGATAGATGTTGAGAAAGCCGCGGATATCTTTTTTGTTCCTCGGATTTACTTCGATGAATCCGTCGAATCTATCTTCAAAATTTTCTGCAGAAATCAGATTATCGCGCATTGCAGAAAGTCCTCCTCCGCCGCCAGTGCGAGTGTTTTCCACATCACTGGCAAATTGCGGCCCCCAATCTCTTCCATCTCCGGGACCGGCTCCCCATCCACCACTTCCACCGACACCAAAACTTCTGCCGTAACTTGTCGCGCCCGCGGGTAGTCCCCATCCTAAATCGGCAGCGCCGGAAGAAGCGGTCAATGCACCAAAGAACACACTCCCTTCGCCGCCACCTCGTCCACCTGCTGATGGAGATCGCGGAGCGGAACTTGTTGGGCCAGATGAGACCGGCGCTTCTGCACGCGAAAACACAATTTGACGCGCACCGGTTTGCGGAACATATTCTACCTGCTTGGCAAGATCAAATGATTTTA
>JBFMFY010000131.1:0-1793 GCA_040751955.1 Bacteroidota bacterium
GAGGGATAAATTTCGATTGACTCCAACTTGCTTGTTTTGATTATACCCTATTTACCGGTGATAGAAACTCCTACTGTTACGGGGTTATTTTGCCACTTCCTTCCATCCCAATATTGAATTTTCTGTTTAAGTCCTTGGAAATATGTTTCGTTCAATTCATCGTGAATCTTCCCCTCTTTCTTCCATCGCTCATACAATCGACGGGAAGCGTCGTTGAGTCGAACATCGTGAATCACCATATCTTTAGTAAAAGTGTATTCCAAATAGGATTGGTAATATCCGTTGGAATCCGGATGAGCATTTGTTATCCAAAACGAAATTGCATTTTCTGTATCCAACAATTTTCCGACAACACGCGGCTTTGGTTTTTCACCAATGTCAAACAGCGAGTGGGGCAAAGCGATATGGTATATTTCGGGTTGCATAGCGGACATTCCGAATTCCGGATGAGTACTAGAATATGCCGTACCAACGAGTTTCTGGGGATTTAACACAACAATAACCGGCTTATCATACTTATCATCAATACCGCACAATACTATCATTTTCTTTTCTCCAAAAACCACTGGATAGATTCCCCAAAAATGTCCGTAGTGAATATATTTCCCTACGATGTTTCCTTGTGCATCTAAACGATATAGAATATATGGTGAATGGCGGTGCGGTGCGCCGACGATAATCTCTTTTTTTCCATCGCCATCAAAGTCCTCAACAATTATTCCCCGCGGCGTAAATTGAGGAAGATATTCATCATTGCCATACTGCAGCGATTCACCAAGATCTTTCATAAAAACCAGCCGTTTATCTGCTGAATAGACCTGCAATACAATTTTCCCTTTTCCATGATCCTGATGATTGAGTGTGGGAATGATTGAAAGGATTTCGTTTTTCCCGTCTCCATCAATATCCGATACTGCGCTGCTGGAGTTATTCCATGATTCTTCCTGCACAGAAGAATATTTATTCATTGACCATGGAAGCAACCACAATAATTGCGATTCGTGATTGTACACTTCTAATTGTGAAAGCGTATTATTTACGCGAAGATATTCCGGGTTTGTGCTTCGTTTTGGCGAAAATGTTTGCAGAAGAAATACAATCGCCGCCACTGTGGTAAGAAATGACATTCCGCTTACAATCGGTCTCTTTCTCACAAAAAGCCACACGCGCTGGGGAAGTGAATGAGGCATCTGTATGTGTTTCAACGGCCGTGTCCGGATATATTCCGGCAGAACAACGATGGCATTTTCTGATTCAGAGGATTCCTTTAATAATTTGTTTTTACTTTCTGCAAGATCATAAAATGCGCGTAAATCATCGGCAATGGCACGGCAGGCTGCACATTGGGACAAATGACGTTTGATCTCCTCACGCTCGCTTGCGTTCTGTTCGCTGTTACGAATGTAAAGGTCTAAACTATGTTCAGAATAATGTTTCATTAGTAATTTAGATGACCGTCACCATTAAGGTGACGGTCATCTCCTATCAAAAGATTCATAAAAGATGACATCTCTTTTCGAGATGCCCGTATAATGTAATCCTCACGTATTACTATTCCAGCAGAAATTATCCTTACAATAACTCCTTCAACCGTTCGCGCACTTCTTTTTTTATCAATTTTGCCATGTATTCAAATTGCTTTCGGTGGTGTACACGATATTCTTCATACGTTATTGTTGGAAGTTGTTGCTGTAAATATTCTCCATACTTTTTCTCGCTCCCGTCGTTCAATAAAAAAGTATCTTTTACCATACGGGATATTGCTTCCGTATAGGCGGTAAAATGTTCTTCTG
>JBFMFY010000132.1:0-1710 GCA_040751955.1 Bacteroidota bacterium
TTTTTTAATTGGCTCGATCCGAAGTGTCGGGCAGACGGAGGTGCAGTATTCCCATTCAGACGTCAACGATATCAGCAAAACGAGCGTCTCGATCTTTTCCCCGCCGCAGATATTCTTTATCGATATCGTCAACACATTCGACGAGACGATACAAGACCAGCCTGAGGTTTCGGGGACGATGGAACTGATCTGCGACGCAGTGCCGTCTGCAAACGCTACGATCAAACTCTCGCAATTCAATATTTCGACGTTCCAATACAATCCTCTAACAAAATTATTGACGCTTGATCCGGAAGATACGCTGCGCCTGCGCGTGGCTTGGCATTATAAAACGGATGACGGCAAATGGGGATTTCAGAAAGCGGATGTGGAGAATGAAACAGTTGACGGCTCCGGACGGTTTATGACCCGAGTGCACAAACCAATTACCTACACCGTTACGGCAAAGGTGAAACTCTTCAAACAAGTCGGAGCGTTGACGGCGAAGAAGACTCAAATCTCGTTGGTGTATTCCGGACGGATTACGTTTCCGCCATAAATTAAAAAATGGAGGGAAGAATGTACATTGTGCTGACAACATCCGCGAGAATAGTACTGGCAGCGGTTTTTATTTTTTCAGGTGTAATGAAATTGATCAAACAGGATGAATTTATTGAATCGCTGGTGCAATTTTCTTTCTTGCATACTTCGTTGTTTCCGTTAGTCGGTATCCTCATTCCGGTTGTCGAAATTATACTTGCGATCCTTCTTACGGTAGGCTTTTTCACTAAAATGGTTTCACTTTCTGCGGCAGGGTTGATACTTGTTTTCACTGCAGTGTACGTTCCCGTATTGATCGACCCGTCGGCAAACGCACAATGCGCATGCTTCGGGGTGTCGAGCGATATCAATATTTGGTTCGTGGTGCGAAACGCCCTGCTCTTCGGAATCGCTTTCTTTCTTTACAGGTGGGTCATGCATGACAATGAAACAAATAAAGTACTTTGATTCACAATCGGAGGAGAAGCATGGAAACAAATCAGTCATTTCAATATTCGCATTTGGATTTATGAGTGGGATGGAGGATGAAATTCCTCCTTGTAGTGGAACTTTTCCCGATGGATGTTATATGAGTGGTATGTGTGTTTCAGTCGACAAGAGCTGTTATGTAATTTGTGACATTGTACGGCATGATATTAATTGCATTTCATACTCTGGGGAATATTGCTGTACCGAATGTCCATGTTAGTGTCACATTCTTCCGCTTGTAATGTCCATCCATTACAAGCGAAAAAGGATAAGATATGTTCAGAAGATTATACATACCACTTCTTATGTCGATACTCTTCAGGATTGTTTTTTCTCAATGTGATCCTTGGAATTTCGTCTATCCAACAAACTCTCTGGAAACTAGTGATATATCGATTTGCGCCGTAAACTCTGGATTTTTCTTTAATCTCAAATATCCAAAGGAATTTTCCGGACTTGGCGTGCTACCTTACATTTCCTTTGTTGTTGGTACCAAGATTGATGACTCTATTTTTGTGTCAAATTCATCTGAGGGAGGGACTTTTGCTCCAGGTATAATATTACCAAATAGTACACGAGATACTTCAGATTCTGAATTATACAGAGTATACGTGATTTTATCCGATCCTTCAAAAGTCCCTGCAGGACCAAATCGTGATAAGTATGAACGTGATTATCAAGAATGGCCTATTTTGCTTGGAG
>JBFMFY010000014.1:0-61470 GCA_040751955.1 Bacteroidota bacterium
TTTTTGCAGGAATAATCTCCACTTACATCATAAACAGTGGTATATTATACCATCGGCAGTTCCTACCCTTTATCATTGTAAATTTTTATTAATGTACAGTGGGAAGATTTGATGAATCCCAAATCCATAGTAAAATTTGTGCAACCCAAATGAATGTCAAAAGAACAAACTTTGCAAGCGGCGCCCCGTGGGAAGATATCGTCGGGTATTCGCGCGCAGTGCGCGTTGGCAATGTCATTGAGGTGACCGGTACCGTCGCTGTTGACGACAACGGTACAATCGTCGGAAAAGGTAACCCGTACGAACAGACGAAATTCATTATTCAAAAGATTGAAAAAGTGTTGCACCGCGCCGGCGCAACCCTCAACGATGTCGTACGCACACGTATGTTCGTAACAGATATTTCCAAATGGGAATTGTACGGCAAAGCTCACGGTGAATTCTTCGGCACCATCAAACCGTGTACGACAATGGTCGAGGTTTCCCGCCTCATCTCTCCAGACTATCTAATTGAAATTGAAGCGACAGCGATTGTGGATTAAATGGATCCCAACTTTGAACAAGAACGATTAAGGTACATCAACGAAGGTTTCTCCATCGCCCGTGTCGCCGCCGAACACAAAGAGATGTACTCAATCCTTCTGGACGGAAATATTATCAACGCCGAGGTTACCGGACGGTTGATGTTTGCTGCCGAATCGCGCAAAGATTTTCCCGCCGTGGGGGATTGGGTCGCTGTTCAACGATATGAGAATTCAAACGCTATTATCCACCACATTCTCCCGCGCAAAACATGCATCGTCAGGAAAGCACCGGGAAAAGAATTTACGGAACAGATCATCGCAGCAAATATCGATGTCGTTTTCATCATCCAATCCCTTGATCATAATTACAACATCCGACGTCTCGAACGCTTTCTGCTGGTTTCAAAAGAAAGCGGGGCAGTGCCAGTGGTTCTTCTCAGCAAAATTGATCTGATCACGGATGATGAATTGAAGAACAGAATCAATGAAGTGACTGCAATCTCTCCCGGCATTCGTACCATTGCGTACAGCGCAAAAACCTTATCTCATATTGATGAGATTAAACATCTGATTTCCGAAAATACGACGGTCTGTTTCATTGGTTCATCCGGTGTCGGAAAATCGACACTCATCAATCGGCTGATCGGAAAGGAATTGCTGGAAACCAACGAAGTACGGGAGGAAGATTCAAGAGGACGCCACACGACCACACAGAGGCAATTGGTTCCGCTTGAAGGGGGCGGTTTTGTGATCGATACTCCCGGTATGAGAGAATTAGGATTGTGGGAGATTTCTGGCAGCATCGAGGAGATATTTCCCGAAATCGCATCGCTGGCTGCCGGATGCAAATTCACAGACTGCACCCACGTTCACGAGCCTGATTGTGCCGTGCTGCGTGCAATACACGAAGGGGAATTGAATACGAAACGTTATGAAAGTTACATCAAACTGAAAAAAGAGGCGGAGTACGTCGCGTCAAAAACCGATGTGACGAAGCAACAAGAGAGAAAAGCAAAAGATAAACGGCTGGGGCGTGCAATAAAAGAATTTATGAAAAAGGATAAAAGAAGATAACTATATTCGCTTCAACGCCTGCTCAAAATCCTCGATCAGATCGTCTATCCCTTCGGCACCGACTGAAATGCGGATCATCCCCGGTGTTACGCCGTGTTTCTGCAATTCACCGTTGCTCATATTGACATGCGATGAATAGACCGGAATACTGACGAGTGTTTCCGCACCGCCAAGAGACATCGCATTCACGGCGACTCGCAGTGAGTCGCATACCTTCACAGCCGATTTTACTCCCCCCTTCACCTCCATGCACACCATCGCACCGAAACCGCTCATTTGCTTCTTTGCGGTAACATGTTGCGGATGTGATTGCAATCCGGGGTAAAAGATTCTGGAAATCTTGCGATGTTTTTCAAAATGTTTTGCAAGGAGCAGTGCGTTCTCGCTCTGTTTTTCAACGCGCAACTGGAATGTCTTCAAACTCCTCGAGATCAAGAATGCTGCAAACGGATCGGCACAACCGCCGAGATATTTTGCCAGATGGCGAACGTTGTGAATGTATGTTTTCTTCCCTACGACAACGCCTGCAAGAAGATCGCTGTGCCCGCCGATGTATTTCGTCGCACTCTCCACGATCGCATCAAAGCCGATGATGAACGGCGATTGGTACAGGCAGGTCGCGAACGTATTGTCGATCATCGTAAAGATTTTCGCGCCCGATTTCTTTTCGGTTTTCCGAATCTCTGCAATCGCCTTGTAAAGATCGACAACGCCGACCGTGGGATTTGTCGGCGACTCGCAATAGAACAGTTTTGTCTTTGCCGTGGCGAGTTTAGAAATATCAGAGAGTGATTCTGCATCAACATACTTGACGGTGATGTTGTAGAATGGAAGCACATCGCGAAAGAAACGGTATGTTCCGCCGTACAGCGACGGCGTGCTGATGATCTCGTCACCCGATTTCACAATTGAAAGGATCGCCGTTGAAATTGCAGCCATGCCGGAAGAAAAAAGGGCTGCGGCATCCGCATCGTTCATCACGGCAATCTTTTCTTCCGCATCTTCTACGGATGGATTGTGATACCGCGAATAGACATACACACTTGTATCGCCTTGTGAGTACCGAATTGCGTCATCGGAACTGTCAAATCGGTAAGTCGATGTCTGATAGATGGGCGGTGTAACCGGACCTTTGAAAGCGTGGAGTTTCTTCCCGTGAATGGCTCGCGTTGCTATCGACGGCTTTTTCTTCATCTCATTCTATGTTCTGTTCGTATTCTACTTTATATCGTTGCAATGCCTTCAGGATCGCTTCGGCAATTTTTCGCTGCCCGGCAGGACTGCGGAGAAATTTTTCTTCTTTCGGATTGGAAAGATATCCCGTTTCAATCAACACGTTCGGCATCGAGGCACCGACGAGAACGTAAAATCCTGCCTGCTTTACCGGTGTTCGCTGCGCTTCCATATCGGCACTCATCGTCTCTTCCAGCAGTTCGGCAAACCGTTCGCTTTGTTTCACATACGCGCTCTGCGCCATCGTCAGGATGATGAAATTTTCCTCCGTCAGATTCTGATAGCGGTCTTCGTAATCTTTTTCCAGCTGCACAACCGCATTTTCCTTTTCAGCAATGCGGATGGCATCTTCCGTCTTTCCGGGACGGAGCAGATAAATTTCAAATCCGTTCGACGTGGAAGGTTTCCGTTCGGTGGAATTGCAGTGAATGCTGACGAACAATTTTCCCTCCGCCTCATTTGCAATCTGTCCGCGCCGGTATAATTCAACGAACCTGTCTGTTTTGCGTGTGTACACCACTTTTACATCGGGCATATACTTTTCAATCAACGAGCCGAGTTTCAACGCAATACCGAGTGTAATATCCTTTTCGCGTGTTCCGATAATACCAATCGTACCGGGGTCTTTGCCACCGTGCCCTGCATCGAGTACAATGACATCGAGCTTCCATTTATTTTTTTGCCGTTCAATTGTCGATGCATTTTCTTTCCGCCGCCGTTCCGCCTCCTGCACACGTCTGATGGAATCGGCGTTCACTTCTCTCTTTGTTTCCATCTGCTCAGGAACTAACGTCAGCAAGAGATCGCTGCTTGTTTGATCCTGCACAATTTCGGAATTCACCACTTTCCCGCGAATCTGTAAACTCAATTGCAGCGCCGTCTCGGTTTGAATCGGCTGAATGCGCCTGATGATGCCGCCGGTAAATGTCGTATCGAGCTGTAATGTATCTCCCACAGCCGAAGGAAGCGTCAGGTAAATCCACTCACCGAGCTGCAGCGTGCGGCTTGCATCTGCGATGCGGGAGGATAAATGTACTCTCAACAATGTTCCGTTCTTCTTTTCCTCAATTTCAAATCCCGTCACGCGCGGAATGATCGGTTCGGACGAAATGGCGAATGTTGTATCTTCTTCTAATCGTAACATCGCACTGTTGAAAGTATTCAACAAAGCAATCATTTCGTCAGCAGGGACAAAATAGAGGCTCTCCATAAGCGCAACCGTGTGAGACAGTTGATGTACTTGATACTGTTTCGTAGCCGGATTTGTCTGTACGACAAATCCATTTTCGGCGGAAAATTTCAGTACGGTGCTGTCGAGATGGATCTCTGCTTTTTTCAGGATCTTGTTTTCAAAATACCGGAGTGAGAGAAATCCGGCAACATCTTTGACGGAGAGAAATTTCCGTCCATGATCGGTCAGTGAACGCACACTCGCCGTTTGCTTTGCCGAAACGACATTCAATGTCGTACTATGCCGCGTATGCTGCGCCGACAAGATACCGCATGCAACGGAGCAAAGAACTGCAGTACAACCTACGTAGTAAATAAATGTCCGGATATTCATCAACGATAATTGGTGAATTGTAATGGAAGTGGAAAATCTATCGAACGCAGTTTTGCGATCACTGATTGAAGATCATCCTTGTCTTTTCCCGTCACCCGTACCTGATCATCCATGATCTGCGCCTGCACTTTGATCTTCATATCCTTAATGATTTGCACCAATTTTCTCGCGTTCTCTTTATCAATACCCACCTGCAGCGTGATCTTCTGGCGTGCCATGCCGCCGGCAGCAGGTTCAACCTCGCTGTACTTCAGCGTCTTCAAATGAATCCCCCGCTTTACAAATTTATTCTGCAGCACGTCGATGACTGCTTTCAAGCGAAATTCATCATCGGATGTGACAGTGACGATCTTATCTTTTTCGATGAACTCGATGGTTGTCTTGGTATCCTTGAAGTCGTACCGGGTGAGGACCTCTTTCCGCGCCTGATTCAGGGCGTTATCCACCTCCTGCATGTTGACTTCGGAAACGATATCGAATGAATTTTGCTGAGCCATAGTGTTGAATGAATGTACAACGATTTAACCGCTTCTTCAATCTATTTCAAAATTTCTCCCGCTTCGTTGCTCCAAAACACCAGGTCGAGTTCGTCGGTCGGAATTCCGATGGCAGCGGAGAACCGAAGAAACTTCTTTTCAATTTTCAGATATACTTTTTTGGAGATCGTCTTTGGAACAGAACGGATGACGCCATGATACCACAGATTCTTTATGATGTGCCGGTCGAGAATTGCAAGTCCATCATTCTTTCCGATGTTCCGCAAAAAATGCGTCGCCTCCTTAAAACTGAGTCCCATTACATTCTCAACAAGCCAGAGCCGTTTCGCAACTGCAGTCTTCCTGCTCACGATGCACGTTTCGATTTCAGAAAACTTCTGCTTCATGCCTGCGATCCACTTCGCTTTTGTTTTGTGGAACCGGATGTAATGCCATTTGTCCGACAAGATCGGTTCGGGATTGACATCGGCATTCTTATAATCAAGCGCTTCGAACTTCGCCTGTGCTTTCGCCGCATTGACCGCACTCGATTGCGGCGTCATAAGGCAATAAAGCAACTCGTAAAAATATTGTTCCTTTGGTACATGTTTAAATTCACGGAGCCTTTGACGGATCGCCCGCTTTTTTGATTCATGTGCTTTCTTCAGTTCATCGATATGTTTGTATTGTTTCATTCGGCGATCGAGTATCTGTTCTTGCGCCGCTCTACCAATCCGTCATTCTTCATTTGATTGAGTACTTTTCCGATCCACTCAATATCACGGACGGATGGATCTTTCCACAGAAGGAATGTAATTTCTCCGATTGAAAAAGCCTTGTGATGCAGCAACTTTAATATTCGCCCCCGGTACAATCTGCGGGGAATACCTTTCCACGACGGTTCTTTTTTTCTTGCTCTTTTCTTTGGTGTCAGGAATACTTTCGAAAAAGCCGAACGGCAATGTGAGTGAACGGGACATTCGGAACAAGCCGGACGTTGTGCCGTGCAATAAGCGGAGCCGAGATCCATGAGTGATTGATTCCATTCATAAGCCCGCTTTGAAGGGAGGAATTGTTCGGCTATCTTCCATGCCTCTTTTTCAGAAATGAGTTCGGAGGATGAACGGACACTTTTCGTCCAGCGCGTCAAAATTCTTTTTACATTCACATCAACAACGGGAACGTGCTGACCGAATGCGAAACAGGCAACGGCATGTGCAGTATATTTTCCAATTCCCGGAAGCGTTTGTAATTCGTCTATGCTCTTCGGAAGTTTATGTTGATGATGGGCAACAACAGTGCGGGTAAGTTTATGCAGCCGCAGCGCGCGGTTATTGTATCCCAATCCTGACCAGGCACGAAGCACATCGGCACGAGTGGCACGGGCGAGTGAATGAAACGAAGGGAATTGGCGCAGCCACCGTTTGTAGTGCACAACAACACGGTTCACCTGTGTTTGTTGAAGCATAATTTCGGAAAGAAGAATTTTATACGGATTGCGCGTCGTTCGCCATGGAAGAGATCGGCGGTGGCGTGCATACCACCGGAGCAATTCTTTATGAAATATGCTGTACGAAGATTTTTTTCCAGCCATCAACCGGTATGTGCCTCATTCATCTTTCAACACAAATCCCTGACCGTACACCGTGTGAATGAGTTTCTTGTCATACGCCTTGTCGATGGAATTGCGGAGGTAGTTGATGTACACATCAACGAAGTTTGTTCCTGCATCGAAGTGATGTCCCCACACTTCCTCTGCAATCTGCATGCGCGAGACAACCTTCCCTTTGTTGCGAAGGAGGTATTCCAGCAGTGAGAACTCTTTCGGACTCAATTCGATATCGTTGCCAGCGCGTCGTACTTTTCGAGAGACAAGATCCATCTCAAGATCGGCGACGTCGAGTTTCACCACTTCGCCCGCATTGGAGACGCGGCGGAAGAGTGCATCAATCCTCGCGAGCAGTTCTTTCATATCGAACGGCTTGGCGAGGTAATCATCTGCCCCAAGTTTCAATCCTTTCACCTTATCATCGACGGCATTCAATCCCGAAAGGATCAGCACCGGCGGAAATGCAGACCGCTTGCGCAGTTCTTTTAAGACATCGAATCCCGATTTTTTTGGGAGCGAAAGATCGAGTATAACAAGATCGTATTCATTTGCCAGGAGTTTGTCCGACGCTTCTTCGCCGTTGAATGCAATTTCAACAGCGAATGTCTTCGAAAGACGTTTCTCAACCAGCAATGCAATATCTTTATGATCTTCAACGACAAGAATGCGTTTCGGTTGATCGTCAGTTTTTTTCACAGATTATATCCGTAGTAAGTGTGTAGTAAAAAGTTGTTTTTGACGACGCTCCATTCGTCGTCAAATATACTATATATAGACACTGTCACAAATTCTTCCGCACTATCCCTTCATCCTTCGCACCCATACGCAATACTGCCCGGCGTATCTGTTCATTCAACACATCGGTTTTGAACTCTACTCTTATCTATAGAGTACCATACCCCAAAAGCATGCCGTAGCATAAGAAATTTTGCCTCAGTATTCAATCCCGTTCACTGTCATTCTTTTCCCACCCACGTCCATCTGATTTTCACCCTTTTATTGGTCATTCAATACTACAAAACCTTGCACTACCGACCGTTTTACTTGTCGGGAGAGAAAGCGTAGCAAAAAGAAGTGCAGTTTCTTTCTCTTGCAAATCCATTCTGTTTTGAACATAGCGGACAACATCGTCTCTTGTTTTTTAGCAACTGCATTCAGACTCTCTATAAATCTCCGTCAAACGCTACTTCACATAGTGCTTCAACATGATTCAATTTAAGAGGTTCAAGACGAACGAGGTTACCTCGAACACAACAGGTTTGATATCATGCGCAAATATATAAAAAATGGGATTGATTGCAAGCAATTGAGCAAAAGTCTTTTGAAAGATTTTATTGATTTCGTATATTGCATGCGAATTTGATTGGTCCCGTAGCTCAGTCCGCCAAAGGCGGATTTCGTTCAGCGCATAAATCACGCTGAACTCAACTGGATTGTAAGTTTTTATTTATAGGTCCCGTAGCTCAGCTGGATAGAGCAACAGCCTTCTAAGCTGTGGGTCGCCCGTTCGAATCGGGCCGGGATCGCAAAGAAGATTTATTATTACTCAGCAACAAATAAAAAAGTCCTGAACCATCCAGGACTTTTTTATTTACGCAAAAATGTTACCATCACGCAACGTCTAATTACCTTAAATCCAACAATAACTTTGCTTTCGTCATTAAATCCACATTCGATTTTACATACACAAAAAAGTAATAACTCTTTAGTGTTTGTATTCGTTAGTGTACTGGGTAGATAGTGAAGGTAAAGGTGAATCAAGACAAAGCGCACTGTCATGACTGATATTTTCTATTGAAATGAAATGGCGGTACGCGGATGAATCATAGATATGGTCATGCGTTGGGTAAAGATTAAATTCCTTCCCCCCAAATTTCCTCTTAAAAATACTGATCGCATG
Organism: Bacteroidota bacterium; assembly: GCA_040751955.1. Taxonomy (GTDB): domain Bacteria; phylum Bacteroidota; class Ignavibacteria; order UBA10030; family UBA8401; genus SpSt-333. The sequence continues at coordinate 8,381 of JBFMFY010000014.1, forward strand.
CCACGGATCGCTTTGATCGTTTTCAGGTGAGACTCCCCATAGGTCGTACCATGCAAAGCCCATCTCTTTTGCTTTCCGCATGATCTCAAAGTGTAACAAATACGGAGCCATGACACGTCTGTAAAGGGAAAGAGAACCGCCAAAAAAGTACGTTGCCCGCTCCCCGAAATAAACGACAATTGCAGCGGCAATTCTTTTCCCGTTGTACTCAGCAAAAAAAATCGAACCACAATGATGAGCGATGAGCACTGAGATCAGTTCACGGAAATAACCGGGTGGTTTCGATGGAATATCATGCCGGGATGTCGTTCTTTTGTACAGGCGGATAAAATCCATAATCCCCTGTTTGGAAGTATCTTCTTTAACAGTTACACCATGCCGTTGTGCAAGGCGGATATTATACCTTCCTTTTGGTTTCATGCGTGCAAGTATCGTTTCTTCCGAATCTGTGAGATCGACACAAATCGTATTGCGAGGTTCTCTGAACCGGTCTTTGTATGACGGTACGATGAAACCTGTAACAAATTTCGGTTGGCATGTCCAGCGAGGTTCAATGCGAAGATGACTAACGGACATTGATTCGCAGCGGCGTCGTTTGTCTATCTCATTGAGAATCGCATTGAATACTTCACTCGCATATTCTTCGGATTTCGGAAGAACCGGACCTTCCGGTATGTAGTAGAAACAGGTGTCATCTGCATACGCATACTTCATTACAACTGCACCGCCGACAATTGTGTTTGTGCTTCTAAGAATTACAGCGAAATGCTCATAGTCGGCACCGAGACGAAAGTCCGCCCACCATGATGTTTGCATGAAACCGGTTTCAGGAGTCGCTGCAAGAAACGAGTCCCATTCCTTCCAACTGTGTGTTTGGGGTTGAGAATTGTTTTGTATCAAGTGTGAATACTCCTCCACGTACGGGAAACATTACTTTTGCAGAATGAACCTCCGCGACAGATTTATTTCTCCCGTTTCAAGTGTGTATAAATATATCCCGCTAGGAAATGCAGTTCCGTCAAAATTTACATTGTATGTGCCGGACTCCAAATATACATCGACCAGAGAAGAGATTGTACGCCCGAGCAGATCATAAACTCTCAACGAAACATTTCCCGAATGTGGAATCCCAAATCGTATGGTTGTTGAGGGGTTAAACGGATTGGGAAAATTCTGTTCCAAGTAATATGATTTTGGAATTTGTTTTGATTTGAGAACGGTTGTAGGTGTTCCTTTTTTTACCGTTCGGACTGTGTAACGGAGAAGATCGCTTTGCGGTGTTATAGTATATTCATGAATTGAACGCAAATTAGTTTTGACACCGGATTGTTCGTTCACTAGCCAGAGATCCAAATCATTCGGCACTTGTTTGATCCCGGAGAAGGAGATTCGAAGATCATTCCGCTCTTTTACATCAATCCGTATCTCCCAGCGTTGTTCTGATTCCACAGGCGGACGAATATCGGTCGCAAAACGACTGTATTGATTGTCCCACTGTGGACGATAAAAATAACTTCCTGCTCCGGAAACAGCTTCCGGTTTATGAACATCAGATTCGTCGCGAACATCGGAGGCATTCTGTTTCGTTCCAAACCACAATGCATCATCTGTCATATTGCCGCTCCGAACGATGACGTTAACACGCCAATCAGACGAGTGAGAAGATTTTATTTCCGAATATCCCGGAGTTGGTTCACCTGCGCCATTGACGGGAATTCTCAGGGTTGAGAGATTGCTGTCATTGAAAAAATAGTATCCTACAAACGGTGCTAGTATCTCCGAAGCACTGTACGCTCCATTGATAAATGCGTACAACAATTCAGATGTTCCGTTACGTTGTTGAACGCTTTGCCAGGGTACGTTTGTCATCAATGGATCAGTAATGAGATTCCATCCATCATGGAGAGGAATTTCAATTTCATTTTGTGCATTTTGCTGTGGTCGGGGCACCGTTACATTGATAGTCCAATCGCCCCGTTTCAAAATCCAGAAAGCCCTGCCAAGTGAGAAGACAAAGTTCGGTCCCCCGTCGTATTCAATCCAATAATTGGAAGAGGACCCGTTGTCCCAATATGCATTCCAATCTACTTTTGCAGAGCCGGGTAACAAAGAATGCAGCGCTGCGTTACTTTCCCCCGGCAACCCGATGATTTTGTAATCGCTCGCTGAATAGTCGGACATGTTTGAGCGATAGGGAAAATCAATCCTAGTTACCAGTCGATACAACCGCGACGAATCAATTGCTTTTGTCATGAAACTCCACACCGACGACCAATCACTCACACCGGAGGAGTTCTTTCCTCTCACTCTCCAATAATATGTTCTGCCCGAGTCCAGTGCGCCAACTTCATGAGAAGTTCCGGTAATCATAGAGTCATCGCGGAAAAGGGTTGCAAAATTATTTTCAAGTGAAACTTGCAGTCTATATTCCTCCGCACGTGCGGCAGAATTCCAACGCAATGTTAAAGTGATTTCTTGCTCCACAGCACCATTGAGGGGACTGACCAACGTCGGAACATCCGGAATTTCAAACCGGGTGGAAAAGTTCCATGCTGAGGACCATCCGGACGATCCATATGAATTCTGTGCGCTGACTCTCCAAAAATATTTTGTTCCGTGCGTCAGTCCTTCGACATATTTGGAGCTCGTCGTAATTCCAGACTCATGAATAACAAGCATATCAAAATCCGATTCGGTAGAAACTTGAAGCGTATAAGAATTTGCTTCCGTAGCATCTCCCCAATCAAAAGTTTGCGCCGTGGGAAGATTCGTTGAACCATTTGGGGGAGCAACGAGCTCCGGTGTTGCCGGAAGAGGAATCTTTGTCGTAAAGCTCCATATTGCAGACCATCCGCTCGATCCGGCAGAATTCTGAGCACGTACTCTCCAATAATACGTTGCCCCAAAGGACAAATCGCTTGCTTGATACGATGTTTGTGAGAGTGAAGACTGATTCACGGTTAGTGATGAGAATGCGTTGTTTGTTGAGACCTGAAGATGGTACGAATCTGCACCGTTCACAGCATTCCATGCAAGTGTAATTGTTGCCGGTTGATCGGTTGAACCATTGGATGGTGATGCGAGTGTCGGCGGATCAGGAATCAGTGGCTTTGCGCGTACTGTGGTAAATCTGGAAACGCCAGACCACAAGCCAGGAACGAGCAGTATAACAACACGAACTCTCCAATAATAAGTTGTATTGTTGTTAAGGTCACGTATCACGGTGGATGTTCCGCTAATCCCAGTCATCTCGCGAATAACATTTTTAAAATCGGATGATGTTGCAACCTGAACATCATATGAGGATGCAAGAAGAACAGGAACCCAACGGAGTGTAACAGTTGTCGGCTGATCCGTTGCACCATCGGGAGGAGATGATGGAACCGGAATAACTTGAGCAAATACCTCAATTGGAACAACAAGAAAAATAAAAAACAATACTCTCTTCATACCCTACCTCACTAAACATCCTGTTCTGTAAATCATTCAACGGATACTCTCTTCAGTTACAAATGGAGAACAATATTTTTCACTCATTTCCTTTATTCATATCCCCGCGTCCCATCGATGCTGAATTTTCCCGGACCGGCTGCAGAGATGAACAAGAAAATAAAGCAGTACAACATCGCCAATTCTCCTCTGTTCAACAAAGGCCAAAAGTCTTGGAACGCGTGAACTTTAAAATATGCGACAGCCATTTCGCCCGACAGGACAAAAGCGAAAGGTCTTGTCAGGAAACCGATGAGAAGAAAAAAGCCGCCGATTGTTTCCAAAAGCCCGGCAATGCCGTACAACGTCGCAATATGATCAATAGCAATTGGTTCTCCGGATGGGAGACCAAAAAGTTTCTGCGTGCCGTGCGCCATAAAAAGAAATGCGACAACAATTCTCATCACTCCTAGCAAGTATGACGAATAGTCGGAATATTTCATCGACTCCGGTTTCTCCTTCTCATTACTGGATACTCACGGGCACGCGCACAACATTTGTCCATTGATTTTGCCCTTCGTTGATGACGCCGCCAGCATTCACTTCCACTTCTAATGTATAGCTGCCCGCCGCGATCCCTGTAATATCAAGCCACTGACAATCGATGGAACGGTCGTACACATCTCCCCACCCGACGGATATCCCCTGATAGTCGCATGAGTATCCGCGGCTTGGATAGCCAGACCAATATTGTTTTGAATCCAACAAACAGAACGCTTGTTTCCGTCCGACAACAAGCTGCGCATTGTTTGCCGTCAGTAATCTGTATTCCGCAAATTGTTTGAAATGGTAGTGCCCATGACAAGGACTCCAATCAAACAATTGAGGAGTGTCTGCCGGGTTTCCAAAAAACAAATCGGCGGTGCCGTAGTTCGGAATGATGACCGTGAAACGGAGCAATTTTCTTCGTCCCGGCGAAGCACATCCTTCAACAACAGCACAACTGCTCGAGCTAAGTGTTTTCCATCTAATCTGTATGCTCGAGCGAAGCGCATTTGCATCGACGGTTAGATCAGGTGCATATTGAGACGGTGGAGCCGCAACAGTTGTAAAATTCCATGTCTCGGACCAACCACTCGTTCCCGCCGTGTTAGCAGCGTTGACACGCCAATAGTACGTTGTGCTGTATGATACATTGTTCAATGCATATGATGTTGCAGTGATATTTGATTGATCTGCAATCGTGGTTGCGAACGTCTGACTCGTTGAGACCTGTACTCTGTACGATGACGCTTCTGCAGAGGCATTCCATACAAGCGTTGGATTTGTTTCGACATCAGTCGCATTGTTTGTTGGGGAAACTAAAACCGGAGGAACAGGAGGCGTTCCGGTCGGCTGACCACCCGTAAAACGAAAATCATCCACGTAAAATGTTTTTGCTGCGCCGCTTACTTCCTGCAATGCTACCCTATTGATGATCTGACCGTTTGGACTGAGTTGAGTTGTCGGTACAGAAATGATGGTCCATTGATTCGGCGCAATCGTGCCGTAACTTATCGTCGGAAAAGATTCTCCCTGATCGTTCTCGGCAAAAATATTCAAGCTCGTTCCGTTCGAAACTGCGTACACAGCAACATCAAGGCTTTGGTATTCTGAAGGTGTAATCCCGCTGCTGTACCAATTCCCATAATGCAGGCTCAACGCCCCCCATGCGCTTGAAAGAACGACCTTTATTGAAGAACTTCCTGAACGAACCTGTTCCGTGCTGTTGAATGTTACCGATGCACTCCACGATGCATTGATCCATGGTGGGACCAGTGCGTCATCGTAGATCCAAAGATCGGCTGCACTCATCGTGCTTAACGCGTTCTTTTCAAACACAATATTTCGTTCCGGATTTTCGACCGGGCTTACAGGCACTTTTTCATTACAGGAGTGCAATGCAAAGAGTGCACACAAGAGCAGCACACCAAGAAATATTTTTACGCTGGCATTCTGTATCATAATTTATCCTCCATCCTCCAAAAAACGTTGAACAATAAGTTAAAAAGCTGGAAGGTACCCATCGTCCACTTCAAATTTTACCACCACCTGTTTGATACGGCGGTGCGTTTGCATGACAACATGAAGCCGTGGATCGAAATAGTCCTTCAACAGCGAAGGCCTGGGATTGTTGAGATAATAATCCAGATTGTCCACGACATCGGATGCCGCAACGACTTCAAATTCATCTTTTGAAAGAGCATGCTGGATAATACACGGCGCATGTGTCACTCCTGCTTTACGCAGTGTGTACGCGCGGTGATAGCCGTTGTTCAGAATCAATCGTTTACCGGTATAGATCGCATTCAGAAAATTGGAACCAAAACCAACGGCGATGCCGATAACGCCTGCCAGATTTCCCGGGGGCGGGTACTCCTTAATATTCTCCGGCTGCAGTTTCATCGTTCCAAGAAAGCGCAGATCGTTTGACGGCGACAAGAAGACATACTGATTCCGATGTACTCGGGAGTACTTCACCGGGGCTTGCGGATGATCGTGCATCAGTGCAGTGCGGAAAATTTTCTCATCCGATGGAAGCCCTCCGAATTCATTCACCAACAATTTTGAATACGTCAAATCGATATGATGCTGATAGACAACGAGGCGATCTAACTCAATGAACGCAACTTCTGTCGGCACCGTATTGAAGCCGTTCTGCACCAGAGGATCTTTGAGAAACTCTATGAGGAGAGGCTCGTACGCTTTTATATCCATTTTGGTAATAGGAGCGTTATCGGCAAAACCGGCTTCTTCTTTTTCAAGCATCCGTAGAATGTCTGCGGACGATTGCCACTGTTGAGCAAGAAGTTCTTCCGGCTGAGGATGTACTGCTTCATGTTTTGCAAAACGGAGAAACTGACGCAGCGTCGGCCTGCCCGTGAGATACAGAGTTTCATCCACGGCAGATTCTACTGCAGCATGTACTAGTGCGGGACCGCCATTAGATACAATCTCTTTATCAAGAACATCAAGCAAGTCAGACATACTTTCCTCCTTTTTTGTGTTTCAGGTTTCGTACATCAAGCACTAAATCCTGAATCTTGAAACCTTAAACGTAAAGCAACATTTCTTTTCTATAATACTACCACCATGACCAAAACTCGACTTTCATAATGCGGGCAAGACGACGCATCACCAGATCGAATACGCTCCTCTTGCCGCAATAAATTTTTGCCTGGCCGCTCATTCCCGGTTTCAGCAATAAGGATGTATTATCGATTTCAGTCGTAACAAGTATTGTTTTATTCGTCGTGCTGACGAAGGGAAGCGACGGAGTTGAGGTGCCGCTTCCGGTTGCAGGTGATACGCCTTGCACTGTTGTGGCGATGGATGTTACCGTTCCGTAAAATGTCTCATTTGGATACGCCTGTGCTTTAAATGCAACATGCTGGTTTATCTTCACATCGGCGATCTCTTTTTCAGGAATTGGAATTTCGACCGTTAATTTTTTCATGTCGTACACTTTAGCGATCAAAGCACCTTTTTGAACAACCTGTCGTTCCATTTCCTTTAGCTGTCGAACCGGTGTTGCTACAATTCCCGCAGCAGGACTGCGTACTTCAAGCCGCTGAAGTTGTCCTTCCAAAAAACCACGCTCGGTTTCCAATCTCAGAATTTCTGCCCGGGTTCCTTCAATTTCTTCACGCCGCGTACCACGCAGCAGCACATTCAATTTTCCCTGAGCTTCTTCAACTTCCTTTCCCGCCATTGCAAACAATTCCTGTGTATTCTCGAATTCTTTTTGTGAAAGAAGATCTTTGGAATACAACGTTTTGTCCCTTTCCAACCGCACTTCGGAATACTTCAGATGTTCTTTTGCTTTCTCAAGAGCTGTACGCGCCAATGCAATTTCCTCCTGCGTGGGACCGGCAATTTGCATTTGTAGTTTGGCGCGCGCCTGCCGGATCATGGCTTCCGTTTTTTGCAACTCAGCGCGGTTCTCTCTCCCTGAAAGACGTGCAATCACATCTCCCACCTTCACCTGATCTCCTTCTGTCACATACATTTCTTCAATAATGCCATCTATTTCAGCACGCACATCTGCATTGTGAATCGGAAGGATGGTAAACGGTCCGGATATCCGGAGTTCAATCGGTACAATAAATGATGCTGCAATCATTACACCTGCAGCTATAAGCCAGAGTATTCGCCTTCTCTCCGCTCTCTCTTTCTTCCGTTCTCTTTTACTCTCTCCGTTCGCTTTCTTTGTGGAAGATGAAGGAGGAGGAACATTAACCTCACTTTCTTTAACAATCCCTTCTTCGTTCACAACAAATGTGCGGTGGTGTTCAGCGGAAGGTTTCTTTTTCTTTGCAATGTCCAAAAACGATGAGACTATAGATTGCATCGTTCTCTTTCCATTTGATGGACCGTTGGGTCTCTTTTGTTTTCGTTCCTCTGTATCCCCCTCATCATCAAAGTCATCGTCGTCAGAGCTTCTGCCGAACATTCGACGAAATCTGCGCCGAACCCGCGTGCCGATGATAGTAAAGAAAAAGAAAGCCAGAATGGGACCGCTCTGAATGATCTCCGTTCCTGCGGCGGTGAAAATATATGCAAGCAACGCAAACGAGCCGCTTACCGCTGCAATGCCATAGAAAAAATAAATTTTACGTTCGCGCGGTGAAATAGTATCCTGCTCCTCAATTTCGAATCCGAATATTCTCCTGATTGCGTCGCCGACAAACCGGAATGATTTTCGCCTCAAGTTCGGCAGTTCCAGATAATCACTCAGCAGATAATAGCCGTCCAGTTTTATCAACGGATTAAAATTCAAAAACGTTTTGATGCCCGAACCGGTCATGACAATCAATGCTGCGTGATTGATGATTGTTTCTGTGCTCGTCATCCGCCAGATAAACACCGCAAGCGCCCAGAGAAACAACTCAAAGTACGGTCCTGCAAAACCAACCCACAGCCGTTTTGACTTTTCAGGAAAGAGCCATGCGTCGCTCACGTTGCAATAAAGTGCAGGTTGAAAGTAAATGAGCATAAAACCGATCTCGTGCACTTCGCCGCCGAAATGTTTGCAGGTCAATCCATGCGCAAACTCGTGCAAGGAAACAACAAAAAAGAAAGTGGTCAGGAAAAGTGGAATCGTAGAAAGCTGATATAGACGGGAAAGATCGTCGCCAAATTCGCTCCAATTTGCCGCTACTGCGGCAGCTGCAAGAATGATGAATGTTGATGAAATGACAACGAAAGATTGCGTAAAGCAAAAACGGATACGGAGTAACAACCGGTTAAAGAAATGATCCGGATCAAAAATCTTGTACCTAAGATAGAGGAGGCTTCCGCGAATGCGGCGGTCATTCTTTTTCTTTTCTTTCTTCTTTGTTTCGTCAGTCTCCAGCAGTTTATTCTTTTCAAGTCTTTCCAAAAAATATTGCAAAGCATCGTCGGATAGAACTCCGCCGAATTTCTTCTCAACTCTGCTTTTAATTGTGTCACGTGACGTTGTACCGTCGCACTGCGTGATGATAAAATATTCTATCTCCTTCAACCGGAAGAATTTTTCTGCATACGAATCTTTTACAACATATGAAGCGCCGTTCGCAGTCCGCAGCTTTTGTACTGTCACATCAGTCCTGAACTTTGGCAAAGAAGAATTCATAAAAACTTTTTCTTAAAATTACATCACGATCATATTGACTTTTTATCTTTGTACACTAAATTTATAGAAGCAGGAAGGGTAGTCCGCACAATACAGACATACCCTTCCGCATTCTTGTGCATTTCACAGGGAGTTCAGAGATCTGCTGAATCCCTGTGATTGCACGGAGTTCATTTGGAGCCCGATGACTTGGAACCACCGCTCTTTGAACTGTGGCTCTTTGAGCTCTTACTGCTCTTTGAACTCTTGCTGTGACTCTTTGAACTGCCGGAGCTCTTGCTTCCGGAGCTCTTCGAACCGCTGCCATTGCCGTAGCCGTAACCGCCGGGAGCAATACGCTGTTCCAGAGTCTCGAGTTCGAGATTGAGATGCCGCATACCTTTTCACCTCCTTTCGTTGATATTTTGTTACTGTTCCCGTCTGCCATGAAGAATCCATGCATTCACAATTCCGGAAAGTTCACAACATACAGGGAATTAATCTGTATAATTGCGGAATTACGCTATACGCTTCCGCATGATACACTATTCACTCTGTCTAAGTAAAAAGACTTTGTTAGCCTGCTGAGATTTTTTTGCCTGCGAGGACTCCGGTTACTGATGGAACAGTCCGAAGTTTAAGTCGAAATGATTCAACGTTTCCCTTTCTGAAACGTTTCTACTCCATAGTGAGCCGTTATGTACTGATGTTGCTTAATACCATAAATAGCGTACCAAAAAATTCATTACCATTAGATTCTTGCAGAAAAATGAATGTTAAATTCATAAAATTTTAACACTTTTTTAACATCCCGATATCCAAATCTTCTCTCAACAGAACATTTCAAATCCACCGTATAAATTCTCTACGACAAGATCCACAGATGGGAAAACATTTTACAAGAAATGTTTGAAGACTGAACGTGACGGGTACTTTTTACTATGTATGGATGCAGCGTAGAAAATGTCATGATACACTCTCGCTCCCGTATGCATTCAATACCATACGTACCCTTTCCATCATCATTCCCACATCCCACGTCTTTTCGATAAAATCCAATGCACCGAGATCGAAAGCATCTTTGGCTACCTTTTCAGAACCGTATCCTGTAATAAGTACCACTTTTGAATTGGCATCTAACTGTTTGATGTCTCTCAAAACATCCATTCCATTTTGAGAGGGTAAACCGAGATCCAGAAAGACAAGGGCGGGCATATGTTGTTTATAGAGATCAAGCCCCTGTGGACCATCCGCCGTCTTAATAACTTCATATCCGACGCTGGTGCAGAGGACGCTCAGCATTTGCAGATCCATCTCGTCATCGTCGATGACTAATATTTTTTCCATGATTGTTCATCCTCTTGTAAATATTCGAGTAATGTTCTCCCGGTTAGTGCTCACGCGCTGTTCTGATCCATTCTTTTGTAATTCCGGAGAGGAGCAATTTTGAATACAGCCGTATCTTCCACAGGAGATATATGGGGAAATAAAGTATCGCCTTACACATTGCAAAATCTGCCTTTGCAGCCACGAGACCGATCAATACGTAAAGAACGGATATGAAGAAAAGTACACTCCAGACTTGCATTGAAATATCGGTCTGTACTCCGAAAATATTTTCTCCGACATACTTTGTGCTCAAAACAATCAAAACGACAGCGACCATGTTGACGAAGGCGGGGGTGAGGAGATCGATTAAAGCATCGGCTTTTTTCCACGACCATTCCTTCACTGCAGATGCCAATAATACGGGTGTATATTTTTTCACGATGGGCAGCCTTCCTCCTTCCCATCGTGTTCGTTGACTTTCCGCATTTTTTGATTTAGCAGGCATGGTCGCCAGCACACGAGTTTCGGGAGCAAAGATTGTACTTATTCCGCGCTCTAAAAGAATTAAACCATATTCAAGATCTTCCGTGAGCGAATGCGCCTGCCATGGAACGTTTTTCAGCGTTTCTGCAGAGAAGCACATTCCGTTTCCCCGCAAGCCCGCTGAACACTTGAGCAATTTTCTGCCGAGAGGACGGACATAATTATACAGTGTGAGAGAAATGCGGCTTACTTCCGAGCTCCAAGCGCCGGGATTCGGTGCAACCAGATCCGCAGATTGGATTGAACCATAGCCTTGCTCAAGATACCAATTCATGACCTGAAGAAAATTCTTCGATACAACACTGTCTGCATCAATCACTACAAAGCCTTCATACTGCACAGGCGATTTGAGCAATTGATCAAATGCCCATTGGAGTGCCTGCCCTTTTCCTCTTTTTACCATATCTGACCTCTCCAACACCATTGCACCGGCGTGCCATGCAACAGATGCAGTATCATCAGTACAATTGTCGGCTATGACAATGACATGGAACAGTCCTTTCGGATACTCGACGCTTCTTAAACTGCTGACCGTTTTTGCGATATTGCGTTCCTCGTTATGCGCTGGTATCACACAGGCAAATTTTCGATTCAGCTGTGATCGGAATAACTTGCGAACCGGAACAAAGAGTGCCAGGATAGAAAGCAGAAGGAGGTATAAAAGAAAAAATCCCAACGTGCTTGCTAATATTACTTCAATGATAGAAAGCATACCGTTTACTCCACTGTAACGCTTTTTGCAAGATTCCTCGGCTGATCAACATTGCATCGGCGCAGCACTGCAATATGATATGCAAGCATTTGAAGCGGAATCGCCGTGAGAACCGGAGATAAGAGATCGATCGTTTTGGGAATATGAATAACATCATCGCACATTGTTTTAATCCGTTCATCTCCTTCATCAGCGATGGCGATGATCTTTCCCTTCCGTGCCTTCACCTCCTGAATATTGCTGATAATCTTTTCGTATGTTTGATCCTGCGGAGCGATAAATACGACCGGCATATTGTTATCTATCAATGCTATTGGACCGTGTTTCATCTCCGCTGCAGGATATCCTTCGGCATGGATGTACGAGATCTCTTTCAGTTTCAACGCCCCTTCGAGGGCATTGGGAAAATTGTATCCCCTGCCGAGATACAAAAAGTTGCCACAATCGCAGTACTTCAGCGCGATCATTTTGATCTTTTCATTCAACGAAAGAATGCGCTCAACCTTTTTCGGAAGTTCTTTGATCTCCCGGATGATCGCCTCTCCTTCTTTACTCATCAATCTTTTTTCACGTGCAATAGCAAGGGTTAAGAGTGTCAACACCATCAGTTGCGAGGTGTATGCTTTTGTCGAAGCGACGCCGATCTCTGGTCCAGCATGCATATAAATGCCTCCATCGCATTCACGCGCAATAGTACTCCCCACTACGTTACAAATTCCAAGAACGATTGCTCCTTTCCGTTTTGCTTCGCGCGCGGCAGCAAGTGTGTCGGCAGTTTCGCCGCTCTGACTTATTACGATGACGACATCTTCACCTGTTACAACCGGATCGCGATACCGGAATTCGGAAGCGTACTCCACTTCAACTGGCGTCTGTGTGTACTGCTCCATCATATATTCACCGGCAAGAGCTGCATGCCAGGACGTACCGCATCCTACCAGAATAAAACGGCGCGCATCGCGCAACAACGGAAGATATTCTCTGATGCCGCCGAGGATCGCTGTCCCTTCAGCCTCGTTCAATCTTCCACGAAAGGCGTTGTAGAGTGATTCAGGCTGCTCGAAGATTTCCTTCTCCATAAAATGTTGAAATCCGGACTTTCCCAATTCCTCCTCTTCAAGATCCAGATAATCTGGTTCCCGCAGCACGGGAACATTCTGCAGATCTTTAACGCTGACACCCTGATCTGAAATGATCGCCGCCTCTCCGTCCGAAAGATATAGTGCACGGTCGGTATATTTGCGGAAGGCACCGGCATCCGATGAAAGGAAATATTCTTCTTCGCCTATGCCGATAACAAGAGGACTACCTTTTCGCGCTGCTATGATCTGCCGCGGTTCGTATGCAAAGAGAATAGCCAAACCGTACGTTCCCTGTAATTCCTTCAGACACCGCATAACCGCCGCTTCAAATGTCCCTTCTGTTTTCAGATATTCTTCTATAAGATGAGCAACAACTTCCGAATCTGTTTGTGAAACGAATCGATGATACGGTTCCAGTTTTTTCCGAAGTGCCGCATAATTTTCGATGATACCGTTATGGGCAACAGTTATGCATTCCGTGCAATCCAAATGTGGATGGGCATTGTGCACTGAAGGCTCGCCGTGAGTCGCCCACCTGGTGTGCGCAATACCTGCCGTTGACTGATTCATCAAATGCTTTGATGCATCAATAAGATGCTGAACCTTGCCGACTTTTTTGACGGTGTAGAGCGACCTTCCGTTCACCACGGAAATTCCTGCTGAATCATACCCACGGTATTCCAGATGCATTAATCCGTCCAGCAACACCGGAACGGCATCGCGATTTCCAAGATATCCTACAATTCCACACATATATTCCCTCTTACTTTTGAATGATGAATTATGCCGCAATCATTGCTGCAATCTCTTTGCATGTTTTTCGCCGCTCTTCCAACTGGCGGTGCTGAGCTTCAATAATCGTTTTTTCCAATTTTATTGCCTCTTCATTGAACGGATCGATGATCACAACGAGAGCCAATTCGTTTAATGCATCTTCAAGTTTATTATACCGCAGAAGATCATTCACCCGCTTGAAGCACTGAGATACTTTTCCATTCCGATCAGAGATGGTATCGCTTTCCCTGCCCTGAACCGAAACGACAGGAATGTTGGCTGAGGTATTTTGCTGATTGGTGTGATTCTGTTCCTCATTCCTGATTTTTTCTTCAAGCATTTTTAATTGTGGATGATACGGATCAAGGATGTACCCGCGTGTCAGTTCATCCAATGCACGTTTATATTGCTTTTCCCCTGTCAACGTGGAGATCCGTCCTATAATTTCATTTACCTTCTGGCTAATTGCTGTCCGGCGAAGTTCGTTTGCGTTATTCCGTTCTGTCTTGTTCTCGTCGTTTTGTACCGGAGCGGTTTCCTTTTTTTGGAGATCCCGATCACCATTCTGCCCCCGGATCGCAGAACGGATCGACGCTTCCAGCGAACGAGCCCGTTCATGTGCCGGGGCAAGGAGATATATCCGTGCGATCTCATCAAGCGCACGGTTGTGTTCTTTTCGTAAAAAGAAATGATACGCATGGGAAAGCATTGAGGCGATATTTTTTTCAAGACTGTTATCGGAAGATTTTTCTGCCGATGGAGCCACTGTTTTCCCATCTTCAACATTGACAGGTGTTGGCAGATTGACAATCGGTGGCGCGGAGTGCGGTGATGATTGAGGAATGGTGGATTCCTTCAATACCTGAGTCTCAAGCGAATGCCCATTAGAGGAGTGCGAGTTCTCATTGCTTTTCAGGCTCTCTTTCTGTTCGGCACAATGCGCTTCCGCTTTCTTGTGGTTGAGCATTAATGCTTTCACTCTTTCCTCATACGCGATGGCGTACAAATGGGCAGGATCGTGAGTGCGCGCCTCCGCGATCTTCTCGAGTGCCGCCGAAAGTCTCCCCTCCTTTACATACTTATCGGCTTGAATAAGCAGCATAGCGATCTGCTTAAACATCTGTTTGTCGTTCTGTGTTTCCATATCCCTTCCCTTTATTAATGCTGGATTTTTTTGCTTGAAGCGATGGAGCTTCTCGCTTTTATTCCCCCTTTGTACAATCCAAAGAATTCCTTTTCTCAGTATCGCAGGCGCTGCCGGATTTAGTAGTTTTTCACTCATTGCTGTTCTTCTGAATACATATTATCGGACGTATCAAACTTTCGGAATGAAGAAAAATACGACGCAACAAACATGAACGGCGCCGTGTAATTTATCGCAGGTTCATTCACAAAATAATTTTTTTCGTTATCCTCATAACTGCGTCCGGAAAATTGTGAGATCACTTTGCCGTTCAAGCGGCTGTACGCATTACATCCTGCCACCAGCATTCCCGGTACCGGCACGTTATGTTCCGACAGCATAGAGAATTGGTGGTACGGATGCTGCACGGCATTCACACCTACGCCGGTGACAAAAGAGAGACCGAAGGTATTCCTCCCGAACATGTAATGCAGTTGGTCAAGAGCTCCTTCAAGATACCGCTCGTGTTTAGTCGCCTCATAGCCCATAATCAGGTCATACGCATGACCCATCGCCACGCTGTTTGAGCCCCAGTACTGTTGTTCAGGCAGTAACACATAGCGGTAGCCGCTGGTATTGATCCTGTTAAGCAATGCATCGCAATAGACCGTCATGGTAGAAATGATGAATGAACGCGCCTGATAATTATTGACGTTCACAGGTACGGTCAGGTATGAATAGTATGCGAAGTTCTGCACATTCTGCCAACTCACAGCATAATTGACACCGCCGATCCCTTGGTACTGTTGTAAGAAGTAATCGTGGAATTTTGCATTGCCTGTCGCTTTCAGCAGTTCCACCGAAGCCCACAACCGTTCATCACTATCCTTACTGTCGCCGTATTCTCCTCCTTCAACATCCTCCGGATTCTTAAATCCTCCGTCAGGCACTATTGACGGATTTGCTTCAAGGTATTCCCACGCTTTCAGCGACGTCTGAAGAAGTTTCCGTGCGAATGTTTTGTCGTACCGCAGAAACAAACGGGCACCGAGTGCTGTTGCGGCGGCAACATCGGCAGTAGCGACGCTGCTGCGCGCAAAAATGTATTGTGTATCATCTTCAACATGAGGAAGATGTTCACCGGTCCATTTTTTGATCGAAACTTTGTGCGCCACGCCGCCATCCTCTTCCTGCATTTTCATCAGCCATTCCAAACCCCAGCGTGCTTCATCCAGAATATCCGGTACGCCATTTCGTCTCTCGGGTATATCCAACTGCCCGTCAAAAAATTTATCAGGCTGCAGGTCATACAGCATAAGAAAGAATGCAACGCTCACTGCCGTTGTCGGAACGAATTTATTGTAGTCACCTGCGTCGTGCCAACCACCCGTCACATTTTTTACTTCGGCAGGATCAGAGTAATATCGTGCAGGCAGGGAATGACAAACCGGATGTTCCCACAACGAACCATCGTCAATCGCAATGCCGCACCGTTGATAATAAAAACTTTCCATTGCCGTGAGCGCCGCCTGATCGTACACATCTCTGTCAACCGAGAATGGAAATGAATGTTGGGCGAAATCTTCCAATATAATCCGATACGTTCCTTCTTTTTTGAATTTTGAAAAATCAATCATAAAGAGCATATCACCGGTATTCGCATCTCCAACACCGATCGGATGTACCTTTCCTTTGTGCACGATTTTTTTTGAATAATCATCAATGATGTTGAAAGTGCTGCCGCCGCGTTCTTTCAGGAAAACGATCTTCTTATCGCCGGGACGATACCCCATTTGATCAACAAGAATGGAAGGATGTTCCGCCACATCATCCTGCAGGATAAACGATGTGCCGATTGCACACGCAGCAAAAAATATTCCGGTCATTCCTTTCATAATTTTTCCTCGTCGGTTGTTTCAGTATCCTGACTGTTACTTATACGTGTTTCTCGATCGCAACAAGCGGTACCCCCTTCCGATCCGATGCTATTTCGAGCAATTCATATTTTTTTTCAGTCCGGGCAATACAGTCACGAAGTATCCAGTACAGAATCTCGAGCCGCTCTCCCACGAAAGCGAAATTGTACGGCAAATATGCCGTACCGTACGGGATATACATTCTTCTCGTCACCGGTCCCCGTTCGGTATTAATATGGGTTGCCCATGGAAGTCCGAACATTTGTTCCAATTCGCATGCTGTCCCTGCTTCAGCCAGGGAATTCAATGCCGCGCGAGCAAGCGGTTTGTCGTGTGTCGCAATCAAGACTGTACTATTTGTTCCCTTGAACATTTCTGCCAAACGCAAAAATCGGGAACGGACATGGTGTTCGTGGAGATCGTCAGGATCGTTCCACTGTCCTTTGACTAACCGGACTTTCTTCTTCATTTCGATGATCCTTGCAGCATCCGTGAGGCTTCGATGCCACCGTGCGGGGAGTGTGTACCCGATGTTCCCGTACTCACAGCATGCTTTTTCATATAAACGGAATGATTGCTCCGCAAAGCGGGGATGTTCTGCATCGAAATGGAGAGAGATATTCACTATGTGTGCCTGTTGCAAAATGCTCTTCAAAAGATCGAAATCATGACGCAGTGCCGCCGGCTTGATCGAAATCTGGGTTTGATCCCCACTGTTCCCAACCGCATTCAATGCTGCCAGATATTGTCCAGCAACTTCCTCGGGGGTTTGAATGCTTGACTCCCAGAAACACAATGTCGAACGCCAGCCGCATGCATGTGCTCTTCGCATCACTTCCATACCATCGGCAAGGTCTGAACCGACGATGTGTGCAGCAGCGATGAATTTGGCAAAAGAGCTTTTAATTTTTTTTATCATGATTTTTTCCGTTCAACATTGTGTTGATCTTTGTTGATACGATAGTGTATCCATCTTTTACCAGCCACATCAACCCCGCGGTATTGATCGGATAATGCCAGTAGGAAGTATATTGATGCACCTGTTCGGTCCACATCCGAATCCATTGTTCATCTCTGCCAAGAAATTCAAATGCATGGAGACCGTTCTCAAATGCATGTTGAATTGTGTGATGCATCAGCAAAATCCCGGGAGAACACTGTGAAAACCGCTCATCGTACCCAACCTTCAATACCCAAAACTTGCGCGCAAATTCTACACCGATTTGTCCTGCTATCGTTGAGCCGTTTATTTTCAGGAGGCTTAAACGAAGAGATCCGGCTGCCGCCATTTTCATAGCATATCTATTGAAAAATTTTTCCACATAAGGGTTTGATCGTATGCTCGTTCCCGCCCTTGCTTTCCACGAAGCGTGTTCAACATTATAAATTACGTCAAGGATACTCTGAACATTGTCTGGGTCTGGAGTAATAACTTCCATTGTAACAGCACCATGTTCATTAGCACGGCGCAGCGCTCTTCGCAATGAGGAACGCTTGCTGGATGAAATAGTTTTTTGATATTCATCCCACGAAGTAGTAATAGGCAGCCATGGTGAATGTGTGGTGTGGAATGCGCGGAGGGAAAATCGTTTTTCTGCAGCCGACTTGAACGATTCGAATTCAGGAGATGAATGAACCAACCGTCCTGTTGATATCGGCTTCTTCAGATCAAAAAGCGAACTAATGAGCGTCTCGAGAGCATTCATATCTTTGAATAATATGCCGCACGGTTCACATAAAATGGCGCTGCCGAGAATTTCAAATTTTTTCATTCCACCCGTACGTACTTCCCTGAGAGGAGCAATTGCAACAACTTCATCATGTCGTTTAACAACCACCGTATATAAACTTCCTTGTTGAAAGAATGCCTCTGCACACGATACGTACCATTCAAACTGCAGCAGAGGATTTCCGGATGATGCCGCAAGCCGATTCCATTCTGTCTTGAGAGAATAAAAACGATTCAGGTCATTCACGACATACACCGTAGCATCTGCAGCAGTGTTCGTTTCAGTAGAAACTGAATCCCGGTTCTGCCCGACTCCGCTTCTTTTCGCTTCGATGCGAAGAATATCACCTATTGAATGCGCGAGTTGCCCCATACAGTATCCTCTGGTTAATGAAGTACTTCATCGTACACACCCGCCGTTTGTGTCTTGGCAATTTTAGTCTCTGTTCGTTCCTTTGAACGTACCGGTGAGGGAGACTCTGTAAAGAAAAGTGTTCTGGCAATATTCCGTTTGAGAAAATTGAGCAGTGAGAAAACAAACGGCATTATGTCCCAGACATCCAACACCCTAAAATGATTTTTTTGGCAGAGCGACCTCACATACCGCGTGAGACTCCATTCCTTCATTTGAAAATATCCCTCAAAGAAAGAGCGAATATCCTGTTTAAAATAGAGGAGCCGAATATTCTCTCTATACTTCGGTTGAGGCAGAGAGGTCATTCCGCGTTGGTGACGGTATGCTATAGAGACAAGATTCACCCCGGCATATGCGCCGAGTACTTCCCACAGATTGTAGCGCGGGTTTATTTCCAATATTTTAAATTCATTATCATGCTGATCCCATTTGTAATCGATCTTTACAATACCCTGAAAACGGATTCGTTGAAGGTACTTAACGCTTAATTCTGCCAACGTCGGATGGTGACAGGTTTGGATAAACGTGCTTCCTCCCGTGTGCGGCGGGTATGTTCGTATTTTTCTTCCGACAAAATATCCCCAGCAATTGGACTGTTCGTCGAAGTATCCGTGGAAGCTGTAAATGCTTTCGTCTCTGCCGTCAATGTATGATTGAATCAAAAAACCGGATTGGCGTTTTGGGAGAGCAGTACAAAAATCCATCAGCTCATCTGCCGATGTCATGCGATGGAGCGCTTTTTTATATGGACCAAACCGCTCCCACTGTTCGTACGTATCCCATTGCCAGTCTTCACTGAATGCAGGCTTTACTATGCATGGAAAGTCAACGGAAGACAGTAACTGCGGGAGTTCGGAGACATCATGCGCCACAACCGTTGCCGGAACCGGAAGTCTGTATGCAGCAGCAAACGAACTGAAGAGAACCTTATTAAAGAGACACTCAAGAACGAAATCTGCCGGAAGTAAAAACTTATACCACCGGCAGAGCATATCGCGATGCCGACAAACAAACGATAGTTCCGGGTCGGATGCATAGTAGAGTACAGGTGGTTCTGGCAGATTACGCGCAAACCCGATCAACCGTCCCAGATTTTCCTCTTCCGTATCCGGGGAGAATGGCAGCAACAGAATCTTTCCCGAACAATATCTAGAATGGTATGCAATATCATCTGAGTGCGATGAAGCAACGACTGCCGAGATCCCTTCGCGTCCCAAAGAACGGACAATATCAAACGCTCCGGGAGAATCTCCGCTCGAGATCACAACGGCACCAATATCATTTTTGTATCTGTCATTCGTCATACACATTCCTCCATCATACATTCTCCTGAGCAATATCCTGAGGTATCTCACTTGCTTTTTGCACCTGCTCAGGTCGAGTGATCACCGACGGTTTTGCGGACGGAGGCAGATCTTTTTTGCTTGGGAATATTTTTGCAATACGGCGCCGGATATGGTTCCTGCAAAGGTACAAGAACGGTTTCGGATCGTTAAAAGAAAAATAACCGGCTTCATCAATACCGTTTATTGATTTTACCCACTCCATCAGCGACAACGCTCCATCCTTAAAGTATCTATAGGAAGATAACAGGTCTTTATCTTCAACAACCCATTTCCTGTTTTCCTGCTGCACTGTCGGATACACCTGCTGGCGAGTCATATCGAGATACATCGCGCGTACAACATCCATCCCGTTTCGACCGACGAACATCCGGAATGTAGCGCCTACACGCGGGTTCACATCAAGAATTTTGTACGTGTCATCGCGTGCATCGTACCGAAAGTCGATATCAACAATCCCCTTGTATCCGACCGACTGCATGAATCGTACGGCAAGTTCGATCACGGATTCATTATATTCCGAAATACCAAGCGAGGTCATGCCGGTGTAAATTGGATTTTGTCTCAACTTTTTCCCGGTGAACGAAACCAACGGAACCGATCGGGTATTAAAATATCCGTTGAAGATCCACGTATCGTCGTCGCCTCCCGGAATGTATTCCTGGATCATCACGTTGGGATGATCGGGATCTTCCATGAGCAGGTACTGCTCTATCAAATCATCGGTGTTCCGGACGATCACCATTTTTTTCCCCGTCTTTTTCTCCAATTCCTTTCCGTCGATTCCTTTCACCAACAACGGATATACAGCATTTCTGGCAAATTCCGTTACGTCGTCGAGCGATGTCGGAAAGACCGTACGCGGAACCGGAATGTTATAGTTTTTTGCGAGGGCGAACATCTCTTTTTTGTCATACAGAGAAAGTATCAGTTCAGCCGGTTGTTCCGTAAACTGGAACCATTGTTTCAACGTCTGTGCATGATTGGCTACGAACATCATTGTTTCATCGCTTGTCGGGATCAGAATGGGAAATGGTCCCGTCCGATAGACGACAGAACGCAAAAAGTTCAACGACTCTTCCGTCGTGCGCTGCTCCAGGTCCCATACGAAACGGTGAGAACAGTATCTCGATTGCAGCGCAGGGG
The DNA here is from genome assembly GCA_040751955.1 of Bacteroidota bacterium. GTDB lineage: Bacteria > Bacteroidota > Ignavibacteria > UBA10030 > UBA8401 > SpSt-333. Next base: position 29,557 of record JBFMFY010000014.1, read on the forward strand.
AAAATTCTGTTTTATCTATTCCGAACATTCGCACACCAAGCCGCCCCAAACTTCTCATGATGCCGAGTCCTCCATAATGCTCGGTCTTCATTACTACAACTGGTATTGATGTATTGTGAATGATCATGATCCCTGTATTCCTTTAATTTTGTTCTTTTGAAAAAGAATTGAATACGTATCGCCGGCATATTTCAGCGGAACTACCGGAAACAAGCGGGCAAATCGTTCGAGAGCCTCTTCAACAGAGATGAGCGCAGCATTCGATAGAAGCCCCAGCCGCCGTACTATCCGCAACTCATATCCCAAACTCACTTCATCAACCGGAGAGAATCCGTATTCGGTGACCGCTTGTTTCAGCCTTCCCGGATAATATGATTTATAGAACATGTGTGTTGAAGAGTGTGACGTTACCCATGGCACAGGAAGCGCAACTTCTTTAGTAGAAGCACTGCGTAAACGATTTTTAATCCACACTCTCGCCGCATAATCAAAATTCGATGCTGAAACAATGTTCTGAACAGAGAGGTAAAAATGTCCACCGGGCTTCAAAACCCTCACGATTTCTTTCATCGCAGCATCGTCATTCAAAAGGTATCCGAAGACACCGATGGAAATCACCAGATCGAACGATTCGCTCTCAAACGGCAGGTGTTCCACATCTGCAGTCATAAATCGTTTCCCGAACTCTGATTCGGGTATTGATAGAATGTTTCTGCACTCTTCGATCATTTCCGGCGAAACATCCACACCGCAGGTTTCGAACCCTATATGTTCCAGTTCTTTGCTGTACACACCGCATCCGCATCCGATGTCGAGAGAACGCCCGATCGTGAGATCGTCTGCCCGTCGTAACATTTTGAATGCGTACTCCTTACGTCGTATCATCGCCCTGTTGAATCTGTCCTCCCTGTCGGAGTACATCTTCCCTTTCCAGCTTTCAGCAGAATCGAAAAACTTCTTCACACGCTCTTGTTGATCGTGATATTGAGAAAGGACTGTTTCCATTGTCATTGATGTTCCTTCACTTCCAGTACATGTTTTGAATCCTGCATCTTTGCTTTCTCTGCATCCTCTACGGTAACCAAACGACGTCTGCTGCGGCTGTGATGCGAGCGTGGATGCAGTCCGCGTCGGTATGCTTCGATATTGAGTATATCCCCGAATCGTACACCGCTGAGATTGACTTCCGGACCGAAATAATCGATCAGTGTTCTGCTTATACCCTGGGATGGTGTATCGAAAACAACCGAGTGTAAGCCGAAGGTCTTTGCAAACGCATCCACATATTTGTAGTTCATCATCGGTTTCGAGGAAAATGTATTGAACGACGGCTGCTTTTCAATTGAGGAGACGAGCAACTGCGCTGCTCCTGCATCAAGCCAGTGTTTTGCACGTTCCACAAGCGTATCGATCGTTTTTCTTGGTGAGAGCCCATGATCGTGCATGGCGATCTCTGCAATAAACCGGAGTTCTTGTTTCATTGCTGTCAATGCAAAATCGCGCGGTTTCAAAGATGAACGTACGGTGAAATAATCTACTTCGATCATCGAGATACCGATATCTGCACACAATTCGAAGAAGTCTTCCATCCTTCCTTTCGATTGGGAAAGGACAAAGATCTCGGTCCCCATAGTGACCGGTACATTATATCGCTGTGCTGCAGAAACTTTTTGGCGCAACGAATTTTCTTCTGCAATAAGCCATCCGGGATACGCTATCTTCATCATTGATATTAGATGAGCACTTTGACTTAAATGACTCTCCACAGTCAATGGATCGAAACCTGTATCGATCACCCCCGTAAGGGGCGGAACCTGTGGAATACCGAGTATTCTCATCAACTCAACAGAATGGAATCTTCTTTTGAGCAGATGCTCCTTTATTTCTTTTGTTGTTTCCTCTCTCATCACAAAGCCCTTTTCACTTTTTTACGCACCCGCAGTTTGGGGGAATATTTTTGATTTAAGTCTGAAGAAAACAAATTTCGCGTACGAAAAAATGAATGTTACGCCGCCGTGAATGTTCTTTTGGACTGACAATAGCTTCCACTCATCGGCACACCTCCGGACAAGATGACCAAGAAGACGCAATAATTGATAGATCATACGTCTCAGCGTAATGTATCTTCCGGAATTAAATATCAGTATCTCGGCATTCCGTGTCGATTCGTACGTCATTTCAGATTTATATGCTTCATTACCGCGCAGCAGATCAACAACGCTCGCATCTTTCGCGATAGCATCTTCTATCATCGCAATCAACAGTGCAAGACTCGGTCGTTTTTTGGCTCCGGGCAATGTTTCATCGAAACCGGACAGGTAATCGTACATTCGTCCCTTAAAAAAGAATCCAAGCCGTGCCGCTGTACGAATACCTCCCATGCGAACAGCTTTAAACCAGAGCTGCCCTTGTTCATAAAAAGAATGAATTACATCACGCTGAAAGGCACCGAACCGGGAATCGGAGAATAGACCTGCATATCCGAGCCGGTTCCATCGAATCTGATGGAGATACATCAAATCCTTGAATGCCTGGTCGAGCAGAGAGCGATATACAATTGATTCGAGTCCGAACGGGGAATTCCGGTTGAATTCTTTTTTCGACTGTCGCACCCTGTACCGTGTACTTGGCCGCAGTCTCTCGATGAAATCATCGGCGGAAGCGGGCATCGTAACGAACGGGCAGGTATCGTTATGTCGCAATGATAATTTCATTCTTTTTGCGTCAAACACCGCTGTAAAATATTGCTGGAGAAGTCCATTTTCGGGAACATTTGAAAACTGCACCTCATCAAAAAGATCGCTGCTAACGATGACGTAGGATGCAAATTGTTCCGCTATTTCTGTTGCAAATTCGGGAAGAACAATAACATCAAGGTAATCACTCGGACCATATTCAGAGGGCAGCCCGATATTGCTCCGCGCATCAACTCCGCATCCGATCATGCGAAGTCTTTTGTACAGCACTTTCCCGAAGAGCGTGTACGTTTGCACAAACATCGGTATGATGCCGATGAGACGATCTCCGCTCCGAAATGTCATAAGGTGGAGTGTGTTATTCGCGCCGTAATGCTTCCACCAGAACCATTGCCAGTCGAAGGTTTGATAAATGTGGACCGGCGCCTGTTCAACAAGCGTATTCCATTCCGCACGTAACGATAGGAATCCGATCTCGTCTGAAATGATCTGACATACCAGCGGTGCATGTTTTGGTTTGTGTCGGTGCACGGCAGTTGCACGATTCTGTCTTTCCTTGTGCGCCGCATGTTCAATAACAGGATGCAATTCTATTTTTGTTGTATTCATAACGCCTCACTGATATTGTTGATATTTGCTGCGGCAACCGGTTCAAGAGTTTTGGGAAGCGGTGTGCCGCTATGGCTTCCGCTGCCGGTAACAATCATATTCTTGAATTTTGATCGAAGCCAGCTGTAATATTGAAACGGAGCCGAAAGTTTCACCGCCAGGCTGATCGTAGTACTTGAGTTTAGCACAGGAATGCGACGCAATTCAAAATTATCCTTGCCAAACAATAAAGGACCCGACCATACGCTGCAGGCATGTGTAAATCCGGCATCGCTTACCATTCGTTTCACCGACTCATTGACAAAACCATACGGATAAGAAAAACTTAAGACAGGTTTGTTCAGCACAATTTCAAGAAGAATCCTCGATCTCGATATTTCATTCCAAGCCGTCCGCTCATCAAGCATTGTTAATTTTGCATGTGTCATTGAATGGGCGCCGATTTCTATTCCTGCTTCCGACATTTCAAGGAGATGATGATTTTCCATCAACGGTGCAGGTGATCCGTTATATTTCCAATCCCATGTATTATTCTTCACAGATCGATCACCCAGCACAAACACCACTCCCTTCATTCCAAATTCGCTTAAAACCGGGAAGGCAACTTCATACGTATCGAGATATCCGTCATCAAACGTCAGTATAATCGGTTTGCGGGGAAGATCTAATTGACCGTCGTAATACAACCGGTAATCCTCTAAGGTTATTGGAACGAATCCGTGCTGATCGAGCCACTCTATATGGCGCCGGAACTCGGAAACATGCAGGCAGAATGGATGTTTCAGCGCGAGTGATTCATTCGTCACTACTCTATGGAACATGAGAATTTTAATATCAACAAAGCGCGGATGATGCACCGTACTCTTGCTTCCGTTAGTGTGTGAGACCTCTTTGTATGCCGTCTGTTGATTCATCTTAACCTCAATTATCCTGCGTGTTGAAATTCGATGACCGAGTTTGGATCCATTACAGGCTCTTCCTGTCCGACAGTAGCCCTGCCTTTGTTGCTCACGAGTCTGTTGTAGTAATAGTCTGCCTTTTCACCTATGATGGACCAATCGTATGTCGTCCGGACTTTTTCGTAGCTGTTGTTCACCAATCGCAACGAGGTTTGTTTATCCTTCAACAGCGTCACTACGGCATTGGCAAAATCGATCGGCTCATCCCGCACAAATGCCGTCTCATTATCCTGCACATCTATTCCTTCGCACCCGATTGTTGTGGTTACGATTGGAATCTTCATGGACATCGCTTCAAGGATCTTCAGCCGGGTTCCACCCCCCATCCGAAGCGGAACAACATAGACTTTCGCTTTGTCGATGAATGGACGGACGTCGTGGACATAATCTGTTACAATAATGCTGCCGGAGGCGCGGCGAATGAGATGCTTTGGGGGTTTGCTTCCCACGATATATATTTTCGTCCCCGGTATTTGGCTGACGATATGCGGAAAGATCGCATCGAGAAAATATTCCATCCCGTCGTAATTCGGCACATAGCCCATCATGCCGGTGAAAACAAGAGTATTTTCCTCACGAACTGAAACCGCCGGGGCGAAATATTCCGTGTCAACACCGTTGGGTACTACAAACTTCGGCACTGCCGGTGCATCGTTATGAAGAATGAACTTATCCCGCTGTGATGTGACGAAGAGGGCATCGTACTTTCTGCACGCAGAGATCTCTTCACGGAAGAATTTTTGATATTCACGTTTGTAGTGGATCTTTCTGAGCAACGAACCAACACGCTGCGACATCCGGAGAAAATTGTCGTACTCAACGTTGTGGGCGTCGAGAATCTTAATTGCGTCTGTCGTGAAATTGAACGCGCCCATAACGGCAAATTCCGCCTGAATAAGGTCGAATTGTTCTCTTTCGATCACTGCCTCAATCAGCAATTGCATCTGTTCAGAATAAATCAAATGATGAAAAAAGCTGTGATTGGAACAGAACGCATACAATTGTCCTATCCGGCGAAATCTGTCAGTCCACGGATACGGCAGCAAAAAGATTTGCCGGAGAGAATTCCCGAAATGCTCTCTGAGCAATTGATGTTCTTTTTCCCCACCGTATGCGATCAATGATACATCATGTCGGGTTGCCGCCTGCTTCAGCAAATGGTAGATGCGAAGCGCCCCCCCGAAGGTGGGGGGAACGGGTGCATACGGAGCAACAAAAAGAATCTTCATGTGCGGGACTCCTTGGATAAGACAAAAAGGTTCTTCAGGTTTTTTATTGAAAAAAATGTTCGCAGAAAATTAACTTCCGCAGGTTCGACCACTTTCAGATTATAAAGTGCGGCACAGTACACTGCAGCCGCCACAAGAGCCGTCAGAAGCCAATGAACGTTGCTTTCATTAAACAGCCAGAGCGTCACGCACATCAGCAAACCGGCAACGAATCCTTTGTATAAGAAATTCGGGTTTGCATCCCGGAATACAGTCCGCGGCATATATCGCAATGCCATGATCATCACAAAAAATTCTGTCAGTAGCGTGGCAAGGGCGGCACCGATTCCGCCGTTTCCTTCATTTACTTGCGTGTATGGTATGAGAAGGTAGTTCAAAACGGGATTCAGAAGCATGGCAAGAAATGCAGTTAGCGTCCACTGCCGCTGTCGGTCAGACGCAAAGAGCGCCGTTCCGAGAACAAAATCTATATAGACAAGCAGCAAACCGACGGAGAAGATCCTCAACAACAAGATTGATTGGAAATACTCTTCTGCACCAAAAAATAATTCGATAATTTCATGTGAGAACGTGAAGACACAAATACTGATGGGGATTCCCGCCAATACGATAAACTGGAGGCTCTTCTGTGTCGTAACGGATACGGCGTTTTCCTTGGTTGCCCATAATTTGGAGAGAAGCGGAAAGAGAGCCATTGAGTAGATACTGGGAAGAAACATCAACACGTCAAAAAATCTGTATGCCGCGCCGTACCATCCCACCACACTCTCCGGCGTCATAAACGAAAGCATCACAGCATCGATGCGGTAGTACACAACGGAAAACATCATCCACATGAAATATGGGATTGATGCTTTGGCGATTCTTGTCACTTCTGTTATCTTGGGGATCCATACGTAGGGTACTTCGCTTCGCATCAATTTCGAGAGGATCAAAAAATTCAACAACGTGCTTAATGCCATAATCACTGCAATCGTCACCACATCGGCGCCGAGCATCAGTGCTGCAACGCTCAAGGAAGTGACGACCACGCGTTCAACAATGGCGCTGATGGCTGGATAGTGCATCATTTCCAAGCCCTGGCAAGTACTGTGATAGACTTTCCCGACGCCTTCCCATAGTTTTGAGAATGCAAGTATATAGATCACTGCAATAACATTGGATGAATACCCGATCCACACTGCAATCGACATAAGAGCAACAAAACCAACGAGCCATACTACAAACCGAAATGCGATAGAATTAGAAAGAATGACGGAGACCTTTTCCCTCTCCCGCGATACTTCTTTTGCTATGTAATATCCTCCGCCAAATTCTACAACCATTTGGAATATCATGGTAATGGAAATGGCGAGAAATAACTTTCCATACTCCTCGCTGCCGAGATAACGCGGCAGAAACAGCATCAGAACAAAACTGGATACCCACGTCATGAATTGGGAAACGATCATCACGGTTGTGTTTTTTGCCACCGAATGTGCAATGCCTTGGTTCACGAGAACAATGCCTTCCGTAAAGTCCGTTGGATTGAAGCGGGTATATATCGTTTTGCAAAGAGCATCGAAAAGTACATTGGTATCTCAATGATGATTCTCTTCCATTTCGCGCTCGGTTCATGTAAAAAACGGAACAGCCATTCTATCCCGAGACGACGCATCCAAACCGGCGCTCTCTTTTTCGTCAAGGAAAGAAAATCAAACAATCCGCCTACAGCCATCGCAACATTTACATTCAGATCGTGAGCATAGCGTGTCAGCCAGATTTCCTGCTTCGGCGTGCCAAGTGCGACCAGCAAAATATCCGGTCGGGCGGCGTTGACCTGTTCCACAACTTTTTTCTCTTCGTCGATCCCGAAGTATCCGTCGCGGTACCCTGCAATTCGAAGATCCGGATACGTTTTGTATAATTGATTGCAGCATTGCCGAACAATAGATTCTTCAGCGCCTAAAAGGAATACCGACCATCCTTCCTCTTCTGCCATGCGAAGCACTTTTGGAGTAAAATCGGTTCCATTCAGATTCTCGATGATCGGGTTTCCCGTCACTTTCCCGCCAATTTTTACTCCGCTTCCGTCCGGAAGGACAAGATCGCCAAGATTGATACAATGCTTAAGAATTTCATTTTGCTGCGCGGAACAGATGCTGTGCACATTTGTGAAAAATATTTTACGCGCACGGTTGGCATCCCGTTCGGCGGCATAATGCCGTACAATCCGTAGCGCAAGATCACCGTCGATATTATCAACTCTTGTTCCCATCAGATAAAAACTGCGTAATTGAAAACGAACCTGCTGTGTCCATCGTTTTGCAGTGGTTTGTATACCAGCACCGGATATATCATGTAATACCTTTTCTTGCTCAAGCACGGTTGCCATTTTCTTTCACTCACTCCTTCGCCCCCCCGTGACGTTTGTTATGATTCTTTGCTTTCTTTTTTCAGTTGCACATCTATATGTTCTAACGAATGGACAACGCCGGTCAACGTCCCCAGATAGACCATGTTGCGGTAATACGTCAATTGCAGATCGTAGTACGACACAGTGATCTGTCCCACAACGGCAACAATTGCGACTACGCAGACAGATTTTACGTACGGATCATTCAGTCGCATGAGCACAGACGAAGCACTGCAGGCAAAACAATTGAGGAAGAACCAGAACAGAAAAAATCCCACAGCGCCGGTCTTTACAATGAGCCATAAAATTTCGTTATGAGGAATGTAATCCCGCAGCGGGAACGGAATATTGGCGAGCGGAATTGGCTGGAAATATTTGTTCCCAAATCCGACGCCGATTACAGGAGAAAATTTTACTGTAGAGGCAAGATTATATTTCTCAAAGTCTCGGTACAAATTGGAATAATACCGATCACCCTGAGCTTCTTTGTCTTCAACGATAGCGGTTTTTATCAATCGAACAGGAGATGCGAATCTGCTTTCGCTATTCCACAATGCTGCAGAGTACACACCAACAATAAGGACAAAGACCATTCCGGTTTTTGCAAGCAACCACCGCTCTCTCGAAGGGAGCGCCACGAACAATGCGATGAACGACATTGCCATTGCAGCATATGCCGCGCGGCGTTGGGCAACAAAAAAACCCATTAGAAGGGGGAATAATAAGAGCAACAACACAAAGCGCTGCCCTTCATCCGCATTATAAAGGACGAGTGCAAAGAGCAGTACGATTAATGAGAGTATGAAGAGAGGATCTTCATGGTTGGTTAATGTCGGAATACCTCCGAGCGTGAAACCAAGCATGACGAACCGTGCGATCCCCTGGAACGCTTTAATCGAAATGGCGATGATACAGATCCACATCAACGAACGGAGATCCTCTTTTGTTTGAATAATTTGAGGGACAAGAAAGTACAACGCACCGAAATAAAAGAGAGCGCGTACTTCCCATAATGCCACAAGAAATTCTCCGCCGCGCTGAAGTCCGTATGCCACAAAGCAGATCACCCCGAGAAAGAATGCAACTGCTGAACCCCACAACGGGATGCGGTTGAAATGAACTCGTTTCTTAAAACCGATGACCACAAACCAAACAAGCAGGATGAATAGAAGATGAAGCTCCAGCGGATTAAACACTGCGGCATCCAACGAAGGCAAGTACGGAATCTCTTTTATATTGCGGAAGTATGCTACTTTCAGCGTGAGTGGATAAAATTCCGGAATATCGAATTGATCGAACAACAATACGAACCCGACAAAAAGATAAAATCCCCATTGAACGCGATACAATGTGAGCGCAACCACCACCGTCATGCCGACAAATGCACCTGCAGCGAAAATGTTGCCGTATGTTAACACAAGGATCAGCGATGCAGCAACAGAAACCACGATCATCAGCAACACTGCAATCGCATTCCCTTTGTTCATCTCCCGGCTAAGAAGCCACGGTTCAGAGGTTCCATACTGATATGTGTACGTTTCAGTGTGCATCATCGTTTTTTATCCGATAGGAGATTCAAGTGTGAACAGTTGCTGCACTACGATTGCAACTTGTAACGCTGCAAGAAATGCAAGCAGAACTATTGTCGATACCTTCATCCGTTTTGTCTTTTGTCCTATTACAATAGCGAGCATGTAACACAGAATAACTCCTCCCAGTATGACCATGCGTGTGTTCTCCTACTCCTGTTTATCACTGACTCTGTTGAGAATGAATCCAAGGATCTGTTGTTCATTCAAGCGGCGGAATACTTTATCAATATCGTTCCGTTTTGTTGTTGCCGAATCCACGACCATCAACAATCCATCCAGCCGGTTCGCAAACAGGATCGGGAAATCTTCGTTATTCATCGACGGCATATCCACGATGACAAATTCGTACTCCTGTTGAAGCGATGTGATCACATCGCTGAACGAGGTCATCTGATCAAGATCCAGATATCGGTGTTTGAACGTACTGCCGTTGTGTCCGTTCCGGCTTGATCCGTTCGCACGGGATTTGCCGCCGCATGAAAGTAAATGCAAATGATCGACCGGAGTTTCCCAGAGATGGATATCGCCGTCGTTTAATGCTTCAATCAATCCGGGTCCGGTCGAAGTGCCAAATATTTCATGCAGTGCCGGGCGGTTGATATTCAAATCAACGAGTACTGTTTTTTTCTTGTAGCCCAGCGTTAGCGAAACAGCAAGATTCGCTGCAACGAGCGACTTCCCTTCTCCGGGGTTTGCACTGGTGATACCGATGGCAAGGCGGATTCCTTTGTTTCTTTTTTTCAGCAGTGAGTAGTTAAACGAGTTGTAATACTGAAACGCCACGGTGTGCTGGTCGAGTACTTTACTCCGCCCGGGATTCATTACGATCGCTTTGGGAATCGTAACGAGAGACTCATGCTCCGATTCCGTTGCCGCAGGAAGCATTCGTTCAAACGGATGAGATGTACTCTCTTCGTTGTCTTGGTTCATGTGTTGTAACTCCGTTAGTTCCGGACGGCTCATTGTTGAAACCTTCCATCGGGGATATATGCAATAATCGGCTTGTCGTACACTTCAAAGTCCTGTTTCTTTCTCATTGTAGTATCCAGCAGCTCAGCAAACGCCGCACTGACCAATCCGATAATAATGCTGGACGCAAAACCGCCGAGAATAATCAGCAATCGATTCGGTTTCGATGGTTCAGTCGGAACAAGAGGAGGATCAATGATGAGGAACCGGTCCTTTTGCTTCCGTCCCAGATCACGCGTTGCTCGTGCCTGTTCAAGTTTAATCTTCATCTCGTTGTACAGATTGCGGTAGATATCGTAGTTCGATTCTTTGTCGCCTGCTTCGGTCTGCGATACGGATGAATATTGAAGGTCGGAGATCGAACGAGATCTCCTCTTTTCGGCTTCCATTCTCTGATTTCTGAGTTTATCGGACTCTTTCTCAAGAGTGCTGTTCATTATCACCAGCAGGTCTTTGATCTGATTGATCAGTTTCTGCATTTCGGGATATCGCGGTGTATATTTTCTTGAATAGTCGTCGTACTTCACCATGAACTCCCGTAAATTGCCGGCGTACGGAATCTCCATCAACTGCAATTCGTACAGCACCTTCCGTCCCTCTTCGGAAGAGATCGGATCGGGATATTTGCGCAGCAACTGCAACGCCTGATGATAGGTTTTAAATTGTTCATCAGCCCTGCGGATGTCACGTTCTGATTCTTCAAGATTCGACGACAGCATCCTTCCATCTCCCGGCATTTCCTGAATATGCCTGCGGATATTCGTCAGCATCTCCTGCTGGCTTTTTTCAAATCGGATTCTCAATTCGTCAAGTTTTGTTTCAAAGAACTCCACAGCAAGTTCATTCCTCTGATTCTCTACCTGCAATATTGTTTTGATGAACAGATTTGCGATCAGCGTGACCGCTTTCTGCGCCCTTACAGGATCTTCATCCATGTAGGACATGGAGAATGTCGATGAACCCGGGCGCTCCGTTGTGATATTTTTTTGCACCTCTTTAATCAGTTCCTGGCGGTCTTCCTCTGTCATCAACTTGAGATTGGATAATTTGAGCGAGTCGATAAGAGTCTGGACAGTTGTCTTGCTATAAACGATCTCGTTGAATGTCTTCAGCATATCTTCCGATGCCATCGCGACCGCCATCTCGTAACTCACAAGCGGATTCAATACTTCATCCCTCTGTACGAGGATTGTCGTGGACGATTCGTACTTGCGAGGCAGCACAAACGCGCCGAGCGTACATAACCCTGTTACAATAAGAATTGGAATGACGATCAATTTTTTTCTCCGGCGAAGCGCCGAAAGAATTTCTTGAGCCGTCAATTGTCCGCGTGTCAACGAATACACTCCCAGAAATAGTTTTGTATTGATGGGCATCTGTAATCAAAACAACTCGCGTGCCAACGACATTCAATTTCTAAAAATGGTGGAAACTCCAGCGAAGAGGGTTCTTTCTGAAGAATGACAAGAGGCGATTAAAAGATTCACGACTGCGTGTGGGTAAATACGAAACACATCTTCATTCAGAGTGTGTAAATAGTGTTGAGAACGTACGGTCATTTGATATCCGTTCCGCATCGTACGAAAAGAAGTTACGTTAGTGTATCGCGTATCAAACCGCTGCAACATTATGTTTTCATTATGAGTTAGCGAAATAAAAACATCTACAACGTGAACGCTCTTTCCAATCACAGCATGCTGGCACATCATTTGCCGTCTCTACCAGAAAAAAAACAATTTATGGACTGACACTTACTATGTACAAAAAAATTTTCCTTCCATTCTTCGTTCAAGCGCATGTGTGTGTGCTCTTCACGATTACACATAGTCTTACGTTTTCTGGATGTACTTCAAGCTCTACCGTACGCGAGCCGTCGGTCTCTTCACGTTCGACACCAGGAACGCTGTTCGTGAAAATGCAATCGCAGGCGTACACAATTAAAGAAGGAGACAAGATCGATCTCTCCGTGTGGGACTATCCGGAATTCAACACAACGGCGACCGTAAATGCAAACGGAACAATCCCTGTACCGCTCGTCGGAGACTTGAAGGCAGCAGGATTAACGAAGGATGATTTCAGCGCTTTTGCGAAAAAAAAATTCACCGAGTATGTGAAAGGTGAACCTCGGCTGACAGTTTCAATCTCAAGTCCTACCGCACAGAAAGTTGCAGTCATCGGTGCAGTGACGCGTCAGGATAATTACGCTGTTACTTCTGAGGTCTCCCTGCTTGAGATTCTCTCCTCTGCAGGAGGGGCAACACCGGAATCGGACCTGACGCATGTGCGCATTATCCGGTTTCGGGGCAATCAAGATCCGGTGGAAGTGAATCTTGCCGATGCAATGGAAACGGGAGAAGTAGAAACACTTCCAAAAGTTCGACCTGGCGATACGATCTATATACCGAAGAAAGAAAATTTCGTCCGTTCTTTTTCAGACTTCCTTCGGGATGCGGTCTTGTTGCTCGGATTTTTCAGAGTTCTGTACTGAAAAAAAACGGCAAGTCAATATAAAAACGAATGGAAACGATGCGACACTATATTAAAAATTTCCTCGGTGCAGTTTTCATCCCGATCGTCTTTTGTTTACCTGCGAACGGCCAACCGGTGCACGATCCCGAAGAACGGTTGTTCCAGTACGGAGCACGTGCAGGATCGCTTGCAGGGGCGTACGTTTCGGAAATACACGATATCAGCGCCATGTACTGGAATCCGTCATCGATATCACATGTGCAACGGAAGTCAATTGTCTGGAATTATCAACAGGGATGGGCGGGGAAAACAAAGACGGAGATGTTGGCTTTTCCCATTACCTCCGGATACACGACGTCGATTGCTTTAGGAGTGAATGCAGCGCAACTGCTGATTTCTGACAAAGCGGGAAACAATCGAATGGCTGCGTTGTACGGTGTAGATTGCGCGGTTTCATTCAAACTTGCTCCTACGTTCAGCGCAGGAATTCTCGGTTCTGTGAAAACCCATTCTATAAAAACTCAATCCGAATGGAGTGCTTCTTCTGCCGTCGGTGTACTGTACGCCCCCTCGCCGGAAATCAGTTATGGAATGGCCTTCAGCGGTATCGGTGGAACGATTTCTTATGTAACGAAAGATGATTCGTTGTTTTTAGCCCATGGTGTATTGCCGAAAAAACTGCATCTCGGATTAACGATGCGTTTCCCCTCGTCGCGATCAGAACGGATTTTCAGCATTATCCTTTCCAACGACAAAACGTTCGGACAAACCGGAATAAGATATAACGGCGGGTTTGAATTGTCGCTGAACGAGTTCTTTGACGTGCGCACAGGATATGTCGTGAGTCCGACATACGCCGGTGCAAAATATGGAATAGGAGCGCGGACCTCGAGTATTCAATTCGACTACGCCATATCTCCCAGTACCTCAACGAACAGATTTCACGAATTCACTTTTTCGATACTCTTGTAATGCGACACGCTTCCTGATATACATATGATTGAATACTATTACATAATTGTTTTTGTTCTCCCTGCACTCTTGGCACTGATGATCACGCCGGGAGTGATCAGATACGCATCGTTGGTTGGAGCGATGGATCAACCGAACCAGAGAAAGATACACCGGCACCCCACACCGCGGCTAGGCGGCGTCTCGATCTGCATCAGCTTCTTGGTTTCGCTGTTAATCTTCTTACAAACTGATATCATCTCGAATATTACAACAACGATCGTTTCGTATCAGTGGATCTCTTTTGTTTCAGCGCTGGTAATTATCTTTTTTGTCGGTGTGGCAGATGATATTCATCCCATGAATCCCGGAAAAAAATTTTTTGTCCAGGCGATTGCTGCTTCCATCGTGTACGCAGGCGGTTTTAAAATTTCAACGATGACAAGCCTCCTTTCAGTCGGAACAATCGATATCGGACTGCTGGACTATCCTCTTACACTGTTGTGGATCGTCGGTATTACAAACGCATTTAATCTAATTGACGGGCTGGACGGACTTGCAACAGGAGTAGGGATCATTGCTGCCGGCAGCATGTTCCTGATCGCCGCATCAAACGGTCACTATAACAGCGCACTTGTTATTCTAGCCCTTGCAGGATCTCTTGCCGGTTTCCTGTTCCACAACTTTCATCCCGCAAAAATATTTTTGGGAGACTCCGGAAGCCTGTTGATCGGCTTTTTGCTTGCAGTCATTGCCATCCATACTGAGACAAAAGGTTCCACCGCATTCGCACTTGTCGTTCCGATGCTCGCACTCGGTCTGCCGATCATGGATACGACACTTGCAATGATACGGCGTCTGTTATTTTCATTGTTACCGGATCAGCGGAATGCGTCGGGAGGGATATTGACGAAACTCCATTCTATGTTCCTCCCAGACAGAAAACACATCCATCATCAATTGATTTCTCTTGGATTGTCGCACAGGAACGTTGTGCTGGTATTATATTGCGTTTCTTTCCTGTTCGGAATCGGTGCATTTGCCGTCACCGTCGTGAATACATCCTGGGCTTCGTTTGTCTTTGCCGCTGTCGGGATTGCAATGTTCATCGGCGTTCGTCAATTGCAGTACAAAGAAATGGCTATTCTGAGTAATGGAATTCTTCTGCCTATATACGAATGGCCTCTCATCCGTCAACGATTCTTCCAAGGTTTTTTGGATCTCGCATTCTGTGTACTCTCGTCCGTTCTTGCTTTCAATTTGACGAAGGAAACACCGCTTCCGGTACCGCTGAATGAATCGCTATTTATCGTCGCTATTCTCAGTGGAGTGCAGATTGCCGTTTTTTACTCCACGGGGCTGTACGACAATTCATTTCGGTATGCAAGCATCGCTGAATTTCTGCAGATAGCGAAAGCATGTTTCATTGCCGTGCTCGTTGGCGGAGGGATCGTGCTGGCGCTGTGGCAGCCGTGGATGAATATCAACGCCACGACGGTGTTGACAGACTTTTATATTCTCGCTTCACTGGTCGCGGGTAGCAGGATGTCGTTCCATATACTCAATTTTTTGTTCGAACGAAAAAACAGAAGCGGGCACAACGTCTTGATCTACGGCGCACGCGCTAACGGCATTCTCCTGCTCAACTACATCCTGCACAACAAAGCATTGAACTATAATCCTGTCGGGTTTCTTGACGATGACCCGACACTTGAAGGAAAGCGAATCAGCGGATATACCGTGCTTGGCGGACATTGGTTCCTGAAACGGCTGCTGAAGAAATACGCCGTTAACGAAATTCTGATCGCCAGCGATACAATGAAACCAGAAGCGCTCCGGCGCACAAAAAAGATCGCCGATGAGATGAATGTTCCGATACGCAAACGGACGATATTCTTTGAGGAAGTGGATCTGGCGACGGCGCTATCTGCATCCAAGAGGAAAGTTATTGAACAGCTTGAACCGAGTGTCAATCTTAGAGACTTCTGAAATATTTATTATTCATGTCATTTCGAGCGAAGCGAGAAATCTGATTGGCGATTTTGGAAGAATATCTCAAATTCCTCGTCGCTACGCTCCTCGGAATGGAAACAATGTGGATTTTTCAGAAGTCTCTCTTAATCAATCGCGATGAACATACACGAACACAAATATTACCTGTACCTGCTGTGCTTCTTAGTCGTTTCAATAGCTTCAGCACAGGTAGTGGAAAAAACCGGCCTTGCTTCGCCTTCTGATGGTGCTACAAATCAGCAGCTGACAATCGTTTTGCAGTGGCGAGCAGCATCCGGCGCATCATCTTATCAACTGCAGGTATCGCAATCACCAACATTTGATTCAACAACAGTTAATCAATCCGGAATTGAAACTACAACGTATGAAATCGGATCACTGGAAAGGGAAAAGACTTACTACTGGCGCGTACGGGGAATGTTCCTGGGAATCAACGGGGCATGGTCGGACACTTGGAATTTTGGGACAATTCCATATCCGCCCGTATCGCCGACATTATCGTCGCCGGGGAATTTTTCGATCAACCAACCAACTTCTCTTACGATCATCTGGAGTGTATCACCAAAAGCAACCGGATATCGTGTACAAGTTGCGGATGATTCACTTTTTTCAAATGTAATTCGGGATACAACAGTCGGATCAGTAACATCATTTTCTATCCTAAACCTGCAGCGTGAAAAAAATTATTTCTGGAGAGTACAAGGATCAAATGCTGGAGGGGCGAGCGGATGGTCAAACGTTTACAGGTTTACGACGATTCCAAATCCACCGCCTACTCCGACGTTGCGAACACCGGCGAACAATGGTACAGATCAACCGGTTGTGCTGACGCTTTTTTGGTCTGCAACACCGAAAGCAACATCATACCATGTTCAATTATCCCTTCGCCAGGATTTTTCAACGGTGACGTACAATGATTCAGCTGTTACCGATACAAGTGTACGGGTTGCATCGTTGATAAGAGACACTGTGTATTTTTGGAGGGTTCGATCTGGCAATGCAGGCGGAACAAGCGGATGGTCAGCTGTGTCGCGATTCAGGACGATCCCGAATCCCCCCGCTGCCTCCGTATTGCGTTCTCCGTTGAATGGTGCATCAGATCAATCTCTTGCGCTCCAATTACGATGGTCGCAGGTACACTCTGCCGCATCATATCGCGTACAATTATCGTTGCGATCGGATTTTTCCGCACTCATTCTTGACAGTACATCGGTACAGGACACCACTCTTCAAGTGCAGTCGTTGACAACTGATACACTCTATTATTGGAGAGTGGCTGCTGTAAATAGTGGCGGACAAGGCGTTTGGTCCGCAGTTTGGTCGTTTGCAACTATCCCGCAGCAGCCTGCTATTCCTGCGATTTCTTCTCCGGCAAACGGTTCATTTGTCGATACCAATGCAGTCCTGTTTTCGTGGAATACGGTTTCAAAAACATCTTCGTATTGGATCCAACTTTCGCAGGATTCATTGTTTGAGAGGTTGGCATTCAATGATTCGACAATCACCGGTACGTCGCATCGTGTTCCGGGATTGAAGTACAACGACCGATACTATTGGAGGCTCAAAGGAAAAAATTCCGGCGGTACCGGACCGTGGACACCCGCGTACAGTTTCATAACACGATCAAGAGACTCATATGCAGGACCGGAATTAGAATCCCCTGCGAACAGCTCTATTGACCAACCGAAGTCGATAACATTGCGGTGGAAACCGATAGCGACAGCTCTTTCATATCAAGTGCAGGTGGCGCTGGATAACAATTTCAGTTCAGTTGTGTATGATAATTCAGCGCTGCTGGATGAATCAATACAAGTGGAATCTCTTAATGGAAGTACTAAATACTTTTGGAGAATACGATCGCTCTTTCTCATCTTCGCCAGCGAGTGGTCCAATGTTTGGAACTTTACAACCATGCCTGACTCGCCAACCGTCCCTGCACTTGCAAGTCCGTTGCATAACACGGCAAACATGCCGACCACTGTACGATTCATATGGAGACCGGTCTCTTCGGCAAAGGCGTATCATTTGCAAGTGAGCGCAGACCAGAATTTCTCCACGCTGATCGTCAATGATGCAACGGTGACCGATACGGTCTGTCAGATCGAATCTTTCGCTCAGAACACGAGATACTATTGGCATGTTGCAGCGGTGAACAATGGAGGAAGGAGCGGTTGGTCTTCAACATGGTCATTCGTAACACAGACCTTGCTTCCGCCGCCGCCAGATCCGTTATATCCCCCAAACGGACTTGCGCTCGATTCAAATACTGTAACGATCTCGTGGAATGCTGCGCCAAATGCACTGTCATATTGGCTTCAATTAGCTTTTGATTCCGCATTCACTGCAGTGGTACTCGATGATTCTTCAGTTACGAATACTTCACGCAAGATTACCGGCTTGCTTAAATCTACAAAGTACTTTTGGCGGGTACGGTCCAATGAATCTCAAACCAGCAGCCGGTGGTCTCAGCCAAACAGCTTTACCACAGGAGAAGCTTCATCATCAGCCGGACCGTCATTAAGTTCGCCGGCAGACAATTCTGTCAATCAACCTACGAATGTTACGCTGCGGTGGGATCAGGATGCAGGGGCGTCGTCATACCATGTTCAGCTTTCTAAGGATCAAAATTTTTCAACACTCATCCTCAACGATGCCTCCGTGAGCGGTACTTCAATTCAAACAGCGTCGCTGGAAAATAACACTGCCTACTATTGGCGAGTGAGATCTAATTATCTACTTGTATCAAGCGATTGGTCATCGGTCTGGAAATTTACAACTGTACCGCTGACACCTGCTGCACCGGCACTTGTTTCCCCTGCGAACGGTGCAACAAACCAACCTTTGGTTGTAACTGTCCGATGGTCGGCTTCCACTGATACTGTCCGTTATCACCTGCAGGTTTCAACTGATTCAACATTGACTTCACTCGTTTACAATGATTCAACGCTTGCTACATCTTCCAAAGAATTGCGCGCACTAGCAGTCAGCAGAATATATTTTTGGCGGGTTCGTACCAAACAAAACGGTGTGTGGAGTAATTTTTCTTCTGTTTGGAATTTCAGGACAAAATCCGGCGACCTTCCGACAGCAGCATCGCAGCCGGCGACTAATGTTACCTCTACTTCGGCAACACTTAGTGCAATAGTTTCTGCAAACGGGCATGAGACAACCGTTCGTTTCCAGTACGGCACAACAACAGCATACGGCAACTCGGTGGATGGCATTCCGTTGACTATTCCCGATACCGCTACATCGCAAGTGATTACAAATACGCTGCACGGTCTCACTCCCAATACCACATATCATTACCGTGTCAGCACAACAAATCAACTCGGTTCAACTGAAGGAGAAGATCGTTTCTTTACAACGCTGCTCCCTCCCTATCCGGGAGAAATCAGTTTGAACGCAACATTTCAATTTCCGACATACAAAAATCCGTCGGATTATAAACCGACTGATTATCGCATCATCGGACTTCCGGGAAATTGCAATACGCGGATAGATTCGCTGATTGCAGGAATTCCACGAAGCGATTGGGAAGTGTACTGGGATAACGGAGATGGGGAACGAATATTGGTACCGTTTGACGGAACCAATAATTTTTCCTTCTCGACCGGCCGCGCATTCTGGCTTATCAAAAAAGGTCCGTTAAGAATAGAACGAACGGTGTCGGCTGCACCGCTGGATTCTGTTCAGGAGGCCAGGATCAATCTTCACCCGGGATGGAATCTTATCACCAATCCGTTCGATTCGGTCATCGCATGGTCCAAGCTGCAATCTGTCAACGGTATCAGTCAACCGCTGTACGCATTTAATGGCAGTTTTTCAATTTCAGACACATTGCGTCCTTTTACAGGTTACTATTTCTTTAATGACTCAGCGAAGAATGTTTTGCGCGTACCATACGCCAGCATTTTTGAATCTCCTACTCAGGCGCCTCATACTGCCACACTTCCAAAAGCGACAATAAACGGATGGAGTGTCTCTGTTGAATTACACAGCGGCGACTATGTTGATCGTTCAATGTGGTTGGGAATTACGGAAGAAATTCAGAAGAGAAGAGTCCACAAACCTGCCGGGTTTGAGATGCTTCCAGCTGTTTATTTTGATCGACCTGATTGGAATGAACGCCATCGAACTTATGCCTACGACCTGCGACCGGCGTTTGAGCACCAACAATCGTGGGAGTTTAATATATGGCTGCCGAAAAAGGAAAAATCACAATTGATTGTTTCCGGCATCCACAATGTTCCTGAGCGTTTGGAAATTTATCTGATCGATCCCAAAGCCGCACGTACAATAAATTTGAGGAACGATTCAACATACGACTTCCTCCCCGCTGACCGTCTTACAACAATGAAGATCGTTGTCGGGACAAGAGATTCGATACGGCAAATTTTGGAATCAATTAAAACACCCCAATCATTTGCGCTCGGGAATAATTATCCGAATCCGTTTAATCCTGAAACATCGATTCCTGTCGCAATTCCGTACCGTTCATTTGCTGAACTGATGATCTTCAATATTCTTGGACAACGAATTCAGACTCTCCATTCCGGCATACTTGAACCGGGCAATTACTGGTTCCGCTGGAACGGAAAAAACAATCACGGAACGGTCGTTCCAAGCGGTACATATTTCGTTCAACTGACAACATCCAATGGTATGACCATAGCAAAGAAAATGCTCCTTACAAAATAAATGAGGTGGATTATGAAAACAACACAATCTGTCGTATCTGCCCTTGTCGTTGCACTTTTCTGCCTTCTCGCCTCGTGCAATGAAAACTCGAACACCGTCACTGGTCCGCAGCCGGTAGTGATAGATAAAAATGTGCTTGAGCGGACTGCAATGCAGGATGGATTTGTTGCAACCGAACTCGCTCCTCTCACTGATAGTGATAACGAACCGGTTGACATCATGAGACATATTTATCCTTCCCATGGTCCACGGGAAAAGATAAAACTTGTGAGAAAGACCAGAGTCATTTCGCACTCGTCTTCGTTGAACCAAACTAACGATACAACGGCTGTGCTGACAATACAGAAAATGACATCGGGTGAAGCAATCATCGCTGTTGTTACAGTTACTGATTCTTCAAAATCGTGGGTGGTGTTCAGAAAACCGCTTGAAGAGACATTTATAAGGAAAATGCTTTTCACCGCTAAAAAAGAAGATCCGGATGATCATGACGACGATGATGAGCACGAAGATGACGATAGCGGTAAGGTTGAATGGAAAAAACTGGCGCTTTCGCTGATGGAAGGAGGAACGGCAAACCGATCCGCACGAATCGTGGAAGTCAGCATCATGTTCTCCGACACCGCTATTGTCACGATATCATCCCCTCTTGATTTTTACTTGCACTGGAAAAAATATAAACCGCTCTTACCTCGTTGCTGGAAAGGACGCGAAGTACAGATCAAAGTCCGTGTTGAAAGTTCAAAACCGGATCCTGACATCATTTTGGTCCGTCGCGGTAATGCGGAACATGGCAGAGTATCGACCAAACAGCAACTGGAATTGGTATCCGAAACTAACAACAACGGCATTTATGACCGCGTATATGAAATATCAATGTCCCCGCATCTCAACAAAGGAAGTTTCCACTCCCTGATAGAAGTATGGACTCACGAATCTTTATATGACAGCACCGCACAAGTTTCTACTCATGTGTGGGGAATGCCGTACACTGTGCATTAATACATACGAGAAGATGATGAAAAGAACAATATGCTCAATATCGATTCTGATACTCTTATTGCTCAGCGGCTATTTGCAATTAGCGCACTCGCAGGACAAACTCGGGATTGGAGTTATCGTTGGTGCACCAACTGCAGTCTCGGCACAGGCACGATACCCTTCATCTAACTCGCTGGATTTTCTATTTGCATGGAGAATGGACAATTGGTTCTTCCTTCAATGCCATTATGATTACAGAATCAGAACGCTGGAGCAAGGACAGGAATATAACATCGGTCTGTATGCGGGACCGGGGATTTTTCTCCAAACAGCCAGAAAAAATGATCCCGTTGTCGGCTTTAGCGGCAATGTGGGGATCGCATGGCTCTTCAAGCAGCATTTTGAATTTTTTCTGGAGGTCTCCCCAAAGATAGGACTCGTCCCTTCGACAGATCTGATGATGACCGGCGGATTTGGCTTTCGGTACGTGTTGTAATGCATCATAATGATGCATACAAAATCTTAATTAACGTTTTTCCAAACCACTATACAGGAGGTGTGTATGACAATCATTAACCGCTTTGTTACAATCCTTATCGCCGTGCTTGCAATAGCAAGCATCGGTATATCAAAAGGAATTGTAGATTCCAGACTTCAACAAAAACTTTCGGCTGAACCGGGACCATTTCAGGTGATCGTTACATTCAAACATACTGCCGATGTTTCCACCATTACTTCGCTCGGAGTGCCGTACCTTGCGTTGCAACAACTTCCCATGTGCGGTGCTCTGCTCACGAAAGAACAGATCAATGCCGTGCTGAATTGGGAGAATGTGGAAAGCGTGTATTTTAACGAGCCGCTGAAATATTTCAATTATGTAGCGGGTGAAGTAACCGGCGCACATTATGTACAGGATGTTTTGAAGTACAAAGGGAAGGGATCAACAATCCTGGTACTGGACAGCGGCGTTGATGCCGCACACCCTGATCTTCCTTTTCGTACCAAAGTAATCGAAAACGTGAAGGTGGTCAGTGATCTTGGATTAACCGGAACGTCCGCATTCACCGAAGGGGTCATCAACACAGATAATACGAGCGGGCATGGCACCCATGTTGCCGGAACCGTTGCCGGGACAGGCGCTGCATCGGCTGCGGATGAGCGTAATCCATATTACTATCGAGGAGTCGCTCCTGAGGCGTCACTTGTCGGAGTCGGAGCCGGTGAGGGTCTTTCGATCCTGAGTGCATTGGTCGGTTTCGATTACGCCATTGCAACAAAAGATCGTTTTGGAACATCGGTGATTACAAACAGTTGGGGCAACAGCACAAGTGAATACGATCCCAACAATCCCATCAGCAAAGCGAGCTACGAAGCATACCGTAAAGGAATCGTCGTAACATTCGCTGCCGGTAATGACGGACCGGACGACAATACGATGAGCACCTATTCAATTAATCCGTGGGTAATCGGTGTTGCTGCAGGAACGAAAGCGAAAGATCTTGCAGGTTTTTCGAGCCGAGGAGAAGCAACAGAGCCGTATGAACATCCCGATCTTACAGCTCCCGGCGTCAGTATCATCTCAACACGTGCATTGGGTACTCCTGTAGGAGCGCTCGGTCCGGTGGTCGATGTCAACCATCCGTCGTACTACACATACTACGCATCGCTGAGCGGAACGAGTATGGCAACACCGTTCGTCGCCGGTTCAGTCGCTCTTCTTTTAAATGCAAACCCGCAGCTCTCTCCCGATCAGATTGAAGAAATACTGACTTCAACAACTGATCCGATGCCCGGATACCAGGTTCATCAAGTTGGTACGGGATACATTAATGTGCGCGCTGCTGTCGAAAAAGCATTGACGATACCCGGAAACCGAGTGCAGTTCCTTTCCGGAGATACAAAGTGGTCAAGCCAGGGAGCATGGACAATTGCCGAAGACAATAATTCAGACCTCGGCTATTTCGGTACATGGAAAGTTGTCGAAAACCAAAATGCATCCGGCGGTTCGTACAAGACCGGTTTCATGAAAGTAAAAGGAAAGAGGATCGTTCAAAGACCCTCCGTTCATGCCGTGTTCTTTGGAACAAGTGTTAAGGTGGGATACCCTACGAATAATGAAGGAGGTGTAGCGGAGGTTTTCATTGACGGTGTATCACACGGAAAGATCAATTACTACAGCGACACACCGCAATGGGATGTTCGGAGTGCATTTGCAGGATTAGGTAATACTAATCACACTATTGAAATCCGCGGGCTAACGGGAAAAATCTATTTAGATAATTTATATCTCGACGGAAAAATATTCCCGAACAATACTGAGTTTGTCGATGAATCACAGACATACACCGGTAGCATAGGACCTTCCGTCGAAGGGATTCCTGAAACAAAATTGATACCATTCGACGTTGCCGACAATACAATCCAGATCAGTGCCGAACTTGGATGGTCAGGCGGTGTTGATGTCGATTTTTATCTGATCGATCCGAATGGCAATGAAGTAACTTCCGGTGCAACACTGGAAAACCCCGAAGTGCTGACATATTGGGTAACCGAGCCGGGCACGTACACGTACAAAGTTGTCGGGTATGCGACCGTTCTTGCCAACTATACATTAACAAGTACACAAACCAAAGCGGTTGTTTCTCAACAATCGGCATTCCAGAAATCTTCATCAAACACGAAGACAGGCAAAGAAACTTCAGCAGCCCCGTCATCAATTTCACTGTCGCAAAATTATCCCAATCCGTTCAATCCGGTAACCACGATAACATACTCGCTTCCGGAGAGGCAAAATATCCGGATAAAAATTTACGACTTGCTGGGGTTGGAAGTCGCAACGGTCGCCGATGGCGTCCGTGAAGCAGGAACACATACTATACGATTCAATGCAAGCAACCTTCCGACCGGAATGTATTTCTACCGGTTTGAAACGGAAACCGGATATACAACAGTACGCAGGATGCTGCTGATTAAATAAGTGTATGTCATGCTGTCGAAGGCATACGGCAGGAAATGAATCCTCTCTGGTACTGCCTGCGAGAGAGAGGATTCTTCCCTGCATTTTTGGAACAATGTAAAAGGTGGTGCCGTAATGCAAAGTCAAAATTCCTCGTATCGAATCTCAGGGATAATTGTATCGGTTGTGATGTTGCTCCTTTGGTTTAAACAATTTGGGTACGGACAATCTCCGACAATCGATAATGTCCGCTTTCATGTTCAGGACAGTATAGTTCTCATTCATTATGATCTGTCGATGTCTGATAAAAAAAGAAGCGGAAGTACGGTATATACTCTTGACGGTGCATATCGCATGGAGGTGATGCTGAAAAAAGAAAGTGATGCTGAATTCATATATCGTCCTGAAAAAGTTTCCGGCGATGTTGGAGTCGTAACGACAACAGGAAAAGATAAAACCATTGTGTGGAATATCATGGATGAATTACCCGGCGGTGTTGATGATACAGATTTTTATTTTGAGATCGCACTGGTACCGGCTGACCCTGGCGGATCCTCGCAGTACTTTTGGTACGGCGCGGGAGCGGCATTGGTAGCGACCGGTATCGTGACATATTTCATAACCTCTGAAACGCAGGGTAACGAATCATCTCCCGGAAAATTTCCCTTACCTCCCGGAAGGCCAAAGTAAGTGCAAGAATGCGAACTATACGACGGAGTGAGAACGACAATGATGAATTCAATACAGTACCACCTGCAGGAAGGTGTCAGCATTGCTGACGCCGTAAAAAAGAAACATGCCGACATCTTAACACCCGCTGCATTGCAATTTATTGTGAAACTGGAACGTGAATTTGGAGAGCGCCGGCGTACATTGATGAAGAAACGACAAGACCGTCAAAATGAAATTACGATCGGTAAAATGCCGTCGTTCCCAAAGGAAACAGAACATATACGCACCTCTTACTGGAAGGCATCGCCGATTCCGTACCCTCTTCTGAACCGGCGCATCGAATTGGTCGGTCCGCCGGATGCTAAAACTTTAGTGGACGGTATGAACTCCAGCGCGAATGTCTTTGTCGCCGATTTTGAAGATACCTTCTCCCCGATATGGGAAAATGTTGTGGTGGGGCACAGCAACATTCATGATGCCATTCACGGTTCGCTCATGTACAAGGACGATGAAGAGCAACAACACGCCATCGTACAGAATGACGTTACACTCATAGTACGTCCGCGAGGATGGCACGCCATCGAGAAACACATCCTTGTTGAAGGCAGGCCCGTATCAGCGTCCCTTTTTGATTTTGGGCTATTTGTCTTTCACAATACACAGGAATTAAGGACGCAGGGAAAGGGACCGTACGTCTATCTCCCAAAAATTGAAAACCACGAAGAAGCGAAACTGTGGAACGATGTGTTTCTCATGGCTCAGGATGAGCTGCAAATCCCGCAAGGAACTATCAAAGCTACAGTGAGCATCGAAACCTTTACCGCGGCTTTCGAGATACATGAAATTCTCTATGCATTGCGGGAACATTGTGTCGGACTTCAGTGCAACTGGTGGAACTATGTATTCAGTTTTATGAAGAAGGTCCGTCATCTGAGCGAGTATGTGGTACCGGATATTCAACGGCTTTCCACGATGACGAATTTCCTTCATTCGCTGTCACTTCTCACAATACAAGCGAGCCATAAGCGCGGTGTTCATGCATTGGCAGGACCGACAACGCTTCACCCCGTAACCTTGGACGGTCCTCATAACGAGGCAATGCTGATTAAGATCCGCGTCGATAAATCACGTGAGGTTGAAGATGGATTCGACGGTACATGGATCATGCATCCCGCGGTGCTTCCGATTACAAAAATGGCGTTCGACGAAGTGCTTACCGAAGCAAACCAATTGCACCGCAAACGTGAGGATGTAACACTCAACGAAGACGACTTGCTGACAGTGCGGCGTGTGGAAAACAGTATTCAGGATTATCAATCAACCATCCGCACGCTGATGGAATATATTTCTTTGTGGCTGGGAGGAAAAGGAATGCTGATTAAAAATGATGTCATCGTAACGGCAACGGAAGCTGAAATTGCCAGAACTCAACTGTGGCAGTGGAAACACAATGTTCTTCGAAGCAGGACTGAGCTTCCTGTACTAACCGACGAAATGTATAAAAAAGCATCCGGAGATGAACTGAAGAAGTTACTGTCGGTCGAAAAACGAAAGGATATGATAGATCGCTACTCTGTTTCCAAATCAATCCTTTACAGATTAACCTTAGACCGCAGTTTCACAGAATTTTTTTCAATGCAGACATACAACCATATTGACTGACAAATGATTACACTGGTTGAAAAGACACCGACAAATGCCTACAACTCATTTGAGAGCATGAGCAATTCAACACCGCAACAATCGTATCTCGGAAAGATGCAAGTCGAACGGCGTCTGCATATCCAATATGCGATCACGCAGATCCTTGCCAAAGAGCATTCACTACAGGAAGCAGGACCCGTGATCCTCCAAATGCTCTGTATCATCGGCGGCTGGCGCGGCGGTGAGATATGGAAATTCGATACACACAGAAAAATGCTTCTGAATGTCTCTCATTGGTTCTCTCCTTCGCAACAGATTGATCTCTCCGCTCTCATGAAACGTCAGTCGGTGGCTTTTGGACAAGGGACGCCCGGAAAAGTATGGGCGCAGGGAAAACCGAAATGGACCACCGATCTTTCGTACGACATGAATGTTGACCAAGGAGAAATCTTTAACAGTAAGAAACCAAAAGGTGCACTCGGCATACCGATCCGTAATAACAATATCCTTACAGGAGTATTGTTGCTCTTCTCCTCCGCCACACAAAAACCCGATAGTGATACGATCGAACTGTATGTATCGCTCGGAAATCAAATTGGCGATTTCATCAAACGGGCTGAGATGGAAGAATCTCTTCGGGAAAGTGAAAAGCGGTTGC
This sequence comes from Bacteroidota bacterium, assembly GCA_040751955.1. Lineage (GTDB taxonomy): Bacteria > Bacteroidota > Ignavibacteria > UBA10030 > UBA8401 > SpSt-333. Next base: position 57,051 of record JBFMFY010000014.1, read on the forward strand.
GCGCTCTGATCGAGAACAGCTCTGATGCTATCATGATTCTGAACACAAAAGGAGACATTCTCTATTCTTCAACCTCGTCGGAGAAGCTCTTCGGATACACAACACAAGAATTCGTAGAACAGAACCTTGTATCATTCAGTGTGAAGGAAGATCAACCCAACGTGATGGATCTGCTCACCGGCTGCATAGTAAACACAGGGAAGACAGGAATCTCGCAGTTCCGTATCTGCCGCAAGGATGGTACCGTGCGTTGGGTGGAAAGTATCGCCACAAATCTGATGGGAGAACCGAGTATACGCGGCATAGTGATCAACACGCGCGACATTACCGATCGGAAAGAATACGAAGAAAAAATATTGCGCCTCAATGAAACGCTTGAGCAACGTGTCCTCGAACGAACATCGGAACTTGAACATGCCAATAAAGAACTGGAGACGTTCAGTTATTCCATTTCTCACGATCTTCGGTCTCCTCTCCGTGCCATCGACGGCTTTTCTCGCGAACTTGTCGAAAAACATTCCGGTCAATTGAATGCAGAAGGCATTCACCATTTGCAAGTCATTCGGGATAAAACAAGAAAAATGGGAACCATGATCGACGACCTCCTCGAGTTTTCACGTATCAGCCGTCAGGATATCAGGACCGACATCGTCGATATCGGAAGTCTGGTAAAAGGTATCCTTGACGAGATACGAAGGACTAATGATTACACAAATGCCTCTATTGAGATTGGCGATCTCCCTTCCACGCTCGGCAGCACATCGCTGCTGCGCCAGGTATTCGTCAATCTCATAGAGAATGCCTTAAAATTTTCAAGAAAAGAAAATCACCCAAAGGTCACCATCGGTTCGATTCCCGGCACCGAGCATCATACGTATTTCGTAAAAGATAACGGTGTCGGATTCGATCCCACACATGCTGCAAAATTATTCGGTGTGTTTCAGAGACTGCACAGTGCAAAAGATTTTGAAGGTACCGGAGTTGGGTTGGCAATTGTCCAGCGCATCATCCACAGACATCACGGAAGCATCTGGTCCGAATCGAAGCCCGGCGAAGGCGCAACATTTTATTTCACACTCCCAGCCCACAATATAACAAAGGTATGACATGGATGAAGGAATAGGTACAATCTTGCTTGTCGAAGACGATGAGATCGATACTGAACTAGCACTCAAGGTGATTAAGACAACGTCACCGTCAATGAAAGTCGTTACAGTCTCAAACGGAGCAGAAGCTTTGAAATTTCTTGTTCCCCCTGCAGCTTCGTTGCTGCATTTACTGAATCTGAAAATGGTCCTGCTCGATCTTCATATGCCGGGTATCGACGGATTTGAGGTTCTCAGACGCATGAAATCGGATTCCGTCACCAAGCACATACCCGTTGTTGTTTTCACATCGTCACGTGAAATGAAAGATGTCGAAACATGCTATCGTGATGGAGCAAACAGTTACATCGTCAAACCGATCGCAATGGAACGGTATGAAGAAGCCGTGGCTAATATCATCCGTTACTGGACTCATTTTAATGAGACGTTGAAAGAGTATTCGGCTCCGTTAATGGCAGAACCTTAATGTACTGATGCGGCATTGAACCAAATGATTATGACACGAAAGAACAGACAACCGGCTGACAGTCTCGCGGAATATTTTACGGCAGGGCATGTACCCTTTGAGGGGATCAAACGCTCTCACGAAGCAACAAAAACACCGTTGCACCTTCTTGTGGTTGAAGATGTTGAGACAGATGCCATGTTGATAGAATTTGAATTGCGCAATGCTGGAATTGTATTCGAATTGCATCGCGTTGAGACTGAAGAAGATTTTATTAAAGCATTAAAACGATTCTCATTCGACGCAATCCTTTCCGATTATCATCTTCCAACATTCTCGGCGATACAGGCATTACATATTGTTAAGGAGATGAATACCGATGTACCGTTCATACTTGTTACCGGTTCTCAATCTGAAGAGATCGCGGTAGATTGTATCAAACAAGGAGCGGATGATTATCTGTTGAAACAGAGTCTCACACGGCTCCCCTCCGCCCTGCTCAATGCGATCACCAAAAAACAGATCGAACACGAAAGGCAGAAAGCAATCAACGAATTGAAGGCATCACGTGAAAATCTGCGGGCGCTTTCCGGTCATCTGCAGTCGATACGTGAAGAAGAGCGGTCCCGCATTGCACGCGAAATTCATGATGAACTCGGACAGGCATTAACGGCATTGAAAATGGATGTCTTGTGGCTTCATGGTAAAATCTCCGGGCTGCCGATCAAACCGAATAAACAATTCGACGACACAATTAAATCAATGACTTTCCTTATCGATTCGACGATCAACTCTGTCAGGCGCATTGCTGCGGATTTGCGTCCGGGAGTTCTGGATGACTTGGGGCTTATCCCGGCAATTGAATGGCAATCGCAGGAATTTCAGAAACGGACTGGAATAGAAACAAAGTTCAGTTCCACGGTACGTGAAGCGTTCATTGAGAGAGAACGTTCGACTGCAATCTTTAGGATCTTTCAAGAAGCATTGACAAATGTTGTTCGACATTCAAAAGCATCCAAAGTACACGTGCGCTTTGAACTGTTTGCGAAACATATTGTGCTCACCATTGATGACAATGGCCGTGGAATACGTCCGGAAGAGATCGTAAGCCCGCGCTCACTTGGATTGATTGGCATGCGTGAGCGAGCGGAATTGCAAGGTGGTTCGATCAACATCATAGGACAACTGAACAAAGGAACAGTCGTCAAGGTTACGCTGCCGCGAGCGAAGGAAGATCAGCAGAAGCAAGGCCATGATTGACATTATCATTGCTGACGACCATGCAATCGTTCGTCAGGGATTGAAAAAAATGCTCGGGGAAGAATCGGACATGAAGGTGATCGGCGAAGCATCTTCTGCGGACGATACACTTCGCCTGGTTCGTGCGCATCGCTGCAATGTACTCCTTCTTGACGTTACCATGCCGGGAAAAAGCGGATTGGATATCATTAAAGACCTGAAACAGATAGCACCGAAAATGCACATACTTGTTCTCAGCATGCATCCCGAGGCACAGTTTGCGTTGCGTGTGCTGCGTGCCGGCGGTTCGGGTTATCTGACAAAAGAAAGTGCCCCTGAAGAATTAGTGCGGGCAATCCGGAAAGTAGCGCAGGGAGGAAAATATGTCAGTTCCACCCTGGCAGAAATCCTTGCAACGCTCACTGAGGCAGACGTTGAAAAGCTGCCTCACGAAAGATTGTCAGAACGTGAATTTCAGATCTTGCGAATGATTGTGCAGGGAAAATCTGTTTCGGAAATCGCACAACAGTTATCATTAAGCATAAAGACAGTCAGCACGTACCGCACGCGGGTTCTCGACAAAATGAACGTGCGCTCAAATGCGGAACTCGCGCGGTACGCTGTTGAACATCGAATCATAGAATAATGAAAGGGTGGCAAAAACGATTAAGTAGTAGAGCCTTCTGAAATATTCATTATTCATGTCATTTCGAGCGAAGCGAGAAATCTGATTTGCGATTTTGGAAGAATATCTCAAATTCCTCGTCGCTAAGATCTTCGGAATGGAAACGAGGTGGATTTTTCAGAAGTCTCTATTAATAGAACACGTTGAAGAATGAAACGGTATTTTTTATAAACTATAGGAGGTTACTATGAAATATCTTTCGCGCTGTGCCTTAGTTCTCGCACTGATATCCAATGCATCAGTACGGGCACAGGAACCGGGTCTCCCCGCTGTCGGTGGAAAAGCGTTGATCTTTTCCTTTTCCGGGCTCGGCAACCTCAATCTCAATCAATTTGAAGGAGGAATCGGGGCAAAATATGCATTGAACGATGTTATGCTGATCAGAGGGGGCGTGCAATTTGCCATTGCGAGTCGTGATATCCCGGCAAACCCTCCCGCAGGACAAACGGGAACCGATGGGTCGGCTTCCGCAAATATATTTGGTTTCTCCGGAGCGTTAGAATATCATTTAACCCGAACCCGTGTCAGCCCCTATATCGGAGCCGGAGTGGGAATCTCCTTCACGAGTACCGAATCTAAAAATGCAGTTGTAGGTACCACCGCTCAAACCACAACAAAAAATAATACAGGGGGAGAGGTAATCGACGGGACCACCTACAGGGGCGGAATGATGCTCGGTATTTTTGCCGCAGGCGGATTGGAATATTTTGTTACAAACAATGTCAGTCTTGGGGCAGAATACCGGTTCGGTTATTCAACAACATCGCGGTACGATGAAGAGGTGACCAGTGGAAATACGACTGTGACAACAAAGGTAGGTTCAAGCAGCCTGCTGGGAATTTCCACCGGCGGCTCGCTTATGTTTGCTGTCTATTTTTAATTTTTTCGTCCGGTGTTTCCTCCCCCTGGCACCGGTCGGAAGATACCGTTGTACGGGCTCCGTAC
>JBFMFY010000015.1:0-55880 GCA_040751955.1 Bacteroidota bacterium
CCATTTAAGAATATTCAACTCATCCACATTCACCGTCTGCTTGTTGCGGTAGAGCGAAATGATGATCGCCAATCCGACCGCCGCTTCGGCAGCAGCCACCACCATCACGAAAAAGACCAGCATCTGTCCGGTCGCATCGCCGAGATACGACGAGAATGCGATAAGGGAAAGATTGACCGCATTGAGCATCAACTCGATGCACATAAAGACGACGATCGCATTCCTGCGTACAACCACGCCGAGCACGCCGCACGAAAAAAGGAATGCAGAAAGGAGTAAGTAATGATTTAATGGTATCATAATATTTCAAGTATCACATGACAAGCATTCCTGCTTGTCCGGTCAAACAGGAATGTTTGGCCTACTGAACCAATTTCTTCTTTGCCAAAATTACCGCGCCGACAATGGCTGCCAGCAATAAGAACGAAGTAATCTCAAACGGGAATAAAAATTTCGTAAAGAGCACTTTGCCGATATATTCAACCGTCCCCATCTCGATTGCCGCGGGAGATTGCTGCGTGTAATTGTTTGCACTGGAAAATCCAAGAATATAGAGTAACTCCGCCAGCAACGCGACTGAGAATCCGATGCCGAAATACATTCTCAACCCCAAATGCTCGCTCAGTTTTTTGTCATCTCCCAAATTCAGAAGCATGATGACGAAGAGAAACAATACCATGATCGCACCGGCATAGACAAGAATATGCACCATCGCGATGAACTGTGCATTCAGCGTCAAATACAGGCCGCCAAGACAAAAGAAATTTAAAATGAGGAAAAGAGCACTGTTGACAGGATTGCGTTGCAAAAGCATCATAACAGCAGAAAAAACCGTCACTGCAGCAAGGGAGTAAAAAACAACCGATTCAAATGTCATGCGTCAATCTGATGAAAGTGTAAAAAAGTGAAAATTGACGCAGAAATATACGAGCAATTTGCGAAAGTTCAAAGATGAAAAATAAAATCTCAACGGCATTCCATTTGAAGCTCAAGAAGTGATTGCTGTTGCTGTGGCTACGTAATAAGACGTTCCCCTCTTTTAGGGATATGGTATAGAAAAAAATTCTACCTACGTTGTTATCATGTTAGCAAATTCTCAAACTGTGTGAAAGCTATTGAGCAGAAGTAACCGCAATCTTATCATCTCGTTCCCAAACTCTGTTTGGGAACGATGTCTCTGTTGAAAGCAACCAGCATTCGCAAGTCCTTTGCCCTTCACAAACTGCGCCATATGTTTGCAACGCATCTGCTTGAAAGTGGTGTAGAGTTGCGATATATTCAGAGTGGTTGGAATACGATAGCAGAAAGTTTTTTGGTGAAAGTGTGAATGGATTAGAACAAGCGTGACAACATTAAAAGGAAAATAAACGCCATATGGTGTATATCTGTAGGGATTGGTATAGTAAACGAAATAATTAGCAGTTGTAGTAGTTAGGCGAAACATATACTCGCATGAGATAGGATGCCCGAGCTTTCTACAATATTGACCGTTGTATCTGCCGCTATAGTCCTTGCAGTGGTAGTGATAACCATTGTTGTAATCACCAGAAGCAAGAGTAAGCATAGTGCCAAGACCGAATCCCCTAGTGAGGTCATAACTTCAACAATTGAACCTGCATGTCCAACAGATTCGCAGGCCTCTGTGAAACAAGTAACTGACGAGGAAGAACCAATACAATCAGTTGACCCAACGGTGATCTCTGAGGTTGATGCAAAATCGGACGCAGAGACTGAACAAGCAAACCCTCGGCAAACAATCGAGATCACTGTAAGTACTGAACCGCTTATCACCGACCCACAAGAACTGAACAGGAACGTAGAAGAGAATATCCTGTCGCAGACTGAACCAGAACCGTCCTCTTATATTCAAAATGAAACGTCAGAACCAGGATCTAGCGCCCCAACCAAACTGAAGGGAAAGCTCTCACCGGAAAAGAGGGGTGGCGCACGACGGGGAAAACGAACAACAGAAGCGACAGAAAAAAGACCAGATAAGAAACAACGGGTCAGAAGACCAGAGCTGGTTTGTTGGAAACAGTCAAGAAAATGGTTTTTAGGAGTTGAATTTCAAGCAGAGAACGGAGAAGCGTTCGAAGTCAGAGTGAGACAATCGAATTCGGATCTCACAAAAGCTTCAAATTCGCGTTGGCAACTTTCAGACTTGTTTGAATCCATTACTGTCACGATGCAACCCACAAATGAACAATATGAACTTCAACCTGCAGATAAAGAACGACCCTTTCTTTTGTTTAAGCTTGTGGGTGAGAATCTGACTAGTGGCAGACGGGTTCGCTACGCCTCCTCAGGAGTTTATCTCGTCATAGCACCACAAGATTGGAATCGGGATGAAGCACAATCGGGAATTCCACAAGTGCCACCCTCCCATTGTCATCTTACGGGCTTTCAGGCACACCTCTTTCATCTCGATTCAAGGGACAATAGTCGGATTGCCCTCCAGAATCCAGATGGAAGACAAATTCAGGTTCCAAATCGAAGTTCACGCTTTGACCTTGAAGGATGCAAAATAGACGATGCAAACGATGAGATGGGCCCTCTCTTTGGACAAACTCCACCATTCTTGACAGCAAATGATGTAACACTTTGGAAGGATGTAGAAACAATAGTACTCGGGGAGGAAGGGAAAACTTCAAACGGGTGGAGAGAGTCTTTCAAACCCGACACCAAGAATGCTCGAGTCAATCTTCTCCCCTACCTGGAAAACAAAGAAGCTGGTTGGTTCTTCCTAAGAATTTACGATACCAGGGATGAACTGATAGACAGTCTTGACTTTCGTTTCGTAAGAGACTTGAGTGCTATACAGATAGATGCTCATAGTATTTTTCCCGGCGAGACAGGCCATAAACCAACGAGAATAGTCCTTGAGTGTAAAAACTCTTTATGCAAGGTTCTTTCTGTTGGACACGATCTCAAGATAAAAAAATCGAACGACACGCACATTGAAGTAGAGATTCCGCCAGAGCCACAGTATGACAGAACAGAGTGGACAATCTTGTCTTCATCAAAAGCAAAAGTAAACCTTGCTTTGCTAGTTGAACGACTATGGTGGACAATTTGCAAGCGTAATGTCCCAATTGAACAATCGGAATGGCAAGACAAAGCCTTACCGTTGACAGCCAATCATTTAAAGACAACATCAGATTACGTTCTACGCATCCGATTTCCAAAGCCAAGGTGGACGAACGAAATTCGTATCGGATTCGATAAGGGGCGCTCTCGAACATATTCAATTGAAGTATCAAAAAACACGCTTGACATTCCTTTGAATCATCTTGAAGGTGTGAGTCAACTCGAAGATTCCTCTCAAGTCCATCCGTTGTTTCTATGGCTGGATGAATCTCAGGAACAAACCGTTGCATTTTTATCAACCGAACAAAAGAAGCCAGTCACAATTCAACGAAAGAGTAAGACACTCATCAAGCTGAATTTGAAGCGGCTCATCAAATACCTTAATAGACTTGACCGCAGTGTTAAGGATGATTCGCTTTCCATAATGCTGGATGAATGCAAAAAGAAGTGGATATCCCCCGGAGTTAGACGACATCGCGACACATATGAAATCGAGACCGCCTGCTTGATATCTCTCTCTTGGAATCTACTGAAAGCAAATAAAATGAAAGTTATTGGAAGAAGGAAAGGATGGATTAGAGCCTATACTAAGATTGCAGACTCTAATACATCATTTTATTCCCTCACTGTTCAGAGGTACAAAGCATTGAAAAACGGTTACAAGATTCACCCATAACATAAACAGAAGAAATGAATCCAACAGAATTAGCTACAACTATTGAAGATCGGTATCGCCGATATCTCAGAACGACGTTTTATTTCCGAGATCCCATTCTAAGAAAATCTTTTGAAGATGCACTTGAACACGAGGGAAGCCTTAGTAAAGGACCATACCTTGAGGCAACCCCTGTTTTCAAAAAAGGCAAAACTTCCCGCGAGTTATTCAAAGAATTACTTGGGACACTTCCTGAAGAAGGATTTCTCAAGGCAACGGACAAGGAGCTTTACTTGCATCAGGAAGAAGCGATTCGAAAGGTTTTGCAAGGACGGAATGTCGTCGTAGCAACCGGCACAGGAAGCGGAAAGACTGAAGCATTCCTCTATCCAATTCTGCTTTCTCTCTACCAAGATTTCAGGCAGGGGTTGTTTAATTCCAATATTGGTGTTCGAGCATTGGTTCTATACCCAATGAATGCCCTTGTTAATGATCAGCGAGACAGACTCGGTTCAAAAGACGAAAAGACCCCAGGCATTTGCAGATTACTGGAATTACATCATTCTCCTTTCAGTTTTACGTATGGGCAATATACAGGTGATACACCTGAAGATGAGAATGACTCATATAGAGGTGCAAAAAATAAAATTGCAGAAAGGTACTCCGGCGAACTGGTTCTAAGGGAAGAAATGCGGAAGACTCCACCACATATTCTCTTAACGAACTATTCAATGCTTGAGTACTTATTACTTAGACCTGATGATAGTCCACTTTTTGATAATGGAAGAGCCGAATATTGGACATACCTTGTTCTGGATGAAGCACATCAATATCGCGGCTCGAAGGGAATTGAGATGGCAATGCTGATTAGGAGGTTAAAACAAAGGTTAAGGAACGGTGGAAACAACAGTCGGTTTAGGTGCATTGCCACAAGTGCAACAATTGCAGGAGGCAAAGATGACAGAGGAAAAGTAGCTCAATTTGCTTCAGAGTTGTTTGGAGAATCTTTTGAGCAAGACGATGTAATTCTCGGCGAAACAGAATCACTTCCAGATACAGGAACAATAGAAATTCCAACTGAACTTTATTCTATTTTGAAAGAAAATCTTCAAACAGGTGATTCGATTGGAGCAAGTATGGTAGAATTAGCTAACCGATTTGATGTCACAATAAGTGGTCAGGAGAAGCCTGCCGAGCTTATTGGTAAACTATTGCAACGAGACATACGTACTGTGACTTTGAGAAACAAAATCACAGCTTCACCAGTACCTGTTACTACATTATCGCATGAGCTCTTTCCTGAACTTCCACCTGAAAAACAAATTGCTGCTTTGGTTGACCTAATAGATATTTCATTAAATAGCATTGATGAAATAACAAAATCGCCTTTGATATCTGCTCGTTATCACCTCTTTCTTCGTTCACTAGAAGGGGCAATGATTACTTATTACCCTGAAAAACGGCTGTTTCTCAATCGGCAATCCGATTCTGACGGATATAAGTCATTTGAAGTTGCATTGTGCCGTGAGTGCGGACAGCACTACTTCGTCGGTAAGAATTTTGAAGGAAATCTTGTTGAAGCAATAAGGGACCCTGGACGCGAAGATTTCGGTGCCGAGTACTACCTCCCTCTTGAAGGTGAGACCTCTGAAGTTGAAAACTCAGATGACGATGAAAAAAACTCTAATCTTCACTTCTATGACCTCTGTCTACGATGTTCTTCAATCTCGCTAGCAAATAACGGCATATCGAACCTTCAGTGTGGACATTCGGAAATAATACGGGTCGTCGCACAGGAGCCGACTTCTACAACGAACGGCGAAGACAAAGCCCCAAAGTGCATTGTTTGCGGATACAGCGGAGCTGATCCAGTTAGAGAAGTTCTGTACGGAACTGACGGACCTCACGCAGTAATTGCGACTACTCTGCATCAGTATTTGCCTTCTGATAGAAAAAAGGTCCTTGCCTTTGCAGATGGCAGACAAGAAGCAGCTTTCTTCGCTTGGTATCTGCAGCAATCGTATATCGACATCCGAAATAGGAATCTCATAAATCAAGCGGTAAGCGAAACTGCGTTTGAAAGTAACGAAGGACTATCACTTCGTGACCTTGCGAAAGATTTGCGCAACATTTTCAAGGAGTCAAAGGTTTTCGAATCACCCCGTAGTGATCGCGAGCTATTAAAAGAAGCTTGGATAGCGCTTTATCGGGAATTCCTAACAGATGAACCAAGAATTTCATTAGAAGGTGTTGGATTAGTTCGGTGGACAATTGATTGGCCTAAGGACTTTGAAATTCCTCAAATCCTTCTTCAGCCACCTTGGTCGTTAACCCAAAAAGAGGCATTAAACCTTATCGTTTTGCTCTTTACATATATGCGCAGAGAGCGATGCGTGGAAATTCAAACAGATGATTCCGTTTCTATTTCTTGGCCTGACCTATCCTTACAAGTTCCTCAGCGGGCAACTCAGCTCGTGAAAGCCCGCAATGCAAAGTATATGAATAGCTGGAAAGGCAAGAATACTGCACGTGCAGGATTGTTGAAAAGGATCCTCAGCAATTCTGTTCCTAAAGAACAAATCGAATCGCTTGTAGAAGATGCTCTAACGCAAATTTGGGAAGCTATTAGAAATTGGAACAATAAACATTCTTCAAATGAACGCTTTTTAATCCGTGTAGGTGATGCAGAGAGGATAAATCCAGATTGGTGGAGAGTTTTTCCTATAAAGGAAACTGAGTCGGTCTTTCAATGCGATGCATGCGGGCGAGTAACAACAATATCAATTCGTAATGTTTGCCCTCGACATAAGTGCCCTGGCACTCTCCAACAAATAACTATAAACGCGACAGATTTATCAAAAAATCATTATCGCGTATTGTATCAAGAAAAACTCCCCGCTCGAATAATTGTTGAAGAACATACTGCCCAAATAGACAAAGAGAAGGCGCGAGAATTTCAAAACGATTTCAAGAAAAATAGAATTGACGTTTTAAGTTGTTCCACTACCTTTGAGGTCGGTGTGGATTTGGGTGACCTTGATGTGATTTTTCTGCGAAATGTTCCCCCAGAAGCATTTAATTATGCACAGCGTGTCGGACGTGCAGGAAGACGAAAAGGTTTCCCCGGCATTGCCATTACTTACTCACGAAGATCACCTCACGACCTGTATCATTTTACTGAGCCACTACAAATGATAAAAGGCGTGACGCGACCACCGTCTCTTAGTCTACGCAATGAAAAGATAATTCTACGACACATAACTGCTATCGCACTCTCTAAGTATTTTCGCGCAAATCCAAGTAGATTCGATTCAGTACAGACATTCGTGGGGGATTTTCAATCACCCACTGGGGTCTCTAACATTTTAAAATTTTTAAATGCAAACAGAACAGAATTAGAAAAATCTCTCCTGCATGTCGTACCGACGGAAGTAGCAGTAAAAGTTGGTCTACAGGATGGCTCTTGGATTGAGGAAATTGCTGGAAGCAAATCACGGCTTAACCTCGCCGAGGCAGAGGTGTGCAGTGACTATTGCGAATTGAGGAACCTGCGGCAATCAGCATTCGACTCAGGAAACGATGAAATGGTTAAATGGGCAGGCGCACGAGCCAAGACAATTGCAGATGAAGATATCATTTCATTCCTATCTCGCAAAACAATAATTCCCAAATACGGTTTTCCAGTCGATGTAGTAGAGCTTGAAACTCATTCCATTAAAAACCAAAATCAGAAGTCGACCGAAACTTCACTACAACGCGATCTTTCCATAGCGATAGCTGAGTTCGCGCCTACAAGTAAATTGATAGCAAACAAGAAGGAATGGACATCTGCTGGATTAAAACGAGTTGCGGGAAAGGAATGGGAACGCAGAATATACGCACGATGCACAATCCACAACTTTTATAGACAATGGGCAGTCAACGAAAACCCGCAGATTTCCGATTGTTGTGATCGAATTGTCCGAAGCGAATACATTGATCCCATCTTCGGATTTGTTACAAGCAAGGGGGGTCCTGAAGAGCCAAAAGGCCGACCACAGAAGAGTTTTACTACTCGTCCGTACTTTGTAGGATTCAACGTCGCCGAACCAAGTATCATAAAATTTGGCGGTGTTGAAGTTTCAAAAGCAGTCCCCGCAAAGATGGTTGTATTGTGTGAAGGTCGTCGAGGACAGGGTTTCCGTATTTGTACCACTTGCGGTGCCGGCTATAAACATCTAACCAAGAAGTTAATGAAAGAACATCTTTCTCCGCTTGGCTTGAAATGCACAGGTCAATGGACAAAAGAAATATCTTTTGGTCACGAGTTTGAAACTGATGTCGTTCGTGTCAAATTTTTGCTCCGGCCAGATGAATCCGACTTGATTTGGTTCAGCTACTCGCTAGCATACGCCTTGGTCGAAGGGATTGCTTATACCTTGGAGGTTCCTTCATCTGATCTGAACGCGACTGTTGAACACGCTCAAGAAGTTGGAGTCGTTCCCCCAATCATTCTGTATGACAACGTTCCGGGTGGTGCTGGGCTGGTCGCCAGGCTGGAAGAAAAAACTACTCTTGAAGAAGCGCTCAAAATTGCTTATGAACGAGTCAGTCGATGTGCCTGTGATGAAAACGAGAGTTGTTATGCTTGTTTGCGTAATTATCGGAATCAGTTTGCTCATGAACATTTACAAAGAGGTCCAGTAGCAAAATACTTGAATAGGTTAATCAAACAGTTGTGAAATAAACTCGTGCTCGTAAATGCTTCGCCTAACAAGTGTAAGCACGGTGCTCCATCATTTATAATGGAGTATAGTAGTCTCGCCATTTGTTTTGCCGCAGAGGAATTTGTCATTTGGTAGCGGCAAAAACAAACCACGTAATGCCGCACACGTAACATGCAAGCACCGAACCGGAGGTTAGAACAGTCTCAGGTAATCTCTGGCACCATGAAGGATGCGATGCACGTAGATTGTCTGTTCTTCTATCGTGTAGAAAACGAGATAGTTTTGAACAATGAGATAGCGATATCCCAACCGCAAGAGTTCTTCTTCGTTCGGGATTCGCCCTAGATGCGGATTCTTGGAAAGTAGTGTCAGGCTCTTCTCTATCTTTGTTGCTACTGCTTCAGCCGCCGAGGGCCTGTCTGCTGCAATGTAGGTTACAATTTCAACGAGATCTTGCTCCGCAACCCGTAAGAGACGAACGTTATAATTAGTCCGACTCACGGATGCGCTTTCGGAGGTCTTTCATTACCTGAGATAGTGTCCGACCTCTATCGCCACTGGCTCGTTGTGCTTGGGCAACAGCGAGCTTACTGAAAAGGTCAATTTTAAGTTGAATCTTGCTATATTGTGCCAACGACATTACTACCATATCACCTTCGCCGTTGCGGGTGATGAAAATCGGCTCATCGGATTTGTGAGCAAGGTCGGAGATTTCGTTGGCTTTGTTTCTCAGATCAGAAATAGGCTTTATCAGCGGCATCACATCCTCCAATAGTGTTCATAGCAAAATTATATCATTTAACTGACAATGTCAATCACCGGCGCCCGGTGTATGCTGCGGTGTTTTGCTAAACATTATACCTACCCATGGGTCAGAGAATTGAACTGCTTACAGCTATGATGTACCAGCGAATGCAACAAACTGAAAGGATATCTCATTCTAAAATTGCGTGATTAAGCATAGAAAAGGAGAGAAGAAATGAACACACGCACCCTTTTGTACTGCATCCTGATTCTTTTTATTGGTCCCTCCGTTTCGGCTCAGAATCCGGCAAAAGTCACAGGCACGCTCACCATCGGCGGCAAGAGCTTTACGCTAACACACGTACGTGCCCAAGAACGTCCCAACCCCTTCGACGAGTCAAAGAAAATAGTTCGTATTGTTCTCAGCGATGTACCAATTTCAGACAGAGCTATGAACGACAAGAATGCGATGGAAGATCTCATTCTAGAAGAAACATTACACGCTATCGAGTTCACCTTTACACCCGAAGGTGAGACCTTCGGCGGCGAACTGTACTATAACATGATGTCTTACATCTTCCAGGCAGGCACATTTGACTTCGAGAAAAAAACCTTCAATGCGACGACAGTATCCGGCAAAGTTTCGGCAAAGGAAGAAAGCAAAAACTCAGAGATGCATTTTCGTGTAACTGCCACATTCACTGTGCCGATCGAGCATTAGATATCGCTAGACAAACTAAGTTTGCCTGCAAGGTTTTTCCGGAACGCGCGAGACACTAACACGGCAAACAACGACTCTCCATCATTTGAAAGGAATTAGAGAACAGACTGAAAGATTAAAATAAAAAACCCGAAGCCGTGACCTCGGGTTTGGTGTAAGAAAACAACGTACTTTTACTACAACTTCGGCATCGGACCCAGTACGTCGGTCGGAACCATATTGATGATCTTTCCGACTTTCGTCTCTTTCAATCCCTTCTCCACTTTCGCTTTGTCGCCAACGATGATAATGGCAAGGTCGTCCGTATCGATATATTTTTTTGCCACGCGGCGCACATCATCCTTCTTCACAGCCATCACTTTTCCGATGTAATCGTTGAAATAGTTCTCCGGCAGATTATAGAGCACCATCTCCGCGATCTGCGCGGCAATCGAACCGACATTGCTGAAATTATCCGGATAACCAAGCGCGATATAGTTCTTCGCTTTCGAAAGCTCCTCGTCGCTCACTGGTTTCGAGATGCCGTCAAGTTCTTTCAAGAATTCCTTCAGCGCTTTGTCAGTCGCATCGGTCTGCACATCGGATGAAGCGGTGAACGGACCGGGATACGGACGGAATGAAAATCCCGAGCCGGCTCCGTACGCGTAACCGTTCTTCTCGCGCAGGTTCTGATTCAGCCGCGACGTAAATGAACCGCCGAGGATCGTGTTCATAACGAGCAACGGAAAATAATCTTCGCTCATCCGATCGGTACCGACTCTACAAATCCTAATAACAGATTGTGCCGCTTCCGGTTTGTCTATTAAATAGATAGTCCTGTCACTGACCTGTTTCACTTTTGCAACTGTGGAAGATTTTATATCTCCTTTTTGCCACCCTCCCAGCGTTACTTCCAGAATCTGGATTAAATCCTTTGCATACACGTCACCGACTACAACAAGGAACGCATTGTTCGGTTTGTAGTACGTGTTGTAGAAATTCTTCAGATCATCCACTGTGAAAGTATTGAGCGATTGTTCAGTTCCTGCAGTCATTCGTCCGTACGGATGCGCTTTTCCAAAGACTATCTGACCTGTTGCATTCGCTGCGATCACTTGCGGTCTGTCATATGCCTGAAAGAGCGATGTGAGATATTGTTTCTTCAACCGGGCAAGTTCGCTTTCAGGAAAATCGGGGCGCAGCAGAATATCTGCAAACAATGAAAGCGATTGATCGAATTTCGATGTGGTTGACCGCATAGAAGCCGCACTTGTATGTAATCCCCCACTCACAGAGATCGAAGTTCCGAGAAATTCAATCTCGTCTGAAAGTTGCAATGCCGTTTTTCCCGCTGCCCCTTCATCCATCATGTTTGCAGTGAGTCCTGCCAGTCCGAGTTTATCTGCCGGCTCGTCAACGCTTCCCGCTTTGACGACAAGATTCAATTGAATGATCGGCACGTCGCGTTTTTCGTACACGTACACTGGCAAGCCATTGCTTAATGTGAATTTCTGCGTCAGATTCAATTTCAGCGACGGCGTCGGACCCAATGCCGGCGGTTTTGTCCTGTCCGGTGATTGAGCGGAGAGAAAAACCGCGCAAAATAGAATTAAAAAAAGATTGCTTCGTCGAACAGCGGCTCGCAATAACAAAGTACTAATTACTGATGTCTGAATACTGAATGCTGTTTTCATTTTCCCTCCGTGCTGACAACAACGCTGTTCGATGCGGCAAGATCCTGTTTCCCTTTCGGCACAATGCTCATCACCACGCGCGCGTTGTCTTTCAGATAAGTGAGTGCAACGGTCGAAATATCTTTGGGATCGATTGCGTAGTAGCGTGCAAGGTCCTCGTTGAAGTAATCCGGATTTCCTGTCTGATAATAGTAGTGGTTCATCAAGTCTGCTTTTGCGTTGATCGACTCGAGTTGACCGATGAATCCCGCTTCATATTGATTCCGTGCACGGTCAAGTTCCCGCGTTGCCGGCGCTTCCGTTTTTATCTTGTTGATCTCTTCCTGTATGACAGTTTCAAGTTCGGCAAGTGTGTGTCCTGCACGCGCCGTTGCGCTGATCAGAAAATAAGATGATAACCGCGCCGAACCCTGAAATGCAGAGACATCCTGTGCAATCTGCATCTCATACACAAGCCGTTTATAGAGGCGTGAATTCTTTCCGCCGGCAAGAACAGAACTGAGCAGATCCATTTCCGCATCCCCCGCAGTGAGTACTGCCGGCGTATGCCATGCCATATACAGGCGTGGAAGCTGTACGCGATCTTCAAACATGATTCTTTTTTCTTCATTCAAAACTGCCGGCGTGCGGTCCTGCGGCGGCACAGGTTTTCCCATCGGTATTTCACTGAACCATAGTTCCACCATTGCTTTCGTAGCGGGAATATCGATATCGCCCGCAATTGAAATGCTCGCATTGTTCGGTGCATAGTACAATCTGAAAAATTCCTTCACATCATCGAGCGAAGCTGCTGATAAGTCAGCCATGCTGCCGATCGTCGGCCAGCTGTACGGATGATTCTTCGGATACAGTGCATCGGCGAGCATCGGGAATGCCATACCGTACGGGCTGTTTTCGTACCGCTGGCGGCGTTCGTTCTTCACAACGTCACGCTGTCCGTCCAGCTTTTCCTGTGTCATCGCGTCGAGAAGATATCCCATGCGGTCTGAGTCGAGGAACAATGCAAGTTCAAGCGCATTGCTCGGAATGTCTTCGTAATAATTCGTACGATCGGTATTTGTTGAGCCGTTGTTGTTTCCTCCTGCCGCTTCGAGCCACTCGTCGAATTTCCCTTCCGGAACATTCTTCGATCCTTCGAACATGATGTGCTCGAACAGATGTGCGAAACCGGTCCGTCCGGGCTTTTCATAGCCCGATCCGACGTGGTACCACTGATTGACAGAGATTGTCGGCGTCGTTTTATCGACATGCAGGATGACGTTCAGTCCGTTCTTCAAAACAAACCGTTCGTATGGAATGTTGAGGCGAACGCTTTGTGCCGCCGCGATGTTCAACAGCACAACAACCGCCAGCATTAGTTTTTTCATTATGACCCCTGTGAAGTGAAATGTGTTAGTGAGAATAAATTTTTGCTGCATTTTTTCTGCAATCGTCGCACAATCCTTGCAGAAATACTGTCCCGGCATTCTCATTCAAATAAACATCCAGGCTTTGCCACTGGTCGCTCGCATTCTTAATTTTTTTACAGCTATGGCACATCGGAAGCAATCCTTCCAAGACAATGACCCGTTCGTACAACCGCCGCAGCGCATCGACCAGTACTGCAAACAACGACAGAACAAAAATCCTGATTGCCGCATTAACCAGCGACAACTCAATCGTCCACGGGATCTCCCATAAGTAGATGGAGAAGAGAAGCCGTATCAACGGCATTGCTATTGCCAAACCGATGCCGACAGATCTGCCGTTGTACCAGGAGGCAAGCACAACAGGAATAAAAAAAATAACGGGAAAATCTATATACGGTCCCGTGTTGAAATTCATGAACAATATGACGACCGCAAGCCCGATCCAATACACCATCGGGATATTTTTCTTGAACAGGAATTCCATGCTGTTTCCTTTCTGCGGCAACGAGATGCTTCACCGTTGCATGGCAAAATTCTTCGTGACAAAGGTAAACTTTTCCGTTTTGAAAGTAAAGAAAACCCTCTTTACAGTTGTTTCATTTTTAGAAAAATTCCAATTCGGTCTGCGCATTCCAATTGGACAGGAATTTGTCAACAGAGAGTCTGTCCCTTTTTTCGTTGAGATGGTATTTTGCGCACGTCAGTTCAAACAATTGACGGATCGATTCTGCGATCTCTCCTGTTCCTGTCATCCGTACACCAAACTCTGAGGAATTCAATTTTCCATCACGCACATCTTTAATCCTGTTCAGTACTCTGTCTGCTCTTTGCGGCAGTTCGCGTTTGAGCCAATCGACAAAGAGATCTTTTACAGCGTACGGTAATCGCAACATTGTATAGAATGCAAACGTGGCGCCGTGTTCGCTCGCCCGTTTCAAAATTGCAGGCATTTCGCTGTCGTTCAGTCCGGGAATAACCGGTGCAAGGCTGACACCGACCGGAATACCTGCTTTTGCAAGCTGTTCAACGGCATCCAGCCGCAGCTCCGGCGGCGACGTCCGCGGTTCCATCACTCGCTGCAATTCTTTATCCAGTGTCGTAACGGTGAGTGTGGCAACAACAAGATTCAGTTTCGCAAGTTCAGACAGAATGTCGATGTCACGCGTAATGAGAGCGTTCTTTGTAATCATGCCAACAGGATTCCGGTACTTCAGAAACACCTCAAGACATTTCCGTGTAAGTTGTAACTTCCGTTCGATCGGCTGGTAACAATCGGTATTGCCCGAGAGCGCTATCACGGCAGGCCGCCATGATTTTTTTCTGAACTCTTTTTCAAGAAGAGTATGCGCATCCGGTTTTACCATGATCTTCGTTTCAAAATCAAGCCCGGCGGAGAAACCGAGATATTCATGCGAAGGACGGGCGTAACAGTAGATGCAGCCATGTTCACAGCCGCGGTACGGATTGAGGTCAAGCGAAAATCCCAGATCGGGAGAATCGTTTTTTGCCAGAATCGATTTTGATGAGTCGCGGAAATACTTGGTCGTGATCTTCCGTTCGGGATCGAATTCCTCTTCGATCATTTCATACACCGTCGATTCAAACCTGTTTTGAGGGTTGAATGAAGTGCCTCTTCCTTTGATTGACGTGTGCGTCATTGGAAAATCCGGAATACCATTTGTGGATTGCTGCAGAAGGTTGCAGATTATTCAGCACGACTCATCATACAAACTCTACGCAGCAGACTTGTTGACCCAAAAAGTGAATTTTGAACCGACCCCGACATCGCTTGTTACTTTGATTTCGGCATCATGCGCTTCGACGATGTGCTTTACAATGGCAAGCCCAAGACCTGTTCCCCCCATTTCACGAGACCGGTCCCGGTCAACTCTGTAGAAGCGCTCAAAAATCCTCGGAAGATGCTGCGGCGCAATGCCGATGCCGGTATCCTCCACACTCACTTCGACCCGATCCTTTTTTTCCACGAAGCGAACGGTGATCATATCATCCGGTTCGGAATATTTGATCGCGTTATCGATAAGATTTACCATCACTTGCTGCAAGCGCTCCTTATCCCCATAGACATCGATCTGCTTCGAAATATCGCCGTCAAGTGTCAACCGTATCTTACGCTGGCTTGCAGCGGTCTGCATCTCTTCAACAATATTCTGAAGAAACAGAACGATATCGAAGAACCTGAATCTCAATTTCATCTCGCCGCTTTCGATACGAGAGATATCGATCAATTCTCCCAGCAGTGAGTTTAACCGTTCGGTATTGTTCAGTGCTTTCTGCACAAAATCTTTGTTCACTTTTTTGTCATCGATCGCACCGCTGAGCAGCGTTTCAAGCAATCCTTGTGTGGAAAAGATCGGCGTACGAAGTTCGTGAGAAACATTCCCCAGGAATTCGGTCCGCATACGTTCCAGTTTTTTCATCCGGCTGATGTCTGAACGGAACGATTCGAACAATGAATTCAATGCATCCGTCAGGCGTAAAAATTCGTCCGATGTTTCAACAAGCACCCGCTGCTCGGAGTCTTTCTTCCGCTGCGATTCGACCAATGCCATGATACGCCGAACAGGATGAAAGACAAAGATGTAGAGAACGCCGTATGATAAAAAAAGAGATGCAAGAAAGAGAACTACGGAGAGAAGAGGTGACGACGAGAAGAGATAGAACGCTGCGCCAGAACCAATGACCGCGATAAGAACAGAAAAAATAAGCTGAGACCTGAGTGAATACATACGAGGGAAAGATACGACTTTTCCCGGAGTGATGCTTCGCAACCGTTTAAATTTCTTTCATTCTGTACCCCACCCCTTTGATCGTGTCGATGTAATCGGCATTGCTTCCAAGTTTTTCTCTGATCTTTCTGATATGCACGTCAACAGTCCGGTCGATCACATACACATCGCTTCCCCAGATCTGAGATAGAAGTGTCTCGCGTGTGACAACTTTCCCCACGTTCCTGACAAGGAATGAGAGCACTTCAAATTCTTTCTTCGGGAAAAATATCTCTTTTTTATTGACGTACACTTTGTAATGAGATCGGTTGATCTCCAGAATTCCATGACGGAGAATGTCCCCATTCTCCTGCTCGTCATTCTTTGCCGATGCTTTTTTCCGCAGGGTGGATTTGATCCGCGCGATCAGTTTGGGAATTCTGACGGGCTTCGTAATGTAATCATCCGCTCCAAGCTCCAGACCGACAACCTCATCTACTTCCGAACTTTTCGCCGTTAGGAAAATAACGGGAATCCTTGCAGTAGCAGAATTCTTCTTCAACGTTCGGACAACCTCAAAACCGTCCATTTCAGGCATCATCACATCCAGCAGAATAAGATCGGGATTTTTTTTTGTTTGGTTCAGCGCTTCAACACCGTTCTTGGCGGTCAGAACGTCGTACCCTTCTTTGTCGAGGTTGTATTTGAGGAAATCTATGATATCTCGTTCGTCGTCAGCAATCAAAATCTTTTGTTTCATCAGTATCCTTTCGATTCGACTGCAATATAGAGAACAATCACTCGGTGTTCAATGCACCGGATGTTAAGCAAATGTTAATTATTTGTTATGCGTTTTCCATACAACTTCTTGTTA
The DNA here is from genome assembly GCA_040751955.1 of Bacteroidota bacterium. Taxonomy (GTDB): domain Bacteria; phylum Bacteroidota; class Ignavibacteria; order UBA10030; family UBA8401; genus SpSt-333. Next base: position 16,596 of record JBFMFY010000015.1, read on the forward strand.
AAATATGGAATGAATGCATTGATTGCGGAAAGTTCAAATGAATCTTCCCGCGTCACAAGATCATCGGTTAGTACGCCGAACGTCCCCTGATTGCTCCGCACATCCACTTGTTGCGAAAACGCATCGATGGCATCGCCAAGCATTCGTCCGTTCACAAAGACTTCATACGCCAAATATTGCGGTATTTCCAAACTGCCTGAACCTCCGCAGTATAAATCAGTTCCGTCAAAAACGCATGACCAGCTTTGAAGAAAAACCTTGCCAGCGATTTTATACAATCCGCCTTCGACGCCGACAGAGATATCGGTCTTTTCCCGTTCGAAAACAGATTCTGCTCTCTGGCGTGCGCCCTTCATCGTCTCATCAAGCGAGAGCGGCATTTCGGAAACACCGCTCGCTCCCTGCATCGTTTCAAACCGAACATCAAATTCGGTCATGTGAAAATGTTGCAGCAGCTTTCCGACTGCCTTCTTCACTCCATTGACTTTTGGTGCGCGCGTGCTCGCTATCCTGATGATCATGACAACACTATTTTTTTAATTTGTTCAGCGACGGAGGACTGGGGAATAATTTTCCGAATGTCAAAGACTTGACCTTGTTATTCTTTGAGATCAAAAGTATTTCGGCATCAGTGCCGGCAAACTCGGCGATCACCTGGCGGCATGCACCGCAAGGAGTGATGAACGTCGCTTCATCCGAGGCAACAGCAACGGCAACGACCTTCCTTTTTCCGGCGAAAGCCATTTGGAAGATCGCATTTCGTTCCGCGCAAATCGCCAGACCGTACGATGCATTCTCCACGTTGCAGCCGGAGAAAATCTCACCGTCGTCCGTCAACACCGCGGCACCGACACGGAATTTTGAATAGGGAGAATATGAAGTCGATTTTGCACGAACTGCTTTCTGAATTAATTCCTCACGAATCTGTTTGTTCATGTGCCGCTCTTTGTTTGTGTGTTGAAATGCATGTTCCTCAGATACTCCCAGGAGTATAATCCCGTCGCATGCCCGTCTCCCCATGTAATCTGTATTGCATAGCTGCCGACCGGAACAAGCGACTTCATATCATAATGTCCGGGGAGTTTCGGTTTCAGAACAGGTAGGATTTGATGCATCAATATCTGTTCTCCTTTACACTCAGCGCACGGGCATTCATCGCGCAGTTGTTGAATATTAAATGGAGTGACAAGATTGTCATCCCATGTAATAGTAATGGTTTCTTTATCGGTTTGTTTTATAGATGTCGGTCTCATGGTAACGATTCAATGACAGTGACAGGTGAATGTACAAAAAGAGAGTGATTCAAAAAAATGAATCATTGAATATTTCTTTGAAATCTCGGGTCGCTCACTTTTGCAATCAATACATACACTCCCGTTGCCGCGATGATCGCGGTAGCAAGAAACACAATCTCATACCCCACATACTGTATTGCTACTCCTGAGACGATTCCGAGCAGCATTGCGGGAGCCGTAAGAGTTGTCGTTATACCGACATACAACGGGCGCTCCCGTTCGGAACTCAACTCGGCAACAAAAGGCATGCGCGAAATCACTTGAACCTGAATGGCAGCTGCGATGAAAACAAAGACGAATCCGTACAAAAATATATTCGGCGACAGGATTGCACTCAACGCTGCAAGACCGAATGCAGCAGCAACAGAAATAACGTTGACCTTGTGTCCGTAGTAGTCGGCAACAACGCCGAAGAGAATGTTTGAGAATATATTCGTGATCATGACCACGGCTGAAAACGTACCCGCGTATGACGGCGGAAGAGAGAATTTTTCAACCGCGAAGATCGAATAAAATGATGTTGAAGACATCGCCATCAGGATGAGAGCGTCGGCGATGATATAATTCCGGAAGTTCCTGTTGGTACGCAATATCCTTTTTGCATCACCAAAGATGTGCGCCGAAAATTCGACCCCCGATTCCTGCTGTTCGGTCGGCTGTTCTTTGATCTGTGATAGAAAATAGAATGAGACCATAACAAACAGGAATCCTAAAAAAAATAAGAGAGAAAAATTGAACGGGAATACAATCGATTGGATAATGATACCGACAATATATCCGCCAAATGCACCTGCCGCAGAACCGATCAACTGCCGGAGCCCCATCAAGCGTCCGCGTAAACTGACCGGGACCGTTTTTGCGTACACCAAAAACCACGGCAATCCGGACATGTTTCCGAACAGTGCCGTGAGGAAAATAAAAAAGAGAAAAATGGGAACAGAAACGGATGACGGAACAGCCGGCACAACAACCGCTGCAGCAATGCCGGAGATAAACAGCATGAAGCGGTGAATGAATCCCCATCTGACCATTTGCGGTTTGAAATACGCCGCCCGTTTGATGCGTTGAGCAATGAATGCCGCATAAATATTCGCGCCGAGAGTCCACAGAACATATACCGATCCCACAGCAAGCGGTCCCCCTCCCAATTCTTTAATGAAAATCGGGTACACAGTCGGGATGGCGACGAAGCTCATCCCCAGCACGTAAAATGAACCGTCAAACAGATGCACGAATAGATTCTTTCGAAGTACAGCAGCTTGCTCCGATGGATGATCATGAGGTGTTGGAAGAAGTTTACTGAGCATACAGAGACAAAATACAAAAATCCGGATTGGAATTCATGGCGCCATAGGTTGTTGCTTCGGCGATACTTGATTGGAGTTTTTTTTATGAAGAGAAATATAACGAATAGCATACAATATGAAAGTAATACCTTACTTTGAAATTCGATATCGCGTCATGCTGACGAAGGTCAGTATCATTTCCTGTCATTAGATGCCGAAAGCAGTTCGGCATGACGTTGTGTGTAAAATGAAGATACCATTGAACACAGTTGTCTCTTTGTTTCACCGCTCATTTTCCGTATCTTTATGCCATGACCGAACAAAAAATATCGAAGCGGCGGAAAATCCGTGAGTTGGTGATGCAGGCGTTGTATGCAGCCGAAATCTCCAAAGATCCGCCGCAACATGTCATCGACACGATCTTGATTGAGTTGAAGTCGAATACTCCCGATTTCGATTTTGCTCAAATGTTGTTTCTTAAAACCATTACGCATCAATCTGAAATAGATAAACGGATCAAAGGGAAAACCGAACACTGGGACTTCCATCGGATCGCACTTCTTGACAAGATACTGCTCAGAATGGCTGTTACCGAACTGTTGTATTTTCCCGACATTCCACCGAAGGTAAGCATCAACGAAGCGATCGAAATAGCAAAAGAGTATTCAACCGATGGAAGCGGCACATTCATCAACGGAATCCTCGATGCGATCCTGATCGACATGAAAAAAACCGATGTATTGAAAAAAACAGGGCGCGGTCTCGTCGAATCAACAGGATTAAAAGCGCGATCTGCAAAATAATGGACTCCTCTCCCACTCATTCGAACCGATCTCAGATCTTTGTATGGACATTATTCGATTTCGCGAACACATCATTCTCGGTGATGATTGTTGCGGTCGGGTATTCTCTGTACTTTAAGGAAATAGTCGCCGGAGGAAGCGGACGGGGAGATTTTCTTTGGGGAGTCGCCGTCAGCATTTCCATGCTGCTGACTGCCCTCATCGCTCCTGTACTTGGCGCTGCTGCAGATTTTTCGAGCAGAAGAAAAAGATTTCTTTTCGGGTTTACTCTTGCAAGCATCGTCTGCACGTCGCTGCTCTTCTTTATAGATGCGGGGGATGTTATATGGGGGATGTTCCTTTTTATTGTTGCCAATATCGGATTTGAAGGAGGATTGGTGTTTTACGATGCATTCCTTCCGGACATCACAACAGAACGAAGTTACGGGCGTGTTTCCGGTTACGGTTTTGCAATGGGGTATATCGGCTCTTTGACGACTCTGTTCATTGCCATGCCATTATACGCGGGAGGTTTCGAGAGTGCAAACCTCATCAACGTACGCTTTAGTTTCCTGATCGCAGCAGGCATCTTCTTTATGTTTTCCGTTCCTCTGTTTCTCTACCTTCGCGATCATAAAGTCCGATTTGAACACAAACCCTCTTACATCATTGCCGGCATACAGCGCGTCAGGGTAACTATTACACATCTCAAAAACTATAAAAACGTTTCGCGATTTCTCCTGGCATTTTTTATTTACAATGACGGTATCCTCACGGTCATTTCATTTGCTTCACTCTTTGCAACGCAAACGCTACACTATTCACTGCAAGAGGTGCTCATGCTGTTTGCCGTTGTGCAAGCGGCGGGGATCATCGGTTCATTGTTCTTCGGGGTGATCGCAGATAAGATCGGACCGAAACGAGCGATAGCCATCAATCTTGTTTTGTGGATCGCCGTTGTTGCTTCGGCGTACTTTGTAACATCAAAAACGATGTTCTATCTCATCGGAGCGATTGCGGGAAGTTCCATGGGAGCTTCGCAGGCTTCCAGCCGCAGTTTAATGGCGCAACTGACTCCCAAGAACCACGAAGCGGAATTTTTCGGGTTCTACGACGGTTTATGCGGGAAAGCTTCCGCCGTGATCGGTACTTTTTTGTTTGGACTGATTTCGTATATTACAGAAGACCAACGTCTTTCCGTCCTTAGTATCGGACTTTTTTTTGTAGCCGGATTTATACTGCTTGAACGAGTGGACGATAAACAATCTGCGCGATAGATCTGTGTTGCATTGATGAACCATTGGAGCCTATAATGAAAACGATAGTACTGTTGATATATGTTAGCATCTTCACCACCGCCGCTGAAAAGAATACCTTTACGACGAACGACCACGTTACGGTTGAGATGCGGTCTCCATCGAAGTTGGCATTAGCAAAACCGGGTGCTATTACATTTCACTTCATCCCGATCGACGGCATCCATATCAATACCGAACCGATGTTCGAACTGAAACTTGACAAAGAGTCACAATTTGAAATTTCCGGTGAACCGCGGTATGCGAAGAATGAAAAAGCGTATCTCGATATTACAAAACCGATCGAGTTTTCCGTGAAGGCAAAAAGCGGAACGAAACCGGGAACATATCAATTGAAAGCCAAACTCTATTACTTCTACTGTTCCGATAAAGAAGGTTGGTGCAATCGATTCTCGCAGCCGGTCGAATGCACCGTTACAGTCACACGATGAAAAAAATTTTTTTCTTTTCCGATGTTCATCTCGGACTCCACGACTCACAAAGGGAAAAAGAAAAGGAAGAACGTCTCCTCTCCTTTCTGACATACATCCAGAAACATGCCGCGCAGGTGATCATCCTTGGTGATCTGTTTGATTACTGGTTCGAATATAAATATGTCATTCCGCGGGGATATCATCATGTCCTTTCCAAATTAGGGATGATGGCTCAGAGCGGTATTAAAATACACTACCTCGCCGGCAACCATGATTACTGGCTCAAAGATTTTTTTCCGAACGATCTTGGCATACCCGTGTACAAAGATCCGATCAGCATGGAGTTCATGAAGAAAAAATTTTATCTCCATCACGGCGACGGGCTGGCTCTGAACGACACGGGATACCGCATACTTAAAAAAATATTGAGAAGCCGGATCAGTATCTTTCTGTACTCCCTTGTTCATCCGGACTGGACAGCGCCGATTGCACGCGGATCTTCTCACAAAAGCCGTGAGTACACCGGCAATAAGGATTACGGCGAAACAGACGGTATGGTGTTGTTTGCCGCCGAAAAAATCAATGAAGGGTTCGATTTCGTGATCATGGGGCACAGACATACCCCGATGGAAAAAAAGATCGGCAAAGGGCGATATATCAATCTCGGCGATTGGATCACGCACAGCACTTACGGCGTCTATGATGGAAAGAAATTCGAATTAAAGAAGTGGAAGTAACGTATGGCGGATACATCAAAGAAAAAAATGCGGTACAGCTCCGAAGAGATGAAACGGTACTTTAACGACCCGCAGTACCGCGAAGAACTGCTGCAACGAAGCAAAGGATTTCTGAAGAGAAACAGATACTATTTTCTTGGTCTCGGGATCATCCTCATCGTGGGATTTTTTTTCTACATCAATTATGTCCTATCCGGTCTCCCTTCTCTGGAGGAACTTGAAAATCCCCGCCCCGACCTCGCAACAAAAGTATATTCCATTGACGGCGAGGTTATCGGGACATTCTTCCAGACAAAGAACCGATCCCGCGTTACATATGAGCAGATTCCCCCGCACGTTTTTGCTGCGTTGATTTCCACGGAAGATAAAGATTTTTATAAACACTGGGGCGTTACGCCGTGGCGGTTCCTCCGTGCGTTAGTAAAAAACCTCATTTCATTTGACCTTCGAGAAGGAGCCAGCACTATTACACAACAACTGGCGCGTAATCTGTACGGTTTTTCACGGCAGGATGAAAGTGCATTCGACAAAGCAACACGAAAGATACGCGAATTTATCACCGCCGTACAGATCGAGCAGAATTTTACGAAGAAAGAAATCCTTGAGATGTACCTCAACGAAATCTACTTTGGACGGGGCGCGTACGGAATTTCGGTAGCGGCAGGAGTATTCTTTGACAAGCCTGTCGAACAATTGACACCGGGTGAATCGGCAATGTTGATCGCAATTTTGAACGGACCTGCATACTACGATCCGATCCGCCATCCGGAGCGTGCGATAAGGCGGTGGCATCTTGTTATCGGGCAGATGGTGAAGGATGGACGAATCACGGAAGAACAGGCGGAGACGATCAAGCAGGAACAGTTGATGTACTCGGTCGATGCAGACGAAGGACCTGCAGGCATTGCAGCACATTTTGTCGAATACATCCGTCAGCAAATGCGGGAGAAGGCGGAACAGTACGGATTCAACCTGTACAAGGACGGCATTTCAATCTATACCACGCTCGACAGCAGAATGCAGCGGTACGCAAACCGGGCGGTCGAAGAACACCTCGCAGAAAAACAGAAACAGTTCGATTCATTGTGGAACTGGAACGAGAGACCGGAACTTCTGCAGCGAACCATCGATAAAGCGATCAGAGCATCGAACGTGTATCAACGGTCGGCAAATAAAGAATTCGTTATGGATTCGTTGAAGAAGAGCCATCAATTTGTTGACTCCGTAAAAAAAGTGTGGCAAAGTATCGAAGTCGGATTCGTTGCGATCGATCCGAAAAACGGCGGGATTCGCGCAATGGTGGGAGGACGAAATTTCCGCTCATTCCGGTACGGACTGAATCACGTCACGCAAATCCGCCGACAGCCGGGATCATCGTTCAAACCGTTCGTGTACACCGTAGCGATCGACAATGGATATCCTCCAACCTATGAAATGCTGAATCAGCCAATTACCGTCATCAATGACGACGGTACGGAATGGAGACCGCAGAATTTTGAGGGAGACATCGGCGGAAAATATACATTGCGCGATGCGCTCGCACAATCCATCAACCTCGTAACCATACGTGTCATCATGGATCTTGCTCCGAAAGATCAGGTGGCGGCATACGCAAAAAAAATGGGGATCAAATCCTATATCCCCCCTTTCGTTTCCATCGCTCTCGGTACGGCGCAGGTTACACCGCTTGAAATGACTTCTGCTTTCGGCGTTTTCCCGAATGAAGGAGTGTACGTTGAACCAAATTCTATCTTAAAGATCGAGGATAAGGATGGAAACATCATCGAGGAAAATATCCCCGAACGCCGAGAAGTGTTGAGCAAAGAGACGGCATACATCATGACAAACATGATGGAGGATGTCGTCAACAAAGGTTCGGGAACTCGCATTCGGAATTTCTTCCACTATCCTGCCGGCGGAAAGACCGGAACGACGCAGGATTACACCGACGCATGGTTTGTAGGCTTTACGCCGCAGCTTGCAGCCGGAACATGGGTAGGTTTCGATGATCAAGCTATTACATTCGTGAACGCAGATGGACAAGGAGGACGCGCCGCTGCGCCGTTGTGGGGACGATTTATGAAGTACGTGTATGAAGATAAGACGATTCCCATCACACAGCCGTATTTCAAAATGCCGAACGGCGTAGAAAAAGATTCCATCTGTCTGGTAACATATAAACTTGCAACTGAATTCTGTCCGTTCAAGCGGATTGAAGTGTTCAATTCAAAGTATGTGCCTCCGACGTGCGATGTGCATACAAGCGCGGATTCAGTAACAGGGAGCGGAAGTAGTTCGGAGTTTTAAGCAGCAGAAGGATTTTTCACTTCTTCACGTTTGACTTTTCGCGACGCAGCAGAGTGTGTACTTTATCAAGTACCATCCCCGCTTCAATTCTTTTCATGCAATCGAATGTTCCAATGGGACATTTGTCTCCGCCATGAATCGCACAGGGACGACATGACAGCCCCTTCGTTTCAACTACAACATCATCTTTTCCGTACGGAGCAAATCCAAATTCAGGTACTGTTGCACCAAAGATAGCAACGACAGGCGTCCTCATCGCAACCGCCATATGCAGCGGCGCGCTGTCATTGGATACCAGAACATTGCATCGTCCTATCAATTCAGCGGATTGCAGAAGCGAGAGCCTTCCTGTTGCGTCGTGGATCTGTTTATGCTTCGTCGCTTCAACGATCGCTCTCCCGAGTTCTGCATCGGCACTTCCGCCGACAATTATTACTTCTTTCCCTTCGTTGGCAAGCAGCATCGCAAGTTGCGCGTACCGTTCCACCAGCCAGCGCTTGGTATTCCATACGGAACCGGGAGCGATTGCCACCATGTTGCGCTGGTTCAAAATTTCCCGCTCGAACAGGAACTTGTTCACTGTATTGATATCATCGAGCGACGGATAGAGTGTCGGCAACTCTTTTTGCGTCACACGGATGTTGAATGGTGACAGCAATGCAAAGTTCCGTTCGATCTCGTGTTTCGACTTCACATATTCAACGATATGGTTATAGACAAATCGTCCGGATGCATTTGAAAAGCCGATTCTCTGTTGAATACCGCTCAACGCGATTACCGCTGCGCTTCTCAATGAACGATGCGGCACAACGGCAACATCGTACTGACGTTGCCGAAGATCGCGAGCAAAAGAAAAAATACCTTTCATCCCTTTTTGTGTCTTGCGTTTATCATACGGAATTATGCGGGATATCGAAGGATGGTTTGCAATGAGCGCCGCTGCAACAGGAGTCGTGACCACATCGATTTCAGCCAAGGGAAAATTCTTTTTAAGTATCTGGATCATCGGCAAAGTCAGGATCACATCGCCGAGAAATGCAGTCTGAACAACCAATATGTTCTTCGGCTCTTTCATACGACAGCCTCTTCCGCTTTACGCCTCAGATATTTGTCGGTATGCTTCCACCGTTTGTGCATCCAGAGCCATTGATCCGGATGTTGGCGTACGAATTTTTCCAACAGATGAACATGCCGTTGCGTGATTGTACGAATTTTCTCGTCATCGGTACCGGTGAGATCGTTTGTAATCACTTCCTCAAACGAGACGTCGAATGTACCGTCGCGATTGCGGATTGCATACGTCATCAACACAGGAGCTCCCGTGCGCAATGCGAACACGGCAGGTCCGACATGGGTTGAGGTCGGTCTGCCGAAGTAATCGATGAACAGTCCCTCCTCCGGTCCGCTCTGATCCGCCAGAAGAGCGACGACACCGTGATCACGAAGGCGTTTGATGATCTCCCGCGGTGCATGGTCCATATCGACGACGGTGTTGTTGAATTTTGTTCTCAACCGATTCATGACTCGATCGACAAACGGATTGTGCTGCTTTTTAATGATGATTTGAAGCGGCTGATTGCTGATGAGACCGACGGCAAGCGCGATCAACTCCCAATTGCTGATATGACCGCTTAACATGATAAGCCCTTTACCTCTTTGCAGTAATTCTGAGATCGCTGCCGTGCCCGGGATGCGCACGATGCGGCGCACATCATCCTGCGACATCCTCTGTATCCAGAACGTTTCAAAAAATGTTCCGAAAATGTTTTGGAAATTCTTGAGAGCAATCAACCGAATTTCCGACTCACTCTTTTCAGGAAATGCGTGCCGGAGATTTGAAAGTACCAATTCCTTGCGGATAGGAATGACGTGAAAGAGGAACGAACCAAACCATCGCCCGAAAGTCTGGACTGAACGAAACGGCAGAATCAGAATGAAGAAACGAAGTATCAGGAGCAGCAGATATTCGAGAAAATTTTTCATGGAGAAAGGTACGAAAGGATGGGAGGAGAAGCAAAGTCACTTTGCTTTGAAGACGACCAGCGTAATATCATCCGATTGCGGCGCGCCGGCAGTGTACAATTGTATCTCATTTTTTATGGCGGTCAATATTTTTTCGGCAGAAAGTCCGTTCAGTGTTTGGACGAATCGCTCCAACCGTTCTTCCGTATAATCATTCCCGTTCACATCCATCGCTTCGCTCACGCCGTCGGTAAAAAGGATGACTGAGTCGCCGGAGTGCAATTCAACACTCCCCTCGTTGTACGGTATAAGTGTTTTCATGATACCAAGGATCAGTCCCCCTTCGGTTAAGCGTTCGATCGTCCCATTCGCCCGCACCACGAATGGCGGATTATGTCCGGCATTCACATAGCGGAATTTTTTCGTCTTCGGATCGAGCGATCCCCAGAAGAATGTAATGAACTTATCGGAACTTGTGTTACGATGAATCAAATCGTTGATCCGCGCAGTGGCGAGAGATAATTCCAGATTGAACGGCACCAGCGCATGAACAGTCGCCTGAACGTTCGCCATGAGCAGTGAGGCGGGAGTCCCTTTCCCTGAGACATCGCCGATTACAATAACATATTTGCCGTCACTTGTCGGTATGGCATCGTAATAATCACCCCCGACCTGCTTCGATGAAATATTGACCGCCGAAATGTCGAACCCTTCGATCGAAGGAAGGATGCTTGGAAGCAGTCCCTGTTGTATCTCCCGTGCTATCAGCAATTCGTTTTCCAATTTCTGCTTTTCGATCGCCTCGTTGAAGAGTCGCGAATTTTCCAGCGAAACGAATGCAAGATTCGCAAGAGAGAAAACGTACTCGAGGTCGTTCTCTGAGTATTCCCCGCCGCGTAATTTTTCTCCGAGGCACAAGACCCCTTTCACTTCATTCTGCAGTTGCAAAGGAATGAATGCCGCTATTTTTTCTTTCACGGCATGTTTTTTTAATTCGTCGAACTTTTTGGCTTTTGGAATCTGTGAAACGAACATTGGCGCAGTGACAAGGGAACAGAGAACATTTCTGTCCTTTTCAAGAAATTCGGACGAGACGCGGGAATAGTAGCTTCCCCCTTCCTTCAGGCAGATCGCGAAACGGTTCGTCCCGACCTGTCCCATAAATGTGAGCGAGAAAAGTTTCAGCAGTCTCTCCCGCTCCAGCACGCCGCTGAATTCCTTGCCGAGTTCAAAGAGGGTCTTCAATTGCTGCACTTTCCCGTCAAGCGAACGGTTGACATCCTTCAATTCGTCGAACGCCAATCCTTTTTCGATCGCAGCGGCGGAGATATTCAAAATGGTATCGACAAACTGTTCATTTTGTTTTGAAATAGGACGCTGTGCGTGTTCCGCAACCCCCACATAACCAATCACATTGTCATGCGTAATGATGGGAAAGAAACGGTTGATACCTGTCTGCAATAATTTTTCACATCCTTTTGAGTCTTTAAGCGTTGCAGAAAAACTCTTCTTGCTTTCTTTCGGAAGGACTACATCAATCATCAGCAATTCTTTCGGCACACCTTTGCCGTACTTCACTGAGAATTTTTTATGACCTATTTTCAGCAGCACCACCCCTTTTGTGATGAGCAGTTTGCCCATCAACGTCAGCAGCAATGTGCCGAGAATGAACGAGAGATCAAGCGATGAGTTGACGACTTTGCTGAATTCGAGGAGTGGAAGAACTTGCGAATCTGATGCTGATGTGGGGGATGTACGTTTCACAGCGATGATTAGAGTGATTTGACCATGCGAAGCGTGTTGCGGTTGCGATGGAAATCGAATTCCACTTTATCCATAATCCGCTTCATCAAATATAATCCTAATCCGCCGCGGCGGTAGTGTGTCAGGTATTCTTTCATATCGGGGGTTGCAACCGCATTCGGATCGAATTGTTTGCCGCTGTCCGAGATGAGGATCTCGAACTGTTGATTGTTGCGATTGACCTCAACGTCAATCTGTTGATTCGGTGAAAAATTATACCCGTGCTTGATAATGTTCGTACATGCTTCATCAACGGCAATGGTAATCTTGTTGATATCATCATCGCCGAACCCATGCGTTCGTGCAAGATCGGAAATGAACGATCTCACTTCGTGCAAGTGATCAGTCCGGCTCGGGATTGATATGCGATATGTTTGTTTGGCTGCCATCGAATTGCTGCTTACTGCTAATTAATTCTTACTGAATTTTCCGGCTGCCTCTTCTTCCGTTTTTACAATGTCGTACAGCATCGGAAACCCGAGCAGATCGAAGATGTTGAACACCTTCGGACTCATATCCGACATCTTAATATCGCCGGCATTCGCACGGACATCCTCGATGAACGCCATAAAGACGCCGAGACCTGCACTGGAGATGTAATTGAGTTCCTTGCAGTTCACAACGATGCGATATTTTTTCTCATTCAATAGTTTCTGGAATGAGTCTTCCAGAATCGGCGTTGTGTGGGCATCCAAGTACCCTTTCAACTCCAACACATGGATGCTGTCGCTGCGTTCACGGATATTCACTTTGAAATCGCTCATACGAACTCCTAATAGGATAAACGGTGACCTGCTACAATTGTTCCATTGATGTTGTGCCGAGCCATTTTATCACGAAAATAGTCAAATCATCATGATAGCCCTCGGCATCGGTATAATTCCAAACATTCTGAATGATCGCTTCTTTAATCTCTTCTGCAGAACGATCTTTATGCGCGAGAACGACCTCCTGCAATCGCTCGTATCCGAATTCATCACCCGATGAAGAGCGGGATTCGGTAACTCCGTCAGTATAAAATACACACACATCCCCTTTTTTCATCATTATTTTTTTCTCTTCGACATTTTCTTCGAAGATCTTCCCCGCTGTAATCCCGAGCCCCATACCTATCGGTTTGATGAATTCGCGGTGATCCGACGAAACATACAGAACTGGACAGTGCCCGCCGCGGGAAATTACTAATTCGCCCGTTGTAATATGAATCGTCGAGTAAATTAAACTAATAAATGAGCGCTTGTCAATACTGGAAACGAGCGACTCATTCGCCTTGATCAGAAAATCTTTCGGCGAGCAGTAAATCTTTGCCAGCGATTGAAAGATCCCTTTCACTTCCGCCATATAAAATGCTGCACCAACGCCTTTACCCGAAACATCGCCGATGACCATCGCAACACGGTCTTTATCAATCTGAACAACATCATAGTAATCGCCCCCCACTTCGAGGGCAGGTGAAGAGACCGCCTGCATTTCAAACGTTGAAAACTTTGGAAGTGTTTGCGGCAGCAGCCGCTTCTGCATCTCTTGCGCCAGCAACAACTCGCGCTGCAACCGTTCTTTTTCCAGAGATCGCTCAATCAGCCGTGCATTCTCAATAGCAATCGCAACCTGATCTGCAAATCCTGTAAGTATATCCACGTCATCCTGATCGAAACCGAAACTGATCTCTTTGGTCGCATACAAAATTCCTATCACATTGTTGTGCGAGAGCAGCGGAATGATCAACAGCGACCCTGCAAATTTCATTTTGGGCAGATGCTTCGTCCGTTTGTCTTCCTCCACATCGTCAATCATCAACACCTTTTTTGTTTGGAGGACGATAGTGCGCGGCGATGTTTCTTCGGTTGTTATGAAATGCTGTATCACATCTTCTGAAATATTTCTGGAGGACATGAGTCCGCTTTTGTGTCCCGCTCCTGCCGTTGGAATGATCTCCAGCCACACGCTGGATGCCTGTACAACTTCGGTCACCATCTTTGTTGCGGTATCGGCAAGATCCTTTAGATCGAAGACTTGATTGATCAGCCGGCTCAAGTTATGGAGCGAACTGATCTCTGTCTGCTTCCTGTCGAACGCTTCCGCAGTCGGTAAATGGAACAGCGTACTGACGAACGACATCCCGAAATAGACCGCACCGAACATGGAACTGAGCTGCACAAATGTAAACAACGGCGAACTGTAATACTGTATCCCTTTCTGCGTTTGTGCGTCTTGAATCGAGATGATAACGAGGATTGCGAGAAAGCCAAAGAATGCAAGGAGAGAGTACAACAGTGCATAGATCTTTTCCTTGCGCGGCAGATATGCAATCCACGAAAGACGAAATGAATTGACAATGATCATGAGAATCGCCAATCCGGAAAATATCCCGCTCCATACAGTCTCTTCCAGAGGCCGCGACATTATCGTAGATAATGAGGCAATTGCCAGACATCCGATTAGTATCCAAAAATTACGCGCGCTTGTTTTTTTTCGTTTGTACAGAACAAGATCTTTAATAAACAGCACCGTTACAATGGCAAATGTACCTGCAAAGAGACTCAGAATGGAAGAGAAGAAAATTGTCAGATAGTCGAGAGGAAATAATTTTAATTGGCGTATCTCGAATCCTTTGTGAGGCAGCAGGCTGATGATAAGAAAGACAGCAAGAAAAATACCGGCGAATGTTGCTACAGCTCCGATATTCTGCACAACAGAACGGGACCTCTCCCGTTTAATGATCTGAATGTAGAAGAAGATGAAAAGAAAAGAGAGGATCACCAATGAGGAGCGAACATACTGCATCAACGTATCCCCCAGATCCACATTTTTGGAGATGGTGTTGATGATAAAGACGGCGAGAGTAAGTATGAACGCCCCGGTCAGGAGCAGTAATTTTCGCAAGCGCATTAGAAATTGTTCGGTCTGATACGTCTTGTTCTTCGGAATTCCGATGTGAAAGTTGCGATTTGTAAATGAAAATAGAGAATAAACGATGCAGAAACAAACCAAATGTCCGCACAACACGACTCTGCAAGTGGAGATTTTCATTGATTTTACAGCACATTTCCGTTATATTTTGAACCTGATTGTTATGCAATTTGAATTCACTACAGATTTTTAATCGGAGGTTTTTTCGTGAAAAAAAATCGCGGCAAGATAGTAGCGATCGTTCTCTCTCTCGGTCTGGCGCTCTACTTCCTTTACCCTACATACCAGTTCAATTCCTTCCAAAAAGAATTGTCCCTCCTTTCCGGCGATGACAGTCTGAAATTTTTGAATGACAATGAGGCTGCCATGCGCGATGCGCGGGGCAAACGGATTAAACTGGGACTCGATCTGCAGGGGGGTATGCGGGTTGTGCTGGAAGTCGATATTGTGAAGATGCTCGACCAGATCGCAAAGAACAAGGATGATCAATTCAACGAAATTATGGCGAGCATCACCCGAGAAGCTCAAACAAGCGATGAAAGCATTATCAATATTTTTCAACGCAATTTTGAATCACGGCAGATCCGCTTAAGCCGGTACTTTGGCAGTTTGCGCGAAGACAACAGCCAGATTCTCGCCCGTTTGCAGGATGAAACAGACAAAGCGGTTGACCGTGCAATGGAAATAGTACGTAACCGTGTTGACCAGTACGGTGTTTCTGAACCGGCAATTCAAAAACAGGGTGGTCGAAGAATCATTGTAGAACTTCCGGGCATTTCAAAAGAGGATGAGGTCCGACAACTGCTGCAGGGGACGGCACTTCTCGAATTCAAGCTGATGAAAGATCCCGAGATCATCTACAAAACGATGGATGTGATCGACAAATTTCTCGCTGGGAAAGGATATTCCGACACAGTCTCATCTGCCGATACGACAAAGAAAAAATCGACACAAAGCTCTCTTACATCTCTGACGGGAGCCGACACCAGTTCAGACATTCTTGCACAGGGTGAGAAGACACCTGAACAATTGATGAAGGAACATCCCTTCCTTATGCTCGCCCGCCCCAACCAGCAAGGAAATGGCGAAGCATATGTCTCTGAAAATGATAAAGGTAAAGTTGAACGCATCCTCGCCCGCAAAGACGTACAGAATTTAATTCCGTCCGACATGGGATTTTATTTTTCATCAAAACACGCATTCATCAGCGAAGGGGTAAAGTATTATGCACTCTTCGGATTGCGTAAAACTGCGGAGTTGACGGGTGGAGTTCTTGTTGATGCCCGCGCTACCATCGATCCGAATTTCAATCAACCTGTTGTTTCTATGGAAATGGATAATCAGGGTTCGATCGAATGGGCGCGCATCACCGGAGCGAATGTGAATAAACGAATGGCGATCGTGCTGGACAATTCAGTCTTCTCTGCACCTGTTATCCGGGGAAAAATCACCGGCGGTCGCTCACAAATTGAAGGACTGGAAAGTATCGAAGAAGCACGGCTTCTTGAGATTATATTGAAAGCAGGTGCCCTCCCCGCTCCCGTCGATATCATTGAACATCAGGGTGTGGGACCTTCATTGGGAGAGGATTCAATCGAAGCGGGAACAAATTCGTTCTTGCTTGCCTTCGGGTTGATTGTTGTGTTTATGGTCGTGTATTATCGCACTGGCGGCGTTGTTGCCGACATCGCTCTTTTTGTTAACACGTTGTTCATTTTTTCCATCCTTGCCGCGTTCGGGGGAACATTAACACTCCCCGGTATTGCCGGTATCGTGTTAACGATCGGTATGGCTGTTGATGCGAATGTACTGATCTTTGAACGTATCAGGGAAGAACTTGCGACACACAAAACGCTTCGAGCGTCGATCGATGCAGGATACTCCAAAGCCTTCAGCGCTATCTTCGACTCGAATATCACGACGCTCTTTACCGGTATCGTTCTCTATCAATTTGGAAGCGGACCGATTCAAGGATTCGCATTGACATTGATGATGGGCGTTACCGCAAACCTGTTTACAGCGATTGTTATCACACGCGTCGTGTTCGATGTTATGACCGATCGCGGAACCACTGAAATAAATTTCGGATAAGATCCAGGAGATTGTTAACTAATGAGAATTTTTCAGCATACAAACATAGATTTCATGGGAACCCGGAAGATCTGGTATTCGATCTCCGGAGCAATTATTATAACCGGAGTCATCGGCATCATTGTACGGGGCGTTTCATTCGGAATCGATTTTCTCGGCGGAACGGAAATTCTGCTGCGCTTTGAAAATCCGCCGGCAATTTCGGATGTCCGCAATGCGGTTCAAAATGCCGGATTCGCCAGCAGCGAGATCAAATCATTCGGTTCGCCGAACGATATCCTGATCCGGACACTGGAATTAGGAGAAGGAACAAAAACACTCGATGTCATTCGTGAAGGATTGACAGCAGCATTTCCCAACAATAAAATTACCGTCCTGAAAAGCTATAAGATCAGTGCAAAGATCGGTTCTGAATTGAGAGAAAATGCCATCTATGCAGTTATCTCTGCACTCCTCATTATTATGTTGTACATCGCCTTCCGATTCCAATTCATTTACGGTCTTGCAGGCGTCATCGCATTGTTCCATGATGTTATTACTACATTCGGTGTTATTGTATTGCTGAACGGAGTCTCTCCCCACTTGAATCTCGAGATAGACCAGAATATCATGGCGGCGTTTTTAACGTTGGTCGGGTTTTCAATTAACGATACCGTGGTCGTGTTCGACCGTATCCGCGAGAACCTAAAAGTACACAAATCTGAAAATCTTTATACGATTATGAACCGCTCCGTGAACGAAACATTGAGCCGTACGATCATTACGAACGGAACTGTTTTCCTCGTTCTGCTCGTACTTGTGATCTTTGGCGGCGAAGTGAACAGAGGATTCGCATTCACATTCTTCATCGGAACGATTCTCGGCACGTATTCGTCGATCTACGTTGCAAGCGCGCTTGTGCTGGATTACAGCATGCGCAAATCCAAAAAAACAACATAACCTCACAGCGAGACAATCATGAAATTCTTAACAAAAGAGTTGCACGGCGTGATGGTGATAAAGATGGAAGGAAGCATGCTCGGCGGTCCCGAAGCGTCGGAACTGAACAACGCGCTCCACAAACTGATCGAGGGGAAAAAGAAAAAGATAGTGGTTGATTTGAGCGACGTCTCGTTGATGAACAGTTCCGGTCTCGGCATGCTCATTGGCGGCGTAACAACGATGCGCAACGCAAACGGCGACCTGAAACTTGCCTGTGCGAATGCAAAGGTCATGCAGGTCTTCAAAATCACAAAAGTAGGAAATGTCATCGAGTTGCACGATTCGGTGAAGTCCGCGGTAGAGAGTTTCAACTAACCAAACATACGTCATTCCCGCATGTTGTTAGCGGGAATCCAAAAAAGGCGACCACGTGGTCGCCTTTTTCATTGCATCTACAATTGAAGTATAATACCTTTCCATGAACATTTTAGTGGCGCCACCGATTCAACCACCTATTTTATAACTATAAGCAAAACCCAGAAGAAAGATCTGCTGAAATTTCTCAAGCCGTTCCCTGCTGATGTCAGGAAGCGAGCGCTGTGGCTGCGCGATTTCGTGTGGGATCTGTATCCGAAAACCAACGAACTGATCTACGACAATTACAATGCAGTGGCATTCGGCTGGTCAGTGACGGACAGAGTGGGACATCTATTTTGTTCCATCGCTGTCGGGAGAAGTTCGCACAATGTGCATTTCGGATTCTATTGGGGATCACAGATTTCCGATCCCAAAAAGATACTGCTTGGCGAAGGGAATCAGTACAGATACATACTCGTTAAAAGAATCGAGGAATTTCCAAAAGTATATATCAAGAAACTGATGAAAGCGGCGTACGCCAACTCTCTTGCGAAGGTGAAGGATAAGAAGCAAATCATGCATGGCGCTACGATTACGAAATCCATATCACAAGTAAAAAGAGGCTCAAAGAGTCTCTAAAAGAAGAAAAAGTGATAGGCTCCTGCTCAATGATCCGAAGACGAGAACATCGAAAACCTTCATACATTCAACCTCCAAATCCAGACGCAGCTGTGATCAATCTAATGAATCGATTTCATTCTGACTTAACCAAACTTCGACAGATTTGTTTCTATCTTTATTTCCCGTCTGAAGCGAACGCCATCAAGGCACAATCTGAATTGATTGAGGTTGGATATATTGTTGATATTTCTCCACCGATCTCGAGTGATTCTCAATGGCTCTGTCTCGCCTCAAAAGAAATGACCGCCGATGAAAAGGAGTTATCAAAACTCCGGAGGTATTTCTCGAGTCTTGCGCGGAAACTGAATGGTAATTATGATGGTTGGGAAACTCAAATGTGAAGAAGACCTACAAATGAATACAGAAAAACAAAAAAGAAAATTAGAAAAATATTTAGTGATGTATTATTCAGAACTAACTTTTTACACGATGAGCTTGGTTGTTCTACTTCTGGCTTTTTCAAATATCAGTTTTGATATATCGAATGTCTCTGTTAAGCCTGGTCATGACCGGACAATAAATAAACTGCTGTATTTGACCGCCATTTTTATTTTAGGACTAATATTGCCATTTGTTCACGTATTGATTAAACGAAAAAAGTCAGAACTGGATAGATTTCTCATCCAAACATTTTCCATCATTGTAAATACGATTAGCTGCTTGTATTCCTTTGGATACATATACAATACTACAAATGATTGGCTTTATATTTTTCCCCTCTGGAACTTTACGTATGCACTTATTTTACCGCTGATGATCAAATATGATCTGATAAATGTTGATCCGGCGTTTGAAAGAGAGGCGTCATTAAAGGAAGTATTTACAGCCAGCGTGATTTTAGTAAGTACTTTTTATTTCTGTCAGTATAAATTTAATTTGTATTGGGGAATAACATTTTCAATTTGCGTATTCCTTTCGACAAGTATTACCGGGCTCATTGCAAGTAATGAAGTCAAAATTGCGGAAGATAATATAATACAATCTAAAACAACACCACCCTCTCAATCCTATCCCCCACCATGATCTTATCAACAACCGCAACATCTTTCGTGTAGCCGAATATCGTGTACCGAAAATCGAGATGCGGCGTCGGGCAATGCGTGATGAACCATTGCGATCCTTCGGTGTCCTTTCCCGCGCTCGCCATTCCGACGGCTCCGGTTTTGTATTTTGTGTTCGGATGTACTTCTGACCGGATCGCGTAATTCGGTCCTCCGCTGCCGTTGCCGAGCGGATCGCCTCCCTGGATGACGAAATTGCTCACCACGCGATGGAATGAAAGTCCGTCGTAGAATTTCTTCTGTGCGAGAAGGATGAAATTGAGCACGGAGAACGGCGCCACTTCTTTTTCAAACGTAATTTTGATTGTTCCTTTCGATGTGGTGACTTCCGCACCGGAATATTTGGAGAGCAATGCAAGGTCTTCCGTTTTGTAGAACGGCTTGTATTCGTTTGGATTCTTTATGAACCGAACCGGCGAGTCATTCCCCGTGATCGCTTTGTATGCACGTTCGGCGGCGGTGCGGATCACGTTATCCTGTTCCGCAAGTCCTTGTTCAATCACAGGCAGCCCTGACGAATCGGCAAGATCGCCGAAGACATTCAGCAATTCCACCATCGGTTCGAGATCGGAAGCGGCATTCATATTTTTGTATGCGGAGAGGAGTTCCGAAAGAAAGATCTTGCGGAGTTCTTTGCTGAATGAAGTGTCCTGAAACGCGATTGCAGACGAATACGAGATTCCCGCATCCCCTTTCCGGAATTGGAGCACCGCTTGCTTCAGAAATTCGCGTTTGGTGATCTCATCGGACTGTTGCACAATCGTTTGGTACGATTCAATGGCGGCGATATTCACAAGCGAGTGCGACGATTGCTGCAGCGCTTCCTTAATTAGTGAAAGTGCCTGCAACGAACGGGTCTCACCGAGCGCTCTCACGCGTTGTGCCGAAACGTGCGGCTGCTCCGCTTCCCACGTTCCAATCAAAGCGATTGAGCGTTCTCCCATTCTTTTCGCAATATACTTTCGCGCCTCTTCTTTCACGGACACGGCATGTGTATTGGAAGCAAGAATGGAAAAGAAGACCGTGCTGTCAATGAATGTTAATTCTCCTGCGGTTATCGCATCATACGATGCCATTGCAGTCAATGCGACATGCTCGTTCTTGTCCGCCAATAATTTCAGAATCTCTTTTCTGTATTTACTCTTTGTTCTTAATGCACGAACGGCGTTTACTCGCACTCGCCAGTCTTTGTCGTTCTTTGCCATCGAGAGAAGCCGGACCAACGACGCATTGTCATCCAGAACACCGAGCATCGTGGCACACCACATTCTCAGCAGCGGCGAACCGTTACGAGAAAGAGTCATTAAACGTTCTCGATTTCTGTGAATGACGGTCGAATCGTTGATGCGCATCAGCGCGTACGTTGCGTTGATGACGCTTGCATTGTCGGTCAGCATGGAAGCGACGTATCTGGTTGCACTTGCATCTTTAATCCTTCTATTCCCAAATCGCATGATGCAGACTGCTGCGTGTGTCTTCCACTTTGAGGGGAATGATTCGGAAAGTTTAATCAGGTGCTTGAGATCATCAACTGTTCCGCACATGCCGATCGCATTAAAGATCTCGCCAATGCACTTATCATCCCGTTCAACTGTCAATCGGCGTAACAATAGTGCGGCACCTTTCGGTCTGCCGATCATTCCAAGAGCAAATGCCGCCATTGAACGAACCTTCGGCGAATCGTCGCTTAGTAGCGGAACGACCTGCTCCAGCGCCGATGTATCCTGAATGTTTGCAATGGCAAGCAACGCCAGTTCCCTTTCATGCTCATTCTGTGAAGAAAGAAAGGAGTACAATTCGGGTGAATTCTCGACACGCTTATCCTGCAGAGTTCGGATTGTGAAATCGGATTCTGTTTGTCCGAACAAGAGAAACGGGATCAGGAGAAGGAAAATTTTTTTCATTGCAATTTACTTTTTTATTGGAAGGTCAAAGAGACCTATTGCATTCGCTGTAGTCTTGTCCCCGACTTCATCAATTGATACACCAAGAGTCTCTGCAATCTTTTGCGCGATCAACGGAACATACGACGGCTCGTTTCTTTTTCCGCGATACGGAACCGGGGTGAGAAATGGCGCATCGGTTTCCACCATGATATTCTCCAATCCGATCTCCTTCACGACCTCCGGCATCGTCGATTTCTTGAATGTGATCGGTCCGGGATAGGAGATGAGAAAGCGGTGTTCAAACAATGTTTTTGCCTGACGTGAGTCACCGGTGAAGCAATGGAAGACACCTCTTTTCCCCTCCTTCTTCCAATCCGGATTCGCTTGAGAATATTTAATTGCGATGTCGATTGCATCCTGCACGGAATCTCTCGTGTGAACAATGATGGGAAGATTCTTCTTGATTGCAAGTTCAATCTGTTTCGAAAATATCTCCTTTTGATACTCTCTCGGAGATGTATCGTAAAAATAATCAATGCCGATCTCTCCGATCGCTACGATTTTTGGATGAGAAGACAATTCTTCGATACGCTTCAAGCGCTCATCGGTATATTCTTTCAGATCGAGCGGATGGAATCCGACCGCAACAAAGATCGACGGGTATTTTTCAGCGAGTGCGACCGCCTGCTTTGCGGTCTCATAATTTGTCGCCGGAACGATGAAATACATCACGCCGGCGTTCTGCGCCCGCTCAATCACGGCGGGAAGATCGTCGTTAAAATCGGGATAAAAAAGGTGACAGTGCGAATCAATAAACATTTTTATACCACAGATATCTGCCGGAAGTTTTTTTCCAAAACGAAAATTTCGGTGCACCATGAAAAATCTGTATGCGATGGATCTTGAACGGATCCACCCATACATTTCGCCTCCCCTCGTCGATTGCAACGGCGAATTCGTATCCGGCGCCGGCGACGATGCTCTTGATCCTTTCGGTAACGTAGCCGTACGGATATGCAAACGATATAACAGGCACACCGACTGTTTTTTCCAACAACTTTTTTGAATCGACAATCTCTCTGTAAATCTCCTCTTCCGACAGCAGATTCATTTTTCTTCCGGTCACAGATGAGGAACCGATCTCCATTCCGCTCGCTGCAATCTTTCGCAGCAAAGTCACATCAGGCATCGTATCAGTTTGGACAAAGAATACGCCTGAGAATCCGTATTGCCGCAGAAGAGGAAAAGCATTGGCGATCGTTTCTTCTGTCCCGTTGAATGTCAGCAGAACAGGTTTTGCCGGGAGTTGCTTCTTGAATGAAAAAAGCAATTTAAAATCCGAAAAGAGAAGCGGTGTGAATTTTTTTTCAACGAGGAATTGCAGCTGCCACTCAAGCTCTGATGCAGTGACCGTTGTTTCGTTCCCTTCAGTTTTCGTCACGCCGGCGTACGACAATACCGGAATCTCGTTGATCTTTTGCTTCTTTGCGACCGCTTCGGCGTACACGGTATCCATCTGTCTCGTCACGTTCTTAATCTCAAAATTTTCCTCCACGAACTTTCTGCCCCACTCGTGTGATATCTTTTCCGGATGCCGGAGCGCAGTGATGATGGAGGCGATTGAATTTTCGACATCTATGGGATGCCTTGGATCGAGATCGCCGAAGTTCGTCACGAGCGCTTCGTCTTTTGTCTCTTCCGATATGATGCCGACATAGTTCGACTCGCCGATAGCAATGACCGGCGAGCCGCACGCGAGTGCTTCCATTGCCACACGTCCCGAACCTATAATGACATCCGACTCGCGGTACACTTTTTCGACATCCTCACAGAATCCTTTCACAAGAATGAATTCTGTACCGACACGAGCGTTCACTTTTTTAATTGCTGCAACAACATTGTTCTTGTGGCTCGATGAACCGTACACATGAAATTCGATATCGTTCATTTGTTCATGCACAACGGGAAAAACCTGCTCGACAAGAATCAGCAATGTATCCCCTTTGAATCCCGTCAATCTGCCGACATACGAAACTATTTTTTTCTTTCGAGGCGGCACTCTGTGCGGTTTGAAGACCCATTTGGTAAGGTCGATACCGTTATGGATCATCGCAAGTGTATCAAGCGGGTATTTCAGTTCATGGTTGAGATGTGTGTACAGCGTTTTGCAGACCGCTACTCTCTTCTCGCCATAGACTGAAAATAATTTTGAGGAAAAATGAAGATGCTGGCGGTAATGAATGCTCGACACGAGCGGTACATTCCCTTTCCTCGTTGCAAAGTAACAGACCCAACTGGAAGCACGTGAGTGGGCATGCACAACGTCGATTTTATTTTCTCGTATAAATCTTTTGAGAAATGAGATATTCTTCAGACGCTGAGCAACATCCCGCTTACCGATCGGATGAATCACAATCGTTGCTTTCGTCGGCGTTGCGAAACTGTCCGAAATGATGAACACATTGTGTCCGTTCGCGATTTGCGTGTCCGCCAACGTTGCGGCGAATGTTTCGGCGCCGGTAACTTCAAATTGCGAAAGAACCTGCAAAATGTTCAACGGATAACTCCTTCTATACTCACCACAAACTGCCGCGGCGGAGCGATATTGCCGATCAATTCAGTATAGTTGTAACCGAGTACATTATTGACATTCAATGCCGCTCTCATCGGCAGCCCGTACTCCGCAAGATTGACAATGCACCGGGCATCGACCACATGGATATCCACTCTCTGTCTGCCGTTAACGATAGGTGCAAGATCAACAAGCTTTTCATCAATTTGCTCGATCCGGCTGATGAAACGATAATCAGCACCGAGCAGGAATGAAGAATATTCAAATGACGAATTGACGCTTGCAATGTGCCGAGGGCGAAAACGAAGGAACGAATTCATGTTCCTGTCGATCGCCCAATTATAATTGTAATGTCCGTCGATCAGCAGAGAATGATCGAACAGTTTTGTTCTTATGCTGGTTTCAAATCCTCTGATGCGTGCCTGTGTTATATTGCGAAAATTAATCTTCACCAGTGAATCTGAAAAAACATTCGGCTCGATTAGATCATAAATATCGCTGTGGAAGAGCGCAATGTCGAACTGCAGATGTTCCGTCACGGCATGGGTGCTGCTTACTTCGTACGTCCAGCTGTGTTCGGGATTCAGGTTGGGGCTCGGCACAACGATGGCAGCACCACCGGTATTGGAGGTTGATGTGAATAATTCACCGATCGACGGCGAACGGAATCCGCGTCCTACGGAAAGCCGAAGCGTACTCTGTTCATCAATCGTGTATCGAACTCCCAATTTCGGATTCGTTTGTTGTTCGGCGAATGATCCGATCACCTCCTGCCTGTCGTGCCGGATCCCCGCGGTAACAGAGAGTTGCTCTGAAAATTTACGTTCGTTCTGAACATAGACAGCAATTCCTTGTCCTTCATGCGAACCGAAAATACTTGACCGTACCCTGTCATAGTTGCCTGTAACGCCAAACGTAAGGATGTTATTGTCATCAAGAGACCAATTTGCCTGCAGATCTGTCACGAGTGCATCTGAGATTGATTCGTCCAGCCGTACATTATTCAACCCGTCACGATGCCAATTCCCGCGGAAGTGAACCACTTTCACATCATAGTAAAATTCTTCTGTGATGAAATGCTTGTACACAAGCGCATTATTGAAACGAAGCGACGATACCGTAACATCTCTTTGTGTATCCGCGGGACGAAGCGCATTCTGAAAATTTTTCCACCATAAAAAATCAGCACGGTATTGAGAAAACAGATTTGAACTGTAGGTGATTGATTGATACGGAGAAAGATCGTACTTCAGTTTTAAAAAACCGTTGTACCGCCGCAGCCAGTCTCCCTCTCTGTACCCGTCATCGGATATCCTGTTCAGAGAAAAAGCAACACCGAGATTATCGAACCGCGATGAAAAACCCGCAAACTGTCCGTCCTTGAATCTGTACGAGTCTGTCCACTTCCATTGATCGAACGCCGGTTTGGAATATATGCCGGAATAGATTCTCCAAAATACTGCCGGGGATTCTTCCGCCTCTTTCGTAATCACGTTCACTGCACCGACAAGCGCACCGGACCCGTACAACGTTGAGCCGGCACCTTTTAATACTTCCACACGATCAATCTGAAAAACCGGGATTGATTCGAACGTGATCTCTTTCGTATCCCCCGAAAGCAAGGGAACACCATCCATCAACAACGTTACTCTGCTGCCGACCCCCCTGCTGTAACCGCTCGAGGCACGGATATTGATCTGTGACTGTTGGAAATTGACACCGGGGATATACCGAAGTGCATCATCCAGATCGACGATGTTCCTTGCTTCGAACGATTTTGCGTCGAGCACACTCATGCTTACAGGGACTTCTTCCAATGATTGCGCCCGTTTATTTGCAGTAACCACGACCGTTTGCGTCTGTATCAAAGAAGGCTGCAATCGTACCACGATCATTTCAGTACGGTCATTTGTTAGTTCTATGGTCTGCGTTTTGTATCCAACGGCAGAGATCTGAATAAAACGGCGTTCCGCCGGGATCTTTCTCAATACAAATTTCCCATCCGTATCCGACGATGTTCCAAGCATCGTATTCAAAATCAATACCGAAGCCCCAGCAATTGCCGAGCCGTCATCGGATGAGATGATCCTTCCGGTCAACGAAACATCTTGTGCAATACACAACACGGTAGATGCTATGATACAAAGAATGCTCTTCATGGCTGTTTGAACGGCTGTGGCGGAAGGTTGTAAAAATCGACTGTGAAGTTGATGTTCTTTGTCATCTCCCCGTCGATGACAACAACAGGACTGGGATTCGTTGCTGAATTTCCATAAATACTCACAACGCGCCAGTCCTGAAAAGGATTGGCGCTATTGTACAATTGTGCAACCGCAACGTAATAATACGTTTTCGGTGTAACAAACATTTCATACTGAATGGTCGTGTTTGCGGCAACCCGATCCGACAGACTTTCGCTGTAGGGAATCGTCTGATTCAGGATTTTGGTAATCAGTTCCGGTACTGTGCTGTCCACCGGAAAGTACGGAACGGCGACAACCCGGAGATCATCAATGCTGTCGCGCGGCGGGATTGTTCCCACAAAGGTAATTGTACCGGAGAAGCCTGGCTCTTGAAATTCGTCAGGATTCAATCCTTCTTCGTCACATCCGGCAGCAAGCAAAGAAACAATCAATAAAAGCGGAAGTTTTTGTCTCATCACAGCCCAATTTGTGCAGATTTTTTTACAAAATCACGAAAAATGTTTGTATATTTCGCAGGGATCAAAAAAATATTTTCGGAGATTGCCATGAAACGATTTGTACTGTTGCTGATGCTTGGTGTCTTTTGTTCATCGCTGTACTCCCAAAACATTTTGGAAACACATGATGCCGCAGTAACACTCACCGCAGAGCAATGCTACGATGTAATCAAAACCGCGTGGGACGGATTGAAGAAACTGTCCGAACAATACGTTGAAGAAATCGCCGTAAAAAATGAATTTCAATCTTCCGCTGAATTTGCCGAACGGACGCGAAAAGCGAAAGAGCAGTTTGTCAACAAGGTCGCAAAGTTTGCAGCAGATTATAAACTGAACGAACGGACATTTTCCGTGTGGCTGAAAGCGGAGCTTGTAAAGTATGATGCCGACAACCAGATCTACAGCGTCAAATCTCCCACGGAAATCCTCGTGCAGCCGAAGAAAGCCGATATCGCTGTCACATGCGCCCCCAACAAATATGTTACCATCTATGAAAAAAATCAAAAAGGATACCGCCGCGCCAATCTCCGATTGAATACCGATCCTGAATTTTCATGGTTCGTCAACAAGCAAACCGCACAATCTGCAAAGAATAAAGAACAGGCAATGAACTTTAAGCTTTGGTTCACACTGAATGTCTCGGTGAACGAATCCGATAATCAGATTGTTTTACAGGTAGTTCCGATCCGTTTGGCACTGATGGACCAAATCGAGAATTTCACATATTGGAGCGAGGAAATCCGTTGAAAGGTTAGTATGCAGCATTTCAAACAAAGCATTCTCGAACTCATCACCGATACATCGGCAAAC
Organism: Bacteroidota bacterium; assembly: GCA_040751955.1. Lineage (GTDB taxonomy): Bacteria > Bacteroidota > Ignavibacteria > UBA10030 > UBA8401 > SpSt-333. The sequence goes on from JBFMFY010000015.1 coordinate 44,487, forward strand.
CTTCCCCCCGACGTACGACGAGCGATAAAAAAAGCACAATCGAAAGAGACAAAAGGAACACGCGCTTCGCTGGCACTTGAAACGATAGCAACAAATATCGACATGGCGTGCGACAATGTGGGACCGATCTGCCAAGATACCGGCATGCCGACTTTTTTTGTGCACACTCCCGTCGGTGCAAACCAGATTGAAATGAAGAAATGGATACGCGAAGCAATCGCTGAAGCAACTACACTCGGCAAACTCCGCACAAATTCCGTTCATTCGCTCACGGGAAAAAACAGCAGCGATAACCTGGGCGACGGCACGCCGATCATCCATTGGGAGCAATGGGAGAACAACGACGAGATCGAAGTGAAGTTGATCCTCAAAGGGGGCGGCTGCGAAAACAAGAATATTCAATACTCGCTCCCTGCCGATCTTGAACACCTCGGAAAAGCAGGACGAAATCTCGAAGGAGTCCGTAAATGCATACTCCATGCAGTATGGCAGGCACAAGGTCACGGCTGTGCTATCGGAGCGGTAGGAGTTTGTATTGGCGGGGATCGAACAAGCGGGTATGAACACGCAAAGATGCAGCTCTTCCGAAAACTGGACGATGTGAATCCTGTTCCCGAACTTGCCGAATTGGAAAATTATATTTTGAACAATGCTGATTCCCTTCAGATCGGTACGATGGGATTCGGAGGCAATGCAACACTCATCGGCTGCAAGATCGGCGCCTTGAACCGACTGCCCGCGAGTTTCTTCGTCTCAGTAGCGTATGACTGTTGGGCGTTCCGCCGCCAAAGCATCATCATTGATGCAAAAACCGGAACCATTAAACGATGGCCTTACAGGGAAGATACCCCCGTCATCAGAATGGGTGACGACGGCGGCATCACATTGAGTGGAAAAGAAATCGTGTTGACCACACCCATCAGCGAAGAAAAGATTCGCTCGCTGAAAGTCGGCGACGTTGTGCTCGTGAGAGGCAAAATGTTCACAGGGCGTGATGCGATCCATTCATATTTGATCGAACACGATTCACCGGTCGATCTCAAAGGGCAGATTCTCTATCATTGCGGTCCCGTTGCGTTGAAGACGAACGACAAGTGGAGGATCACCGCTGCCGGTCCAACCACCAGCAGCCGCGAGGAACCGTACCAAGCTGATATCATTAAAAAATTCGGTATCCGCGCGGTGATGGGCAAAGGAGGTATGGGAGCCAAAACACTCGCCGCGTTGAAGGAACACGGTGCAGTGTACTTGAATGCAATAGGCGGGGCAGCACAATACTATGCCAAATGTATTGAAGAGGTTGAAGGAGTGGATCTTTTGGAATTCGGGATCCCGGAAGCGATGTGGCATCTGCGGGTGAAGGACTTCCCTGCCATCGTGACGATGGATGCACAAGGGAACAGCCTGCACGCCGATGTGGAAAAACTTTCTGGAACAGAACTTTCTAAATTCGCAGCACCTGTATTCTAAATTCTTAACCTCGGAGCACCTTGATGGCTAAAGAGACACTTACAATTACCGACAACCGCACAGGCAAGTCATACGAAGTACCGATCACGTACGGCACAATTCACTCAACCGACCTGCGGCAAATCAAAGTATCGGACGATGATTTCGGGATGATGACGTACGATCCTGCTTTTATGAACACTGCCTCGTGCAAAAGCACAATCACTTTTATCGACGGCGATAAAGGAATATTACGATATCGCGGCTACCCGATCGAACAACTGGCGGAAAAGAGCAGTTACCTTGAAGTTGCCTACCTTTTATTGAACGGCGAACTCCCCAATAAAAAACAACTTGCGGAATGGGAAACAAACGTTCTTTCCCACACGTACATCCATGAAAACGTCAAAAAATTGATGGAAGGATTTCGATACGACGCTCACCCGATGGGGATGTTTATCAGCACCGTCGCCGCCCTCTCCACATTTTATCCCGAAGCGAACAAAGTGTTTGACGTCGAAGTACGCAAAAAACAGATCCTTCGCTTAATAGGCAAAGTACCGACGATAGCAGCGTTCTCATACCGCCACATAAAAGGAATGCCGTACATCTACCCGAACAACGATCTGACGTTCATCCAGAACTTCCTGAACATGATGTACTCCATCGGGTCGCCGCGGTATGGTGTCCCGGCGATCTTCGAGAAGGCATTGAATATTCTCTTCATCCTTCATGCGGATCACGAACAGAACTGCAGCACCAGCGCCATGAGGAATGTCGGCAGCTCGCAGGTCGATCCGTATTCTGCAACTGCGGCAGCGGCGGCGGCATTGTACGGTCCATTGCACGGCGGAGCGAACGAGGCAGTGCTCAGAATGCTCGATCATATCGGCGATATACAGCACGTCCCTCAGTTCATCGAGAAAGTGAAGAAAGGTGAAGGACGGCTGATGGGATTCGGGCACAGGATTTATAAGAATTACGATCCCCGCGCTAAAGTGATCAAGAAACTCGCGTACGATGTCTTCGCGGTGACCGGCTCAAATCCAAAGTTGGATATCGCGCTGGAACTTGAACGCATTGCATTGGAAGACGAATACTTTGTAAAACGAAAACTCTACCCCAATGTCGATTTCTACTCCGGTATTATTTATCAGGCGATGGGTTTTCCGATGGAATTTTTTCCCGTCCTGTTCGCTATTCCGCGCACGTCGGGCTGGATATCTCACTGGCAGGAGATGCTGCTCGATCCCGATCAAAAGATCGCACGGCCCCGGCAAATTTATCTCGGACACGATGTACGGGATTACGTACCGATTGAGAAACGGTCATAACTGCACAATGATGCCCCGATCTTTTCGGGGCTCGTTATTTTGAGAGGAGTGCACATGAAAGCTGCGATCAATAACGTCCTTCTCCGGTATGTTGATATCGGTATTCCGAACGCCACGCCGATTATCTTCATCCATGGATTCCCTTTCAGTCACCGAATGTGGATGTTTCCCGGTGGACAAACCGAAGCTCTTTCCGGATCGAATCGGGTCATCGCATACGATGTGCGGGGACACGGTGAAAGCGAAGTTGGCACGGGACATTATTCTATAGAATTTTTCGTTGATGATCTTATCGGGCTGATGGACCACCTTGCCATCCATAAAGCAATTCTTTGCGGTCTCTCAATGGGAGGATATATCGCACTCCGTTTCGCCGAACGCAATCCTGAGCGTTTACTCGGTCTTGTCCTCTGCGATACAAGAAGCGAAGCAGACAGTAATGAAGGAAAAGTGAAACGCGCGGCTGCAATCAAGAATGTGCAAATTAACGGAATGAAATCGTATGCAGCCGAATCGGTGAAAAACCTTTTTGCGCCGGAATCGTTCGACAGAAAGCCGGAAGCGGTGAAACTTATTCAGAGCCTTATCGAACGGACGGCACCTCTCTCTATTTTCGGCACTCTGCTTGCCCTGGCATCCAGAACAGATACGACGGCATTCCTGTCAAACATCAAATGCCCGACGTTGATCATGGTGGGAGAAAAAGATGTGCTCACTCCCCCCGCTGCATCGCAATCGATGCATGAAAAGATCCCCGGTTCCGAACTGCATGTCATACCAAATGCTGCGCACCTCAGCAACATGGAAAATCCGGAAGAGTTCAACAAGCATCTGATTGAATTCGTCGCAAAGATAAAGTGAGCAGATCCCTCTCTTCACTGAATAAACAGATCGTGATGTGCAGAGCATGTCCCCGTCTTGTTGAATGGCGTGAACATATTGCGAAGGTGAAAACAAAACGATTCTCAGATTGGACGTACTGGGGAAAGCCGATCCCCGGATTCGGCGATCCGAACGCGCAGTTGCTTCTCGTCGGACTTGCACCGGCGGCGCACGGCGGCAACAGGACCGGCAGGATGTTCACTGGTGATGAAAGCGGAAACTGGCTCTTTCGTGCATTGCACAAAGCAGGTTTTGCAAATCAGGAAGAATCGGTTGCGCGGGATGACGGACTGAAACTCACCGATTGCTATATTACTGCAACCTGTCGATGTGCACCGCCGCAGAACAAATTGCTCCCGCAGGAAATCAAAAACTGCAGGCCGTTCATTCTTCAGGAATTTCAACTCCTCAAAAACCTTTGCGTCATTGTCGGTCTTGGGAAGATCGGTTTTGACACTGCATTCGAATGCGTGAAGGAACTGGGCTGGACCGATCTGAAATCGAGGCCGAAATTTTCGCACGGTACCGTTGCACAACTCAATCCTTCACTCACACTTATCGGCACGTATCATCCAAGTCAGCAAAATACATTCACGGGAAAACTGACGGAGAAGATGCTGAATTCCATCTTTTCGAAAGCCCGAAAGATCCTTTCCCGCTGATGCATATTTAAAACGCAACGTCCCGCGTATGCGGGACGTTGGGATATTCTCAAGTCAATTCTGCGTTAGTCAACAGTTCCAGTCGCCAAGATAAGTTTGTACACCCCATACACGGGATGGGAAACATTCACTGTCAAGATAGAGACTAACGGTGCGTCGGTATCGTTTGGATCGGAATCTTCTATACTGATGGTGAAACTCGTCAATCCGGCACCGCTTGATTTTGTATCGGGCATCGTAATATTTGCATCACCGCTGATCTTCAATCCGCTTCCTTCCACTGCAATGGTCGTCCCTTGTGACATAGGATGTCCTAAATAATCAGCAACAGTAAACGTAAACGGACCTGCACTACCGGCATTTGCAATGGTGAATGTTGCGGGACCACCAGTTTTCGTTATGACAGGAGAACCGCTCCACAGAATTTCAACCGAATCTTTAATGATAGTACTGTCTTTACCAATGGTACTCGCATACACTCGTGAGAATCCATTTGCCAATCCCGAAGCGAGATTGGGTGCAAGCGGATATGGATTTCCAGAATACAAACTCATGGTAACAAAACCGTTATCATTGGTCAATCCCTGCCTTGTTTGAATGATGCCATTGGCAGTATTAAAGTAAATGACAGTCCCAGTTTTGACCGGGTTGCTATGTTTATCTCCTGCCTGAATAGTAATGGGCATGGAATAAAATGCTTTCTGGAGGCCGGGGAAATTATACCGATCCGGAGCAATGGTAAAATGCGCCTGATCCGCAAATCCAGAGTTAATAGATATTGTCACCGGTTGAGATTTGATTGTCCTTACCGGACTAGTCAGTGTAATAGACGCTTCAATTTGAACGGCGCCTGCCTGTGTTCCGCTTGTGACTGAAACACGAACTTTTCCGTTTTCATCCGTACTATCTAAGGTTGGAAGAATAGTAGGTCCCGTACCGCCTGGAGTAAATCCGTTCGGGTGGAAATTCGCCTTAAAATTCACCTTTGCCTTGCTATCCGACGGAATAGGAGCACCCACAGAATCAAGTACTTCATAAGTTATTGTAGAATTCTCCGTACCTCCGACACCAGTAATTGAAATATCTGTTGCCGATACGCTGACCAATCGAATTGAAGCCGGTACTCGTGCTGATGGTGGCACAACGATATTTGAAGGGGCTAACAGCTTCCCATTGACCGTTTTCACCGTCGTCCCGGTAACGCCTGTAGTTTGAATCTTTATTTTGAAATTACCACCAGTACCTGCGTTCAATAGCTGATCAGTGAGAACAAAACTAAATTTTGTCCCATTGATTTTATCATCGGTGTCAGGCATTACTCCTGCAACATCACCAAGCACCTGCAACTGACCTGCAACAGAACCTTCAAGCGACACCTGGTAGTTATGTCCGGATGAGATCGGATTTCCTAATGCATCCTGGATAACGTAATCTATTGTCGTGGATGTACCGTCAAAAAGTGTAACGGTATCAGTAGGGACATTTGTGACAGTGATGATTGGAGCGCCAGACATCAAAATTTTAACGGAGTCAGAGACTATTTTTTTGTTCTCTCCAATCGTGGTTGCTTTGAAATATCTGTCACCTGCAAATATCAAATCGGCAACTGCAGTAAAAGTCGTTTGAACAACACCCTGATTGTCGGCAAATGAAGATGCACCGATAATACCCGCATTAGTTTCGAAGTATACAGCAGTACCCGGCTTCACAGGATTGCCGTATCTATCACCAACTTGCATCGAAATCACATTCGGCGTTCTATTTTTTATCGAAATATTTTTGGGAACATTGGTGAATACAAAAAGCGAATCAACCGCAAAGCCACCATGCACGACTATTGGAACGGGGGATGATTTAATGGCTCCGGATTTGTCTCGAGCGACAACCTGCAATACTGTTGATCGCGTACCACCTGAAACATTAATATTTACTCTTCCAGTAAATGGATTTGTCAAACTGGAATCCGGCTTAACAGCTTCATCAAAACCGGTTACACCCGCTAATTCGAAATACAACATACTTTGATTAGAAATATCTAAAGGATTGCCAAGTAAATCACGTGCTTCATAAATAACTGTTGCGTTTTCATCCCCACCCACTCCCTTTACTGAAATCTCATTTTTATCAACAGAAATCAGCGCTATTGACGCCAGAGGTCCTGTCCGGATGTAAACATTTTTGGGTTCAGCAGATACAGCAAGTGAATCTTTGATAACCGATGCCTGCACCTTCACGAGTCCCGATTTGACGCCGCTGAAGAGCGTAGTGGATGCTACACCATTATTATCGGTTATGCCGATAGATGTGGAGAGGTACTCGCCCCCTTCAACTGATTTTACGATAGAAAAATTGACAGGAATGCCCGGCGAGGCAGCGCCTCCTGCTGTTAAAACCCGGGCGCTGATCTGCAATGAATTGGGTTGACCAACACCGGCAACTCGAATCGAATCAATGGAACTGTTTGTCAACGAGATGCTTCCCACTTTGCCGCTGTCAGAAACAGCGGAGGTAAGATATCCTAGAAAAGTTTTCTTCACGTTACCGTTTTCACCGGTCACTTCAATTGAAATGTTGATCGGAACCGTCGCACTCAAATTCTTTGTTCTCCGGTCTGCAACGTTGATCGAAAATTGCGTCCACGACCTGTCGTAGGTATCCGGTAAATTCTTGTCTAAATCGCCGCTCAGTACAGCACCGCTGGTGTCGGTCCCAATGCCGGTTACTTTTATTGTTGTCCCTTGTGAGAGTGGATTGCCGTTCTCATCGGCTACAGTGAAATTAATTTGCTTTGAACCCAGTGTTGGTACCACAAATACTGAATCGTTCGATGTAATGCGTGGCGTACCCGAGAAAAGTATGTTGAGTGTTCTGGTAAAAACCGAACCTGAGCTGCTTGTTGTTTGAATATCAACTGCATGATGTTTCGTCGATTGCCGTTTTGATCGTAATCCTTTTACTATTACTCCTTCATCAACGGATTTAGATTTTGCCATTAAGTCAAATCCTTGTTTGGAATTGACACCCCCTCCGCCCGTCGTACCGACTTGAGCGGTAATGACAGCTATTCCGTTTGCAGGTATCGGATTACCTGTTATTAAATCAATACCGACAGTTCCATCTTCGGACGTCGTCGCGGTTGGTTGTATAATGCCGCCGGTAGTGCTGAAGTATACAACAGTTCCTTTTTGTACAGGATTACCAAATGTATCGCCTACCACCGCTGTGATAGTATTTCTTAAATTAAATTTAACCAACCCGGGAACATTATATTTCTGCGACCCGATAGTAAACCGGCTTGCCACAGGCAGTCCGCCGGCAATCGTTAGAGAAATTATCGGTGATTTGATTGTATCTGTTTGCGTGGTATCGCTGGCTCGTTTTACCAGCGCATAAGCCTGCACCTGTGCAAGTCCCGATCTGTTTCCCGCCGTCAGTTGAACCGATGCCTGTCCTGCAGAGTTGGTGACTGCTGAAGTTTTGTTCAATTCTGTAAGTAGGTCAGGTTTATTGACCAGCGTAAAGAACACGGTAGTCTTATTGAGATCGTCAACAGGCACTCCAAGCGAGTCTTTCACTTCAAAAGTTAATATTGATGCATCATTAGATCCGGCACCACGAATGGAGATCGTCGAGAATGATACGCTTTTCAAAACAATCACCCCCGCACGAAGTGAAGGACGGCCTGTGATAGCACTGTCAACGCCGGGCGTTATTCCGGTCAATTGCACAACACCTAATGCAACACTCTTTGACGTAGAACTGTACTGAATATCAATTGACGTGTCGCGAAACGCAAGGTTCATGTGCCGAAACGACAATGTCGCATCGACAGCATTTTTTTCTGACGAAACAAATGAATAACTGAACGATCCATCACTCTTCGTCGTATCTCTGCGGAATGGCTTGTTGAGCGTAATGACAACGCTGTCCTGTCCGGATTGGGCTCTATTTTCAACCCGTCCGCTGATCGTTACGGTAAATTCACTTCCCGCCGCATTCGGGTCTTCGCACGAAAAAATACCGAGCAGTAAGACGATCACCGCTCCGACTGAAATTCTCTTCCAAGTCTTCATAAACGTACCTACGATTAGAATGAATAATCTTTGCAGAACCTACACACTTTATTGCCGGAGAGAAATGACGCGCGTCATCAATCTTTTTTCTTGTACTTATCCATATCTCCCTTATGCTTCTCCCGCTGCTGCTCGATAAGATTGACGCCTTTCTGCTGTGCTGCGGCTGCAACACGTTCTTCGATGGTGGGAACGACTTCCGCTTTCAACAAAATGATAAGTTCCTGCGTGGATGACGTTGTTTGTTCAAAACCGAAAAGATACCGAAGCCCGAAAACCCACCACGGAAGATCCTTTAAGAAGGGAACACCGCCGCGCGTTGAAGATTCCACAGTCGTATATAATCCCCCAAGCACCATTTCTTCACCGTCATACAGTACGGAAAATGTCTGTGCGGTAGATTTATTGATGACCGGTCCCGCACTCACCGTACTCCGCTCTGCTTTGATGTCGAGGTTAATGAAACGGATACCACCTTCTTCATAGACTGTCGGTTTAACGTCAATAATAATTCCGGATGAAACGGGCTGCTGAACTGTGTTTCCGGCGAAATCTCTGGTCGTGATAAAAATATCCTGACCAACTTGGATTCTTCCTTGCTTTCCTGATGAAACAACGACGGAAGGACCGGAAAGAACGTCGCCAAGCTGGTTGTTTTGGAAAAATTGCATAAGCGCCGTTACGTTACTGAATTTGATTGCAGGCATTACACTGCTAAAAAAACCTGGTGGAATCGCAGTTGATCCACCTTCGCCGCCACTTTCGCTTGCTTTTTTGGAAGGGTCTTGGAATCCACTATAAAAATCAGCACGAAATTGGGTCGGATTCGAACCTAACTGTGTAGTATCTCCTTTATAGAAAAAGGACCAGTTGATACCGGCATCAAGTGATTTTATGACGTCAACAGTGAAGAAGACGGATGAGATCCGGATATCGCGCTGTTTGAAGAGAACCTTGCTCGTCGAATCGATTGATGCCGCAAATTGGGCTACTGCACCTTGCGCTTTCATCGAATCTGCCGGTGCATAGACATAGAAAAATTCTTCACGTTCATCGTACCACAATTTGTTGGCGCGGAGTACGTCTTCGAATGCCTGCAGCCAGTACTTGTTCTCAACATCAACGCCGATCTGCTGCTTGTTGTTGGTTGCATCAACGATGATTTTATTCAGGTAGCGCTTGCTGAAATCGCTGAACAGCATCATCGCCTTATCGAACGGAAGCGTCTTGGACATCGACACAAGTTCCTCCGGCGCAACATAATCGTTCAAAATCAAACGACGCTCCCTGTTGGTCTGGGCAACGGAGATCTGATGCAAGAAAACTACACCAGCACACAACAGCATCATCCTTTTCATGGTTCTATGTCCTTATTAGTTTTTTCAAATTGTATTTGCTTCCGCTTCGTTGTTACAATCCCCCCATCGTTCAACGTAAATTCGATCATCCCTTCCTGCGGATAGATCCCGGAGACTTTTCCAAGATACACTTCATCGCCGATCTGGAGCGTGATTAACCTTCCGTCTTCCCGCATCACCAGCGCTTTTCCGTTCGCCGTCGCTTTCACGGAAATCTTATCGACATCGATCAGGTTGCGTACATTTGCCGGAGTTTTCCGAAGTATGCTCGGATAGAAGGGATTGGAAGTGATCGGCTGCGGCGTAGAGTCGGGGCGCATCACGGGCATCGAAAGATTTTTCTCACGTGTGAAGTATGCGTTGATCTCCATATCATATTGAAGCGAGATTGTAGGCACTTCCAGCGTATCCGCGCCGACTTCATCGCTGCGGATATTGATATTGGTGATCTTATATAATTTCCTTCCGTTCTCCAGCAGCCAGAGGAAGCGAAGAATGTTGGGAAATTCGGAAGTTCCGTTGATCTTGTACGTGTTGTACCCGATCGTCCCTCCATCTTTTGTTCCAATGAGGGAAAGATTCATCTTCAGTTGTTGCGCGCCGCTTTCACTGATGATGTCGCTCAAATAGCCGTACGTTTGGGATGAAACATCCGACTCCGAAATTTCCTTAATGCGGTTGTTCCATCGGTGCAGCGTTTCCCGGAGTTTCATCTGCATCTGCGCGATGGAATTCAGTTGCTCGGCGTTATCCATCAATTGCGTCGATATCTTTTGCGCCTCTTTGGTGTTCGCTTCAATCTGCTTGGGCTGATAAAAGAACGTTACATACCCGCCAATGATCGTTACGAGGAAGACGATGATACCAAGAGCAATACTATTTCGAATTTTATAAGACATAACGAATTATTTATCGGCGTCCACTTTTTGGACGGTCAGCAAGAATCTGTACACGTCCTTCCCTCGAATATTTTCTGTTTCAACGCTCTGCAGCGTCGCCTGCTCGAACATATTTGAAATGCGCGGAATGCGCTGCCTGTACAACGAATACCCCGTCAACTCGATCGTCGAATCTGCCTTGGCTACCAGGTCCTTTATCCACACTGCGTTGACTCCTTCAACACTGTTTGTCAAATGCGTGAAGACTTTGCTCCAGCGATTATAATTCGGGATAAGGGAATCGTACACTGCGAGCGCAGCTTCGAACTGTGAATTTTGTCCGCCCAAACTGTCGAGAATTCCCTGCAGTCGCTGATTTTCTGCAAGCTGCTCTTGCTTTTTTTGTAATTCCGCTTTCGACCGGCGTACTTCCTCATTCTGCTCGGCATACTGCGATGTAAAGAAGAATGTTGTCACAAAGATCAATGCAAGCAATACATATCCATGCCAGGCAAGCTTGAAAATTTTCTGCCCTTCACGGAAGCTCGTCGGCAGCAGATCGATATTATAGTACCGCGGATTCTTTGGTTCAAGAGCACGCATTGCCGCGGCGATCGGGATCGCATATTCGGACACAATCGATTCCGGATTATCTTCGAAGTCCGCAGTATCCAGCGTGGGGGCAGAAATGTATTCGATTGGCGCTTCAGCAAACTGAGGAGCGAGAAATTGTTTCAGATCAATCTTATGTGCTTCAC
>JBFMFY010000016.1:0-51858 GCA_040751955.1 Bacteroidota bacterium
AAATCTTGATAGAAATGAACAAGCAAATTCAAAGATCGAAATTGTCAAAATGCATGGTTCGATAAATTGGGAAAGAGATTTATATTCTGGTAATGGACTTCATCTTAGAAATAATTTTGACAATGGTGATCAGATATTTGATGGTCTAACAAGAAATCGGGTTCTTTACCCCAATAATCATTATGAAGGTAAGATTACGAGTGAACTTTTTTTACCTTCTTTCATTAAACACTTTAATTCTGCAGTTTTTGCAAAACTGTGGAGAAGGGCATATGATATACTGTTGGAATCAAACGAAATGGTTTTTATTGGATACAGTTTGCCTAAGGAAGATTCAGCAGCACAATTATTATTTTCATTAATCGACCTTGCCGAGAAGAAATTCACAATAGTAGATATAGACGTTGAGAGCGTATTGAATAATCTCTCTAATTTTCATCCTTCCCATTCTTTTGTTGGATTCGATAGCATCGAAGAATACTTAACTAGAGGCTAAGAGTTTGCGTATGAATACCGAAGAAGTCCTAAAAGGAATAAAAGACCATTATACCATTGTCGTGTACGGCGATTCCATCTCACGCGGTATAGTTTTTGACGGGGAGAAACAAAAACATTCATTGCTCCTTGAGAGTTTTACGAATCTGGTCCGCGAACATCTGAAAGGGGTTGTGTACAATGCCGCAAAGTTCGGCAGCACAATCATTGAAGGACTGCAGCGGCTGCAGAATGATGTCCTCAAAAGAAAGCCGGACATCGTTCTGATCGAATTCGGCGGCAATGATTGTGACTTTCATTGGGACGAAATTGCCGAAAATCCGTCGGGAGAATTTCATCCGAACACTGAATGCTCTACGTTCTATGAAAAGCTTTTGTGGTTGGTCAAGCAGTTGAACAGTATGGAAATTGTTCCCGTGCTTGTTTCGCTGCCGCCGCTCGATCCGGAAAAATATTTTCACTGGGTCAGCCGAAACAGCGAACAGGCGAAAAACAACATTCTGAAATTCCTTGGAAGCATCTCACGGATTTATTCCTGGCACGAACGGTACAACGCCGCAATCCTGCGTGTTGCAGAAGAGACGAAAACCCGGCTCATCGATATCCGTTCTGCTTTTCTGCAAAAAGAGAATTATTCAATGTTGATCTGCGAAGACGGCATTCATCCCAATAAAGAGGGGCATAGAGTAATAGCAGAAAAAATTTTGCAGTACATTCAATCGAACTATATTTTCTTACTTAACACAAACCCGCAGACAACTGCGCTAAAATAAAAATAGTATGGCACAACAACTCGCAATCGGTGTCGATCTTGGGGGCACCACAGTAAAAACCGGATTGATCAGTGCAGACGGCAATATTCTCGCAACCTCAAAACTTCCCACGCGCGCCGATGAAAATCCGCAAGCGGTCATCGAACAAATCAAAAAATCGATCAGCGAAGTTCTTAAAAATACCAACGGCGCATCGGTTGCCGGTATCGGCATCGGTTCACCGGGGTTGATTCAAAATCCCGGAGGCATTGTGAAGAATCCGCCGAACATGAAAGGATGGGATGTCATTCCGCTGGCAGATGAGATCGCAAAAGAATTCAAAATGCGTGTGGAGGTCGATAACGACGCGAATGTGGCGGCGGTTGCAGAATCAAAATTCGGTGCGGGAAAAGATTATCCCAATTTCTTGTTTATCATTTGGGGGACAGGTGTCGGCGGCGGGGTGATTATGAATAACCAGATTTATCGAGGACCGAGCGGCGGTGCAGGTGAAGTGGGACATATTTCAATCAATTATGAAGGATTGTTGTGCAACTGCGGAACCCGCGGATGTGTTGAAGCGTATATCGGGCAAAAATATTTGTCCAACCGAACAATTGAAAAATTGAGGGCGAATCCCAATTCCAAAATTATGGAAGTTGTTGGCGGGGATCTCAATAAAGTTGCTCCCGTCTATATTTCCAAAGCTGCTGAGATGGGAGACAAACTTGCGACGGATATTCTTGTTGAAGCAGGAACGCTGCTTGGCGTGATGATAGGCGGCGTGATGAACACGCTCGATTTCCGAGTAACAGTGATCGGTGGTGGAGTTTCAGCGGTTGGCAATTTTGTGTACAACGCTATCACAGAATCAGTAAAAAAGAATGTCCAGAAGCCGCTGCGCGACGGAATTAAAATCATACGTGCGGAACTTGGCAACGATGCCGGAATTTTCGGGGCGGCAGGAATGGTGCTTTAAACCATTTTCAAAATTACAACATTATCATGATTCTCAAGATTAAAAGATGAAGTATCGTTTCCAACAAAATGTCGCTCTGGTGAATTTTGGAATTATGATAATCCGTGCTTTTCAGCGTCCCGCGCTTTTTGCGGGATTGATAGCCTTGATGATCAATCTATCATCTGCCCAAATATCCGATACACTTTCAATTCCATCAGACACCGCTTCAATCAGACAGGATACGATCCGTCCAACCGCCGGCGGCATTGATTCCGTTGTCAATTACTCTGCGCAAGATTCCATCATCTTCACGTTCGATACCAAGAATATGAAGATGTTCGGTAAGAGCGATGTGAGGCATAAGGAACTGTCGCTCAAGTCCGAGATCATCGAAGTGAATTGGAATACAAACGACATCTCCGCGTACGGTGTGCTCGATTCTGTAAAAGCGAAGACGACAGATTCGCTCAAACAGCGATACTCCGGCACTCCTGTCATGAAGGATGGCGGCGATGTCTATAAAGGATGGAAGATCGCATACAATTTCAAATCGCAAAAAGGGAGAGTGACACTGGGGGAAACGGAAGAGGATCAGGGGTATTATCAGGGGGAGCAGATAAAAAAAGTGGATAAGGATATGATGTTCATTGCGAACGGATTCTATTCCACATGTGAACTCGGGCATCCCCATTTTTATTTTTTCAGTCCTGAAATGCGGGTCACGATCCGCGACAAGATCGTCGCCCGTCCCATCTATTTATATATCGCCGATGTTCCTCTCTTTGCTTTGCCGTTCGGTGTCTTTCCGAGTCAGGGAGGAAGACGTTCCGGAATTATTGCTCCGGCATTTGTTGACAAAGGCTCGCGCGGAACAGGACTTGAGCATTTCGGTTACTACTTTGCACTCAGCGATTATACTGATCTTGCAGTTGTCGGAGACTGGCTGACCAGTGGTACATGGCGCGTCAGCCCGAATTTTCGATATGTGAAACGGTACAATTTTTCCGGTTCCCTTTCCGGCTATTACCAGCGAGCAATTGAAAACGAGCCGCGCGATCCTAATTATGTCGATCGTGCCGATTACTTTGCAAACCTCACACACAACCAAACATTCAATCCCACGACGAGATTGGATGTGAATTTTACATTTGCCAGCTCTGAAAATTTTCGTCGAGCACTGACTCTTACCGAATACCTGAATCAGGAGATCACCTCCAACGCCACACTCAGTAAAAGCTGGGAGGGGACAGGGAGCAGCATGAGCATCAATATCAACCGCCGACAGAACTTGATCAATGGTTCTGTTACAAATACCCTTCCTTCGATTTCGTATTCCCACTCGCAAAGTTATCCATTTCGGTTCGGAAATAAACGCGGAGGTGAAAGTGACTATGCGTGGTACGAAATGATCGGGATGAGTTACGGTGCAAATGCCCAGCGGGTGGACAATAGATCGCGGAACAACGATACAGTGCCGTTCACCTTCTATAAACGTGAAGGAATCAATCATTCACTTTCATTCAATGCCGCACCAAAAGCAGGTTATTTCACAATCTCTCCGTATTTCAGCTACAATGAAAAATGGTACGATAAAAGTTCAAAAATTGCAGGATACGACACCGCGCGAGGTCTCGCAATTGCGGAAGATAAGAATGGGTTTGAAGCGGTGCGTACATTTAATACCGGTGTGAGCATGTCAACGAAATTGTACGGCATTTTTCAGCCTCCGATTCCGGGTGTTGCGGGATTTCGGCATACAGTCCTTCCGTCAATTACATACAACTACCAGCCCGACTTCTCCGAATCAAAGTATGGATACTATATTACATACAGGGATAAATCAGGACAGGAACAAAAGTTCAACAGATTCCAAAAGGAAATCTATGGCGGTGCATCTGCCGGTGAACAGCAGGCGGTCAGTCTTTCGCTCGGCAATATTTTCGAGATGAAAACATCGGCAAAAGATACAACAGAGAAAGAGCAAAAATATCAATTGCTCAATTTGAATGCCTCGGTCGGTTACAACTTTGTTGCAGACAGCATGAACCTTTCGGACCTTTCATTAAGTTACCGCACAAATATCGGTGAGTATCTCGGCATCAGCGGCAGCAGTTCATATCGGTTTTATGAATTCAACAGAACAACAGGCGGACGTATCAATAAATATTTGTTTGAAAGCGGCAAGTTTCCACTTGAGATGACTGCAGTGTCGCTGAGTCTTTCTACCTCACTCCGCGGCGAACGAAAGCAAGCGCAGACACAGCAGCAGGTGGATGACAGCGTGCGTGTCGCAGAACATCAGCGGAACCAAAACTTCAGCAATTACCGCGGCATCTATGATACTCCCGAACCGGACTTCAGCATTCCGTGGAGTCTCTCGCTTAGTTTCAATTTCTCACAGAGCCAGGAAAATCCCTCACGCAAATTCCGTTCTGCAAATGTCAGCGGCAGTCTCGATTTTAATCTGACCGAGAATTGGAAATTCACCGCTTCATCAAGTTATGACCTCGTTGCCAAGCAGCTTGCCGCACCGCAGATCAACATCTCCCGCGACCTCCATTGCTGGCTGATGAATTTTTCATGGACTCCTCTCGGCGTTTACTCCGGCTACCGGTTTGAGATTCGTGTAAAGGCGCCGCAACTGCAGGATATCAAAGTGACGAAGCAGAATAATGATCGGTTGTAAGAATGTTGAAAGTTAGAATGTTATAAAGTTGAAAGGTTATAATGTTCACAATTCACTATTCAATCTATAAGGGAGGAAGTATGAGGATTCAGAGATTTGAAGAGATAAAAGCGTGGCAAGATGCGAGAGTGTTGACTTCGGAGATCTATAAACTTTGCTCCGATGGAAAGCCTTCGAAAGATTTTGGTTTTCGTGATCAAATACAGCGTGCCTGTATATCGGTTATGTCAAATATTGCGGAAGGATTTGAACGCAATAACAACAAGGAGTTTATCAAATTTTTATTGTATTCAAAAGGTTCGTGCGGCGAAGTCCGCAGTTTATTGATTGTAGCGATGGATTTGAATTACATAACAGATGAACAATACAAGAAACTGATGGAAATCTCTATGTTAGTTTCATCCCAAATTTCCAATTTCATTAAGTATCTCAAAAAGTCCGGATTGAAATAACATTCTGACCTTCAAACATTCCAACTTTAAATTTAATGTCTAACAGATTACAAAACGAAAAATCCCCATACTTATTACAACACAAAAACAACCCTGTTGATTGGTATCCGTGGGGGGAAGAGGCGTTTGCGAAAGCGAAGCAGGAGAACAAGCCGATTTTTCTATCGATCGGATATTCTACCTGTCATTGGTGCCATGTGATGGAACGCGAGTCGTTTGAAAATGAAACAACTGCGGAGTTGATGAACAGGAATTTCGTCAGTATCAAAGTTGACCGCGAGGAGCGTCCGGATGTCGATAAAGTTTATATGACGGCTGTACAAACGATGACCGGACAAGGAGGCTGGCCCCTCTCCGTTTTTCTCACACCGGATTTGAAACCGTTCTACGGCGGAACGTATTTCCCTCCGAAAGACGGATATGGACGTCCGGGATTTCCGACCTTGCTCGAGCGGATCAACGAAGTATGGCAGAAAGAGCGGGAGAATGTCATTCATTCGAGCAATGAATTAACAACATCGCTTCAACATAGTCATTACATCGACAGCAAGAATACGGAGATCGATGAGACGATCCTGAAGCGGACGTATCATCAGATTGCCGCGGGGTACGATCCGAAGTTTGCAGGATTTGGGAGCGGACCGAAATTTCCCCGTCCGGTGGTGTTCAATTTTCTTTTCCGTTACTACTATCGCACAAAAGATCAAGAGGCGCTCCGTATGTCGTTGACCACATTAATGGCAATGGCGAATGGTGGAATGTACGACCATCTTGGCGGTGGATTCCATCGCTACTCCGTTGACGGACAATGGCGTGTGCCGCATTTTGAAAAGATGCTGTACGACCAGGCGCAACTGGTTCACTCGTACCTCGATGCGTATCAAATAACACATGATGAATTTTTCGCCACGGTGGCAAAAGAGACGCTCGATTATGTCTTAAGAGATCTGACATCGCCGGAAGGAGGATTTTACTCGGCTGAAGATGCTGACAGTAACGATCCTGAACATCCGGAACACAAAACCGAAGGAGCATTTTATGTCTGGAAAAAATCAGATATCGATCGCGTGTTAACTCGGGAAGAATCGCAAGTGTTTTGCCATTACTTTATGGTGGAAGAAGCCGGCAATGCACTTTCCGATCCTCAGCAGGAATTTGTACGGAAAAATATTCTGTTTGCACCTTTTACACACGAACAGACAGCGCAATTTTGTGCAATGCGTGTTGAAAAAGTAATTGCATTGCTGGATTCTGCAAAGACAAAACTGTTTGCTGCCCGCAATCTTCGCTCTCGCCCTCATCTTGATGACAAGATTGTAACATCGTGGAACGGATTGATGATCGGTGCGTTTGCCCGTGCGGGATTGATCTTCGCTAACAACAAGTACCGAAACGCCGCACTGGATGCTGCAGAGTTCATCCGCTCCACAATGTACGACGGCAAAAAACAATTGCTCTTCCGCCGGTACAGGGATGGCGAGGTAAAGTTTGAGGCGCATCTTGACGATTATGCATTTTTGATCTCGGGACTGATAGACCTGTATCAATCCACATTCGACCTTCACTGGCTGCAATGGGCTGACGAACTGATGGGGCGGACGATAACATTGTTTTGGGATTCGTCTGAAGGAGGATTTTTTGATACCTCGGGAAAAGATCCATCCATCCTTGTGAGAATGAAGGAAGCATACGACGGTGCTGAACCGACCGGTAACGCCATTGCAGTGATGAACCTTTTGCGATTATTTTTCCTGACCAACACCGAATCATATAAAAAGTATGCTGAATCATCATTGAAATATTTTTGCACACTGCTTGCACAGTCGCCGCAGATAATGCCGCAATTGATGTCAGCGGTTGAATTGTATAGTACGCCGCCAGAGCATCTCGTCATAGTCCCTGCCGCCGAGAAAGGAACGGATGGATTTCTTTCTGTTGCTGCCGGTAAATTTTTACCTCATTTGAGTATTGTTGTATTGACCAACGAGACATCCCAATACTTCGTGAAGCAGTTTCCATTTATGGATGGAATGATGAAAACAGGGGACAATGCAGCGTACTATTGTGCCGCGTACGTCTGTCAATTCCCAACGCATGATCCCAAAGAACTTGAACGTCAGTTAACGTCCGGCGAGAGTATTACAAAAATTTAATATTGCTTCTGAGCATAATCCGCAAGAAGAAACATTTCTCGATCCAAATCCTGAAAAAAACACAAAAATTTCTTATTGCAACTTGACTTCTCTCTCTTTATCTTCTCTATACTAAAGATTGACGGCTGTCATAACAGCATGTAAAAACCACCAAAAAGGATTCGGAAATGAAAATAAAATCCTCTACCGTTGACGAAGGCCGTGTCGTTGTGCTCGAACCGAAAGGGTCGCTTGTAGGCGGGGATGAAACAGACGAGTTGAAGAAAACAGTCCATACTCTTTTAGAACAAGGGAACAGAAAGCTGATCGTGGATCTCGGCGATGTCGAATACTTAAATTCTTCGGCAATTGGCGTGCTGGTATCCGCCCACACATCGTACATGAATCGCCAGGGCAAGATGATCCTGTGCAACGTGAATAAAAGCATTACCAATGTTTTTGTTGTGACAAAGCTTTCAACAATCTTCAGTTCGGCGGAGACGCGTGAAGATGCGATTTACGCCATCGCAAAGTAAATTACAATTTAATATACATTAAACAATTCCATATCAAAGGAGTCGCTCTATGAAACAAGGTTCACTCAACATGGTCATCATTATTGGTGCCGCTATTCTTGGTATTTTAATTTACGAATTCATGTTACCACAGTTTATTAAGGAAGGCGGTTACCTGGTTGCGGGCCTTGTTGCTCTCTCAATCATGGTTGTAACGTACGTTATTGAACGGCTTCTTTCATTAAAAAAAGCCGGCGGACGCGGTCCACTCCCGAAATTTCTCAAGACACTTGTTACCAGTCTTAATTCAAACGATATCTCCGCTGCAATCTCAGCGTGCGATCAACAACGCGGTTCGATGGCGAATATAATCAAAACAGGTCTCGAACGTTATCAGGAATTAATGTCAAAGAAAGATCTCAACAAGAAGGAAAAGATGGAAGAAGTGAAACGCGTGATCGAAGAAGCGACGATGCTTGAGATGCCGATCCTGGAACGCAATCTTATTGCACTGTCAACCATCGCATCAATTTCCACAATGTGGGGTCTGCTGGGAACGGTGCTTGGTATGATCCGTTCGTTCGCCGCTCTTGCGAAAGCAGGCGCGCCTGATGCCACACAGCTCTCTCTCGGTATCTCCGAAGCGTTGATCAACACTGCGGGTGGAATTGCAATCGCAATCGCCGCAATCGTCGCCTACAACTTCTTCACTACAAAAATCGACGGCATGACGTACATGATCGATGAAGCAAGCAAAGATATCCTCATGAACCTGCAGTCGAAACACGAATAACCGAAACCCGAAGGAGTTTTTATGTCTAAAGCGAAACGGGTCGGATTCAAACTTGATATGACGCCGATGGTGGACGTTGGATTTTTGCTGTTGACGTTCTTCATGTTGACCACTCAATTCAAACCTCAGGATGTTGCCGAAGTTGTTCTTCCCTCTTCACATTCCGTCTTTAAACTTCCGGATTCGGATGTTATGACGGTTACCGTTGACAAGGCAGGGAATGTGTATCTGGGTTTCGACGCGCAGCCGATCCGCGAGGCGATCTTTGGCGGTCAAAACAAATTGAAAGCCGGCATCCAGGTAGAACTTACTGAACTCGGGCCCCTGTTACGCGAAGCCCGTATCCGCAATCCCAGACTGAGAACCGTTATCAAAGCCGACCGCGAGTCGGAATACAGCGTGATCCAGAATGTGATGGAGACACTGCAGCGAGAGAATATCACGCGCTTCAACCTTGTTACGGATCTGGAAAAATAATCTGAGGAGAAATTTATAATGGCAGATGTACAAGTATCCCAATCGAAGGGGAAAGAAAAACACAAAGGAAAAAAGAAATCGAAACGCGTCGGCGTCAGAATAGACATGACACCGATGGTTGACGTCGCATTCCTGCTGCTGACGTTTTTCATGCTCACGACGACGATGAACAAACCGCAGACGATGGAGATCAATCTTCCTCCGTCGGAGACAAAAGCGGAAGTCGCGGAATCAAATCTCTTGACACTTCGCATTACTGAAGATTTTAAAATCTACTGGAATGTTGGGATGGAAAAACCTGTTACAGTAGATGGGACCGATAAGAAAGGGAAGCTTATTAATCTTGGTAAATTGCTGAAGGATCGGAACCGCGCCAACCCGAAGTTGATCACATTGATTAAGGTTGACGGGAAAGCAAAGTATATTGACATGGTGGATATCATGGATGAATTGAATATCAATGATATTACACGATTCAGTCTGGCGCCGATGCTGGATGATGATAAAAGAATTATTGCAACGCTCTAAAGAGAGGAAATAAGGAACTATGGCAACAGCAGTCGCAAATTCGCCCTACGGTTTTCAAGAGCTCCGTGTCTTAACTCGGAAGTACTCGACGTGGGCGCTGGCTTTGGCAGGTTTATTACATGCCGGTGGAATGGGGGCATATTATGGTGTTTCGGCATTGTTGGAAGAAGATGAACCTGTGTACTCAGTCCGTATCATGAAGTACAGCGATCTTGGTCCTCCTCCTTCAATTACAAACTCGCAAGCTGCACCCGCTGTAACGGTGCAAGGTCCGGTTGCAAAACCGACCGTTGGTACCCCGGTTCCAGTGCCTGATGCGGAAATCAATCCCGAGCAGACAATTGCAACGCAGGAAGAAATGGCGGCAGTCGGTCCGATCGGCGATGGAGCGGGTGAAGGCGGTCCTGTTGAAATCGAACAAGATGTTCGGATTGAGGATGAAGGTCCGCCACCGGATTTCGTTCCTGTAGAAAAACAACCGAACCCGATTCCCGGCAATAATCCTGCACCAGTATATCCCGAGATTGCCCGTCGTGCCGGCGTTGAAGGAACCGTGTGGGTGAAGATTTGGGTGGATAAAGAAGGCAACCCGAAGCGTGCACAGATTCTGAAATCGGATGCAGAGTTGTTCAACCAGCCGGCGATAGACGCTGCGATGAAATGGAAATTCACACCGGCAATCATGAATAACGGACCGGTCGCTGTCTGGGTTTCAATTCCGTTCAAATTCAGGTTGAACCAAGGACGGTAAATTATTTCGATGGACCCCTCAAAAGTGTTTGCGTATTTCGGATACGCGATGGCAGGGTTGTTCATTTTCATGGGCGCGTATATCCTGTTCTTTTTTCCTCCGGAATTCCGCGTCCCTGAAAAATTCAGAGTGATGTTTGGCGTTGTGCTGTTGCTGTATGGCAGTTACCGAGCTCTCTCGATTCGACTCAAGCAACGTCAGCAAGAAGATGAAAATCGCTAAATCCCTCATACCGGCGCTCATTACTCTCATCGCTCTCGCAGTTTCAGCATGCCAGCAAGAACAACGCGAATCACCCACGGCGGGCAAACTCACGATTATTACATCTGAAGATGTATTTCCGGTGATTGACCTGCAGGTAAAAGATTTTACGAGAGTGTACGAGCAGGCAACAATTACTCATCTCTCCTCATCAACGCGGGATGCCATTGTGCAACTGTTGAATGACAGCGTGAAATTGATCGTCTGTCCGCGCGAATTCAATGACGAGGAAAAGAAAGTGATTGCCGATAACGCTCTGGATGTCAGCACGACAAAAATAGCGTACGATGGGATCGCTGTCATCGTCAATGAAAAAAATCCGGTTACCAAGGTCACCGTCGAAGAACTGAAGAGCATTCTCAGCGGTAAAAAAAAGCGCTGGTCGGAAGTGAAAGGTTCAAATCTTTCCAGCGCAATCGTTATCGTTATGGGGGACGTGAACAGCGGCGTTTATGAATATCTTGTCAGAAGAATTGCCGGTTCATCGGAACTTGCAAAGACAATATTGCCGTGCCCGACAACGCGCGAGGTCATCTCCGAAGTCAGCAGCCGTCCGAACGCCATCGGATTTGTCGGCATCAGCTGGCTTGCGCAGGCATCGGACAGTATCAGGGTACTTGAGATTGGTGATCCAAACTATACGCGGGACAGTACATCAACGGTTCTGGAATACTTTCCGCCGCATCAGGCGCATATCTACAGAAATTTTTATCCGCTGAGCAGAAGTATCTACATCTACACACATAAGGCGGGAAAAGGCGTCGCAGTGGGCTTTACCTCGTTTGCAGCCGGAACAGAAGGTCAAAAAATTATCGTCAAGAACGGGCTGGTGCCGGCAACGATGCCGGTTCGGTTAGTTCAACTCAATCAACCATAACGTGAAGGAAGCATGATGAAGTTTTTTTTCACAGTACTTTTTATTCTCTGTTCATCCAATCTCCTTGCTCAGGATGAGCTCACGAAGGCGCGAACGGCGTTCAATAACAAAGAGTACGATGCAGCAATTCCGCTCTTGCAGCAGTATCTCGTTAATAATTCGCGGAATGTTGAAGCAAATTTTCTTCTCGGCGAATCGTACCGGATGAAAGGAGACCTTCAAAAAGCGCAGGAACAACTCGACCGCACTCTGGATTTTGACGACGAGTACGAACCCGCGCTGTCATCCATCATTCGCGTGTACGGCGCGTTGAAACAATGGGACAAAGCGCAAAAAACGTACAACGAAGCCGCAAAGTACCACAAGAACGGAATTGCAGCGCCGCTGGCGTTCGCTCAGGCATATTTGGATGCGGATTCGGTGGACAAGGCTTCCATTTATTTTTCAAAAGTGAAAGAGGTGGATGAGAAGAATGCCGATGCATACATCGGGTTGTCCGAAGTGTATGCACGGCAGAATGTCATCGTGCTTGCTGTCGATAATCTCCGGACGGCAACACAATTGCGCCCGAATGATCCGTCATTGTGGTACCGTTTGGCAACGACCATCTTGAAGAATCGAGTATTGAATGCCGATCAAATCCGAGAAGTAATCGCCGCGCTGCAAAAATCGATAGACCTTGATCCCGCAAACTCAAAAGCAGTGTTGGATGCGGCGAATATTTTCTACCGTATCAAGTACTGGCGGGAAGCGGCGGAGTTCTTTAAGAAGTTCAACGATATGGTGAAGGACAATGCCGAAGCGTGGGAAAAGTATGCCATCTCTGCGTACAACGCAAAAGCGTATCCCGATGCAATACCAGGACTTGAGCATGCGATCAAATTGAATCCAAAGAGTTTTGAATTAAAACCGATGCTCGCTCACTGCTACTACCTTACGAAGGAATACAAAAAATCAGTTGACCTCTACAAATCGCTTCCGGCAGATTCGCTTGGCAAAGATGAAGTGTACCGGATGGGATATTCGTACTTTCAATTGAAAGATACCGCTAATGCGATCAAGTTTTTGGAGAAGACGTTGTCAATGGACCAGGAGTACATGGATGCTGTCGGCACGCTGGCGGCAATTTATATATCCCAAAAGAAATACGATCTTGCTGTTACTCAATATGAACGCATTCTTGCCAAGGATCCCGATAATGTCACGGCATTGTTCTATTCAGGATTTGCGAATTACATCCTGGAACGGTACGAAAATGCAAAGTCGAGTTATAAGCGTCTGCTTGCCATCAGACCGAACATGCTTCAAGGGCATCAGATACTGGGACAGATCTACAGTCTGCAGGATTCGATTGAACAGGGAAGAATATATGGCAACAATTTGATTCTTCTTGCTGACAGTGCGGCAAATGCAGATAAGAAGGATGCGAAAAAAGTCGCCCAGCATAATGCAATGTCGATCAGCGGCTACCGTCTGCTCGCATCCTTCGATTGGAAAGAAAAGAAAGTAAAAGATGCCGTCGATAAACTCGAAAAGGCAGTCGGGTACGAAAAGGAAAAGAAGGATGAGAACCTTCATCTCTTTTTAGCGCAGATGTATGCAGTGCAAAGCGGGGATAAGGATCTTCTGGCGTCGGAAGCGAAAGAGTATAGAGATAAAGCATGCAAGGAATATGCTCTTGTATTAAAACTCAACCCCAAAAATGCAGCGGCAAAAAAAGAATCGGCACAGATGAATTGCGGAAAATAAATATTCATTCAATCAACCAATAAAGGTGATCTATGAAAAAGCAATTGACACATATTTTTTCTCTTTGCACGATAGCACTGATCGTCCTCGTTGCCGGTACGATCTCTTCCTGCAAAAAGAAAGCGGAACTGCCGAATGTAACCGAATGGGAGACGCATCAGGATCCGATCAACGGGATGGAGATTCAGTATCCCAAAGGATGGCTGTTGAACGCCGATCCCAAAAGCGTCCGTGTCTATTCGTCGCAGGTTGTTGCCGATAAATTTTACGAAGTCTATTCCACCGGAACAGGAGAAGTGGGGGAAGAACAAGGAGGAGTTGAGGTGACCATATCATGGGAAAAATTCCTCGATGCAAAAGTAGGGACATTGGAGGAGTACAAAGCCGCGACAATGCAAAACTACTCCGCGCTGAACCTTGCAAACGAGCAGCCGATCACCATCGGCAAAGAGAACGGTGTTTCGTATTCGTATAAAGTAAAAGTAAGCAAGAATACAGTCATGGAAGGGAAGAAGATCATTGTGGCTCACGACAGTGTATTCTATACAGTCAGCGTAACAGGATTCAACGAATACTTTGAAGTGTACTCGCCGCTGCTCGACAAGATCGTCGCCTCCATCAAATTACCACGCCCGAAGGAACGATATACCGATCCGAATGCCGCATCGAAACCATCGGCGGAAGTGACCAAATTCGCGAACGACTTCCTCGAATTCATGTATCCGGACAACTTTACCGTTACGCCGGTCAGCGAGAAAAAAGGAGGGGCGATTCATTCATTGCATGTTGAAGGATTGAGAAAAGATTGCACGATCGACATCAGCATTTTTGCGACGAAGACCGACAAAGGGGAAGTGAAGTTCGAACGGTTCTTTGAAGACAATAAAGGAAAGTTCAAGCCGAAATCAACCACATCCGGCAAAGTGGACGGCCTTGATGCAAAAGTGATCGTTGCATCCCCCGCGCCGCAAATTGACAGGGAAGTGTATTTCGTGGCAAAGGGAGAAAAGATCTATCAGGTGATCCTGACATGGTACAAGCCGATGTCGGCTGATTTCCAACCGGCATTCAAGAATGTAGTTGCTTCATTGAAATTAAAATAACGGTTTCAGGTTTTATGCTGAACCCCGGGATGGATCTCATTTCGGGGTTCTTTTTTTATTCAGGTGGCTGCTATGAATTATAAAGATCTCCCCATCGGCGACGAATTTCCCCGCGTCATTAATGCTGTCGTCGAGATCCCGAAAGGGAGCAGAAATAAATATGAGTACGACGTGAACCTCGGTGTGTTTAAACTCGACCGCGTTCTCTATTCGTCAATGCACTATCCCGAGGCATACGGATTTGTGCCGAGTACGCTGTGGGATGACGGCGACCCGCTCGACATTCTGATCTTCATTGATCAGCCCCTCTTCACCGGCGTCGTCGTCGAAGTGAAACCGATCGGCATCCTGCGGATGAAAGACGAGAAGGGACCCGACGATAAACTGCTCTCCGTTGCAGTCAACGATCCGACATACCGGAATATCAACGACGTTACGGAAGTGCCGAACCATCTTTTGGTGGAGATAGAACATTTCTTCACCAGTTACAAATTGCTGGAGAACAAGCATGTGCAAAGTTTCGGATGGGACAACGTCCTTGTCGCGCTCGAAGCGGTGCGCCATGGACGGGAACAATATGAGAGATCAAAGCAACAGTGATCTGCCTCCCTTTTCGTTCGACAGTTTGTTAAAAGAAAAATTTTGGGTACATTTCTTTCGCGCTTTCGATGCTCATCATTTTTTGGGAGGATGAAATGAAATTTACAGTACTGGCAGGCATTGTTGCAGGTTTTGGATCGTTTCTTTTTTCGCAACAAGAGGTCTCCGTCGTTTCAGCGAGAGATAATACGTTGTATGAAGATCCATCCGGCGCTGTAAGCAACGGCGCAGGGGTACATGTATTTGCCGGAAAGACGAACAGCGGCGCTATTCGCCGCGGATTGATTTTTTTTGACCTGAGCGGATCAATTCCTGCCGGATCAACCGTAACGGATGTGAACGTGAAACTTCATATGTCGAAGACTGCTGCCGGTGCGACCGATATCAAATTGCATAAAGTCACGGCAAGTTGGGGAGAAGGAACATCGGACGCCGGATCAAACGAAGGGAGCGGAGCAACGTCAACCACCGGAGATGCGACGTGGATTCACAGATCCTTTAACACGCAAACCTGGACGACTGCCGGGGGAGATTTTGCACCGACCGCGAGCGTCACGCTGTCTGTCACCGATACTGGTGTGTACCAGTTTGGCTCCACCGCGCAACTCGTCGCGGATGTTCAGGGATGGGTGAACGATCAATCAACAAATCACGGATGGATCATTATCGGCGATGAGTCCACGAATCAGACCGCTAAAAGGTTCGATACGCGTGAGAATGCAACGGCGGCAAACCGTCCGCTGCTCATTGTGAAATACTCCATCGTTAATTCTGTGCACACGGCGGGAAAGACGCCGAATGAGTTTGCACTGCACCAAAATTTCCCAAATCCATTCAACCCTGCGACAGTTATACGATACTCAATTCCCGTTTCGGGGCATGTCTCGTTGAAAGTGTTCGATATTCTGGGAAATGAAATTGCATCGCTGGTGAATGAGGTGAAAGGTGCCGGAACGTTCACGCAGAAATGGAATGCCGCAGGTTTGCCGAGCGGTTTGTATTTCTATCGTCTTACGTCGGGAAATTTTGTCTCAACAAAGAAAATGTTCCTTGTAAAATAAAAACTTGAAACCGGTCACGATCATCGGTGCAGGGGCTGTTGGACGTTCAATAGCCCTTGCGTTGTTTTATGGGGGAGTGAAGATTGACAGTATTTACTCTCTCCACGGGAGAACTGCGCGCGATCTTTCAAAAAAAGTGAAAGCGCGGATTTCGGGATCACGCGGAGAAATATCTGACGTTGCTGATCACGTCATTCTCTCCGTTCCGGATGGAGAGATTACTTCTGTTGCATCCACACTTGCACAACGATGCGGTGCTTTGAACCGGAAGATCATTCTTCATACATCCGGTGCCCTTTCGAGCAGTGAATTGCTTGCAGTAAAAAAACGAGGTGCTTCGGTCGGTTCATTTCACCCGATGCAGACCTTCCCACGAAACACAAGGATCTCGTTCAAAGATGTCTGGTGTGCTATTGAAGGGGATACGCGGGCATTGAAGTTCGCGAAGAGACTTGCAAAAATCTTTCACGCCCATACTTTTGCAATTTCTAAAGAAGAAAAAGTTCTGTATCATACTGCCGGAGTCTTTGCGTCCAACTATCTTGTGACACTGTTATCGGTCGTTGAACGTATTGCGCTCGAGAGCGGTATTCCGCGAAAGAATCTGTGGAAAATCTACGGGAACATAATCCTCCGGACGGTGGAGAATGTTCTTGTTTCCTCGCCGGCAGATGCGTTGACCGGTCCGATTGCGCGCGGAGATGTGGAGACAGTGACACGGCATTTGGAAGCACTCTCGACAACAACATTGAATCATCTGGTGCCGCTCTATTCCGCGCTCGGAATCGAAACGGCACGGCTGGCACGAAAGAAGAAGTAATGCTCGCAGATTATCACACACACAATCAACTCTGCAAACATGCTGACGGCGCGCTCGAAGAGTACGTGCAGCATGCAATCAAGATCGGCTTGAAGGAGATCGGGCTCGCCGATCATTCCCCCATGCCGAATGATTGGGATATCGAAGTGCGGATGTACGAAGAACAATTCTGGAGCGAATACAAACCGGCAGTTCTCGCACTCCGGGAAAAATACAAGGATCAAATTACGATCAAGTTTGCCGTTGAAGGTGATTTTTTCCCCGGTACGGAAGCGTGGGTGAAAGAATTCAACGGGAAAAATGAATTTGATTATGTCATCGGCTCTGTGCATTATCTTGGCGAATGGGGATTCGACAATCCATTGTATGTCGGAAAGTTCGATCATGTGGACATCGATGAAGTATATATTTCGTACTACGACCATATCAAACGCTCCGCACAGAGCGGATTGTTCGATATCGTCGGGCACTGCGACCTTGTGAAGAAATTCGGTCACCGTCCCAAGAAGAACATTGAAGAGATACTTCGGGAGACGTTCAAAGTGGTAAAAGAATCAGGAATGGCGGTGGAGATCAATACGTCCGGGTTGAGAAAACCGGTGAAAGAGGTTTACCCGAGCGAACAGATATTGAAGATCGTCTCAGAGTACGGCATCCCGCTCACACTCGGTTCTGATGCGCACACACCGACAGATGTCGGAAGGGATTTTGATCTGGCGAAGCAATTGGTGGAAAAATACGGCAAAGGGAAGATTTCCGTTTTTACAAAAAGAGAGAGAAGTGAAGTAAAAATATAGTTGGTGGGTCGGCGTTGACGCCGACCTACCCTACAATGGACATGGACAAACGAATCTACATCATCGCCGCTCTTGCCGTTCTTGCGGTCATACTGACGATCGTGCGTGAATGGGAGAGCGGAGAATCGGAGCCGATGTCGCTCCCTTTTTCATCGAAGCAGAATGTTTCCGGCGACCGTGTGTACGCGATGGCAGATACCACTCTTCGTTCCCTGGGTATCGAGAAGAAAAATATCCGTCCCGTGAAGAACAGGAACGACGTCCGCGTACTTTATCCGGCAAAATTTGATGTGCTGAATTTCATCAGCGCCATGAAAGATTCGCTCGATGATTACAATGCCGAGGTTTTTTCTGTGGATAATGCTCGGGAAAAGACATCCATCGTGCAGATCAAGAACGGAGACGTGGTCCTCAGAAGTTTTATTTTCAGCAAGGAACCGGTACAAGCGATCAAGAAAGGAGCAACACCATCAGTAAAGAAGTAAATAACACAGCAATCATGGACAAGATCGTCTCGCTCGCAAAGCGGCGCGGTTTTGTTTTTCAATCAAGCGAAATTTACGGCGGACTGAACGGCTGCTGGGACTACGGTCCGTTGGGTGTCGAGATGTTGAACAATCTCAAGCAGGCGTGGTGGCGTTCCATGACGTTCCGCGACGACATCGAAGGAATCGATGCTTCGATCCTGATGCATCCCCGCGTGTGGGAAGCATCAGGTCACGTTGCGAATTTCACCGACCCGATGGTCGATTGCAAACAGTGCAAAGCGAGGTATCGTTTAGATCATCTATACGAACAACTTTCCCCAAAGAATCTCAGCAAACTTGAGGAAATTGTATTCTCATTTTTACAGACTCGATTTTCCGACCCCGTTGGTTTTGAAACTTTTTTGGCTGCTTATAGAAAACAAAGAGATGACATACAATTAATGACTGTTGAAGGTTTGTTAGATGAATATCGCAAACTTATAAAGGATGCAAAATTTGCTAAAGAATTGCTAGCAGGATATTTTATTGATCCAAACATGGCAGATTCCATATTGAAATTGGTGAACTGTCCGAACTGCGGAAATGTTGGTACTTTCACAGAAGCCCGCCAGTTCAATCTGATGTTCAAGACATTCGTTGGTCCGGTGGAAGATACAAACAACGTCGTCTATCTCCGTCCCGAAACAGCACAGGGTATTTTTGTGAACTTCTTAAATGTGCAGAGCGCATCGCGGCAGAAACTGCCGTTCGGCATTGCGCAGATCGGGAAGGCGTTCCGGAACGAGATCAACACGAAGAATTTCCTTTTCCGCACGCGCGAGTTCGAGCAGATGGAGATGCAGTACTTTGTGAAACCGGGAGAAGAGGATAAGTTCTTCGAATACTGGCGCGAAGAACGGATGAAGTGGTTCCTCGACCTCGGCATGAAGCAGGAAAATCTTCAATGGCACAAGCACGAGAAACTCGCGCACTATGCAAAGGCGGCATTCGACATCGAGTTCAAATTCCCGTTCGGGTGGGGGGAAATCGAAGGGATCCACAGCCGCACAGATTTCGACCTCGGCAACCACGAGAAATTCTCCGGCAAAGCGATGAAATACTACGACGAGCAGACGAAAGAGAAGTTCGTCCCGTACGTGATCGAAACATCGGTCGGCGCGAGCCGTTCGTTCATGGCGTTCCTCTGTGCATCGTACGATGAAGAGATGGTGGAAGGAGAAATGCGGACGGTGCTCCACTTCCATCCCAAACTCGCCCCGATGAAAGCGGCGATCCTTCCGCTGGTGAACCGCGACGGGATGGACGATATCGCGCACACGATGACAAAAGATTTACAGAAACATTTTCGTGTCTTCTATGACGACAGCGGCGCCATCGGCAGGCGGTACCGCCGTCAGGATGAGATTGGGACACCGTACTGCTTTACAGTCGATTCGCAGACGCTGCAGGATCAGACCGTCACGGTCCGCGAGCGCGATTCGATGAAACAAGAGCGTGTTGCGATGAGCAAAGTGAAAGAATATCTATTTGAAAGGATTTAATATAAAGTGCAAAAAAAGCAGAGGAAAAAAGTTATCTATGAAAGTGATGAGCCTATCGTTGGTTTAGTAAAAGATATTATTATTGAACCAAGAGAAGAATATTTCCGTCACAGGAATATAGTTTTATTCAGAGGGAACTCTTTGGATAGTAATCTATTTAACAAAGAATTCATCGATCTTACTGTTACCTCACCGCCCTATAATGTTGGAATGGAATATAATTCGAATGACGATGAATTATTATACGAACAATATTTAGAGTTTACAGAAAAATGGTTGACTAACTGCTTCAGGTGGACAAAATCACAAGGACGTTTAGTCTTAAACGTACCTCTAGATAAGAACAAAGGTGGACAAAAAAGTGTAGGTGCGGATATAACTACTATTGCTCAAAAAGTTGGGTGGAAATATCATTCTACAATCATTTGGAACGAAGGAAATATATCAAGACGGACTGCTTGGGGGTCATGGTTATCGGCTTCTGCGCCTTACGTAATTGCACCAGTTGAATTGATAATTGTCTTATACAAGAATGAATGGAAAAAAACTGGGGGAACAAAAATCTCTGACATTTCAAAACAAGATTTTATGGATTGGACGAATGGAGTATGGACTTTTAATGGTGAAAGTGCAAAAAGAATTGGACATCCAGCGCCATTTCCAAGACAGTTACCGTATAGAGCAATAAAGCTTTTTAGTTATGTTCGTGATGTAATCTTTGATCCTTTTTCTGGCAGCGGTTCTACGTTGATTGAAGCAGCAAATAATAATAGGCTTGGGATTGGGGTAGAATTAGATAAACATTATTGTGAACTATCAAAAAACAGAATACTGAAGGAAACGTCTTCTTTTCCATTTGAGGATAATAAAAATGACTCAAAAAGAACTCGTGTTAAGTTACTTCAAGAAACATCCAAATAAGGAAATCAAACATCCGGAAGTTGTGGATTGGGTTACAAAGGAGTGGGAGAAAAGGACAGGTGAAGTATTTCGTGATCCAGATAGACAAATAAGGGCTCTAAAGGATGAGGGGACTTTAATTAAAGTTAAAAAAGGGGTGTATAAATACGATCCTTCTTACGTACAAAACAAAGGAATTCAAAATTTCACTGAATCACAGAAAAAACGAATACTTGAACGTGACGGTTATAAATGCGTAATCTGTGGAAGAGGAGAGAAAGACGGTGTTGAACTTCACGTAGATCATATCAAACCACGAGAATTTGGTGGAGAGGCCACTATCGAGAATGGACAGGTGTTATGTGGTCCCCATAATTATCTGAAAAAACATTTTAAGCAGACTGAGACGGGTAAAAAAATGTTTATTAGATTGTACGAATTGGCGAAGAAGGAAAATAACAAAGAATTGGTTCGATT
This sequence comes from Bacteroidota bacterium, assembly GCA_040751955.1. GTDB lineage: Bacteria > Bacteroidota > Ignavibacteria > UBA10030 > UBA8401 > SpSt-333. The sequence continues at coordinate 21,217 of JBFMFY010000016.1, forward strand.
TTGTACTGAGGTTCTGGAAGTTTTTGAAAAAAATAATATCAATGGACATATTACTTGGTATAGATAACTCATGAAAAATATTTTTATCAATCCCGAATTGAAATACATGCGAGCAGGCTGGCGCATCGGCATTTTTCTGCTGATTCTTTCTGCGATCACTATTGCATTAACCGCTCCCTACGGATTGTTGATCAAAGATTATCCGGAGTACAAATTGGCGGCGCTGCAAACGTTCTTTGCTTACGTGGCGCTGACAGTATCTACATGGATTATGCTGCGGTTCGTCGATAAGCGTCCGTTTTATTCCATCGGTATTTATTTTCATAACCGATGGGGAAAGGAATTGTTTCAAGGGATACTCCTCGGTGCAGGCATGATGACAACGATCGTCATTGTGTTCTTTGCCGGTGGAATGATCTCAATCGAATTTCGTGAATTGGAGATGGGGTCCATACTGTTGATTTTCCTGAACAGCGCCGCTCTCTACACAGTTGTCGGGTATGGGGAAGAACTGATGTTTCGCGGATACATCCTGCAGGTCTTTGCCGAAGGGACGAACCGTGCCATTGCAGCTGTATCAATTGCAATTTTGTTCGCACTCGCTCATGCCGGAAATCCAAATGTCTCAACATTCGGTCTCATCAACGTCGGGCTTGCCGGATTGTGGCTTTCCGTTGCGTATTACAAAACAAATGCGCTGTGGCTTGCCATTGGATTACATATCTCGTGGAATTTTTTCCAGGGATTCGTCTATTCGCTCCCAGTGAGCGGAACAACTTCGGATAAAGAACAGATTGGCAAAGCAATCGTTACCGGACCTGAATGGCTGACGGGGGGAACATTCGGTCCCGAAGGTGGGGCGCTGGCGACATTGGTGCTGGTGATTGCAACCGCATTCATCTATAAATCAAATTGGTTCAGATCTGCCGACGGTGCATGGATGTATGAGAAATGGGTTGAAGAGCGCAAGCAGCAGATTGCACAGCAACAGCAGGAACAGGTGCCGGTTCAATCGTGAAGATTGTCTCTACACTCGGTTGTTTTCTTCTTGGTATCACTTCCGTCTCATTTTCCCAATGGGTAACAACACCGGATTTTGACGAACGCGCGCAGCGCGGCATCAACTTTGTGTATAATCTTGAATTTGAAAAGGCAGAAACGGAATTCAACTATCTTGCGCAGCATTACCCTTCACACCCGGCTGGAAAATTCTTTCTCGGCATGATTGAATGGTGGAAGATCCTGATCGACATTGACGACGAATCGCGGGATGAGATTTTCATACAAAAAATGGATGAGGTGATCGATCTGTGCGACAGTTTACTGGATGTGAATAAGAACGACGTCAGCGCGCTCTTCTTTAAAGGAGGAGCGCTGGGATTCCAAGGACGATTGCGGGCGAACCGCAGCAGTTGGATCAAAGCGGCAAACGATGGGCGGCTTGCACTGCCGATTGTGCAGCGTGCGTTCAAACTTGCTCCCGGTAATTACGACATTCTCCTCGGCATCGGCATTTACAATTATTACGCTTCAACGATCCCGGAGCGATATCCGATCGTAAAGCCGGTGATGATCTTTTTTCCTGCGGGAGACAAGAAGAAAGGGATTGAACAGCTGCGCACCGCATCCGAACATGCGCGGTATGCTGCGATTGAGGCGAAATATTTTCTGCTGCAGCTCAACTATTCATATGAGAAACAATTCGACACCGCGTATACTTTGGCTGTTTCGCTCTTAAAACAATTTCCGAACAACGTACTGTTTCATCGGTATGCCGGCAGAAGCGCGTATATCCTTTCAAAATATGCCGAGGCGGAACAGGCATTCCAACAGATCAACCTTCGCTGCGAGTTGAAACAGCGCGGCTACGGCATCTATGCGCAGCGCGAGGCGGCATTCTATCTGGCGATGGTGGAGATGAGCCGACAGAGATACGATGACGCCTTGAAATATTTTTACCAATGTGATAAATTATGCCGGGCAATTAACAAGGATGAGGCATCCGGTTATATGATCCTGACAAACCTGAGGATTGGAATGATTTACGACATCCAGAAGAAAAGGAACTATGCCGAAATGCAGTACAACAAAGTGAAGAAGATGAAGAACTTTGAGAATGCCCACGATCTTGCCGATCAATATTTGAAGGAGCCGTACAGACAATGAATGATGTAACGATTTTTATTATTCTTGCAGGCATTGTTGCGGCGGGAGCGGAGATTATTGGCGGCGCGTTTGTTGCATGGAGAAGGGAAGTTTCCAAATCGATCCAGGAATATCTGATAGCACTCGGCGCCGGATTCCTGCTCGCGCTGGTGATGATTGACCTCCTTCCCGAAAGTATCACTCATCTTGGCGCAACAGCGCCGTTGTGGATGCTGTTCGGATTCAGCGTTATCCATTTTGTCGAACACACCGTAGTGGAGCATCTCCATTTCGGCGAGGAGACGCATTCGGACATTATGGTTTCGCGTGTGGCGAGTTACTCTGCATTCTGGGGATTGTTTATTCACGCCTTCTTCGACGGGCTTGCGATCTCCGCCGGCATGTACTATAATTTAGCACTGGGCGTGATGATCTTTGTTGCCATCACGCTCCACAAATTTCCCGAAGGACTCACCATTGCATCCATCATGCTTGCCTCGCAACAGACAAGGAAGACCGCGCTGCGCGCTTCGGCAGGTGTTGCGGGAGGGACGATGCTCGGTATTTTGATGATCTTTTTCCTGCAGAATGTCGATTCGAAGATTACCGGATATGCATTTGCATTCTCGGCGGGGGCAGCGCTGTATGTAAGCGCAAGCGATTTAATTCCTGAGATCAACCGCTCGGATAACCGCAAACTCTCGTTGGTAGTGTTTGGAGGGATGGTATTGTTTTATGTGAGCGGACTGATGGTGCATAGTGTGATCGGTCACTAATAAAGTAAAAAACCCGTTTTACCCGACTACAGCCTTCATTGCAGCGATATCAATTTTCCGCATCTTCAGCATTGCCTGGTTTGTGCGTTTTGCCTTTGTGCGATCTTTATGCGACATAATGGGAACATGATGGTTCATTCACCCTACTTCCTTAAAATCTTCTCCATCGTTCTTCCTTTTGCCAGTTCATCCACCAACTTGTCCATGTACCGGATCTTTTGCATCAGTTTGTCTTCGATCTCTTCCACTCGGTATCCGCAAATCATCCCGGTGATTTTTGAAACATTGGGATTCATTTTCGGCGCTTGGGCGAAAAAGGTCTCAAGATCGCTCCTCATATCAATCTGTTGCTGCAAGGTTTTTTTATTATATCCCGTAAGCCAGAAGATAACGGCATCAACTTCCGCTTTTGTGCGTCCCTTTTTTTCCGCTTTCTGAATATACAACGGATAGATGCTCGCGAAAGATATTCTATAGACTCTTGTATTATCCATGTAAGTTGCTGTTGATTGTTAGAACTAATGTAACTATTCAGAGTAATTTTCTTTAATGTCGTCATTCCCGAATGTATCTGTCGGGAATCTGAAAATAACTATAAGCTGTCTCGAAAATACCAAATCAGTCTCATTGCGAGCCGTTCTTTGGCGAAGTTTCGCCTTTTGAATCCCGCAAAGAGCGGAATCCAAAAAGCGGGACAATCTTTTTTTGTGTTAATCTCAGAGTTTGCTTCGGTCGTACAGTTTATCCCGTTGAAAGCGGGGCTCCCTCACAATGACGCCTATTTTTGAGATGGGTTCTACTTATTCTAAAATTCATCTCCGATTGAAAGAATGTAATGAATACAATCTTTTATGAGTATAACAAACAGCATTGAGCGACTACAACTGTAGCTTTTAACTTTACTTCAACCGCGCCTATCAACAGAGGGAACGACATGGTTACGCCTGTTATTCGCAGGCGGGCAGCCCCTGCTTTGAAAATCACAGTCCCCTGGAACTTTCCTGTCATGAGTTTGCATTGAATTCCAACTTCAATGGAATCGCGCGTGCTAGCGAGTCGCGAACAGGCGAGGAGCGCTCACACCGTTCCCGCAAGTACGCAATCTGCTCCGGCGTTGCATCTGGAACAGAAAGACGCACAACGTATGAGATCGCATCGTATGCGGACGGCGGGGCATCTTCCAATCCCAGATATGACTGCAGGTTAAAATGCCCCGTCGCTTCCACCGAGAGGTTCTCGATTTTGAGACCGAGGAAGGAGGCGTGTATCGCCATCAAATCTACATCACACGCAGCCAGAGTTGCGAGCAGCATTTGCATCGAGTTGAACTCACCATGACCACCGATGTGCACAACCTTGTCTTTCAACTCAACTCGTGAACGTGATCCCCCGACCCAATGCGCGACAAGTGAAGGGTTGTGATCTCCTTTGGTTGGATCCTTCATGACAAGGTTTTTAAACTCCTGCATTTTGGTCACTTTGACCCCATTGATTTCGGTAATTTGGTCCATGTCTGTTCCTTTTGATTAAGTTGTAACTCGTGGTGAATTATCGGTTTCCTACCTTCCCACGGCGCGGACCGTTTGCGCACAACGTTTAGGAAAACAACGCCGTGCCGACCGCCGCCTATCAACAAATCAATTTTTCTTGCGGCGGGTGGCATGGAACGAGCACAACTGATTTTGGAACCGAGTTTCAACATAGCTATATCAAATGAGTGAGCATCGTTGTTTGCCGTGTTATGCGCTTCACAGCCTTGAGAAGGTCGCTGAGTGCTATTGTGATCTAGATTCGAGTGTCGTCTCGATTCTTCGGCAAATCCTTATGAGTTCTATGAGAAGGCCAACCAAACTGAGAAGCAGTAAGATGGCTGCTGAAAGAAAAGCCAGAATTGCTTCGCTAATCATTCCTCTGCCAACGAAGATCCCGACGAGTGCTACAGCAAGAAGAACACCAATTAAGCTCAGTGGTCCCAAGAATTTCGGGGACGTGGGCCACCATGTTTTTTCCGCTGTCTGATTCATTCTGATTTACTCCTTTCTGATGAATGATTATGCTTTTATACATCTTGTTCTCAATTAGGGCTGCGTGACGTATAACGTTTGCAGCAACACCGTCGTTGTTTTTACCGTTATAGCTTGTGAGCCGCAGGCGAACAGGCGTAACTAATGCGGCGACAGACGCACTCTTAACAAAAAATTTTCTCGTGCGGCTGGAGCTGCAATCCGGGCCCACGGCAAAAACAATGGAACGTTTATTATTTAATTGTTCAATTTTCATTTTATAGTCTTAATTCTTAAATCTGCAATCTTCAATCTACCTTCATAAGTGTCGTGGTTTGTGCTGTTATACGCTGTGCGGCTCATGTCAAACTCAACTTCTTGTTTTTCAGAACATGTTGATTGATGTCTGAGAAGAATGATGCAACGTTTTCAGGTGAGGGAGCAGCATCTCCTGGATGTGCACAAGTGTTTCTGATTGTGAAACAGATCGAAAGTTTTTCGTGCTCGTTTCCGTCTATCAAGCCGAGGAATTCTAAAACCCACAACAGATCGTTGTCAAAGACAGACATTCTTAAGTCGGAGAGATTATGGATCTCAAATTTTTTATTGAATCGCTTATATCGGCCCGACGTCATAGCAGACATCTGTGCAGAGGCATTATTGAACTTATCAAGACCGAATTTGAGAACTTTTTTCTGGAGTCGATCAACTGCAGCGCACCAACAAAGTACAATAGCTGCTCTGAAATAGCCTAATTCAGCACACTGTACGGCTTCCTTTAGATACTCAAGTTCGTCTCCTTGTGCCGAGTCTAAAACAGTTGAAAAAGAGCCAAGCTATTTTATTTCCGTTTGAAATTTTAGAACGTGAACAATTAGCTCAGATGAAATCGCTTTCTCCGTATCCTGAAGCAGGGTAAGGACGACTGATTTGGAAGGTATGATTGTAGAAGATTCAACAAGTTTGCCAAACAAGTCGTGACAACGGTCGAGTATTTTCGAATCGATAGAATAATGATGCCGGAGCGTGGACTCGATCTTGTCAAACCAAATCGTTGCGATGACTTCGATCTTCTGACGCAAAGTCTTGCTATGAATTTGCTTGTTCTTCACCACATTGATTTCATTCTTCAATCCTGCAATTTCAGTTCGGAATGACTTAAGAGTATTTAAAAAATCGCTTTTGTCCATAGTTTACTTGATTTTTTCTATAACGTCTGCCAATTCAGTCTTGCCGTCAGTAGACAAATGGATATCCTTTTTTGGATCGTATGATTTATAGAGATTCTTGTTCCTTTCAAGCACAGCCATAAAATTTGGTTTGTCATAACACTTCTGATCTATACAACGTTGACGTAACCCATCCACAGTAAATTTGAACTCTCCCGAAGAGAGAGCGTTTTCGAGTGCCATTAAGAGAGCGTGCGACATCTGTGCCTTTGCTTTCTTATGAATGTTTAACTTGTAAAGAGGCCTGATTTCTGAGCCTTCGATGAAAAAGAGCTTTTGAATGATAGATTCCTCAAGAGAGTATTGGTTCAAGAAGGCTTTTACGTCGATAGGAAGAACGAAATCACTTGCTCCCTTTTTTTGTTCGGTGTCTTTATGAGGTTCTTTCTTTTCCTTCGGAGGTTGATCTCCGGCTAATGAGTGAGCCAAGAGAAGCTCGAAACACTTGAGCCTAAACGCTTCTGGAACGTTTTCAGCCAAATTACTGATTTCCTTTAGTTTTTCTGGAGTAATTGATGCCATTGATTAATCTCCTTATAATTATGAATTAAATCTAGTGAGCCGCATAGCGTATAACGTCTGCAGCAACAACGCCGTTTGTTTTGCCGCTATAGCCTACCGCCGAAGGCGGTGGGCGTAACTGATGCGGCGACAGCGGCGCTATTAAACGACTCATTTTCTCGCGCCGCTGGCGCTGCAATACCAACCTCGCGGCAAAACAAATGGAGCGAACTCTATAATCCATATAGATGATGTGAGCGCCGTTGTTGCTGCTGTTATACGCCGTTGCCCTTGCAAGTTGAATATGATGAGTGAAACAATGTTACTTAAAGTCTTTGACTTATAGTCATCAGAGTACAATATTGGTTGCGTGAAAGTCGAGGTAAAAATAGGATTGAGAATAAAGCAATTGAGAGAGAGGGCTGGGATGTCCCAGACAGACTTGTCCTTTGCGGCAGATTTGGATCGGAGCTACATAGCGAGCGTGGAAGCAGGGAAAAGAAACATCTCGATTGTGAATATCGAAAAGATAGCTAAGGCACTGAATGTCAGCGTACGATACTTCTTCCAAGACCCGAGATTTGATAAGCATTGAAGAAGCAGTAAGGAATTTTAAGGCGCTCATAGAAGGATCAATCCGGAGTGAGGGTGAAAGTGGTAAGGCCGCTATGATTCGATCCTCGAAGCCGATTCAGAACATTCACGAGGCTGTGAAGGCGGATCTTATCAGGCACGGGGTTGACCCAGCAAGGATTTTCCCACCGCTGGGAGAAACAAAACCGGAACTTGAGATTGCGGGATTTATTAAGAAGAAAGCCCAAGATATCTGTGTGGTGCCAGCTAGGGGAAGGCCGGCAGAGGAAGTGCTCAAAGAGGGGCTCTTGCGTGAGACAACTGACTACTATGGGAAGGACTACACGGAGAGAATTATCTCGATCAACGTGCGCAGTCAGATTAGCAGTCTCGCAAAGAATTTTGATACCTTGTATGAGCGAGCGATTGCAGAAGCGCAGAACTTGCACGTACGTTGTCCGAGAATGTGTTTGGGGGAAGTTTATATGATTGCCGTTCCCGAATATGATTCAGATGCTATCAAAAACAAGGAGGTGAAGTTTCTCCAAAGAGATGGAACGGTGCAAAAGTACATTAAGTCCTTTCAGGCAATCAATGGTCGAGTGGACACAACTCGCGAAGAGTACAAGTACGAGAAAGCGTGTCTTCTGATAGTTGATTTCAGTGTTGATCCCCCGCATATCTATTCCAGCGATGCTGAGCTAAAAGCGGATGGGTTGCTCTCGTCGGAAAGTGACGCCACAATTTCGGGGTTGACTTGGGAGGGTTTTACGGAGTCGCTCTTAGCCACATACAGATCCAGATTTGAAAACTGAGAATCGAGTCCATACTTGTGGACCAAGAAGGAATCGATCTCCCTTCTATCTTGGAGCTTGGCAAGAGTTGTCAGCTCGTCAGGGTTGAAGTGCGGGATGGTGAATTTTTCGATGAAATTCTTCTGGTAGCAAGGATAGCCGCCTTCAATTGAGACGCTGGTTTTGCTGACATAGAAATGCATCAACCCCGAATTTAGGATCTTCTGAACTAGGAATCGGTTTTCAACGCTTGCCAAGGGATTTGCAGTGGCATCGGCGAAGAACGATTCCTGCCCACCAGTGCGAAAATAGATCGCGTACCCATTGGTAAAGAACGCCTCTTCGTCCTCAATTATGAGGAATCTAGGAAGTTGGCTGAAGGTTGGTGTCACGATCTTCTTCCCCGTCCGAGTCAAACCCTGTGTACGCCCCCAAGCGTAGAAAGGTTGATAAGGTGCCTTTCCTTTGTCACGCGCAAGTAGATTAGCCTTAACGTGGCAAAAGTAGGAGTAGCATTCGGGGAAATTGTGCTTGAACTCCGCCTCTGGTATCGCGATAGCAACCCCATTTCGAATCAGGTACGGAACTATTATTCTCCGAGTGTTCAGGGGAATGTCTTCTTGGCGTTTGAAATCGGAAACTTTGTAAACGGGTCTTGTGATCGCCTTTTCAATACGGAAGGTCTTTCCGTAGATTGACTTTACGTAGAAAGTGCCGTCCGTGGCCTGTGAGTCAAGAAAATAAAGATCATCTTTTAACGTGGCAATTCCGACTGCGATGTCAAATAAACGGCCAATAGGTGTGCCGATGGACTCAATGGTTTCAATGATCTTTCGTTCTTGACTCTTGAGCAAGCGCCATTTCTTGGGGTTTAGTGCTGCGAGATCATTTGGAGAACCGTTTACCTGAGCAAGGAAAGCGGAAGGTTCCTGGTGGTCGCTGATGCGGTCATATAGGACAACCGTGTTGCGGGATTTGGTGAGAAAAGTTATTGCTGTGTACGTCTGGGCGTCGAATACTTTCTTATGGCTAAAATCGACTATGCGAGAGACACACTGGTTAATCGTGAAGAAGTTACGCAGCGGCTCTCCTGCAAGAGATGTGAAGTAGTTATTCGGGGTGATGAAGCCGAGCTTGCCGTTTTCTTTGAGTAGGTTGTATCCAAGTTCAAAAAATGCAAAGTACAGATTGAATGTACCATTCTGAATTGTTGCCCACTTGCTGGCGAGGAATTTCCTATTTGCGGCTGACAAATCCTGGAACTTGACGTACGGAGGGTTGCCTACGATGTTATCGAATCGTTGTTTCCATTCTGCCCTTAGACTATCGTGATGGTAGAGATTGAAATCTTTGTCCAGCAGGATCTCGTTGTGCTGAAGGGCAAATGTGGCAAGGAGAAGTTTCGTCCGTTGTATATTGTAGTCTAGGATATCCGCACCATAGATATTCTCGCGTATAATGGCTTTGACACTTTTGCCATATTTCTCAATGTAGTACTCTAACAAGCCTATCAAAAAAGCGCCCGAACCACAACTTGGATCGAGATTTGCGTCCCCGATCTTGGGAGCGATCTGCTTAATGATGTAACGCACTATCAAGCTGGGTGTGAAGTGTGCGCCATTGATTCTGCGATCCTTGCTAGGAATGAGGAGTTCGAGCTGGTTTTCCAAATCCTTGATCGAGGCGAAACTCAAGGTCTGGATTTTTTGATATAAGGGATTGTCGATGTGAAGGTCTTTCAGATACTCATAGAGGATCGGGCTCTTTTTGTAGTCGAGACCAGACCGTTCCAGATAAGAGAATACGAGATGGCGTTCGAGTTTCCGAATACCGTATCGTGCAATGATTCGTTGGAGTTCTGAGTTGCTGATCATATTAGAGTAGATAACAGGTTCGGTTGTAAGTTAGGTTGTCGGACAGGAAATGTCAAATGATCTGATCCTCAGAGAGAACTGCAAGGGCAATGGCGTATAACTACTTGAATTACGACATATGTCGTTTTTACTTCCAATTCTGCTGGATAGACGACATATGTCGTTTATTTTAATTTTGATTGTAACGCTTGATCCAGTGGGTTAACAATTTTACCGAGCGATTTCTTGCTGACATGTGTATAAATTTCAGTCGTCTTACTGCTATTGTGTCCAAGCAACTCTTGAATATATCGTAAGTCCACGCCACTTTCAAGCAAGTGGGTGGCAAAGCTATGGCGCAGACCATGAAGAGTAATGGGCATGCGAATGCCAGCCGATTTCACAGCACGCTCAAACACATGTTGTATGCTTCGCTCCGATAAATGTTTCCGGTCACCCTGTCCTTCAAACAAAAAATCTTTTGGTTTATACTTTTTGTAATACTCACGCAATGCTGCCAACGTTGCATCTGAAAGAAGGGAGTATCTATCTTTTTTTCCCTTCGCACTACGCAGATGAATCATTTTCCTTTGCCCATCAACATCCGAAACCTTCAGTCGAACGCTCTCGCCAACTCTTAATCCGGCAGAGTAAATTAGCATGAGCAATGTTTTATGTTTGAGATTATCTACCTGCGAAAAAATTTTTAATATTTCTTCTTGGCTCAACACATTCGGCAGTTTCTGTTCTTTCTGTGGCCGTGGTATGTCGTTAAGTGCAAACGGCATCTTATATAATTCAACATATAGAAATCGTATGGCATTAAACACTTGGTTAACTGTGGAGGCAGAGTGTTTTTCTCCCTCAATTAAGTAAAGGAGATAATTGCGTATATCGTCGGAACTCAGTTCTCTTGGATGGTGGGGCGAAAAGTATTTAACAAACGAGCGCAAACAACTTTTGTACGCTTTCAACGTTTTGTGGCTGTAGTTTCTCAAACGCATTTCATCAGACAGCACTTTAAACAGGGAAGGTGCTGGAGCCTTAGATTTGTTCAATGTGACGAATTGAGTATCCATAGCGCTAAATGTTACGGTTAGTGTAAGTAGAATTTTTACTTTATTCAACAGGAAGTAACAATAAAAAAGCCGGAATGCATTCTCCGGCTTTGTAGTATTCATTTAGATTTTTTTGCATCTCATACATCCAGTGCCAGGGTAATCCTGCTCATGCTGCCGATCTTGCCGAGGGAGTTAAAACTGTAATCGAGACGAAGTTTGTTCAGCACCAGTCCGCCGCCGAGTGAGAACCCAGCCATCCCTGCCGAAGTGCCGATCTTCAATTCTTTTCTTCGCTCGTTGTTGTAGCCGAAACGGAATCGAAGCGCTTTGCTGAGCGTGAACTCGCCGCCGAGAGAGAACGAACTGAATTTTTCGACAAACGAATCGCGCTCTTCGTTCAACTTGTGGAAGTTCACATTCAATTGCAGAGGAAGATGCTGCGGTTTGATTGTTCCGCCGATCTTCAATTCGAACGGGAGGTCTTCTTTTGTTTGCATGTAGGGATCGAGTTGTGCGCCGATATTCGACAACGAAATGCCGAACGACATCGGATCGTCACCCGGAATAAGATAGAGGAGACCGAGATCTGCAGCGAGCGCCGAAGAACTGACATCGGCAATGGAGGAATAGATGAACTTTGCTGTGACGCCGTAGTATATATTCTCTTCGTACACACGTGCCACGGACATTGACAGCGCCATATCACTCGCGCCGAATGTTCCGAGTTTGTTTGCAAGGGCGTCGGTTTCGTCAAACGTGCCATAGTTGATGTAATTTACCCCAAGTCCGATCACACCTATATCCTGTACCTCCTGTGAATAGGCGGCAAATCCCGCGTTGATATCGAGCAGATGGTTGGTGTAGCCAAAGACCGCCTGCGGCGAAAGCGCCGTGCCGATGCTTGCCGGATTATAGAAAATTCCAGCGGGGTCGCCGTGCATTGAAACAAAACTTCCTGCCATGGCGGAAGCACGGGCGCCGACATCCTGCCGCAAAAAATCGTACGTGGGGCGTTCGCCGGAAATGAGAAAGAAAGGGATGATGAATAGTGCAGCAATACTTCTTTTCGTTCGCATCGTAATCTCCTCGTAAGTTTTCCTGTCTTAATGTAGCCAACACAAATCTGAAATTCAATATCCCTTAGTCATCCTGAGCAAGTTCCGATGTTGTTTATACGAAGTATGCTTCGTATCGGAACGCGTCGAAGGATGATGCTTCATTCGTGCGGCCATTGAAATAGCCATGGTTCGACTCGTCCCGATAAAAAAACATCGTGACTCGCTCACCATGACTATTGTTTAAGAAATTACTGCTACTTTTTTCTCTGGTGATTTATGGGTATAATGAGCCATGACAAAGGAAAAAAGATCATGTGTCATTCCGAGCACATTCGCTTCGCTCAGCGTAAACTCCGCGAGGAATCTGGTAGAGGCGTTGGGCAACAGAATATTCCTTACGCACGCAGGCGGATTCTTCATCCGCCTGCGGCGGATTCAGAATGACATTGATTTGACAGCCTGCCGATTTATTATCGTTACATTCTCTGTTTTTCTTTTGCTTCTCTCCGGCTGTGCCGGTCAGCGTCCGCCGGAAGGTGGACCGGTAGATACGGAGCCTCCGCAGATTATTTCTGTCTATCCAACGCCGCAGACGACGAACTTTACGGATAATAAAATCGTACTAGAGTTCAGCGAATATGTTGACCGTCGTTCTGTAGAAGAGGCGATATTCATCTCGCCAAACATTTCGGAAACAGAATTCGACTGGAGCGGGACGGAAGTGGAACTGATCTTTCACGAAGAACTGCGGAAGAATACGACGTACGTCATTACTGTCGGGACCGACGTGAGGGATGTTCGCGCATCGAACAGGATGGCGAGTGCATTCTCCCTTTCATTTTCGACAGGGGATAAGATCGACAACGGCATGATCACAGGGAAAGTGTTCGATGAAAAACCGGACGGGGTGATGATCTTCTCGTACCGGTTAAACGACATCAACGCCGATACACTCGATCCGAAAAAGAGCAAACCCGATTACGTGACGCAGACGGGAAAAGAGGGAGAATTCCGTCTGACGAACATTGCGCAGGGAACGTACCGTCTCTTTGCCGTCCGCGACGAGTTCCGCAATCTGCTGTATGATCCCGAAACCGATGCGGTCGGAACAACGGAGGATGTCACGCTGACCGATTCCGATACAGTAAAAGCGGGAGTGAAATTCATTGTCACGAAAGAAGACACAACCGCTCCGCGAATCGTTTCTGCGCAGCCGACGGACGATAGCCATCTGACTGTGCAATTCAGTGAACCGATCGATACCGCAACGATGCGTGCTTCGTCATTCGCGATCACCGACACGCTCGGACGAACGCAAATCAACGTACTCGATCTCTTTCCGGTCAATTTCCAACTAACTGCATTCACACTTGTTACAGATCAGCAGAGGGGAGACTCATTGTATCTTCTTCAGGTGGAAGAATCGGTGAGAGACAATACAGGATACGGGATGAGTCCGCTCGCACGGAACAAGATGTTTACCGGCAGCGGAGTGAAGGATACCGTTCCCGCTTCCATTCTTTTTTTGTCGGTCAAGGATTCCTCCTCCAAGATCTTCAGCGACGATCGCATCGTAATGCGGTTTTCAGATGTCATTGACCGCTCGCGAGCAGATTCGATGATCAGGGTAATGAGAAACAAAGATTCGTCGTCTGTTCCCGTCATTCTCACATGGATGAATCGGGCAGCGGTGTCAATCAAATCTGCTAAGCCGTTCACAATCAATGAATCATACTCGCTCAGCATTGTTTGGAATTATATTGTCGATCCGTCCGGGAATGTGCGAAAAGACAGCATCACAACGGTGCAATTTTCAATCGACGATCCGGAAAATTACGGCTCCATCGAAGGAAATTTTGCCGGCTTCGGAAGCGAGACCTCTGTGATACAGGCGGAGAATATAGTTGACAAAAAGCAGACACAGAGAAAAGTGAAGACGTCCGCCAGTGGAAAATTTGTATTTAACCGCTTACCGGAGGGGAGATACGTGTTGAAAGCATTCGATGACCGGAACAACAATTTCATCCACGATGCGGGGAAACCGTTTCCGTTCCTCCGCGCAGAACCGTTTTCAATCTATACCGACACCGTGCGTGTGCGTCCCCGCTGGCCTGTAGATGGAGTGATGTTCAGAGAGAAGTGACACCACTATGGTACCTTTTTTACTGAGTCACCTTGTAAAAAATATGGTCATACTGAGCAAGATGTCGCCGCAAAAAAAAAATCCTTTGACACATGCTGATAAAAAAATATCAACATTGCTCAGGATGACTAAAGCGGCGACATCGCTTCGAAGTATGATTCAAAAAGCGCAATAAGGTTTTTTGAAAAATGGCGCCAGAATTTTTTAGACGCTTTTGGTTATTCTTCGATGTTGTTTCGTCCCGCTGTGCTGTCGATCTGCGTTGGGAGCGGTGGCTTTGGGGGCTGGTTCTTGATTACTTTATCCGGCACGATCCATGCAGCGCGGTATCCATCTGCCTGAATCTTATCCAGCAGCGTTTTTGCTTCATACCTGTTCGAAAAATCTCCTGCGCGCACTTTATACATCGGCGATTCGTACACCGTGTAAATCCATAGGTCGGGATATCGGACGTTCAATTCATTCCGCAGCGTTATCGCCTGGTCGTACTCGGTCGTGGCGATCAATTGAACACGGAATCCCTGGAGCGTTTCCGGCAGTGCAGAAGAAGGGTTGTCGATCGCCATGCCGAATGTTTTTGCCGTGTCGGTTTTTTTGTAGAGGTACACTTCCGTATCGTAGAACGACGGCTTAAACGAGCGTTCGAATGTGCTCAGTTTCTCTTTTCTCGGCTGATACCGGAGTGAGTCCGGCTCAACTGAAATGCTTCCCGATGGATGTAAACCGGTTATCAGGAACATCGCGGGAAAAATTGAGAAGGGGAGGAGAAAGGATTTCATTTTTTGAACATGCAGACCCATGCTTCGGTGTACTCTTTTGGATATTGTTCCTGGATTTTTTTCAGGAAATCTTCTGCTTCTTTCTTCGTTGCAAATCTGCCGGTGCAGATCCGTTCCATTTTAATTCCCCCTTCATACAATCGTATCATCGGCAGTTTAAATCGTTTTTGGGTTATGATGTAATTCCTGTCGGCGTTTACTTTTTTCCGATATGCACCGATCTGCACGCTGTAATATTTGGTCGGTGCTGCGGCTCGGACGGAAATTGAAGCTTTGTCGCCGTTTCCTTTTTTCCGGGTGTGGGCGGAGAGAGTATCTGCTTTGACAGTGAATCGCTTTGTGGTGGATTTAGGTACTTTCGATGTTGCTGTGTCTTGTGCGGGCTGTTCTGATTCCGCTTGTGCCGCCGGTTGTTCTGTTACTTCTTCATCTTGTGCCGGCTGCTCTTCTTCCGGAACATCTTCAACAGATTCACCGCTGTTTCTTCCAAATGTAGAATATCCCGACGATCCGCAGCCGAAAAAAACCGCCGTTGAGAAGAAGAGTGCGATATGAAAGAATATCTTAATAACCCCCTCCGGATGCTGTTGCACCGCTTGCAATAGCGACACTTGCACTTGCCCCTATGCGGTCGGCTCCGCTGGCGACCATTTTGAGTGCATCCTCACGTGTACGAACACCGCCGGAAGCTTTTACTCCCATTGCACTGCCGACAACGTACCGCATCAATGCGATATCTCCGGCGGTTGCTCCTCCCTTTGAGAATCCGGTCGATGTCTTCACAAAATCTGCTCCGGCACGTTTTGACAGCATGCAAGCAACAACTTTTTCGTCGTCCGTCAATAATCCTGTCTCAAGGATGACTTTGCTCAACACGCCGTACCGTTTTGCAGTGCTGACCACGGCGAAGATATCGTGTTCCACATATTCGTAATCGCCCGATTTCAACCTGCCGACGTTGATCACCATATCGACTTCCGTTGCGCCATTCTTGATTGCGTTCTCGGTTTCAAATGCTTTTGTTTCGCTCGACGTGGCGCCGAGTGGGAATCCGATTACGGTGCAGACCTTCACGGCAGTGTCTTTGAGAAGGGAAGCGCACAGCGGAACGTACGACGGATTAACACAGACGCTTGCGAATTGAAATTTTTTTGCCTCCGCGCAGAGTTGCTCTATTTGTTGCACCGTCGCTTCCGGTTTCAGCAGCGTATGGTCGATCATGCGGGCAAGGTTCGGTTCAACGCCCCCTTCTTTCTCCACGCCGTATCCGGCTGAAATTCGTGTGGCGCCGTTTTCGACGATGTTACGCACACCTTCCTTGTTATGGATGACGCAATGCCCGTCGGCGCAGATGCCGTCCTTACAGAGGCATTTGTGTTCTGCGGATTGTTCTTTGAGCAGCTCCGCAATGAGTTTTTCTATGATCTCTTGTCTGTTCATTTCACTACTGTCATTGTTTTGACTGCTGCATTCGATCCAGCCGTCAATCGGTAGAAATAGATTCCGGATGAAAATTGCTTCGCATCGAAGAGTACAGAATGTTTTCCCGCTTCCTGCATCTCGTGCACCAATTCCGTTACCTTCCGTCCCAGCGCATCGTACACATACAATGTTACGAAACCTGAGTGAGGAATTCCATAGTTAATTCGGGTTGCAGGATTGAACGGATTCGGGTAATTTTGCGATAATGTGAATTGAAATGGGATTTTAGTTGCATCAACGGAAAGCGGTGGATAGGAATATCCAATTATCTGTATATCGTCCAGATACCATCCGTCCCGCTCTTCGCCTCCATCGGATGAAAGA
The DNA here is from genome assembly GCA_040751955.1 of Bacteroidota bacterium. Classification (GTDB taxonomy): domain Bacteria; phylum Bacteroidota; class Ignavibacteria; order UBA10030; family UBA8401; genus SpSt-333. Next base: position 37,938 of record JBFMFY010000016.1, read on the forward strand.
CGGAAACGAATCGGAATCGGATTATTTGCGAATGATCTCATTTGGCTACTATCATTTTTTTTGTGGATGAAAATGTTCCCGAGGTCAACACATAATAATACACGCCGCTTGAAAGGTCACTTGCATTCATTGTGACCGTGTAGGAACCGGCAGGGAGGATCTCATTCACCAGTGTTTTCACTTCGCGTCCGAGCATATCATACACTTTCAGTGTTACAAATCCACCTTCCGCCTGCGGCGGATTCCCCCTTTGTAAAGGGGGATTGAGAGGGATTTCAAATTGTATTTTCGTTGCCGGATTGAAAGGATTAGGAAAATTTTGCGTGAGTGAATATCCTTTCGGCACGACGCCGCTTTGGACAATCTTTGCACCGGTTGAGATCGGAGTGAGGGAAACATCGAATGTATCAATGATTCCCGCAATGGTTGTTACGGATTCAATACGGGCGATATATCCAGACTTCGAAAATTTTATCGTATGCATGCCAGCCGCACTTCCATATGTATATCGTCCGTTTGCGTTCGTGAGCGATTTCCTTCCCATTTCCTGAACGAGAACTTCCACATTCTGCACGATTTGATTTGTACCGGCATCACGAACAACTCCCGTAACGTTTCCCCCGTGCTTCTCATTGACAGTTAAGACATACAAACCGGTATTCATATCGGAGACTGCGATTTTTCCTGACGGAAAATAAGGATAGACACCCCACGCTCCGTGAAAAACAGAATTGTGTTCCGGCTGAGTTGGACCTGGATATGTGTCATAGAACGCCACTTCAATCGGATTGGAAGGATTTTTTATATCAAGCACTCTGAATCCTTCACCGTAATACGCGATGTAGATGAAATCTCCTTTTACAAACACATTATGGATACTTGCAACAGGATCAGAAGACCATGTTGCAATTTCCACCGGCGCTGTTCTGTTTGCAATGTTATAGATGTGGAGATGACCGCCTGTTACTTCTGTAGCGACGAACATGTAATTTCCATCCTCGCTCAACCATGCCTGATGTGTTCGTCCTTCTGGAGCTGTTGTTGTTTTGCTGACGATCTTCGCGGTGGTATTTTGAGTGTAATGTCCCTTAGCAGTAAAATCTACAATGTCCATTCGACCACTGTTAATTGCAGCGGCATAGAGCGTATCATTTCTGATAATAGCGTCGTGAACATACGGCGTGCTTCCTTTTCCATACGATCCGACTTGCAACGGATTCAACGGATCGGAAATATCCATGATGCGTGTTCCCCCGAAATCTCCGCCATTGGCGTAGAGGAAATGTTTTTCGATGCTCATCGTGTGGGAACGGTAGTACGGTTTTGTCCCTCCCCCGACAAGTGTATCAATCCAGACAAACACTTTTTTAAATGAAGCGGAATCCGGTAGCGTGCTGAGATCGATGATCTGAATTCCTGCCCTTAAAGAGACATTACTTCCTTCGGCGCCAACATACAAATAATTTTTGTACGTGCGGAATTCGTGATAATTGTATCCTGATGGCGGACCGAAATGGAAGGATACTTCCTTCAATGGAAGTTCTGTAATATCCACAATCGACGTCCCCTGCGACGTGCCGATAATGGCATACTCACGGTTCTTCACGGTGTCGGTCCATCCCCAGATTTCGGAATAATCTGCATCACCTGCGCCGCCGTCGTACTTGTCCATCTGTCCGAACAGAGAAACATTGTAACTGATTTGTGATGCAAGCATTGAACAGAGGAAGGCGAGCAGAAGCAGTATTTTAGTCATTACGTTCCGTTGATTGGTGAAGGTTGTTGTAGAAAGTATGAAAAAAATCAATCCAGTGAAAGCGTAACGTGCTGCCAGCCACGCACAGAGTTACAGATGTAAAGATTATCGGCTGTTTTCAAGTCGTTAAGCGTCAGTACCTTTTCCGAGGCATTCTTATGGCTGGTGAGGATGTCATTTCTGAAGATTCCTGGAAGAAGTCCGCACGAAAGAGGCGGTGTGAAGAGTTGTCCATGTGATTCGATGAAAATATTCGAGATCGTTCCTTCGGTGATCTCATCACGCTCGTTCATGAAAATATAATCTGCAATATCTTCCCCCTGTGCTTTTTCCTGATAAGCATTGTAGAGCCGTCTGTTGGTTGTTTTATGAAGCAGAAACTTATCGTTGGAGTATGTCCGCTCATGTGCGATTTTGACGATCTTTTTGCTCTGCGAGGGTTGATACTCGAACGTATCCAAAACGGGGATACCCGCTTTTGTCAGTAACAGCCGAACGCGGTACTCTTTGTCCTTATGGAATGCCCGTTCCGCGACTTTCAAAGATGTCCTGATCTTTTTCATGTCGCACGAAAAGAAAAAATAGTGAGCCGATTGCTGCAGCCGCTCCAAATGCTGTTCGAGAAATGTGAACTCTTTTTTCCAAAGCATTGTCTCCAGAAGCTCAAAACGATCAAGGTCGTTCAACAGAAACGCCGCTTTGATTGCACACTCCTCGTACTCTTTCGCAGGATCGGAATCGTGAACGATGCCGCTGCCGATTCCCAGGATTCCTCTGCTGTTATTTAAAGTGATCGTTCGAATGGCGACGCTGAACACCGCCTCGTCGTTCGGGGAAATGAAACCGATCGCACCGCAGTACACGCCGCGCTGGTGGCGCTCCACTTCGTTGATGATCTGCATCGTCCGTATCTTCGGTGCGCCGGTGACGGAGCCGCACGGGAAGAGCGATTTGAATATCTCATAGTACGACATTTCCTGTTTCAGAGTTCCGGAAATTGTCGATGTCATTTGCAACACGGTTTCGTATTTTTCAACAGCGAACATCTCTTTCGTTTGAATGCTTCCAGTGTCGCAAATTCTTCCCAGATCGTTCCGCAGCAGATCGACGATCATCAGATTTTCGCTCCGATTTTTCTCATCGTTCTTGAGCCATTGGATCAGTTTCTCGTCGTCGGCGAGTGTCTTTCCGCGCTGGCATGTCCCTTTCATCGGTTTGGTGGTGATCGAACGTCCTTTTCTGCGGAAGAAGAGCTCAGGTGAGAACGACAGGATCTGTGTATCGTCGAGATTAAGGAATGCGCCAAAGGGGACATGCTGTTTTTCCCGGAGAAGCAGATACAATTCGAGGTCGTCACCCGAAAAAATAAACTCGTACCTGTCCGTATAATTGACCTGATAGGTGTCTCCGCTGGTAATATATTTTTTCAGCCGTTCAACGCCGTGAAAATAAGTGCTGACCGAGATCGAAAGATGAGGGTTGAAGACCCGTATCTTTGTTGCATGAATCTCAACATCCATCAGATCAGGAGGGATAGTGTAAGGAGTATCGTACACACCCAAATATAACAGCGGCAGCGATGTTCTGTTGTCGAATTCCCGCGTGATCTTTTCAAAATGGTACCCGCATTCATATCCGAAATATCCTGCGATCCATTTCCCCTGCTTCAGGTAGCGCTCGATCTTGTCGAACACCGCGGGAATGTCTTTCAGTACTTTTGCCGTCAAAATATCGACGGGGGTATGGAATAAAAAATTTTGCCGGTTCTGATCGTCACGGCGTGATGATTCCAGCAGCACGGTGTTCGGCGACCGCAGTGCGGAAAATAAAAAAGCACGGTCAGTGATAAGACCGTGCTTTGGTGTTGCTTGCGAACTATCCAATCAGTTGCTCCAGATTTGCCTTCAGTTTCACAATGGTCTGTTCGAAATTCTGTTGTTTTGATTTTTCTTTTTCGATCACCTCTGCAGGCGCTTTGCCGACGAAACTTTGGTTACTCAACTTTGCAACGACGCCGTTCAATTGCCCCGTCAGCCGGTCAATCTCCTTTTGAAGCCGTTCGCGCTCGACGTCAACATCGATCAAACCTTTCAGCGGAACGAAAATCTCCTGTCCCTTCACGACTGAACTTGCAGAGTAGCCCGGTTTCGGCAACGCCATGCCGAGTGTAATCTTCTCAAGTCGCAGGAACTTTTGCAGCGACGGCTGCTGCTCTTCCAATATCCCCAATTTGTCATAATCATGACAACTCGCAACTAGTTCGATTCCCTTTGAGGGGGGAATGTTCATTTCGCTCCGGATCTGTCGAACAGCTGAAATGATCTCCTGTAAAAATTCCATCTTTGTTTCAGCGTCGGAATCAATCATGCTATCATCCTTGACCGGCATTGCAGCCCGCATGATTGTCTCCGTATTATTCCTGCTGCCGAGGTGCTGGTAAATTTCTTCTGTTACGTACGGCATAAAAGGATGGAGGAGTTTCAAAGTTTCTTCGTAGATCTTTAATGCGCGATTGAGAATCGCTTGCTTCAAATGAACATCGCTTGTTTCCTGGACGCGGAGTTTCACGAACTCGACATACCAGTCGCAGAAATCTTTCCAGAGAAATTCGTATAGCAATTTCACTGCGTCGTTGACGCGCAAGTTTTCCATTGCCACGGTGGTATCCCGAACAGTGGCATTAAACCGTGAAATGATCCAGCGATCGGATAAATCTTGAGACGGAATTGGAGATGTAATGGTCAATTGTTCATTGTTCATTGTCAATTGATCCCTGTTCATCATCAGGAATCGTCCAGCATTCCATATCTTATTCGCGAAGTTTCTGCCGATCTCCACTTTGTCGTTATCATAAAGAACGTCTTGACCAATCGGAGCGAGAAACAATACAGTGAACCGAAGTGCGTCGGCGCCGTATGTTCCGATCACGTCGAGCGGGTCGGGAGAGTTGCCGAGCGACTTGCTCATCTTCCGTCCTTGTGCGTCACGCAGTAAACTGGTAAAGTACACGTGACGGAACGGAACATCGTCACGGAACTCCAATCCCGCCATGATCATGCGTGCGACCCAGAAGAAAATAATGTCCGGCGCGGTCACGAGCGTATCGGTTGGATAGAAATATTTCAGATCATCGGTCTCTTTGGGCCAGCCGTGGACAGAGAAGGGCCAGAGCCACGAACTGAACCAGGTATCGAGTACGTCGCTGTCTTGCCGCAGATTGGTTGAGCCGCAGTGCGGGCATTTTTCCGGTGGAGTCAACGACACGATCGGTTCTTTGCAGTCAATTGTGCAATGATCGGTTCCGACGCAATACCAGGCGGGAATCCTGTGTCCCCACCACAACTGGCGCGAGATGCACCAGTCGCGGATGTTTGTCATCCAGTGTTCGTAAATTTTTGTGAAGCGTTCGGGGTAGAATTTTATTTTTCCTTCCTGCACAACTTTCAGCGCCGGTTCGGCGAGTGGTTTCATTTTCACGAACCATTGATCGGAAAGATATGGTTCAATAACTGTGTCGCACCGGTAGCAATGTCCAACGGCGTGTACGTGATCTTCTGTCTTGATTAAATATCCGCTCTTTTCCAGGTCCCGCAGTAATTCTCTTCGGCATTCATAACGATCCATTCCATGATACTTCGGCGGAACGTTGTTGTTCATCTTCGCCGATGTATCCATGATGATCAGTTGCTGAAGGTTGTGGCGAATTCCCAGTTGATAATCGTTCGGATCATGCGCAGGAGTTACTTTCACGGCACCCGTTCCGAATTGCATATCGACAAAGTCGTCGGCGATGATCGGGATGATGCGATTCGCAATCGGCAGCGCCACATTCTTTCCGACGAGATGTTTGTACCGCTCATCTTTCGGATTGACGGCAACCGCCGTATCTCCGAGCATCGTTTCCGGTCGGGTTGTGGCGACGACGATGAACTCATCTGAGTGTTCAATAGGATACTTAATGTACCACAGATGTCCTTTACTTTCGCTGTGATTCACTTCATCATCGCTGAGAGCGGTGTGATCCTTCGGGCACCAGTTGACGATATATTTTCCGCGGTAGATGAGACCTTTTTCATGCAAGCGAACGAATACTTCTTTGACCGCTTCCGACAATCCTTCATCCATTGTAAATCGTTCACGCTCCCAATCGCATGAGACGCCGAGTTTTCGCAGCTGTTTGTTGATCGTGCTGCCGTACTGTTTTTTCCATTCCCACACACGCTCGACGAATTTTTCACGTCCCATCTCGCGCCGCTGAATTCCTTCCTTCAACAATGCTTTTTCAACCACGTGCTGCGTTGCAATGCCGGCGTGATCTGTACCGGGAACCCAGCACGCTTCGTAACCTTGCATCCTTTTCCACCGAATGAACACATCCTGCAGTGTATTGTTCAGTATATGTCCCATGTGAAGAATGCCGGTGATGTTTGGCGGGGGAATGACGATGGTGTACGGTTTCTTATCCGGATTGATCGTAGCGTGGAAGAATCCGCTTGATTCCCACCATTGATAGAGTTTATCCTCGACATCTTGAGGGTTGTATTGTTTTGCGAGTTCAGACATTTAAAAATAGTGATAAGTACGTTGATTGATCGATGAGACTTACCGCTCCAATGCCAGGCTTAAAGCAGTTGTCAGTTTTAATACGTCTTTGGTCGTTTTATCCAACCTGTCGCTGACGATCTTCAGGATGTTTTTCAGGATAATATACCCGATTTCTTTGTCAGTTTCGGTTAAGTGGAAAAATGAATTCCGCTCAAGAACGGCAACCGTGCATTTTGTTGTGGCAATGACACTTGCCGAACGTTCGCTGTGATCGTCAAACAATCCCATCTCGCCGAAAAACGCATTGTCGTTGCCGGTCAGTTTGTTCAATAGTTTATCGCGTTGATCCATGCCGCTGCCGGCGATTTTGAGCAGCAGGCTGCGGGATACTTCCACTTCACCGTCGAGCAGGATGAACATCTCATAGCCTATTTCATTTTCACGGATGATGTATGTTCCTTCGCTAATGGTCCGTTGAGTCATGATGGCGCGGACTTTTTCCAGTTTCGCATCGGTCAATCCGGTGAAGAGAGGAATCGTTCGCAGGAAATCGATATCGAGTGTTTTCATTGGAGAGTCCCGAGGATGACGGCGATATCTTTTTTCTGCAGAATGTAATCGAACGACGGATTTACATTTACCCTCATGCCTGATTTTTCAGCAACGTTAATCCCCGCCTCGCGGAACTTTCTTTCAATGAATGCATCGATAGCCGATGTGTCGTTGGAGAGGATGTCGCTTAAACTGACAGTCTCTTCTTCGTTCACCAACCCAAGCACGGTCCAATTCTTGTTCTTCTTGAAATCTACATAGAGATCGCCAAACGATTTTCCTACGAAATCTTCAGGGATCGAAACCCTATGGACATCGTTCCCACGTTCGTAGTCGAGCATTTCGCTGGCTACCTGTGCGGCGCCGGGGTACAAAATATTATTTGCAAGGAAGAAGGGTGTATGCTGGTCCGTGACCACTACTTCGTCTGCATTCGCCCGCTTCACATGCTGCCTGTTTTCGCGGTTCAAAATGTGTGCACAGACTTTTATTTTTGGATTCAACGACTTCATCGTCAGAATCGCGAGCAACGTTTTTTCATCTGCTCCATGTGCCCCTGCATCGGGAACGATGATCGCCGAATCGGCATACTTGACATTGGCGCGGTTCATAATTGTTTCGCGCGAAAAATCTCCCCGGACGAACTTGATTTCGATATGCTGAAATGCGTTGATCACGGATTCGATCCGTTCCGGCGGCGCATCGTTGACCAGGACGATCTGCATTTGTTTTGTATGGTACCGCTCAAAGATGCGCAGGACATCTTCGACCTGATTGTTCCATCCGCAGATGAGGATGTGATTTGTAAAATCTATGTCTTGCAAGCCTTGACTCTCCTTAATTTTTCGGGCAACAAACACCGAAGAGATTGTGGCGGTGAACATCGAGATTAAAATGACTCCGCTTAATATTGTCAATGACGCAAAGATTCTTCCGAACTCAGTCTTCGGAACAATGTCACCGTACCCGACCGTCGCAACCGTAACGAGCGACCACCATAAAGCATCTTCAAAACTCGTGAACTGGTCGGGATTGGTCTGATGTTCAAAATAATAGACGATCCCCGCAGTGATATTAACGACGATGAAGATCAACACCGCTAGTTGCACTACCTGGTTGCCCCGCAAAATCCGCAGTACCTGCCGTATCGTTTCAAATTTTTTCATTGTACGGTGTGACGGATTTTTGCAACGCCGGGAATTTCTGCCTCAAGCACATCTCCCGGAACAACTTGAGCGACACCTTCGGGGGTTCCTGTATAGATAATATCACCTTCCTCCAGCGAGAAGACCGAAGAGAGGAAAACAATTAAGTCGTCAACCTTAAAATTCATTTTTGCTGTGTTCGTTTTTTGCCTCTCTATTCCGTTCACTCGCAACGAAATATCCAATTGATGTGGGTCCAGTATCTTCGACGCTTCAACAAAGGGAGAGAGCGGTGCAGAAGTAAAAAATCCTTTTGCAATACTCCATGGATTTCCCGACTTCTTTGCCGCCAACTGCACGTCCCGCATCGTCATGTCAAGTCCCACGCCGTACCCCGCAACATGATTCATCGCGTCTGCTTTTGAAATATTTCTTCCCCCTTTTCCGATCAACACAGTCAATTCAACTTCGTGGTGCACGTTGTTCGATAATTTCGGGAGAAGGATCGGCGCTCCATTTTCGATCACCGCATTCGACGGTTTTAGAAAAATAACAGGTGATGAGGCAACAGTTCCTCCCATCTCCTTTGCGTGGTCGGCATAGTTTTGTCCAACGCAAAAGATGGTATTGATCGGGATTTTTTTATTCGACGGCAGCAGCGTGGCGTATTTCATGGTTATAGAGAATATAGAAAAAGTAGCGGAAAATTGAAATATATATGAAAACCAGCCTTTTTTTATTACATTTGAACATTAAAAGGAGAAATAGCCATGACCACAGAGGAAATAAAAATGAAAGCGATCTTTCGTGAAGCGGTTGCGGAAGTTCTTGAGGAAAAGAAAGAGATGCTTTATAACATTTTTCTCGAGGCGATGGAAGATGCAGCAATGGTAAATGCCATTAAAGAAGGGGAAATGTCGGGTATTGCTGATCGCAAAGAGATTTATTCGATTCTCGATACGAAATGAATGTAGAGTATTCAAAGAGTTTCAAAAGAGATATTGAAACTGTCAATGATCAGAAGGTATTGGCTCGCCTAAAAGAACTGCTCCTAACTCTTGAACAAGTTTCCGCTCTAACTGAAATTCAAAATACCAAAAAATTAAAGACTTCAGGGAATTATTATCTAATTAAGGTGGGTGACTATCGAATAGGTTTGAAATTTGAAGAAAACAAATTAACGCTTTTCCGGTTTTTGCATCGGAAAGAAGTGTACCGTTATTTCCCATAATAAAATCATCAGAGGAAAAACTAATTGTCGATTACGTACAAAAAATCAGGCGTCAACATCGATGCCGGGGAAGAGGTTGTTCACCGGATTACAAAAAGTGTCCGTTCGACTTTTACACGGAACGTGCTGACCGACATCGGAATGTTCGGTGCCTTTTATGAGGCAAAATTTCCAAATGTCAAAAATCCAGTTCTTGTTTCGAGCGTGGATGGAGTCGGGACGAAATTGAAGATCGCTTTCCTGATGAAACGGTACGACACTGTCGGGCAGGATCTTGTCAATCACTGCGTCAACGACATCGCGGTCTGCGGCGCAGCGCCGTTGTATTTTATGGACTATTTTGCGACCGGAAAACTTGCCCCGTCCGTTGCCGCCGATGTTATCAGTGGTTTTGCCAAAGCATGTAAAGAAAACGGCTGCTCGATCATCGGAGGTGAAACGGCAGAGATGCCCGGTTTTTATCCTGCGGGAGAATTTGACATTGCCGGTACGATCGTCGGTGTTGTGGATAAAAAGAAAATTGTAAATGGCAGGACCATTAAAAAAGGGGATATGCTGATCGGCTTGCCTTCAACGGGACTTCACACCAACGGGTATTCTCTTGCCAGGAAAGTATTGATCCCGAAATTCTCACTCAAAAAAAGATTCGGAGAACTCAATGGCTCGCTGGGCGAAGCACTCCTAGCCGTTCATCGCTCATATCTGAAACCTATTCAGGTACTCACATCAAAAAATCTCGTTAAAGGAATGTCGCATATTACCGGCGGGGGGATTATTGGCAACACGATGCGGATAATTCCGAAAGGATTGAGACTTAAAATTGATTGGTTCGCCTGGCAGAGACCATACATCTATGATTTGATCCAATCAGTCGGGCAAGTACCGGAGTACGACATGACGCGTGCGTTTAATCTTGGCGTAGGGTTGATTTTTGTTGTGGATAAAAAAAATGTTGATAAGGTTTTACGAATTCTAAAAGAGAAAAAAGAGAAGCCGTTTGTAATGGGGGAGGTAGCATAAAGTGAAAAAACGAAAACTTTTACAAAAAATACTTGCGGGTTCATCCAATATTCGGTTTGCTGAATTCCAATCGCTTGTGGAAGCATTTAATTTTAGACTTGATAGAGTGAGCGGAAGTCATCATATTTATATACATTCGAAAGTTGAAGAATTGGTGAATATCCAGAATGTAAAAGGGAAAGCAAAACCGTATCAAATTAAACAATTTTTATCGTTGGTGGAAAAATATAACTTACAATTGGGAGAATAGAGATGAAGGATTATCACATTAATATATTTTACAGCGAAGAAGACCAGTGTTATATTGCAGATATACCGGATTTAAAACACTGTTCTGCATTTGGGAATACGCCAGATGACGCATTGCGTGAAGTACTTATTGCTAAACGTGCTTGGTTACAAAGCGCGAAGAAACATAAAAAGCATATTCCACAGCCAAAATATAAGCCCCTGTCGTATCAGATTTCTGCACTTTAATTTTCATACTCAAAAAATTTTCCGCCAAAAAAACACTGGGTGTAGATGTAGAGTTCGGGGGGAGTGTTGATGGCTACTGATTACTCTTTTTCAAACTATCCATCGCTGTCGTCACATCTTGAATGAACATCTTCCACGCTTCGGGATGTTTTGACAATTCATCGACCACTTCTTTGAATCTCTCTTGCTCAAGCCCTTTCTCATTAAAAAAATCTTTCACCTTAATTTGATACAGAGAGTCGATGACCTTATTCGTCATTTTTTCTTTTTCATACAGAAGTGTCAACTCCGCATACATCACAACAAGGGATCGGTCATACGGTTTGGAAGTTGAGGGAGAACAGCCGTTGAATAAAAATCCAAGTGTCAAAAGCCAAATTCCAATGAGACCTCTGGACACAAAACTAAAAAAATCAAACCCGAAACCTAAAACCACAAACCTCAAACCACTCGGCGTACATCCGAATTTCGAATTGGAAAACCTGACTTCTGACCTCTGCCGACTGTTATTCTGCATCCTGAAACATTCCTTGATTATGTAGCCGTTTCTGGCTATATTTGTTCCGCTTTTGACAACAAAATCATGTAATTTTCTCTCAAAGTAAAGGATTTTTCAGGTTTTTATGGCAACAACAGCAGATTTAAAGATTGGTGTCTTCATCCGTTTCAACAACGACCTGCACATGGTAGAAGAAAGTCAGCACCGCACACCGGGCAACCTCAGAGCATTCTATCAGGTAAAGATGCGCAGCGTAAAGACCGGCAAGATTACGGAAACACGGTTCCGTTCCGGCGAAGAAATAGAATTGGTGAGAGTTGAGCGGAAAAAATATTCATACGTGTACCACGACGGACAGAGTTACAATTTTATGGATCAACAGACATACGATCAGATTCCTGTTGACGAAGTTGTGCTTGGCGATGGAGCAAAGTATCTGAAAGAAGGAGAGATCGTTGAATTGATGTTCGACGGTCATACCGTTGTCGGCGCCGATCTTCCATACAACGTCAATTTGAAAGTGGTTGAGACTGTCCCCGGAGTGAAAGGTGATACTGCCACCGGTGCGGTGAAACCCGCAAAAGTTGAAACAGGTGCAATGGTCAACGTCCCGTTGTTCATCAATGAAGGAGACGTGATCAAGGTTGATGTGCGCACAGGCCAATATCAGGAACGCGTCAAACAATAAGTCACTCCTCATTTATTCATGACAACGGAGCATCAATGGACTTAAAATATGTAAAGCAGTTGTTGGAATTGCTTGAGAAGAGTGCCGTCAATGAAATCGAAGTAGAAGAAAAGGGACATAAGATCCGTATCACGAAGTCTGTACCGCAGGCGGGCGCCATGCCGATGTATCTGCCTCCTGTTCAGCATCAAGTGATGATGCCCGCGCCAAATGTTGCCCCAGTTGCGTCTCAACCGGCAAGTGAAAGCAAGCCTGCGACTCCTGCTGCCGACACGAAAAAATATCACGAAGTAAAATCGCCGATCGTCGGTACATTCTACCGCGCTCCGTCGCCGGACGCTCCGCCGTATGTTGACGTCGGTTCCAAAGTGAAACAAGGGAGCGTGTTGTGTATTGTAGAAGCGATGAAACTGATGAATGAGATCGAATGCGACATTGCAGGGACAATCGTAAAAGTAAATGTTGAGAACGGAAAACCTGTCGAGTACGGTCAGGTTTTATTTTTAGTAGAGCCATAAAATTTTGTTGATCCTGAGAATTCCTTAAAAGTGTCCTCACGTTGAACGCAGCTAAAAAGTTTTTGGAGTCTTGTTGATTAAAAAAGTTTTAATAGCCAACCGCGGTGAAATAGCCCTTCGCATTATACGTGCCTGCAGAGAACTGGGGATCAAAACAGTTGCAGTGTATTCCGAAGCCGATAAGTATTCTCTCCATGTACGCTTTGCCGACGAAGCGATCTGTATCGGTCCGCCTCCCAGCAAAGAGAGTTATCTGAATATTCCCCGCATTATGGCAGCTGCTGAAGTTACCGGTGCGGATGCAATTCATCCCGGATACGGATTTCTTGCCGAGAATGCGAACTTCTCCGATATTTGCATTTCCTCCGGAATTACATTCATCGGTCCCACTCCCGAAATGATCTCGGCGATGGGAGATAAAGCGTTTGCAAAAGACACGATGAAAAAAGCGGGTGTTCCCGTTGTTCCCGGCAGCGATGGAATCATTAAAGATGTTGCAGAGGCAAAGAAAATTGCAAAGGAGATCGGTGTCCCGGTCATCATTAAGGCGACTGCCGGTGGTGGCGGACGAGGTATGCGTATCGTTCGCGATCTTGATGAGTTTGAAAAAGCATTCAACACAGCAAGTTCTGAAGCGGAATCGGCGTTCGGCAACGGCGGTGTCTATATTGAAAAATATCTCGAAGAACCGCGGCACATTGAAATTCAACTGCTGGGCGATAAGTACGGCAATGTAATTCATCTTGGCGAACGCGACTGCTCAGTTCAGCGCCGTCACCAAAAATTGATCGAAGAATCTCCCTCTCCTGTCGTTGACGATGAATTGCGCGAAGCGATCGGCGATGCAGCTGTAAAAGGTGCAAAGAGCGTCAAATATCTCGGGGCGGGCACGATCGAATTTCTGCTCGACAAGCACAAGAATTTTTATTTCATGGAGATGAACACACGTATTCAGGTGGAACATTGCGTAACTGAAATGGTGAGCGGTGTCGATCTGATCAAAGAACAGATTCATATTGCCAACGGGAAAAAACTTTCCGTGAAAAAGGCGAAACTAAGCGGACATGCAATCGAATGCCGGCTTAATGCTGAAGATCCGAATTTTGATTTTCGTCCCTCTCCCGGAAAGATCACCAGCCTGCATTTTCCCGGGGGCAACGGCATACGGATCGATTCGCATGTCTATGCCGATTATGTGATCCCGCCGTACTATGATTCAATGGTCGGCAAATTGATTGTGCATGGAAAGACGCGTGAAGAAGCAATTGAAAAAATGTACAGTGCACTGGATGAAATCATTATTGAGGGTGTGAAGACGACAATTCCATTCCACAAAAAAGTGATGAAGAACGAGCGATTTCGCAGCGGTATTTTTGATACAAAATTTATTGAGACGTTTAATTTTAAGGATTGAAGTAATCTGTTCATTTTGTGGTATTGCAGTCGAATTCGTATATTGGAACAAATAGAAAGATTTTGAGGAGGGGTTA
>JBFMFY010000017.1:0-51191 GCA_040751955.1 Bacteroidota bacterium
AAAATTATCGGTCGTAAGGCGGGCAAAGTATGTTCCGCTTGCAGCCGTGTTACCCAGAACATCTTTTCCGTTCCACTCTACAGTAAATGTCCCTGCCGACAACACTTCGTGATCAACAAGTTTTTTTACCAACTGCCCCGTAATATCATAAATTTCAACCGAGACTTTTTGCTGAGCCGGAATTGAGAAACGGATTGTTGTGGAAGGGTTGAACGGATTGGGATAATTTTGATCGAGTTTAAACTCCGACGGTGTTCCAAATTCATGCTTTTCTACAGGTTCCGGTGTACTATGTGGATCACCGTGACACGGCTCGCAATTCATTTCCGTCATGACGTTGTTTTTTACGCTTGGACCATGACAGGTGAGACATTGTGCCGCATAAGCATTCCTCACATATGTGGGGGTGAATGTCGAAGCAAAATGTGCATTTAATACTTCAACGGTTTTTGCTGCAAGATCGCCTGCCAAACGAGCGCAACGTTCTTTCCGTTCGATGTCAGAAACTTTTTTTTGTGCGACATTGCACCATTGACTAACGGAAGCATGACACAACACGCTGCCACTAATTGATTGCGGTAGTGCGCCGCTGTATTTGTTGTCAATATATTTACCGTCAATTGAGGCTTGGTTAGCAGCGTCCGTTGGAAATTTTTCTGTTGCTGCCCATCCCCACACCTCATTAATCAGTTTACCCGAGTCTGCTTTGGAGACAACTAAACTGATGATTGCCGCTGCGCCGTTCACTGTTCCACAAAGCGTTCCCCATCCGTTGCCGCCGCCGCGTCCGAACAGCATTACTTCAATTGGAAGGTTTGCCCAGGGATCAGGTAGTTTTTCGGCGAGCAATTGTACAAGAGCGCCGAAAACTCCTGATGCGCAGTCCTTATCTGACCAATATAAATGGTGCGCTTTTAATCGAGCCGCTTCTGCATCGAGCGATGCATAGGGCCAGGGCCATGGAGTTATTTTGATGTTTTTTTCTTCAGCAAGAACATTTAACCCGGCTACCCCTACTGCCGTACCGACGGCAATCTTGCCACTCGTCGTTAAAAATGTTTTTCTATTCATGGTATTGGTTTTCATATGTTCCTCGTTCTAATTGTTGGATGGTGGATTGTAGGTGTTCAATAGTTGTTCGGATTCGTTTATCCGGAGAAGCCAGTAAAGTGAAATATTTCAGAGATTCTTTGATATCGCAAAACAGCCACAACATTCCCAGTGAAAGTGTTCGTGCTTCTGAATCAATCGAAAGCAGTGAATTTTCGAGTTCATAGATTATCTGCGGACACGGACAATTATCGAAAATTGGATCGGTGTTGATGATGGAGTTGATGTCTTCCGAAATGACTTCGTAAAACAAATCCAGCGCGCGTGAAATTGATGCAGTTTGTATGTGGCAGATAATGAGTTTCTTTTTTATTGAAAGAGAAGCAGGATTCTCTTTCAATGCCAGTTCTAATTCGTTACGTGCTTCAGTATAGTTGCGCGCCAGAAAATATTGATTGCCCAGCATTTCATGCATGCTAGTGTACGTAGCAAGTATGATGCCTTAAAAAAGCACTAAAATTTGATTGAAAATGAAGGGGTGAAAAT
Source organism: Bacteroidota bacterium (assembly GCA_040751955.1). GTDB lineage: Bacteria > Bacteroidota > Ignavibacteria > UBA10030 > UBA8401 > SpSt-333. The sequence goes on from JBFMFY010000017.1 coordinate 1,597, forward strand.
GGTAATGCGACACTTTGCAACAGTGCGGTAAAACATGTGGAAAAGCAATTCAAATGAATGCAACAGATTGCAACATCAAGGTAAAAAAAATCAACACTGACTTTTGTTGAAATTTTTAAGCCATCGGTGAACGGTGCTTCTGTTGACTCCCATTAATCTGGCAACTTTTGTTTTATTCCAATTATGTTGGCGAAGGAGGGCAATAAGACTTTGTATTTTTTGTTCTTCTTCAATGTCTTTACTGTGTTTTTGCTCTTTGCTTGATGTGTGTGAACTTAGATGCGACGGTAAACAACATTCGCAGAGCATATCAGTTCGTTTGGAGCGAACAAAAGCATATTCGAGCGCATTTTCCAGTTCACGGATATTTCCCTGCCACTCATATTGGAGAAGGATATCTACAGCGAGCGGTGAAATGCTGTTGATCTGTTTTTTGTAACGTTGTACGAATTTTTGTCTGAAGTGGTCAACAAGAAGGGGAATATCTTCTTTTCGTTCACGCAAAGGGGGAACAGTTACTGGAATAACATTGAGCCGATAATACAAATCTTCTCTGAACCGATTATTGATAACTTCATTTTTCAAATCTTTATTTGTGGCGGCGATAAGTCGTACATCAGTTTTTCTTGTGAGTGATTCTCCGATGCGCTCAAATGTTCCATCTTCCAATACGCGAAGCAACTGTGTTTGCATCGCCAGCGACATTTCGCCTATTTCATCAAGGAAAATTGTGCCGCCGTTTGCCATTTCAAACCTGCCAATTCTGTCCTTTATTGCGTCCGTAAAAGCGCCTTTTACGTGTCCGAACAATTCTGAACCTAACAATGTGTCGGGTAATGCCGCACAGTTGATCTTTACAAACGTCCGCTCTTGTCGCTTGCTTGTTTTGTAAATTGCATCGGCAATCAACTCTTTTCCGGTACCGGTTTCTCCGGTAATTAACACGGTGGCATCGCTGGCGGCAATTTGTTCGATTGTTTTAAAAATATTTTTCATCTGTTCCGACTTTCCGACGATGCCGTAAAAATGCGGATGATGATTCAAATATTCTTCGAGACTGGTTTTGAAGGTCTTTCGGAATGTGACGATACCGCCAATCGGTTTCCAATGCTCATCCTTTAATAATGAGGCATTGAGTGTGATTGGAATGATAGTTCCATCAGCGCCTTGAAGTGTAGATTCAAGGTCGAGAATATTGTTACCTGAACGAATGACTTCAGTAATAGGGCAACCAATTTCGCATCGTTCCGATCGGCAAAATGTACGGCAGATTTTGCCGACGACATTTTCTTTCTGTATTCCGGTAATATCCGATGCTGCGTTGTTGAGATAGACAATGTGAAACTCTTTGTCTATCACATAGACGCCTTCAGGCAACGAATCTAAAATGCTAATGCTGTGCTCTGTGAGAAATGAGTTGTTCATCCTGTTAATGGATGTCATTGTTATGCGCTATACTTCGTTGATCCATGCAAGTATTTGTTCGTCTTGAGGGATTCTACCAGCGCTTTTTACTTTTTCATTGATCACAAGTCCCGGCGTTGAAAGAATTCCATACTTCATAATCTCCAAAACGTCTTCAACCTTTTCTATTGTTACATTAAGATTATTTTTTGCAACAAGCCCCTGCACTTTTGCCGTGAGTGTTTTGCATTTTGAACAGCCTGCTCCGAGAATTTTTATTGAAACCATAGTGTTTGAGTTGATCAGTAAAGTATATTAAAAATGTAGCCGACAATAATTATTCCTGTTCCTACAATTCCGACAAACGTAAAGATGAGAGGCAGTTTTAAAACTTTTTTCAGGATAATCGTTTCGGGAAACGAAAGTCCGATGACGGACATCATAAACGCAAGAACGGTTCCGAGAGAAGCACCTTTTTCTAACAGTGCTTGCACAACCGGAATAATTCCTGCAGCATTAGAATACATTGGAATACCGATTAGCACGGAAATCGGCACAGACCACCACGCTGATTTTCCCATCAATGATGCCATAAAATTTTCCGGCACGTAACCGTGCACACCAGCGCCGACTGCAATTCCCAACAGAACATACAGCCACACTTTGCCGACAATTTCTTTTACCGCTTCAATACCGAGATCGACACGGGATGAAAATGAAATTTTCTCTTCAACAAATTCAACGGGAGATACTTTTACCGCATGCACCCATTCCTCAACAAACCGTTCCAATTTTAATCGTCCAATAATATATCCTGATACCATCGCAATCAGCAGTCCGGTGGACATATACAAGAGCGCGGTCTGCCAGCCGAAAAGTCCGAACAACATTACCAACGCAACCTCATTTATCATTGGCGCGGCGATAAGAAAAGAGAATGTTACACCGAGCGGAATTCCCGATTCGACAAATCCTAAAAAAAGGGGAATAGCAGAACAAGAACAAAACGGCGTAACAATGCCGAGCATGCTTGCCAACACATTTCCCGCAAAAAGTTTTTTTCCGCCAAGCATTTTGCGCGTTCGTTCCGGCGAAAAATAGGAACGAATAATGCCGACAACAAAAACGATGAGCGTAAGCAGCAGAAGAACTTTAGGAACTTCAAAAACAAAAAAATGCAGCGCGAATGTGAATGGAGATCCTTTCTGTAATTGAAGCAGTGAATAAACAATGGTATCTGTTATGGATTCCAAATTCGTGTAAATGAGAATCCACGCGATAAAAGAGAGAACAATGCTAACAATTTTAGTCTTCACTTTTTTTATGCAACATAACTTGTGAGTAATTCTTGAATCTGTGCAACAGTTGGCACTCTGCCTTGCACAAGAACTTTGTTTTCAACTACAAGTCCGGGTGTGCGCAGTACGCCGTACGATGCGATTTGTTGAAAATCTGTTACCTTTTCAATCGATGCTTCAAGATTCATTTTCTTCAACGCTTCAATGGTGCGCTGTTCCAATGTTCTGCAATTCATGCATCCGGGACCTAATACTTTAATCGTCATAGTCATTTCCCTTTCGATGATTTAATTATGACTCTTCCAACACTTCTATTCTTGCAGCCGCTTGTTTTCGAGCAACATCTCCGGCAATGGCAAGAATGTCGAAGATTCGTTTGTCGGCAACTTTATAATTCACCCGCAATCCTTCCTTCCATGAAATAAGAATTCCTTCCTGCACAAGAATTTTCAGATGGCGGGAAAGGTTTGACTGCTCAAGTTCAAGCTCGGGAGCAATTTCGCAATTGCACTTGACACTGTTTTTCAACAATTCTAAAATCCGAATCCGGTTCGGATGTGCAAGCGCTGTTAAGAGGTTCGCTTTCAGTTCTTCCCGTGTTTTTTTCATGATAGACTTGTTTGTGATTATTTGACTATATGAGTAACTAATCATATAGTGTGCCAAATGGAATGATTTCTTTTTGATAAAAAACCACATATTTGTCACCGACGGGTTCTCTGTTATGCGAAAAGTATGAGTATGAACTTTCGCAGTTTTAAAACAGACAAGCCGATATGAAATACTATTCATATCGGCTCGTGCAAAAAAGAAGGAAACGTTGACGAAACTAATTTTATGAAACAGAATTCATTTCTTTAATCCATTCTTGAATGCGTCTCTTAATTTGGTCACGAATAATTCGCGTTTCAGCAAGTATTTCTTCGCGGGTGCCTTGCAGTGATGAAGGGTCTTTGAAACCCCAGTGTAATCTTTTACCAGATCCGGGAAAGACGGGACATCGTTCGGCAGCGGTTTCATCACAAACAGTAATAACACAACTGTACATTTTTCCCTGTTTCAAAAATCCAAAAACGCTTTTCGTTTTATTACCGGAAATATCGATACCATCTTCTTTCATAACTTCCACCACAATGGGATTTAACATGCCTGGTTCGATGCCGGCGCTTTCCGCAATAAAACGATCGCCAGCAAATTTATTCAAGTACGCTTCAGCCATCTGACTTCTGGCGCTGTTGTGGATACAGACAAAAAGCACTTTCTGTTGTGTCATGCATTCTCCTTCTTATCGTGTCCCATCGGTTTGAACATCAAAATATTTTTTCTTGATCCAGAGCGATACATCCACCAGCAGAATCAGCACGGGCACCTCAACCAGCGGACCGATCACTGTAGCAAAGGCGACTTCAGAATTGATACCGAAGACAGCAACTGCAACAGCAATCGCTAGTTCAAAATCGTTGCTCCCTGCGGTAAATGAAACTGTCGCTGCTTTTTCATACGACGCACCGATCCGCTTTGCAATATAAAACGTCGCAAAGAACATTCCGGCAAAATACGCGACGTACGGAATCGCCACACGGATGACATCAAGCGGAAGCTGAACTATCTTCTCCCCTTTCAACGAGAACATGACAAAGATAGTAAAGAGCAGTGCGGCGGGAGTAAGTACGGATATTTTCGGAATGAATTTTTTGTGATACCATTCTTTACTTTTGAACCGGAGAAGAATCGCCCGCGTTACAATCCCCGCAATAAACGGAATACCAAGATAGATCAACACGGTAACGGCTATTTCACCGATTGATATTTCTACCAACGCCCCTTCAAAGCCGAATAACGGCGGAAGCAGTGTGATGAAAAGATACGCGTAGAGCGAATAGAGAAATACTTGAAAGATCGCATTGAATGCCACCAGTCCGGCGGCGAGTTCGGAATCCCCTTTTGCCAAATCGTTCCACACCAACACCATTGCAATGCATCGCGCCAGTCCGACAAGAATCACGCCGATCATCATCTCCGGCTTGTCGGGTAATAAGATGATTGCAAAAACAAACATTACCAACGGACCGAAGATCCAGTTTTGAAGAAGCGACAACGAAAGGAGTTTTACGTTCTTGAAGACAGCCGGAAGTTCCTCATACCTTACTTTTGCCAGCGGCGGATACATCATCAGAATAAGTCCGATCGCGATCGGCATGTTTGTCGTACCGCTGCTCATCGAGTCCCAAACCACCGCGATGTTCGGGAAGAACGAACCCGCAGCAACACCCAGTGCCATAACAAAGAAGATCCAGAGCGTTAAATACCGGTCGAAAAAACTTAGTCTTTTTATGATTGCGTTTGATTGTTCCATAAAGTGTCCTGATTGATGTATCGTAATATTACGATAAATTTTCCAGTTTTCAAGTTACTATTTTGTTATGTGGTTGATCGCCTTACATCCGATAGCACACCATAAATCGGATGCTTTCCTCTTGATTCTTTCACGATCACTCTGCATACTCTTACACAGACTTCAATCTTGCATGAGGAGAATATTTCCCATATTTCTTTTCACCGTGACGCTGTCATCCGCTCAGGTCACGTCGTTTCCCTATTCTGAAAATTTCGATTCTGCTGCGGTTCCGAATCTTCCCGCCGGCTGGAGTACAACAACAAGCAGAAATGCATCCGGTGATTTTATAACATCGACGACTACAGCAGTGCGTTCATCACCTAATTGTGTCAGTTCAACGAACGGAAGAATCTCACAGTCGCTCATTTCACCGATATTTGATTTCACCGGAAAATATCCCGACTCGGTCATATTTTACGAACGAAGAACCTCCACGCATATTTCGCCGCTCCTTTTGGAAGCATCCATCAATGGCGATACAACATTTGCACTCAAGATTAGCGACACGTTGAAATTACAAAGCAGCACCTCCTACGTGAAAAGAAGTTTTGCGCTGCCGGAGACGTTGAGCGGCACATCAAATGTTCGATTTCGCTGGCGGGCAATAGCAGATTCGACATCCGGAACTTCCGGTGTCATTCGTTTTGACGACATTCGCTTGACAGTAAAAAAAGCGGTTGACATTGCCGCAACTTCAATGTCAGTTCCTCCCTCGACACCAAGAAAAGGAGAATCGCTTCTTGTAACGATCGGGATTACAAACAGAGCGCTCGCAGGAAATTTTTCGGGGAGTGTCCAACTGTTCGATTCACTCACTCTCATTGAATCACAGAATTTCTCGCACTCGTTCGGAGAGAATGAATCGCTGTCCGTTCAATTGAATTACCCAAACATCGCTGCGGGGCGGCATCCCTTGATTGCAAAACTTCTGCTAAGCGGTGATGAGGATACGACAAACAATTCCTTGTCGCTTGTCGTCAATGCGGGGTACTATCCGCGCACGATGCTGATCAATGAAATCATGTATGCGCCGCCAACCGGAATGCCGGAATGGGTTGAGATTGTGAACAACAGTGCCGATACGATTCCGATCTTCGGTTGGAGAATTTCCGATGCGGGATCGACACGTGCATCACTCCTTCCTCAACGGGCAATACCGCCGTATTCATACTTCGTCGTTACAACCGATACGAATGCGTTCAAAAGTGTTTATACGGCTGCCATACCGTTATTCCACGCGCAATTTTCCGCATTGAACAACAGCGGCGACGCCGTTGTCCTGTTCGATCCCACAACAAGTGTTATAGACACACTCTCATTTGCGTCGTCGTGGGGAGGTTCTTCTGGTGTAACATCGCTGGAACGAATCGACACCGCTGTCGCATCAATACTGCAATCAAACTGGGGAACATCCAAACATCCGCTCGGCGCAACGCCGGGAGCGATCAATTCTGTCGCTAAAAAATTGCTCGATGCCGCGGTGGTGAAGATCGGTGCGTCGCCGCAATTTCCTGTCACCGGCGATATTGTAACTGTTTCAACTACGGTAAAGAACATCGGCAAACAAAACGCAGTGTCAATCGTATTCCGGCTCTATCTTGACACGAATAACGATTCGATCCCTGCCTTCAATGAAATTCAACAGGAACAGAACATTGCACAGCTGAATTCCAACGATTCCATCATTATTCCGGCGAACATCTCATCGCTTTCACAGGGGACGCACAGAGTCTTCGCTTCAGTTTTTTTTGCAAGCGACGACGATACAACAAACAATCTTCTATCGTTCACTTTTTCCGTTGGGATTCCGCCACAGAGTGTCGTCATCACGGAGATCATGTATGCGCCGAACGGCGATGAACCGGAATGGATCGAATGCTATAACCGAAGCGGCAATTCGATCTCGTTGAGCGGATGGAAGATTTCCGATGCGGGCATAACAAGATCCGTTCTTACAAATACGACTTCGACGATTCCGGCACAATCGTACTTTGTTGTTGCACGCGATTCTACGTTTACTTCTTACCATTCCGTCACTGTGCCGCTCTTTATTTCACCATTTTCATCACTCAACAACACCACGCCGGATGCTGTTGTGTTGTTCGATGAACGGGGCGGCAAGATTGACAGCGTCTATTACAAACCGTCATGGGGTGGATCGAACGGGAATTCGTTGCAACGGTTCGATATGTTCGGATCTTCATCCGACTCGGCAAACTGGAGATCGGCAGCGGCGAGTGCAGGATTGGAAAATCTCATTGCTCGTAAAGATTTTGATGTTGAAGTCAGAAGTATTCAAACCGGGATGATCGCGAATGGAACGCGAATAGTTGCAACGATTGCCAATACAGGACGACAATCTGCCCAGTCGTTGTCGGTTAAATTTTGCCACGATACAAACAGAGACAGTATTGGGCAGCAAAATGAATTGCTGAACTCTGCTTCCATTTCAGCAATTGCACCGACGGACTCCGCATCGGTACAATTCGATTGGATTCATTCGCTTCAAGGAAAGCAATCTGTCATTGTCTCGATTGAATTTTCTCAGGATGAACGTTTGTCAAACAACACCGGTTTCATTGCCACAGCAAATAGTTTTACCCCGCAATTATTCATCATCAACGAGATTATGTACGAACCGTTGCCGGGAAAGGCAGAGTTCGTTGAACTTTTCAACCGAAGCTCAGATTCGATTGATGTTGCCGATTGGAAATTGATGGACCAGCCGGGTTCAACCGGAAGCCGTTCTGTGATTCAGTTATCTCAGCAACAGCGGATTGTTCCTCCAAACGGATATGTTGTGATCGCGTCGGATTCTTCTATATTTGCACAGTTCCCTTCTCTCGCCGGAAAATTCGTAATTATAAATTCGTTATTGAGTCTTGGCAACAACGGAGAAGATATTGTCCTTGTTGATTTGACCAATTCAAAGATCGACAGTGTTCGGTATTCACCTTCGTGGCATTTGCAGAATGTTTCCCCTGCAGGACGATCACTCGAGCGGATCAATCCAAATTCGAATTCAAACGACGGACGGAACTGGAGTTCATCCGTCGCAAAAAGCGGTGCGAGTCCGATGCAAGCCAACAGCATTTACATCGCGTCGGCATCTTCCGACTCCGGAGTGACACTGACGCCAAATCCGTTCTCACCCGACAATGACGGACATGAAGATTTTCTCTCCATCAATTATAATCTCCCCACCAATAGTGCAACGATCCGCGTCCGTATCTATGATGTGATGGGACGGCTTATCCGACGTCTTGCACAGAGTGAACCGTCCCCGTCGAGCGGTTCGATCATCTGGAACGGACTGGATGACGACGGGCATCGCGTGCGGATCGGGATGTACATCATCCTCTTTGAAGCGTTCGACAACTTTGGCGGTACGGTAAAGACGATGAAAGATGTGGCGGTGGTGGCGAGGAGGTTGTGATCAATTCTATTACGCCATCATTTTTTCCAATCGCATCTTCCACAATTCCCAATCCGGCATTACTTTGGTTTGTAAGTCAACGAATTTTTGCGAATGGTTGCGATGTATGAGATGACACAGTTCATGTACAATGACATATTCAATGCAGCCTTTTGGAGTTTTGATCAATTCGGTGTTCAGAATGATGTTCCCTTTCGCCGTGCAACTTCCCCACCGTTTGGACATTTCTTTGAAGATAATTCGTTTTGGTTCTACACCATACTTTCTAAAATGTGCAATCCACTTTTCAGTATAGATGCCAAACCGAACAGAGGCGCGGTCATTATACCAAACCTTTAGTAACGATTTTACGCTGGTTCTCTTTCTGCATTCAACATGAATAAATCGTCCTGAAAGTTTTACCGACTCTCTGTTCCCTCGGTGAATTTTCAACCGGTAGAGTCTCCCTAAATATCGGTGTGATTCGCCGCTAACATACTTCTTAGGGGGCTGTTTCGGGAAAAACCCGAGAAAATATTCCTGCTGTTTCAATATCCATGGCGCTCTTTTCGCAAGGATCGCCTCTATTTTTTTCCGGTGAGCTCTGTGGGGAGCGATAACACTTACCTGTAAATCGGGAGCGACAGAAATTTTTAATGACTTTCGCGGTGCAAATCCCAAACGATATTCTATCTTCTTGGAACCATATTGAAGAATCTGCTTCATTACTTATACCGCACCTTGGCAATGTCTATGCAGCGCTCTGTGAGAGCATCTGCTTCATCAAACGAGAGATTGATATTGTATTTATCCCGCACCTGATCGATAAAGAAATCGCCGATCTCAATGTGCATCTTCCCCGTAATATTCGCCTTGTCCTGCCAATCAATAACCGGCGTACCGCTATCCAAGACAAGCCCTCGGATGATATCATCAATTGTCAATGCAGAGTGTATGGCAATCTGCTTTCGCACGCTTTCATCCTGAACTTTCGTACCGAAATCTTCAAAACAAATACCGTACAACGCCCGCGCAACATCATGATTCAATAATTCCGACGGGATATCCTTATCAGTATGAGAAAGAACTGCGTCCATAATTTCTTTGGACTTTGTCAGATACTGCGTTTCGGTAATACGATGCGCTTCGTACTCGCGAATAGTATCTTTCAGCATTTCGGAAAACTTTTTATAGAATGCGGGATCCTCCTCCATTTTCTCAGTGATATGTTTGGCAGTTCGTGAAGCGATTTTATCCGCCTGGGCTGCTTGCCCAATCGTTTCTTCAATTTCTTTCTGAAACTGATCTTTGTCGAAGATATTCACTAAGTTTGTAAGCGGTTTGACCTCGTCTGTTTGAATATGCTTGTCAATCAGTTTTTGTATCTGTTCTTCGTATGCCGAATAATCAATAACATCCGAATACCGCTGTGCAACCGACGAGCGTAATCCTAAAAAGAATGCCGCGTCGGTTTTATATTTCTTAATTGTTCTCTCGTCGGTTTCCGTGTGGAATTGTATTGACGAGAGAGCAAGTTTTAATGCGCTGGAGTATGCCGAGACTTTATCATAGAATTGCGCACGGACCGCCTGATCCCGCAAGAATCGTTCAAACGCTTCCTCATCCTGCTTGTTGGATACGGTCTTGAAGATATCCCACAACTCGGAATGTTTCTGCGGAAGTTTTTTAATTTCTATTTTTATGTTTTCCAGCGTTCCCGTGAGTTCCGACTCGTCGTACTCCGGCAGGCTTGAATAAAGTTTCAATGCCTGATCCAATTCTTCCAGCACGCCGTAGTAATCAATAATGTAGCCGAAATCTTTTCCAGGATACACTCTGTTGACTCTGGCAATTGCCTGCAGCAACGCATGGTCTTTTAAATTGCGTGTCAGATATAATATGGTATTACGGGGTGCATCAAATCCGGTCAGCAATTTATCAACAACAATAATAATTTCAGGGTACGGCTGATTCTTGAATCTGCTGATCACATTCTTTTCGTACGTTTTCGGATTGCTATGTTCTTCCATCATCCGGTTCCAGAATGTCTTCACCCGTTCGGTCGTTTTTCCGTATGCGGTTTCTTCACCTTCACGGTCATCCGGCGGGGAGATGAGAACTTCCGTCGTTACGATTCCTATCTCATCCAGATCATTTTTGTATCGCACTGCCGCATCTTTGCTCTGACACACCAACTGTCCTTTAAATTCTGTTCCTTGCCAGTTGTCGCGGTAATGGATGCTGATATCCCACGCAATGGCATAAATTTTCTGTTCGGCAACATTCAATTGCTCTGCGCGGCTGAATTTCTTTTTTAAATCGGCTTTCTGATATGGAGTAAGCGGCTCCGATACTTTCTGAAAAAACGTATCAATCGGATTTTCACTTACTTTTTGATACGCATGCCTCCCTTCATACAACAACGGCACCACTGCTCCATCTGCAACGGCAGTATCAACAGTATATGTATCAATGATTCCACCGAATTTTGCCGCCGTGTTCTTCTCTCGCTTCATGAGCGGCGTTCCGGTCATAGCGATAAAGCAAGCGTTGGGAAGTGTCTTCGCCATCTGGATGTGGAACGATCCGTACTGCGTTCTGTGCCCCTCATCCACCAGCACAAAGATGTCGGGAGAAGCGAACACTTTGTGAGCGTTCTTCACCGCTGTTTCGAACTTATTGATGACCGTCGTAATGACGGCATCGCTTTTACTTTCGAGCAGTTCTACCAATCGCGCGCCGGTTGTAGCATTCTCAACAATTCTGCCACATTTCCTGAACGTTCCTGTAATCTGATCGTCAAGGTCAACTCTGTCGGTAACAAGAATGATTTTCGGATTGCGTATTTGTTTATCAAGCGCGATTGCCTGGGCAAGCATTACCATGGTGAGCGATTTTCCGCTACCCTGCGTGTGCCAGATAACTCCTCCTTTTCGCTTCCCTCCTTCAACCTTACTGATGCGAGCCATTGTTTTTTTAAGAACAAAGTATTGCTGATACCGGGCTATTTTCTTAACGCCGGATTCAAAGACAATGAAGTTGAATGTAAAATCGAGCAGCCGCTCCGGACGGCATAATCCATATAGATATTTATCTTGAGTTGTTGCTATCTCTTCAGTTTTTTCTTTTTCATCAAAGTATTGGCGAACGTACCTGAACCGTTCCGCAAAGAGTTTTGCTTTTTGTTCGCTTGTCAGCGGACGGTTCTTTCCTTCACGCAACGCTGCCGCGTATGTTTCTTCTTCCTGCTTGTTGTTGAATTTTTCTTCCCACTTTGCCCAGTATTTTTCTTCCGTGGCGTTCGTTCCGTATGCCGCCTGATTTGATGCAATGCTCAACAATATCTGTGCATACACGTACAGACTTCGGATGCCATCTTCCTGTTGGTTGCGGATATGCTGCGAGATTGCCTGCTTCAACGGTTCTTTGCTGTCGGGACGCTTGCATTCGATAATACAGAACGGGATGCCGTTCACGAACAGCACAATATCCGGTCGGTAATGTTCTTTGCTACCGGCGCGCATAACGGCGTATTCTTCGGTAACATGATACACGTTGGAATCGCCGTTTGTTTGGTCCCAATCAATATATTGCAGGGTGTAACTTTTTTTATCGCCGTCTATGCTTTGCTCGAACGATTTTCCGAGTGTCAGCAGATCATACACGTACTGGCAGGAGGAGATATATCCTTCTTGAAACGGCACATCTTTTAATGCCTGTATGCCTGCTTGTATGTTGGAGGGAGAAAAACCGAACAGGTTGCCGCGATAGTTGATGGAATTGATTTTCTCCAACTGCGTGCGGAGAATTCCCTCCAACAACACATTCGTCGTCTTTCCTCCCCGCTGTTTTAACGCTTCATCCGGAGATAAATAAATAAAACCAAGATTCTGCAGAAATTGCACCGCAGGAATTTGGCTGATATGGTCTTCTTTAAATGATGGAGTGCTCATTGCTAACTCGCTTTCACGCGTACTTGTCCTGTAAGTAGTTTTTGCATTAAACCTTTTTTCTGCTCTTTCAAAAAGTCAAGTTTTGATCTCAACAAATTCAGTTCTTTATCTGCAACTCTAAGAACTTTTGCTATTGCTTCTTGTTCCGGCAGAGGCGGAACCATAACTTTTATTTTCGCAAAAAGTTCATACCACAAATATATTCTAACTCCACCTTCTCCAAAACTTGAGATTCTATGTTTTGTGTGGTCAAGTTGCAAAATGAGGTGTAGAATATAATCCAGAACCTCTCCATTTGTTTTAAAGCACACATACAATGAACTAATAAGGCCGACTTCATTTTCAAAATATGCTAATGATCCAACATTTACTCTTGCTGGATTATAAGCAAACTCATGTTTCTTAATGATTTTGTAGTTTGATAAGTCTTCGCCAGCAATTTCTCTTTCAAAATGTTCTGACTGCAAAACAAAACCATTTGTGTTTGTTACAGAATAGACTTTAGCATCCAATAATTCTTTATTTCTGCGAGAGATTTTCTTTGTAATGTCTCCCAACCTTACTTCCTTCCACTTTCCATCAAATCCTTTTAACCTTTTCTTATCCGAAAGCAATTGCTGCATGAGCGCTTTTTTACGCCGTTCTTTTTGCTCAATCAGTTTTTGAGTTGTCTCAATCGCCGTATCCCACGTGGAGAGAACGGCGGCAATCGCTTTTTGTTCGGGGAGAGGGGGAAGGATAAATGGGAAAGAGGATAAATAATCCCAATCGGCCCGTGGCATTTTTGAGCCAGAGGTTACATTTGCTGCTTGAACAAACCTATTTGTTTGAACAAGATAGAACAAAAATTTATTAGTGCACCGAGTTTTTATACCATTCAACACCCAAATTTCTGATGAGCAGACACCCTCAAATTGTGCAAACCAATATTTTTGTAGATATGGTCGAAGTTTACCAAACAAAACATCTCCTCTTTCGAAAATATTTTTTATGCTTGCCTGTTCTTTTGCATCTGTATAACCAAGCAATTGTCCGGTTTCTTTTTCAATATGTTCCAACTCTATGCACGGTTTTGATTCTGATTTGATTGTCGGGTCATACTTTCCATTTTTCTTAAAAACAAAATCAATCAATTCACTAGATTCCCAATCTTCAGGAATCCATCCAAGAGAAGTATGCTTATAACCTTTTCTTTTGTTTGGTTTGCTCATTTGAAAACTATTTAATTCCAAGTTTCTTCAAATGTTCTTTCATTTCCGATTGAACATCGGCAAGTTCCTTCTCCAACTTTGCAATCTCTTTTTGCACCGCCGCGATATCAACCTGCGCTTCTTCCTCAAATGTATCCACATAGCGGGGGATGTTGAGATTGAACTCGTTTTCATCTTTTATCTCTTCGAACGTCGCTACGTACGAATATTTTTTCTCCACAACGCCGGGTTTCAGTTTTCCGGCGGTAAACTTGCGGTATGTCTCCACAATATGAGCAATGTCGCTGTCGCGCAGTTTGTTCTGGTTCTTTCCCGCTTCATACTCTTTGCTTGCGTCGATAAACAGCACGTTCGTGTTCTTTCCTTTTCCCTTATTAAAAATCAATATCGCCGCCGGTATGCCGGTGCCGAAAAAGAGATTTGCGGGAAGCCCGATGACCGCTTCGAGAATATTCTCCTCGACCGTCTTCTGCCGTATCTTCCCTTCGGACGAGCCGCGGAAGAGGACGCCGTGCGGCACAACCACGCCTACTTTGCCTTTTCCCTCGTACGCCGTCTCAATCATGTGGCTGATAAATGCCCAGTCTCCTTTGCTCTTCGGCGGAATGCCGCGCCAGAAGCGGTTGTACTGGTCTGTCTCCGGGTCGAACGAATCAACGGGACGCTCTTTCTCTTTCTTCTTGTCATCCACCTTTCCCCATTTATCCAGACTGAACGGAGGATTCGCCACCACCGTATCGAACTTCATCAGCGCGTCCCCTTCTTTCAGTTTCGGATTGCGAATCGTGTCTCCCCATCGTATCACCGCGTTGTCGAATCCGTGCAGGAACATATTCATTACGGCAAGCGCCCAGGTGCTGCCGTTCGCTTCCTGTCCGTAGAGAGCAAAGTTCTCTGAACCAACTTCTTTTCCCGCTTTAATCAACAACGAGCCGGAGCCGCATGTCGGGTCGCAAATGCGCGCGCCGGGTGCAGATTTTGTCAACCGCGCAAGCAGTGTTGAAACTTCGCTCGGCGTAAAAAATTCTCCCGCTTTCTTTCCTGCATCCGAAGCAAAATTGCCGATGAGATATTCGTACGCACCGCCGATAACGTCCTTTCCGGCAAGATGGGAAGGGCGAAGATCCAACTTCTCGTCGCTGAAATCCAGAAGCAGATTTCTCAATCGCTCGTTCTTTTCCCGAACGTCGCCGAGAATGCTGGAGTTAAAATCAATGTTGCGGAAGATGCCAGTCCCGTCTTCTCCGCCGAGTTTGTCGCGGTTCTCTTCTTCCAGCCTGCTCAACGAAATATTGATCAGTTCACCGATATTCGCATCGTTCCGGTGCTCAAACAGATAATCGAACGTACATTCTTCAGGTACAACGAACCGTTCATGCTTCATGGCACGCGCTACGCGCTCTTTGTCGTTTTTGTATTTCTTCATGTACTCTTCAACAATATCCTTATGGACATCGCTGACATACTTGATGAAAAGCATTGTCAGGATGTAATCCTTGTACATGCTCGGATCGATCACACCGCGGAATGTGTCACACGCTTTCCAGATGATGTTGTGGATCTCTTTTTGCGAAATGTTGTTTGCCATAAGTTCTTATCTCATTGATGAATGATACAATCTATGTTGCAGTTCCTGCTCTTTTAATTCTTCAATCTGATGTATTAATTCGCGTTCTCTTTTTCTTAAAGCGTAGATATCAAGAATCTCCTGCTGTGTCCGGATATCCGGAATTTCTATTTGAAGGTCCTTCATGGTTTCGATCGAGATGGAGGGCGGATTGACACCTTTTGCCTGTGCTTTCAAAAGCAACTGTGTTTTCGGGTGGTTGAGAAACCACGAAAGATATTCTGGAATCACAGATTTGACGGCGAGACGAATAACGAAAAAAGTCGATGAAGCAACAGCGCGCCCCCATTGTGCATCATAGACAACTGAAATATTCCTGTTCCCTTTTGCCGAGAAAAGAATGTCCCCCTCCTTAAGAATAAAGTTCGACAATTTATGGTCCAGCACAACTGTTGGCTGCACATTCTTTTCTACGCCACCCGATTCATTAATATGCCCTGACTGCAAATAGAGAACATCACCATTCTTGCTTTGCTTGGCATAAACACCCGATTGAATTTGTGAAATATCGTTAAGTTTTGTATTCAATTTTTTTTCTTGGTATTGGCTATACGAATATACATCGCAGTGGCTTAATTGTCAATTTATATTTTTCGCAGTATATCACATACTGAATGTGTTAGTTAGAATAGTAAGTATGTACGGTAATTTACACGACAATAGAACTTGCTCAAACAGCATAAAAACGATATTTTATAAAGGATTGTGGTACAAACGTATTGTACCACAAAGTTTAGAAACGGAGGTTTGTACGTTGTACACATATGCTGAAAAATATTACCAACTTCTGAAATCGGCCCTTTCCGAGAAACCGGCATTTTCCATTGACGATGCCGAACGAGTGCTTGATTCAAAAAGATCGAGCATTCTTTGGTTACTAAGTACTCTCACTGCTTCAGGAAGACTTGTTCGGATAAGCCGCGGAGTATATTCATTCAGCGACAAAAAGATTTCCTTCAGAACGCCAACGTTCAGTCCTGAAATCAATAACGCTATCGCCACATTACGGAACGAAGGAGTTTCATTTGTATTAACCGGACTGGATATCCTGCTTCCATTCGTTCAGCATCAACCAAATAGATTACTTCATTTACTATACACGGCAACCGGCGCAGGTTCGTGGGCGCAGTCGCTGTTGAAATCGGAAAAGTTCACGCCGCTCCTTGAACCGGGCTTACAAGAAATCAATACGATTATTGACGTCATTGAAGATCAATCGGAAATTATTATCATCAGAGAACGATCGAGTACAGTTGCATCGAAAGACTCGCTTGCAACGCTGGAACGGGCATTCATTGATCTCTATTTTGAAGCGTCACGAGACATGATTCCGTTCTCATTTCAAGAAACTGCATACATATTTCTGAACATGAGATCATCGGTGAAATTAAATACCGCTCAGATGTTGAGATATTCCCATGAACGAACAATCCGGGATGAAATCGAAGATATCTTGAAAGCGTTGAAAGATCCTCGGGCACATATCTCTTCCGAACGCGCACAAAAGTTTTTAAGTATTCTTGGAAAGATTCGGTGATGATCAATTACGACTCTCTTATTCACAATCGAGAATACTTCACTTTTGAGCATATTGCCGCACGTCAGAAGGAATACAATTTCACCCAAGCCGTTAAAGTTGAAACCTTTCTTTGGGATATCGAATTATATGGTCAACTCCAAAAATATCTTGGGGAGAAAGTTACCCTTAAAGGAGGTGCCGCTGCTCAATTATTTTTCCCGCCTGAAAAACAGCGGACGAGCGTAGATATTGACGTTATTTATGTCGGCAATAAAGATGAACTTCATGCTGCGCTCGATGCAATTCATCAGGCATTCGGAGGAGATGAAACCTTTTTTAGATTTCAACCACTTGTACCAAAAGAGCCTACGACTGTGCTTCCAATGGAGACATACAATGTCGCCGTTCCATCTCTCACTAAGGTTGGTGGAACACTATTCATCAAGGTAGATTTTCATTTCATGGATAAACTTGAATTGGATAGTATTGAATTAGAATTCGGCAGTGCATTTGTTTTGACCCTTAAATTCAAGCCGCGATGTTTATCGAGAGGAAGTCTTCTCGGCGACAAATTGCTGACATTTGCACGAGGAAGTGTGGGGATTCCTGAAGAGCGTCAGGACGATATTATGAAACAATTATATGATGTTGATTTGTTGAGCAGGATAATTTCGCATGAAGAAACTTCATCAATGCAAAGAGCATTGTCTATTCTTTTCGAAAAGGAATTGTCGGCAAGAGAAAAGCGGATTGAATTTTCCGAAGCATTGCAGCAAATAGCGGAATTGCTCAGCCAATATGCAAATGTTAATAATCCAACATGTGCACCTGAAATTAAGAAAGGAATTGATAACTTTAGAGGAAACTACGAACCACGACCTTTTCGCAATCCAATTGAATGGGAAGTATCTGCAAAACGAATTCAATT
Organism: Bacteroidota bacterium; assembly: GCA_040751955.1. Taxonomy (GTDB): domain Bacteria; phylum Bacteroidota; class Ignavibacteria; order UBA10030; family UBA8401; genus SpSt-333. The sequence continues at coordinate 19,350 of JBFMFY010000017.1, forward strand.
TCTCGTCCACGCAATTTCTGAAAATCCAAACCAATCCATAGCAATTTTAAAGGAGGGAGAAGAAATTGAGGCTGCATTGAACTTCAGTGGAGGTCCAAATCGAATGGAATTGCGTAAGTTACTGGCGGATGAGTTTCTTGAGATGTTGAGAACAAGCGGGCAAACCAGTATTGCAAAAAGAATAAAATCCAATCCTCTTGAGCGCGTTTATTGGGAAGTGGTAAGACCCTCAAACCTAGATGCAATAAAACAAAGAGTGCAATCCAAAATTCACTCTCTTTCATGAATGCTGTTCCGACCAGTGGCTACTTAATTACTTCTTTTCTGAATATATTGTTTTAGTATGACAATCAAAGAACTCTTCAAACAGGAATACGACGCCATCTTCCGCTACCACCGCGCCGGTGGAGAAGGAATTGCCGTTGCAGCGGAACTCTCCGAACTCGTCGATAGGACGCTGACAAATCTTTGGTTTGAATTGCCGGAAGAATCGCGCGCCTCATTCGCCGTTGTTGCGCTGGGGGGCTATGGACGATACGAAATGGCGCCATGCTCCGACGTGGATGTGATGGTGCTGTTTGCAGACGAGGAGACAAAAAAAGCGAACAGCGACGCGGCTCAGAAGTTCCTCCATTCAATGTGGAATCTTGGATTCGACGTCGGGCACAGCGTGCGGACAATTGACGATTGTTTGAATCTGTATCAAACGGATGTGGATGTGTGGGCGTCGGTGCTTGAAAGCAGATATGTCTGCGGCAGTGAATCTGTGATGGAACAGTACACGCAGTCGATGCTTTCAACGATCAAGAAAAAGCAAGATCTCAAATTCATCGCCTCGGTCGTTGCCGGCGTTGACGAGCGCCATTACAAGTACGACCATTCGGTGAAACTGCTGGAGCCGAATTTAAAGAACAGCGCCGGCGGACTGCGCGACCTGCATTCGCTCGTCTGGATCTTCCGCTCGACCGATCCGAAATACTTCACGCTTCATCCATACCGTTCCAACGAATCGGCGTGCGTGTCGCTGATCGAACAATTTGCATCAGACGGAATCATCAGCAGTGAAGAGCGGAATGAACTGGTGAGCGCGTTCAATTTTATTTTACGGCTCCGCAATGAAATGCAGTATGCAGCAGAAGCACTGCAGGATACGCTCGAGTTCGCAAAGCAGCTGGAGATTGCACGAGGAATAGGATTCAAAGGCGCTACGCCCGTTGAATCTGTTGAACGATGCATGCGCGAATATTTTCTCCATGCGCGCGCCATTTACCGCTTTAACCGCCGGCTGGTCAATCAATTCCGCAAAAGCGTTACGGTCAAACTCTGGTCAAAACTGCGCGAGCAGGTGCTGGATGATTATTACGTCATCCGTGACGGGCAATTGTACCTCAAAAATATTTCGCGCGAGTTCAGTTCGCCCGCCGACGTGCTGCATGGATTCTACTGGTGCGGGCTGCATTCGATAGAGTTGAGCGCAGGATTGTTATCGACATTTGAATCGTTGTCGCGTGATCAAAAATTTTTTTCATCTGAGATGGTAAACGATTCTCGCGTGGCTGCGGAATTTTTGAACATCCTTCGGTTGCAGGCAAACGTCGGGCAGACATTACAGATGATGAACGACTGCGACATCCTTGGAAAGATCATTCCCGAATGGGGAAACCTTGTCGCATTCTTCCAGCACAGCATGTATCACTACTACACCACCGACGCACACACGCTCATCGCACTTGAACATGCGGAAGACCTGCGCGGCAGCACGAGTCTGCTCGGAGATGTTTTCCGCTCGCTGCGCGACAAAGAACTTCTCTACCTTGCGATCCTGTTCCACGATATCGCCAAACCTTCCGGCATCGAAGAGCACGAGATCAGGGGAGTCGATATGTGGCGGGATATTCAACAGCGATGGAATATCCACGATGTCGGCAACAGTGTTTCGTTTCTGATTCGCAACCATTTGATCATGGAGCAGATCGCGTTCCGGCGAAACACCGGCGATATGAAAACAATAGAAGAGTTTGCGCGGTTATTTTCCCGTCCCGATCACCTGGACCTGTTGTTTGTTCTCACGTACGCCGATCTTTCGGCAGTGAATAAAAATGTCTGGTCGAGTTGGAAGGAGACGCTGCTGCAGGAATTGTATTTGAAGACGCGGCGGATCCTGCTGAAGCAGGAACAAACTGAAGAGCAGACATACCCCCAAAATCTTCGTGAGCATATTGCAGCATTCAAAGGAACGCAATACACAACGGCATTTACCGCTGACGAAATTGACGATCATGTGCGGTGCATTAAACAGTTGGATTCGGTCGAAACACGGTTCCGCAACGACTTGTCGCACAGCATTGTCACCGTCGTTACCCGCGATGCTCAATCGCTCCTCTCAAACCTGTGCGGCGTGCTGTCGGCAAACGACATCAGTATTATCGATGCAAACATTTTTACAAGAAATGACGGCATTGTGATCGATCAGTTCCGCGTTGTTGACGGAGCAACCCGATCCACGTTGACGGCGGAACAGGAGAAAAAACTACAAAACGATTTTGGTGAAGTTCTGCGCAATCATGAAACATTGAACCACCTGTTTGAACGCCATCATCGGCGGTGGAAACGGAGGGCGAAACCGCTCTTCCATCCGAGCATACGGGTTGACGTTGTCTTTTACGATACGGAAAAATATACCATCATGGATGTGTACGGACCGGATATGACCGGATTTTTGTACAAGATCACGCAGGCAATTTCGAAGCAGGGATTTAAGATCAGTTTTGCAAAACTCGCCACGCGCGGAGACGGTATTGTCGATACATTTTACATTTCTGAACACAGCGGTAAGAAAATTTCAAACAGAGAATTGACGAATCTGCGCGAAAAAATTCTTCATACCATTTCGCAATTAATCAGCGTGCAGATGGGAGAGTAATTTTTTCAACCATTCAAATGATAAGTTCTTTCGTACGACACCGCACAACTGCCACTCATTCACAATAAACACCCGCTAAATATCCTGTTTTGAAAGCAGCCGCTGCGAAATCTTCACCGGAACAACAATCCACATCATCAACGAAATTGTGAGAAGCAGAATGCTGCTCGTCGTTCCGCCGAGAAATCTCAGTAACGCTGCTCCTGCCGCTCCAAAAATAGAAGCATTCTCCAACGATATCAGCGATGCAACGCGCACCATATCCACCGGATTCCCAAACAGAGATAAGAATAGAAAAAGATTTGCCGATTGTCCTTTGAAGAGCGCCGAGCCGCCGAGCGCAAGCAAATCATAGAACAGAACGAAGAAGAACCAGAGGAAGAGTGAAATGCCAAACGCCTTTGATTTGCGGCGATTCATTACGGCAACGACAATTGCAATGCTCAGGAAAACAAGCGCCAGAATGAGTGAGAGCAGAACAAAAAATCCGTATTGAATCAATCCCTCATCCCCGCTGACGGATGAAATAAGGATTCCCGCAACGGCAAATCCGCCGAGCATGGAAAGTGAGAGAGAAAGAAACAGCCCGAATAATTTTCCGAGAAGAACTTCTGCGCGAGAAATCGGCTGTGAGAAAAGTAGTTCCGTAGAACCTTTATCGCCGGTGAAACTCAGTGTTCCCATAATGAGTGAAACAAGCGGAACGACGTACAACACCAGATTTAATATGCTGGCGGATGTGCGGGTGAAGTTCTGCATTCCTGAAAATCCTTCAGCCATAATGCCGAAGTACGAAAGACCGGCCACCAACGCGCCGAACACAACGGCAAATAGTATCGTCCACTTGTTGCGGATATTCACCGTCAGTTCCTGACGGGCAATTTGGTCAATAATGTTATATTCCATAGTATGATGCAAACCTTGCCTGCGTTTCAAGCGCGGGCAGGGTTTGAAAGTTTATTTGTTACATTCTTCATCACCACAGCACCCTTTTCCCATTTTCTCGGAAATATCTTTTACCGGAAACTGTTGTGTCAACGCCTTTGCCCGTTCACTGTTTGCAACAGCAATTCTGCCGGATCCCATCGGTGTTTCAATTCCGATGTGAATCATCACGCTGTTTTCATAGCGTATCCACTGCTTTGTTTCATAATCCTTCACGAAGATGGCGGCGATTTTCACTTCATTCCGCTTCTTTCGGAATTGTTCAAGACATGCAAGGTCGTCAAACTTGAAGACTTCATTCTCCTGCGAGAGTATTTCGGAAGCGAATGCCGGATTCGAAACCGACATTCGGCAATTGGAGCATTCATCTTCGGGGAATAGTTCAACCGGCTTTATTTCTGCTGCGCCGCAGCCGATAAGAAACAAAACAGACATCGGCGTCATTGCGAGGAAGCGGAGCGACCGAAGCAATCCTCTGAGTAAAAAAACAAAGCGGAGATTGCTTCGCCCCGATAAAACCGGGGCTCGCAATGACATTGATTTTGTTGGTTTAAAATACTCTTTCGTGTTTTTCATTGTCATAACTCCCAACATAATGCAAATATAAATCTTCAATACTGCCAGTATGGAGAAATGTTGATTGTAAATTTTCAATTGATTCCAGCGCTGCAAGTTTTCCACTCACAAAAATTCCGACACGGTCGGCGAGTTGCTCCACTTCTGCAAGAAGGTGTGTGGAAAAAATAATTGTTTTTCCTTTCGCTTTCTGTTCAAGCACAAATTCGCGAAATCGTTTTACGCCGTGCGGATCAAGATTCGCTGTCGGTTCATCAAGAAGAAGTATCGGCGCGTCGGGCATGGAAACAACAGCGAGACCCAGCCGCTGTATCATTCCCCCGGAAAATTCGCTCACCGCCTTATCCGAAAATCCGTTGAAGTGTGCATCTGCAAGAGCTTTGTCCGCACATTCTTTCGATAATTTCCTCATTGAACCGTAAAAGCGAATTACTTCTCGCGCAGTAAGATTTTCAGAGAAGACAACACGCTGTGGAAGATAACTGATGAATTGTTTCGCTTCCTTCGGTTTCTTGTGAATGTCAATTCCATTAATGAGCACTCTCCCTTCAGTAGGTATGTTCAAACCGACAATCGTTTTCATCGTCGTGGTTTTCCCGCTGCCGTTGGGACCGAGAAACGCGAAGACTTCGCCTTTGTTGACGATGAGTGAAACATCGTTCACTGCGGTAAATTTTCCGTAGCGCTTTGTTATGTGTTCAACGCAAATCATTACTTTTCCAAATACTCCTTCAATACAGCAGCATTATTAAACTCTTCATTCTTTGAAGAGTACAGCAGCGTCACAGGCTGTTTCTTCGCCTGCTTCTTCAGTTGAGAAACAATTTCCTGCTTCTGTTTCAATTCTTGAAAATATTTTTTCTTGAATGACGCCCGCTCTTCCAGATTTTGATGAAACCATCGCCGCAATTCATCGCTTGGTGCAATCTCTTTCAACCACAAATCAATTTTTGCTTTCTCTCTTACTAAGCCGCGGGGCCACAAACGATCTACCAGCACGCGGAAACTTTTGTCGGTTGAAAGTACATCATAAACTCTTTTGACTGCAATTTTCATATACGTACGATGTCCGAAATATACGGTTTACTTTTACAAGCGCAATTCCCAAAACGGAAAATCCAAATATTTGAAGAGTGAATGCAATGTTGTTTGAATTATCATCCGGGCTTGCCGCTGCCGGCGTAGTATATGTGCTTCGGAGAGCCGTTGCCCAGCGCATATCAACCGGTATCATTAACGGAAATGAATCCAATTCATGGTTCAAATCAATTATTGGAAATGCTTTTGCGGAAACGGCAAGCGCCTGCGATGCCGGACTGTACAGATACAGCCGCACATTCGGATTTTTCCCTTCAAGATAGTTGAAGACGTTTTGAATCTTCATCGGTACATCGCCGATGCCATTCACGTCAACATCGTAGCCGTCGTAATTGCTCCAGTAATTTCCTTTCCCGTGAAAACTCCAGTGCGATTCGGTTCTTTTTCCCACAATAGTAAGAAGATTGAGATTGTCTATAAAATTATTTTCCGTAAATGTGTTGTTGATGGAATTTTGAAACATCTGCAGCGCCGCATCATTCTGTGCTATAATATTGGTGCGGAAAAAGTTATCTGTTGATGATTCCATGAAAATACCTACCACATTATCGGCAATAACATTGGAATCAGCGGCGGCGAAATGACAATCCTGAAACAATATGCCGTAGGAAGCGAAACCGCGATTCCGCACAAAAAGATTGTGCTTCATCACGATGCCACGTGAATACATAATTGCTGCACCGGCGACATTGTCATGAAAATTATTGCGGAGAAAGATATTGGAATCGGCATACATGTAATGCACACCGTAACGGAGCGAGTGAACATCATTCTCTTTAATGAGAGTGTGATTGGCATTCTGAATGTAAAACCCATCTCTCGTCCAACTGATAACATTACCGGAGAGAATATTCCAATGCGAATTCCATAGATGAATGCCGCCGCCGCGCTCCCCTTGCTCAAGATGTCTCCTTCCTTCAATCGTATTGTTCGCTATTGTATTTCCGTTCGATTGCAAAAGATAAATTCCAAATAGAATATCACGAAGGGAATTCTGTTCGATGGTGTTGTAACTCGACTTCACAAGAATGCCCGCATCTTCATTCACCAGCATTGTGCCGCAATGTTCAATGGTCAATCCGCGAATAATGCAAGAGTCGGCAAGAATGGTGATGATGCTGCCAACACCGTCGCCGTGAATAATAGTTGTTCCTCTGCCGAGCAGTGAAAGAGATTTTGTGAGATGAACGTTTCCTTGATACACTCCTTCTTCAACCATGAGTGTATCGTATTTCTGAGCGATGTTTATTACCGATTGAATTGATTCACCGTTTTGCACGATGTGTGTTTTGGCAACAAGCGTAGAAATGAAGACTGAGAGGAATACGGCGCAATATGTCGTTAATGCTTTCATCACAAATAAATATTGTTACATTATTTCCTCATCAACACGAAAATAATTCCAAACAGTACCGAATGAGCAAGAAGCATAAATCCAAGATTCTTAAATTTTACTCGATGACTCAACTTCACCGTCCCTACGATTGCATGAATAACCATCGGTAGAAACGCAAGGACAACTGTTGAGGGAGTAAGATGATAGAACACCAACATGGTTATCAAAATAATCACAACCACGTGGTATAGAATGTTCAGCCATCCCACCGATAATTTGTCCCACAGATGCCAGGAATCTTTCCGCATGCCGCTGACACGGATTTTCAGATGAACATAAAACACGCTGCAACCAAAAAAGAGAACATTTAACAGCCAGAGCACCAATGCTTTTGCGTCAAGCATTCCCGTCGTAACGTAATATGCGCTTGGAGCGCTAAGTGTTAATCCGGCAACAGCGGTTAAATCGCTCGCAATGGATTTTTGAATTTTTCTTGTGAGCAGAAAGTTTCCGAAGAATGACGCAGCGCCAATAATTCCAATGAGCAACAACAGCCACAATTGCTGATACAACAACGGGACGATAAACAGTACGCCAAATCCCAAATATATCGCTGCCCATATTTCAGCGGCGGTACGCTTTTCTTTTCCTTGAGATATTCCAATAAGTTCACGGAGCAGCGTATGCACCGGAACGTAACTTAAAAATGCGCCAAGTGCAGAAAGCGCGAGCCAGACAATGTTCCACGAAAATGAATTAGCGTACGCAGCGCCGACAATCATCGGCACAAACAGCACCGCCCAGGCGCCGTGTTCTTTTGTTATGATTGGTTTTGGAATTGACATTATATTCTTAAAGAATACTTTTTAAAACTATCTCGTTCGTGGTTCACTATTCCCCTCTGCAGCGTCGGATTGAAGCGATGGAGAGAGGGATGAGGGGTGCGTTAAACACTCGAGCATTATTTCATCACTCAGTTTTTTTTTGCACTCAATATTCTTACACACCCCTAAATCCCCTTCCGCTTTCACACATTCCATCACGCAGAGGAGGCTTTCTCGTTCACGATACTTGGTGTTGCTTTCTCGAATAATACATTGCCGCCAACAACAGCACCGGCATTGCAGCCATAAAGTATGAACCGACAGATGGAAAACTGTACACTTCAAAATTCGCCATTGTTTGGTGACCGAACATCGGCGGAGTGAAGGGTGGAACTTTCACCGCCGCCATTGGATCAAGATTGTGCCCGTACTGATACAGTTTGTAATAGAAGCTCCAGAGTGAAAACAGTCCGAAGTACGTAAACAATACAAACACATCCACAAGTTTGTCCATTTTACCCATGACAATTGCTCGGAAGCAGAGCAGCATCGTTCCGCCGATGACAAAGGGAATCCAGTTGAACTCCGTAAAATCCGCATCAACCAGCGGCCTCATGCCGATGTAATGGTTGAGTGCGTTAATTTCTTTCAAGTCGTCACGCTCCGGCGTTTTGTTTCCCTCAAGCTTGTATGTATAGATATCGAGCGACAAGCCGTCCAAAAACTGATTTGAATAGAGGGTCATATTCCACAGCGGAAAAAAATATGACGGCACCAGCATCAGCGCAGCAACAAAAACCAGCACACGGCTGCGGAAGGTAAGCGGCGTTTCAAAAAACGAACGTGATGTTTCTAAAAAATTTTTCATAATTAACTTTCTTTTTTATCACGGAGACACGAAGAATTTGTTGTTCCTATTATACTTTACAAGATTCAAACCTGAGATTGTTTTGGCGCTTCACCATTCCCCTCTGAGCGTTGCAATAAGTGAGAGGGGTTAGGGATGTGTCAAAAACTCAAGCATAACATTACTGCTCAGTTTTTCTTCTAATCTCAATACTCTTACACACCCCTAAATCCCCTCTCCCTAAGCACATTCCAACACGCAGAGGGGACTTTCAATGTAAACAAAATTATTTTCTTTGTGTCTTAGTGACTTCGTGGCTGAACAACAACCTTACGGCTTCACCAGCAAATATCCCTGCATTTCCTGGTGCAGTGCCGAGCAGAAGTTTGTGCAGTAAAACGGAAACACTCCCGCTTTATCGGCAACGAATTCAATCGTTTTTGTTTCGCCCGGGTCAACCACAACATTTATATTATATTCATTCAACCCAAAACCATGAAGTTCATCCGTTGTCTGCTCAATGTTGGTAAGATGAATCGTTACCAGATCGCCCTTGTTCACTTCAATTGCGGCTGGTTCGAAACTGGAACGAACGGTAATACCATGAACGGTTACACGCTTTCCATTGCGAACCACCTTGGCATCTTTAATATCCCAAATGGCATTCGGGTTTTTGTTCTCTTCTTTCGGATAGACTTCAATCGGCTTCAACTTATCTGCTTTTATAATCTGTGCATAATGCGGCTCCGGCTCGGTGAATGCATCATACAACAACGACATTTTTTCTCCGCTGATGTCAATCAACTGCGATGCTTCGGGCTGCGACGGACCGACGTTCAAATGTCTGCCGTGTGAGAGTTTATTAAGCGCAACAAGATATTTTCCATCAGGGTGTTTCGTATCTCCTTCTGCAGCAGAAAGGTGTCCGATGTTGTACGAAACGGGAATTTTATCGAGCACTTCCCACGTTCCTAATTTCCATTTTGCTATGGCACTTTCTACAAACATAGAAGTGTAGGCGTTTCCTTGATCATCGAACTGCGTGTGAAGCGGACCGAGACCGACATTCACTTCAGCGTCTTTTACTGCGTCGTAATTCAGTACGGGAATACCATCTTCTGTTCCTGTAAAATCTTTTTTCTCAATTGCAGTTTGTATTTTTTCGATGTTGAATACGGTGGTAATGCTTTGCAATTTTCCGCTCGCGACAATGTATTTTCCATCAGGACTTACATCCACGCCGTGCGGAGATTTTGCTGCGGGAATGAGATACACAACACCCTGAACATCTTTCGGGTCAAGCACTTTAGCGCCGTCAATTGTTTTTGCTTTTCCGGCGGCAACTGCTTTCTCCGCTTCTTTCCAGTTCACTGCAACAACATAGTCGCGGTCTTTCTGCGTGGAAGTCACTTCAAGTTTTCCTGTTGCACGCTCGGAGTTGTAGCACGTCCAGAATCCCCAATCTTTGCTCGGTCCTTTTCCCGCATCGCCAAGATCGTAATTGAACGGGGGCATCAGAATTTCCCATCCAAGAGACATTGTTCCTGATTGCGGATCAACTTTAATTCCGGCAACAACGCCTTTGTACTTTGTGGCGTAGTCTTCAATTTTTTCATACGTATGTCTCGGAAGTGGAATGGAAAAACGCGAACCGGCAAGAACGTATTCTGTATTCTCTGTTACAAATGACGAGCAGTGATTTCCCGAAACGTTCGGAATCGGTCCGAAGATTTGTTTTGTTTTGAAATCTCTCAAACTGACTCTCGCCATTCTATTGTTGGCGTTGTCGGAAATGAAAAGCCAGCGCCCGTCATAATCGCCGTCTGTTTCGCTCAGTGAAGGATGGTGCGCATCGCCCCAGGTAAATCCGCCGAGCATTTCTTTTGTTTCTTTATCGTAACCATACCCTGTGGCAGAATATGGAGCAAAAACCGGAATGGTAGAAAGATGACGCATGGAAGGCAATCCGTAAATGTACACCTGACCGGAATGTCCGCCGGAAGCGAAGAGGTAGTATTCATCCAAATCACCGGGAGCAACATAGGTTTTTACCGCAGCATCTTGCACGTCGGAGCGTGCGCCACCGCGGCTTTTCTTGTCTCCGCCGCAGCCAATCATTATCGCCGCAATAAGCGCAACGATAAGAAAGAGAGATAGTTTATTTTTCATGAGTGGTTCTCCTGTTGTTTAATTGTGAAAAGTCGGTGTTAACGCCAACCTTCCGATTGTGTCTATTTTTTTGTTGTCAATTTTTTTCTTTCCTGTTTCTTCAACTCGTACGCCTGCCGCAGTTTTGCAATCGCTTCCAGCCGTTCTTCTTTCGTCAACGGAATCATTGTTGAAAGAACAACGTCCATTGTTCCCGTCGGCTTCATGAGAAAATCATCAAGCGTTCGACCGAACCGCGACTGCACATCTTCCACCGCCAAGGCAAGGTCGGGACCGATTTGCGCCGCCGCTTCAACGCCGAATGATGAAACGGAATGACAGACGAAACAGCGCTTGTTCACGAAGAACGCACCGGGACCGTTTTTCATCCGTTCTTCTTTTTCAATTTCTTCCTGCGAAGGAACATCGCGGAAATTGTGTCCGGGAATGTAGTCAATTGGAATGTTCGGCTTCTTCCAGCTCATCACCAGCATGGTAAGCGCCTGCGCATCGGCGCTGCTGAAGTTAAAATTCGGCATCACGGTTTCCGGCACAAGTTCTTTCGGGTTCTTGAAATGCGAAACATGCCAGGTGAACATTGATTCAAATCCTTTTATACGCTCGAAATTAAACTGCTCGGCGGATTTTTCTCCTTCAAACGTCAAATCAGGTCCCACCGTACCGCCCCTCCCGTTAATGACATGACATGCGCGGCATCCTTTTTCATTCACCAATTGCTTTGCACGGTTAATGGCGTCAGCCCCTTTCGTTTCTTTTTCGTACCGATGACAGGCATTGCACCGAATTTGCATGAGCGCTTTTTTGTTGTTCACAACATAAAAATCAGCAAGTTCTTTTCCGAGCAGCGGCTCTTCCCAGTGCTCTGCAAATCCGTGCGCTGCTTCGGTTTCAGTGGCATATCCTTGTCCGCCGTGGCACGGCGTGCATCCGAATTTGTTGATGGGATGTTTCTCAAGAATTTCTTTCGGATGTGTTCGGAATGGATTTTCAATATTTTCCATTCCCTTCCATTCCATTGCTTGATGGCAGGTGATGCAGCGGTCGGCAATGTTCAATTCCTTTACATACGTCTGCTGCAAACCGGTACGGATTGTTGCCGCGCGTTCTTCGCCGAATTTTTCGGCGACGATGTCCGAAAATTCGGATTGAATGTCTTTCCATTCCGGGGTGATGTAATCGTAGAAAACAAATCCGGTGACGAGAAGAAACAAGATGCTTGAAATGGAAATGACGAGTTTATCTTTTTTTATGAATTCCAATTTTTCTTTTGCAGTTTTGTGATTCATTGTTGATCTCGTTGATTACTCAAATCCTGCCGGCGTTGTGAACGCTGGCAAGGTTGTATGTTAATATTTCACCGGCATGGTGGGCCATGCTTCCCAGGGCCAGTAAAAATTCCAGTATGGTCCTCTCAGGAATGTTCCGATGATGGTAAAGATGATAATGACCAGACAGATTCCGATGAACACGTAATTTTGTTTTTTTCTCTCCGGCGAAAGCCACACTCCCACGGAATTAATTCCCGATGGATCGCGGTAAGGCCACCAGACTGCCAGCGCTATCAATAATGTGGGAAGGATAATTCCGCCGATGAGTGCGCCGTTGATCGTATAGAACCCAAGATTGATTGTTGTGTCCGTAACAATTTCCTGAAGCCAGAGGAAATACCACGGCGCTTTTGCCGGATTCGGAGTGACAGAAGGATTCGCCGGTTCTTCCAACGGCGCTTTAAAAATGAACGACAGCACAAGCACGACAAGAAATGTTCCGAGCGTTACAAGCCAGATTCTTCGTGTGAGATTTGGTACGGAGGGGACAGAATTGATTTCTTCATTAACCATTGTATTCTGTATATGAACGCTTGTCCCGTTCGTGATGCCAAGAAGCGAATACGTTTTTGTCTTCACCGGTTCGACCTTTTCAGGTTTTTGTGTCAGTGCTTCCTTATCAACGACTGCAAGCCCGCCGTCTTTTCTGATTCTCCACATGTGCCATGAGAACAACAGCAGCACAATCACGGGAAGGAAAAAGACATGCAGCACATAAAACCGGATGAGCGCATTCTGGTCGATGAAATTTCCGCCGAGAAGGAAGAAACGGATTTGCTCGCCAACCAACGGCGCTGAACTGGCAATGTTGGTCCCGACGGTAATTGCCCAGTATGCAAGTTGATCCCACGGAAGCAGGTACCCTGTGAACGAGAGAAGGAGTGTCATCAGAAGCAACCCTATTCCGATAATCCAGTTCAACGGACGGTTGGAGCCGACCGCCTTTCCATTTTTGTACGCGCCGGTGAGAAACACACGCACCATGTGAATGAACACCACGGCAACCATCAAGTGCGCGGATATTCTGTGCATGGAGCGAAGCAGCCATCCGAACGAAACGACAAACTCGATATCTTTAACAGATGAATATGCCCGTTCAACCGAAGGAACGTACAAAAACATCAGCACCAGTCCTGTTCCGACAAGGATCATGAAGAGTACGAACGAAATTGTGCCAAGGTACATAGAATACTTCCACGACAGACTTCCCTTGCTTATTTTGTTCGGAAACCAGTGAAGCATCACGTTTTTTACGATGGCATCGCCTGCTTCTTTGTCGCTTCCGGGATTCCATGTCCACACAAGTTGTTTGTAGATTTTTTTTGTTTGTTCAAGAATTTGCATGAGTCTGTTCCTCAACCATCATACTGTTAATCGAAAATTCTGTTCTACTTCTTCAGCAAGATCAACAACCAGTTGTCCGTCGTCAGGAGAAACTTCCAACTTATGCCAGCGAAGCGGGCGCGGCGCCGGTCCCGCATAGTTTGTTCCATCGGCATAATATTTTGAACCATGACACGGGCAGTGAAATTCATGGTCGATAATTTTTTTCTCGCCGTTCTCTTCAACTTCTTTCGGCTGGTTCAACTTTGTGTACTTTACGGTGCAGCCAAGATGTGTGCAGGAAGCGGAGATGGCGTAGAATGATTTTCCTTCTTTAAAGACATACAGCCGTTTCTCTTCAAGGAATGTCACCCCTTCCGGAAGTTGCGCAGGTGTCCCGATTTTAAACCGCTGTGAAGATTCATACAATACATTCGGCACGAGCGAGCGAAGCGATTGAAATCCGAGTCCGGCAAGACCGGCAAGCACGCTGCCCACGCCGACCGTCTGCAGAAAGTCTCTGCGGCTTTTTTCTGTTGAATCGTGACTATCTGATGAGTTGATCTTATTTGGATTCATAATAAAAACTAACTTGTTTGTTGTGTAATGTTACATGAAACCTGAGATCTAGTTCTTCGACAGTTGAACTGCCGAAAAAAAACTTGTCCGAGAGTTCGACCCTCCGACATCAATTACGCTGCAAACTTTTCCCGCTCTTCATAATAGAATACCTCCATCGTCATCGCATCGGTTGGGCAGCGCACAGCGCATAACCCGCATCGGATGCACGTGTCATCATCTTTAATCATTGCAGACGCGGGCTCCATTGGATTGATGTTGTATTGCTCCAACAATTGTGTTTTTGTTGCTTCTTCGAGATTCAAATCGGCAAGAGGAACGAGTTTCAAACAATATTCCGGGCAGACATCCACACAGCGGTTGCACATCACGCATTTGTCTGCATCATAAATCGTCTGCACGTGGCACGCAAGGCAGCGTTCTGCCTGTTTCTTCGCCATTTCCTCTGTGTAGCCGGTTTCGACTTCCGAAATTCCTGTGCGGCGATTCAAATCAATGGTCGGAGGCGCCTGACGTTCATACTGTTCGTAATCTTCGGGACGAGAATAATTTTTGGTTGGAATTTTTTCAATGGAAAGATTGAAATAGGTTTCCGGCTTTTTGCCTCGAAGATATTCATCAATAGAAAGCGCGGCTTTCTTTCCGTTCGCAACCGCATCAATGATATTGCGAGGACCGAACGCAGCATCGCCGCCGGCATAAATTCCCGCCGCGCTCGTTGCAAGCGTTTCGGGATTTACCTTGATGAATTTCGCGGGAGAGAATGCAATGCCATCTTTTTCTTTTATAAATGAAAGATCCGCCTGCTGACCGATGGCAACCACAACAGAATCAATATCAAAACGCTCTGTATAACTTTCATCAAATACGGGGTTGAATTTCCCGTTCTCATCGTACGTCCGCTTGACACCGATGAATTCAATCGCTTTCAATTTACCGTTCTCACCGATGAAACGCTTTGGTCCCAACTGCGGATGAAAAACGACTCCTTCACGCTTCGCTTCTTCGAATTCCTCGTGTCCCTGCTCTGTACGGAGCACCGGCATTTCGGCAAACGATTCCAAGCTGGCGATATGCACTTCTTCCGCACCGCCGCGTCGCGCAACTCGGGCAGCATCAACCGCTTCATGGATTGTTGCATCCGAAGGATCTTTCGAATCGGATTCTTCGGTTCCGCGCAGCGCCGTTCGAGCGGCATCAAACGCTACAAATCCGCCGCCGATGACGAGTACTTTCTTTCCAAGGTTAATCCGATAACCGTTGTTGATATTGAGGAGATAATCAATTGCCTTTACGACGCCGTCGAGATTCGCTCCTTCAATATTCAAATCCCTTCCGCGCTGCGTGCCAACGGAAATAAAGATGCTTTCAAAGCCTTGTTTGCGGAGTTCAGAAATTCCGAATTTATCAGTGAGCGGCGAGTTGTATTTTATCTCAACGCCGAGAAATTGAATCTTCTCAATTTCTTTATCAATTACGCTTCGCATCAGACGGTATTCCGGAATCCCGTGACGCAGCATGCCGCCTGCCACGCTTGTCGCTTCAAACACAGTTACGCTGTATCCCATCAGCGCCAAATCATGAGCGCATGAAAGTCCGGCAGGACCGGAACCGATGACGGCAACTTTTCTATTCTTTACCAGATTCTTACGCGCCTGCATTTGTATCGGCAGATGCCAGCGCCATTTGTTGCCGCCGTCGTTTCCCCCTTCAAACAATTCTTCATTCGTGTCGGGTTGAAGCGACTCGACGCCGTATTTTTCCGTAACGAATCTTTTTAACGCACGGATGGAAACCGGTGCATCTATCTTTCCACGTCGGCAGTAATCTTCACACGGCGCGGCGCAGACACGTCCGCACACGCTGGCAAACGGATTGGGCGAACGAGCGGTGAGATATGCCTCCTTGAATTTTCCATCGGCAATCTGCTGAACATATCGTCCGGCATCGGTATGAATCGGACAGCCGATCTGGCAAGGGACAAGATTTTTCCAAAAATCTATGTCGGGAATTGTAATGGAATACTTTTCAGACATAATGCTCCATAATAGCGGTGAAACTTTCAACAAATCGCGTACCTTAATATCAGTCCAACTGCTCTGATTATTTTGCCGAAATCATTCTCTTTTGAAAGCCGGACTTCTTACAAATGAAAATTGCTTGAAAAATATTTTGCAGAACAAAAAAAGAGTCCGATTTTGCCAAGGAATCATCGAACATGGAACCCACCTCAAAAGTGAACTGCATCCCGTAACACTTTTTATGAAATCAAATCTTCTTCAAGTTTTGTCGCTTTTGGAAAGAGTATATTATTTTCAAGATGTACATGCTGATGCAGGTCGCTCTCGAATTCCTGTAATTCTTTCAGCGTCACACGATACGTTGTGCACGCATCGTCCGGCGCAGCATAATTCTTTGTCAGTTCGCGTATCTCGTACATCAGCGAACCGGCAGATTCATGTTCCTGCTCCATCATGCGGATCGGATTGCGGACAGAGCCGAACGGTGAGCCGGACATTGATCTTTTTTCATTTGCTGTTCGCGCCAGCGACACAATGTAGGGAAAGAGAATGTGCTCTTCTTTATGCATATGGCTGATCATTTCATTCGCAACAACGCCAAAAATATCGGCAACATTCTTCATTTCGGGATGACGTTCGCCGTGTACCATTGCGACTTTTTGTGTATGGGCAATGAGCGGGGGAATTACCTGCCGAACGTAGGCATGATGATTCTCAATAATATATGTTGCAAGAAAATCTGCTTCCCACTGATTGAAGCGCTGGGTTGAAACGTCATCGGCAGTATTCAGCGTGAGAAGGTCGGCGATAACGGTGGACGGATCGATCTGTTTGTCGCGGCAGGCATCGGCAATGGTGACGCCCCCTTTACAGCAGAAATCGAGAGAGTATTTTTCGAAGACCGACGCAGTGCGGAAATTCTGCGTTACGATCTCCTTGATGGTTTGTGAATCGTATTGTTGCATATTTGTTCCTTTATTTATGGTGGTAATGAGTGTTTTGAATTTTTTATTACAATTTTCCCCTGCTCACCAATTGCAAGCTGATGTTTCTGTTCAAGCGATTTGATGGAGCGAATCACCGTCTCCACACGGAGCCCCGTCATATCGGCAATCTGCTGACGTGTGAACGGCAGCGTGAACGGTCCGGCTTTCGCCGTTTCCTTTGCAAGATACCGGATGAGCGTCATGATGCGGTGTTCCGCTTCTTCATTGGCAATTTCAGAGAGCATCATTGATTTGTACACCAATCGTCCGCACAACGTCTGCGTTACCGAGAGATGGATCGGAAAATTTTTTTTCAGGAGATTCATGAAGTCATCATACGCACAACTCCATATCCTGCTCGTCTCCGTTGCGATCGCCGATGCGGGATACGGCATGCGGCAAAAGAACGGCGGCTCGCCGAAACTCTGTCCGGCGGTAAAATATCCCTGCACAAATTCTCTTCCTGTCTCGCTGAAATTCGCCATTTTCACTTTGCCGCTTTTGACAATGTGGAAATGGTTCGCTGCTTCTCCTTGATGAAAGATAAAATCACCTTTCTTGAAGACTGTGAGCGATGCACGGTATTTTTTGAGTATCTCGTCAGGAATCATGGTGAACTCCGTGATAAGTGTAAGAGAAATGTCAAAAACCTGTTTATGATTTAAATCAGAACCAACGATCTTTTCTAAATGTTGAAATTTCTCTCGTAAAAATCAGTATTTTTAACGACATTAATCAAGACTATCATGCTGAGAAGTCATCCGATGAGTTTGTTCAATCATTTGGTGATTACAATGAACTTGGTGTTATCTACATCATGACTCATCGGATGACTTGACAACACAGTATTTAAATTATGAGTAACCAATCAGAAAAACCTATCGGCGTATTCGATTCCGGCATCGGCGGATTGACGGTTGTCCGCGCGTTGCTGGAGCGATTGCCGAACGAGAACATCGTCTATTTTGGTGACACAGCGCGGGTGCCGTACGGATCGAAATCGCCGCAAGTGGTGCGAGAATACACGCTCGACGATACAAACATCCTTCTGAAAAAAGATGTGAAGATGATCGTTGTGGCATGTAATACTGTTTCCGCAGTTGCGCTTGATGTAGTACAAAAGAGAGCAAAACTTCCCGTCACCGGCGTTATTACTCCCGGTGCAGAAGCTGCAGCGCGAGCAACGGGAAATAAACGGGTCGGTATTATCGGTACGGCTGCCACAGTAAACAGCAATGCGTACGTGAATGAATTGATCCGGGTGAACCCGGCTATACTTCCATTCAGCAAGGCGTGCCCCCTGTTTGTTCCGTTAGTAGAAGAAGGATGGCTCGACGCGAAAGCGACGGAAATGATCGCGAATGAATACATCTTTCCATTGATTGCGGAACGGATTGATACGCTCATTCTCGGATGCACGCATTATCCGTTGCTGAAAGATGTCCTCGCAAAAGCAACCAAAGGAACTGCAACACTCATCGATTCCGGCGAAGCGACCGCTGCTGTTGTGGAAAAAATGCTGGACGAGCACAATATTCGGAACACGAATCAGCACTCTCCGAATGTACAATTCTTTGTCAGCGATGCGCCGGAGAAATTCACGGCAATCGGGGAGAGATTCTTGGGAAGGAAGCTGGGTGTGGTGAAACGGGTGTCTTTTGAATAATGAATATCGAACAGAGAAGTACGAATGATGAAGTACCCGTTCACCGTTTTGCAAAGTCAAACACACACGTGATATCCAACCGATATATACTGATGCGAAGGTTTTTCCCGATATTGCTTGCTGTTGTTACACTCACTTCATCACTTCATTCTCAGCACAAAGGAGATTTCTTTATCTGCTACGGATTCGAATTTCCGAGCGGCGGGTATTTATCTCTGCGCTACTATCCCGTCGATAACATCGGCGCGGAGATTTACACAAGCGCATTCTGGTATATCTTCAATTATGGTGCGCGCGTCAATATTCATCAGCAAAAAACTCTCCCGCACACATTCTTTTCCATCGGTTACTCACACATGACGGCGTACAATCCTTCAACAGTGCACGATACAGGAACAGGTCAGGTTCTCTATTTAAGCAGGTTTATGAGAGGGATAGACCTTGGGATCGGCCGCGACGTGGAATTCGATTACAAACATTTGTCGTTTCAACTCGGACCGACGTATGTTCTGAACATCGAGGACAGTTTTTACAACGAACAGCGTGAGATCGAAACGATTGAAACGGATCCGCTCTTTTCCTACTTCTTCACCGGAACATTCCTCGCACAACTGCCGGAAAAAAATCCGAAGCCGATACGGTTGAAAAGTGAGTAATGTATCGCGGAGCTCTGCTCCGCGTTTTTTAAAGCATGAAAACACTTAAACCATATTACCGTCGACGCCTACCACATTATCAACCTATAGATTCAGTATTGTTTGTAACATTCCGTCCGGCAAACTCGCTTCCGAAAGAAACAGTTGCCCAACTGCATCGAGAGCGGGAGGAGAATGAAAAAGCATTACGCAACGAACAAGATTTAAAAAGAAAAATTCAATTGAAGTCTGAATTGCAGAAAAAGTATTTCGGACATTTCGACGATTATTTAGATCATGTCTGTACTGATATTCATTGGTTGAAACAACCTGAAATTGCAAAAATTGTGTACGAGGCAATTCTCTATTATGATTCTAAAGAATATGATGTCGTTACATTTTGTATTATGCCAAATCATATTCGTCTTGTTGCGGATATGCACAAGAGGAATATCCCGTTGCACAGTATCCTCCAACGAATTAAATCTTTTACAGCGGTAAAAGCGAACCCCATCTTACAAAGAAGCGGTCCGTTTTGGCAAAGAGAAAATTACGATCATGTAGTAAGAAATGGTGAAGAGTTAAAAAGAATTGTGGCTTACGTGATCGAAAATCCTGTGAAAGCAAGATTATGCAAAAATTGGGATGACTGGAAATGGACTTATATCAACCCAATGTATGTGTGAAACGCCGAGTAGTAACTCACCGATACTTATTACTTCATTCTAAAAAAATACGCCGACCAGAAGGTCGGCGATACATTACAAACTCATCCAGTAACTTACCTTCACCACATAGACATTATCCGGCGACGATCGGAGGAATGTGTTGCCAAGATTCGTTCCAAATCCTGTTGAGTATCCACCGTTCTGAAAGAACTCTCGTCCGTGCGACCAGACGAAATAGAGGGTGCTCCCTTCGCGGTATTCCCAGCGCAGAACGGCATTCGAGATTAAGGAGGTCTGATTGAAATCCTTATTCCCGGAATAACCGTACGTTGTCAGCGTCCTGTCCGGATTGAGAAGCGCATAGGAAGATGGGTCGAAACTTCCCTTCGCCCAAAAAAATTGATTGTAGATTTGCAGTGATAGATTATGCGTAAAGAGGATCGAACTCCGCAGTGTCAGGTCCATACCGTCAACATCACGCTTGCCGTACACTGCAACGGGTTTCAGCATTGCAAACGATACGGTCGTGTCGATAACATTATCTGTATATCTGTCGAGATCACGCTCAATGCCGTAACTGAACGATACTTCATACTCCATCGCAGGGGTCGGGCGTATCACAACCGATGCTTCGGTGTTTGTGGATGTACCGCCATTTGCAAATGAACGGAAGTTCTCTTCCACATTGACGATGACCGGCTTCCTCGTATCCGATTCGATCTCACCACGAATGAAGAAACTTGCGGGATAATTGAAGACACCGTACCCCCGCGGCTCGTACGGATCTTGTCCCCCGAGCGAGTACGAAGATCCCAACTCTATCGCCCAATAATTCACGAATTGTGCATAAGCATTTGCATTAAACTCGCGGAACAGTGTCATCCGGTCATAGTTCCACCGCCAGTGGGGTCCGATACTGAAATTGTACGAACGGAAATATTCACCGGGAGTAAAATTTCGATATCCCACATTGGCGCCGACGCCGTAATCATTCGGGCTGCGGAAAAATCCAATGTCGTTGATATAGTACCGTTTTGAAGTGAAATCGTACCCGATGTTGTACGTCCATTCACCGCTCACCCGGCTGAAATTTATTTTTCCGGCAGATCCTTCACGCAATGCGCCGGTCGGAAGCATATTCCGGGAGTGGGCGTAGAATCCGTTCAACCGGTAATTATTGTTGTCGAACTTCACATCCCAATCGGTCCCTGCGGTATATGCCGGAGACCTTCCGTCACGCGATGTTCCCGTTAGAATAGCGCCGACATTCGAGTTACCCCAAAAATCTTGTTTCACGCGAACCAAATTGAATGATGCGGAAGGTTCTGCTTGCTGGACTCGGGAAATACCGAGTGAATCACGGTACGAAAATTCCTCTTTGTCGGTCAACGCAGTTAATATTCCAATCGATGTGCCGCTTTCTGTCTTGCCGGAAAATTTTGCCGCGCCGAGGATCGTTGCGGTACGTGGTTCATCCGTAATGATTCCACCGTCGGGAGGTGAAACATTGATTGGCTTGCCGATGCGGCGTGAATAAAATAGTCCCGGACCGAAATCGCCGCCAAAGGTAACGAAACGGATGATCTGCGTCCCTTCGATGAAGAACGGCCGTTTCTCCGGATAGAATGTTTCGAATGTTGTCAGATTCAACACGGCAGGATCTGCTTCGACTTGCGCAAAATCGGGATTGAACGTTGCGTCGAGCGTGAAGTTCGATGTCACGCCGTATTTGATATCGACACCGGCGTTCGGACGGATCTTTTCGATCTTCACGCGTTCTGGAGTTTGAGGATAGTGTTCCGACGAGCCGACGGCGTACGGAAGAACTTCAATTGCGTTCTTAAATTTCAGTCCCGACATTCCTGTCATCACACCGAATTGAGAGACGACACCGTCGGTCTGTTTGCTCATCAGATTCCAATTCGTCTCTTCCTGTTTGCGGGAGATCCTTCTCGCCACGTTCATTCCCCACACGTCATTCCCTTCATTAAATCGAATCTGCGAGAGGGGAATTTTCATTTCTGTGCTCCAGCCGTTCGGAAGGATTCTTGTTTCCGATTCCCATACAGGATCCCACGAGTAGTCTTCATCCCGTCCATCGTTGTATGTAAGATTATCTGCTTTCGTGCCTGATGCCAGCACGATAAAGACGAATGCCGTTTGCTTGTCGTGGTAACTGTCAAACCCGATCCCAAACCAATCCGATTCCGGAATATCATCTCTCCGTGCCAATCGAGCCACAATGCTGTCCGGGTTCGAGTCATACATCATTGCATACACATAGATATTGTCGTCATCGAATACAATTTTAAATTCCGTCTTTTCCGTTTCCGGCGCGTTATCTACCGGTTCACGTTGCACAAATCCCGATGCAGTGACTGCCGACTTCCACGCGTCATCGTTATCATAACCGTCAATAACAGGGGTGGCGGATATTTTCACCGCTTTCAATGTTTTAGTGGTTGTTCCGGCGGTTAGAATAGTAAAAAGCAAAAGTGAAATAAGTAATGATCTCATAGACGAACATTGTTAAAAAATATCGGTGTGCATATTACCCAACTCTGTGCCGAAACGCAAGTACAGAAAAGACAAAACGGCTCTTCCGGAGCCGTTTTGTTGATGATTGTAATTGTATCCGATCTTAACGCCACGCTCCGATGATCGCACCCATGATGATGAACGTTACGACCCAGTACGCGCCGTTAATGAACCAGTGCAGCGTGGGGCGCTGCTCAAACAAATAGACGATGCCGAATGCCGGAGCGACCCAGCCGATTCCCGTTGCGGCACCGGCGGCAATGCCGAATGCAAGATCGACCTTCGGATCGTTTAGAAACATGCCGAGGTTGATTGCTGCAAGCAACGTTAACGCAAATGCACCGCCGTAGATTTTTCCGGGATTCGCTTGTTTCGCCATCTCTTCAGTCATACCGGCAACTTTCATCCACGCGTTGCCGAACATCAGCGGCGAATACCAAATGCCGCCGAGAACGAATGCCGAAACGGTTGCGGTGAGTATCGCCCACCAGTTGAGCGTATTGAATGCCATTCCCATATCCATAGTGTTTCCTCCGATTTGATTGTGGAAAAATAATGATGCGATTACAAAAACGATGCGGCAATCTATAAGGAGTTCGTGAGCAAGTCAACAACGATTCTACCGAAACGTGAAAAATGATGACTGAAACAGGATATTTTCAGTTTGAAGCAAGCGAGATTTTTTTGCAGCAAGCGGGTATTTTGGTTATTTTGACAGCAAGAATCTCCCGCAGATCGCGCTGATGTTCGCAGATATCATTTTCTGCGCGAATCTGCGATATCTGCGGGAAACTAATGTATGACAGAAAACGACATTTCATATAAAATTCGTGGCGCTATCTTTATAGTGTACAATGAATTGGGTCCAGGATTACTTGAATCGGTATATGAAGCAGCGCTGTCATATCAACTTGAAATGGAAGGATTGAATGTTAAAACGCAAGTTCCGATACCCGTGATTTACGGTGATAAAAAATTAGAACTCGGATTTCGTCTGGATCTCCTTGTTGAGGATCTTGTCATTGTGGAAATAAAATCGGTAGAAGCGGTGGCGGATGTTCGTCACAAACAATTGTTGACATATTTGAAATTAACCGGAAAGAAACTGGGACTGCTCGTAAATTTTAATACCGATGATATTTCAAAATCAATTTTCAGAAAAGTAAATAATCTCTAAAAAAATCTCCCGCAGATTGCGCTTATCCATACAATACCATTTTCATAATCTGCGGGAATCAAGCATGTACGACGAGAATATCAATACCGAACTGAACGACCGAACGATACGGATCGTGATGATTCCGTTCTTTGGCGTCGTTATTCCGAATATCACGGGAATGATTGATAACTCGTTGTACACTCCGCAGCAACTCTTCTTTAGCTATATCTATTTTATGTTCATCTCATTCGCCATCTGGCACGGCAACAGATATCTTCTCTTCCGGCTTCGGAACCGATTCTCCTGGTTGAGCCAGCCGATGTACAAAGTACTCGGGCTCATCGTCTCGAATATCTTTTACACCATCCCGATCTGCGTGGGACTGATGACAATGTGGTATCAGTTCGCAAACCATACAGCAACAGATTGGAATGTGATCTTCAAAGCAACGGCGCTCTGCGTCGTGTGCGTCGTCTTCATTACACATACCTACGAAACAGTATTTCTTATCAAATCGTGGGAAACAGATAAGACAAAAAGCGAGACGCTGGAAAAAGCAAAAGCACAGGCGGAACTGGAGGCGTTGAAGAACCAGATCGACCCGCATTTCATGTTCAATTCGCTCAATACGTTATCGTATTTAATTGAGAAAGAACCGGCAAAAGCAAAATTGTTCAATGATAATCTCGCTGAGGTCTTTCGGTACATTCTCTATAATAAAGAGAGAAATCTTGTCTTGCTGAGTGAAGAACTGGCGTTTGCGGAAAAGTATTTTTCTCTTATTAAGATCCGGTTTGGCAGCGGCATCGTACTGCAGATTCTACCAAATAATGTGGAGAGCGATAACTACCTCATTCCGCCGATCTCGCTGCAGGTATTGCTGGAAAACGCGATCAAACATAATACATTCTCCGAACGGCATCCGCTGAAGATAATAATGGATATTCGCGATGATATGGTTATTGCCTCTAACGCTGCCCGGAAAAAGACATTGAAAAAAGCGTCATCCCGTATCGGACTGAAGAATCTGAACGAGCGATATAAATTGATTACAGAAAAAGAGATTGTGGTAGAGAGTGACGAAAAGAGATTTCAAATCACCTTGCCGTTGTTGAAAGCATGAAGATCCTCATCATCGAAGACGAAGAACCTGCAAGCGAACGCATCATCGCGATGATACGTGAATTCGATGCTTCGATCCATATTCTTGAGACGCTGCGGAGCGTGAAAGAATCGGTTGAATGGCTGACACACCACGCTGCACCAGACCTGATTATTGCCGACATCCAATTAAACGACGGACTTTCGCTCGACATTTTCAAAACCAACCTCGTCCCTTCCCCGCTCATCTTCACTACTGCCTACGATGAGTATCTGATGAAGGCATTCGAGTTGAACAGCATCGATTACCTTCTAAAGCCGATTCAAACAGAAAAGTTGCATAAAGCACTCACAAAGTACCTGAAACTAAAACAGCATTTCACGGGCAATCTTGTTCCACTGTTCGAGCAACTTCAGAAAAAGGAAACATCCCTGCACTCAGCGCGCCTGATAGTTAAGAAAGGAACTGACTTTATCTCCATCAAAAGCAATGAAGTCGCTTATTTTTATACGGAACATAAAATTGTCTTTCTTGTTAACAATGTCGGTAAACGATACATCATCGATAAACCTCTCACGGAACTTGAAGCGGAACTCGACAACAGCATGTTCTTTCGGGCAAACAGAAAATACATTGTCAACATTAATGCTGTCGCCTCGTTCAAATCACACGAAAAAGGAAAAATACTTATTGCCTTGTCACCCTCCACCAGTGAAGCGGTGATCGTCAGTCAGGAGAATGCTGCTGCATTCAAACAATGGGTCGGCAAATAGCAGCAGTATTTCTTCTTTGCACTCAAAAATAAGAACTTTCTAATTTGTGTTTGCAGATACCATCGGATACATTTCTATTAGTACATAGAAAAATATAACCAGACCGAACGGTGCACAAATTTAGACCTTATCTTATTCTTCTGCTTTGTTGTTTCTTTTCAGCGTTCGCTGACGACGGCGTGAACAAGAAACCGAAGTCCCTCACCCAGTTCACCCACGAAGTGTGGCAAACGGAGAACGGACTGCCGCAGAACTCCATTAATTGTATCGTGCAAACTCCGGATGGCTACTTGTGGATGGGGACTCAAGAAGGAATTGTGCGATTCGATGGGGTTCAATTCACGGTCTTCGATAAGCGCAATACACCGCAGATTAAGAACAATTATATTTCCGCATTGTATGTGGACCGCGACAATAACCTCTGGATCGGCACCTATGACGGCGGATTGATCACGTACTCAAACAATACTTTTCGCGCAACAACGGGTATAAAAAAGTTCGAGAACTCCCACATCCGCGCGATCTTTGAAGACAGAGCGGGCGGAATGTGGATTGCAGTGCGCGGACGGGGTGTGTTACGCATTGATACCATCAGGCATTTATCGTACGATACTACCAACGGTCTGTTGAATAATGAGGCATGGGCATTTGCAGAAGATGCAAAAAACAGAATCTGGATTGCGACAGAAGAAGGAATTTCCATTTACGACAAAGGGGTGTTTCGCAGTTTCACAAAAAAAGAGGGATTGATGAGCAACAACGTCAATACCCTCACCCCCGCACCTAACAACCGTATGTGGATCGGCACGAATCAAGGAGTGATGAGAGTACCGATAGACTTCGATGATTCATTACAATTCGAGAAACTTACCGTCAACGACGGACTGCCGCACAGGATCGTTTATACCACGTTTCTCGACACAAAAGGACAATTGTGGATAGGTACCCGCGACGGTGTAGCGCTCTGGAATAAAGGAACTATCTCTTCGTTCACAGTCCCCGACGGATTATCGTATGACCATGTCATGTCCATCTTTGTCGATCGCGAAGAGAATATCTGGATCGGCACGGACGGTGGAGGACTGAACGTGCTGCGCGACGGTTTGTTCACAACGTTTACGGTAAAAGAAGGTATCCCGTCGAACATTATTTGGACACTCTACGAAGATTCGAAGCACCAACTGTGGATAGGAACCGACAAGGGGCTTGTCTGCATGAACAGCGATAGGACGAAAATACTTTCAACTTTCACAAAAAAGGATGGATTGTACGATAATGAAATCTACTCTGTGGCGGTCGATCGGCGCGGTGTAGTCTGGGTAGCGACGGTGAACGGCCTTAATGTGATTGAAAATGGTACGGTGAAAAAGATCGAACCTCTCTCCTTGACCTATAACCAAATCATGGCACACGTGTTCGCAGATTCAAAAGGAAGAGTGTGGGTAGCCACCACAGGCAACGGGCTGCTTCAATTTGTGAACGGCACATTGTCGAAACGATACACTGAAAAAGAAGGATTGGCGGGGAGCTATGTCAATGCGATTGCGGAGGATCTGCATGGAAATATTTGGGCAGGAATGGATGGCGGCGGCGTCTCTGTCGTCAGTGATACTGGCATTGTTACGTACTCTATCGCCAACGGAATGTCCAGTAATTTC
Source organism: Bacteroidota bacterium (assembly GCA_040751955.1). Taxonomy (GTDB): domain Bacteria; phylum Bacteroidota; class Ignavibacteria; order UBA10030; family UBA8401; genus SpSt-333. The sequence goes on from JBFMFY010000017.1 coordinate 46,504, forward strand.
GTCCATACAATCTATCATGACGAAAACGGCGGTGCTTGGATCGGAACGTTTGGTGGCGGAGTCAATAGAATTAAAGACGGAACGGTAACATCCATCACGACCGCGAACGGTTTATTTGATGATGTACTCTTTAAAATTTTGAAAGACGATTACGGCAGAATGTGGTTCACGTCGAACAAAGGAATCTTTCAAGTCTCGTTCGAAGAATTGAACGAATGCGCCGATGGACGGGTAACGCACGTGCACAGCATAGCGTACGGTACGGAGGATGGATTGAAAAGCGTCGAATGCAACGGCGGCGTACAACCGGCCGGTTGGAAAGCGCACGACGGCAGCCTTTGGTTCCCGACATCGGGGGGTGTCGCAATGATCCATCCGCGCAACATCGCCACCAATCAACAGCCTCCGTTGGTGGTGATCGAAGAGATGATCGTGGACAACAAACACATTGATCTTGCACACGATATTACCGTTGCACCGGGAAGAGAACGCTTCGAATTCCGATTTACCGGATTGAGTTTTGTCAATCCGAAAAAAGTACGCTTCAAAGTGAAGTTGGAAGGATACGACAAAGTGTGGGACGATATCGGCACCCGGCGCGCGGCATACTACACGCATATTCCACCGGGAACATACACCTTCCGTGTCATCGCTGCAAACAGCGACGGAGTATGGAACGAAACCGGCGCATCTGTAACATTTACGCATGGTGCTTACTTTTACGAAACGAACGTTTTCTACGTCAGCATCGTGGCCTTTCTGCTTCTTGGGTGGTATTCATTCTATAAATACCGCATCCGCGCCATAGAACGGCGCCAGCAGGAACTGGAGAGCGTCGTTGCGATGCAGACACGGGATCTCCGTGAAGAACAACAAAAAACCGAGCGGCTCCTGTTTGAATCGCAGCAGCAGAAACAAATTGCAGAAAAAGCAAATGAGATGAAAACCCAGTTGTTGGATATGGTGGCACACGATCTGAAAAGCCCTCTCATTTCGATGTCCGGGTTGGCGAAAGAGATCAGGCAGACTGCCCGGCTTGAGGGAAGAGCCGCCGAATATCTTTCGATGATTCAGGGAGGAACCGATCGGCTGGTTTCGCTCATCAATGATCTGTTGAACATCTCGGCGATTGAAAGCGGCGAATTGCATTTCAATATGGAGCGTCTTAACATCGTCGAGATTGCCGGTATGACCGTGGATGCATTCCAGCTTCAGGCGCAGCAAAAGAACCAAACGATCGCCTTTCTGCCGAAATCCACTACCGAAATATTCGTCTTTGCCGATGCAGCCCGTCTTCAGGAGGCGCTGGAAAACCTTATCAGCAACGCGGTCAAGTATTCACCGCATGGTTCTGAAATCAGAATCGGCATTGATCGTCTGAATGCCAAAGTCCGGTTCTGGGTGAAGGATAACGGACCGGGATTGTCCGACGACGATAAAAACCGCATTTTCAAAAAATTCCAAATCCTCTCCGCCAAACCGACCGGAAACGAGATTGCAACGGGCCTCGGTTTGGCAATCGTGAAAGAAATCATCCGTGCTCACAAAGGAACTGTCTTTGTAGAAAGCGAGCCGGGCAAAGGAAGCACGTTTGTAATTGAGCTTGATGCTGTGTAACTTTTGGCGTGAATCAATTTGATGCTGCCATAGCATTCCTCCTTCCCATCGTCGTGACGTTGACTGTCAAGACAATATCATACATCATCGTTTTCAAAATACGCGATCATACAGTCGCACTTATGACATGCGTGACACTCGGCGGCGCTCTTATTGTACCTGTCGGCATCGTCGGACTTCCGCCGTTGCTGGGCTTTGCCGCCGGTATCGGCATCGCTATCTATATTCTCACGCAGTACACCGATGTGCCTCTGTTGTTGGAAGGATTGATCGTCATCTTTGGCATTGAAATCGGATATGCATTTCTTGAACGATTACTGATCGCGCCACTCCTTTATTAACTATGGTTCAATTACAGAATATACTTTCGCTTCTCCACCTTGCTGAGAAATTAAAATTCGAACTGCGCCATAGCTTTACATCCGCCGGCAGGCAGGAAAGTGTTGCCGAACATACGTGGCGCATGGCATTGATGGCGATGCTCTTGGAGCCGCACTTAGATCAAAAGATCGATATCGGCAAAACATTGAAGATGATTCTCATCCACGACCTTGTCGAAGCGGAAGCGGGAGATGTTCCCTTTCCGAGAATGGTGCAGAATGCCGACCTGAAGAAAATGAAAGAGGAAAAAGAAAAGGCAGCGATTGAAAAAATCAGAACGATCCTGAACGACGACACCGGCGAGGAGATCCATTCTCTCTGGAACGAGTTCGAAGAACGAAACACGTATGAAGCAAAATTCGCCAACGCTCTCGATAAGCTCGAAGTGCAGTTGCAGCACAACGAAGCGGATATCAAAACCTGGGAACCAATCGAGTATGAATTAATTTACTCCCGCAGGCCATTTACGGATTTTGACTCAACAATAGACCGCTTGCGGGAAATGATCGAACAAGATGCCGAAAATAAATTGAAACGAGCCGGCATCGATATTGATGCTATAAAATCGAAAGTGCTTCCCCACCTGCATTAATCAACCCTCTCCTCAAGTCGCATTCGTCCGTTAAAGGCGGACTTGCGTGTCTGAAATAGCTGGAGTACATTGTCCCCGACTATTGAAGGAGAGAAAATGACATCCGATCAAACACCCGCACGTCCGGCACGCATCGATTCGGTTGACCTGCTGCGCGGCATTGTCATGATCATTATGGCGTTGGACCATGCGCGCGATTTTTTCCATCGCGATGCGGTTGCGTTCGATCCGACAGACCTGACGAAGACAAACATCCTTTTATTTTTCACGCGGTGGATCACTCATTACTGCGCTCCGATTTTTGTCTTCCTCGCGGGAACGGGAGTTTTTCTTTCACTGGCACGGAGAAAATCAAAATCCTGGATGTCGAAGTTTCTCCTCACCCGCGGAGTGTGGCTGATCGTTTTGGAATTGACGGTCATTCGTTTCGCCTGGGCGTTCAATGTTGACTATGCAAGTTTCACAGTTGTTCAAGTGATCTGGGTGATCGGCGTTTCGATGATCGTGCTTGCCGGATTGATTCATCTCCGTTTGTCTATTACAATTGCATTCGGCGCACTGTTGGTATTGCTGCATAATACTCTTGACGGAATTCAAGCAGAAACTTTCGGTACGTGGAGCAATCTCTGGTACGTACTGCATGTACAAGGATTAATTCAAATCTTCGGCATCAACCTGTTCGTCATCTATCCCCTCGTTCCATGGATCGGCGTAATGGCGCTCGGATATTCTTTCGGTTCGATCATCACTCTACCGGAGAGTGAAAGGAAAGGTGCTCTTCTTAGGCTCAGTACCGTTCTTATCGGTGCATTAATCATCCTCCGCGCAATTAATATGTACGGTGATCCGTATCCGTGGTCGGCGCAGCATTCGGCCTTGTTTACATTTCTCTCTTTTCTGAACACGACAAAATATCCACCCTCCTTGTTATTTTTGCTGATGACAATCGGTCCGGCAATACTTTCGCTGGCGTATCTTGAAAAATGGAAAGGATGGCTTGCAGACCGCGTCGTCATTTTCGGCAGGGTGCCTATGTTCTATTACATTCTGCATATCTTCGTCCTTCACATCATGTCAGGCATCGCCAACTATCCAAAGTTCGGACTGCAAGCGTTCACAATCGATCCGTTGAATCTGCCGGCTGGATTTGGATTCGAACTGTGGATCGCATACGCGGCGTGGATCGTTGCAATCGCGATCTTGTATTCTCTCTGTAAATGGTACGCCGACCTGAAGAAAAGAAGTTCCCATTCTTTGCTGAGTTATTTGTAAATTGAATTGAATAAATATCTGTTGTATTAAAAACCGTTGAAACGGTCTATGTATAAACAAACAATTTATTGAGCCCGCGACTTAAGTCGCAGGCTGGCATGAACAAACAATCCCCACAGTCATTTTAACGACTTTCAAAAACACTGTTAATTTCTTTCTATGCTCGACTCACTCATCCTCCAGCGTCCTCTTATTTTCTTCGATGTCGAAACGACCGGAACGAATCCCGTGAAAGACAAGATCGTTGAACTCTGTGCGATCAAAATTTTTCCGGATCCGAAGGAGGCTTCGCGTAAATCGCGCACAACATATCTGCAACTCTTCAATCCGGAGATGGAAATCCCTGCCGATGTCTCGGAGATCCACGGCATCACGAACGAGATGGTGAAGAACGAGCCGCCGTTCAGAGAGAAAGCGAAAGAGATTGCGAAGTTCTTTTCAGATTGCGACCTGGCGGGTTTCAACATCGTGCGGTTCGACGTGCCGGTGCTGGTAGAGGAATTTTTTCGTTCAGGGCTTGAGTATAATCCGGTTGAGAACGCAAAGATCGTCGATGCGATGGCGATCTTTCACAAAAAAGAGCCGCGCAATCTTGCCGCAGCATTGAAATTTTATGCGGATGAAGAACTTGTCGATGCGCATTCTGCCGAAGCGGATGTTGAAGCAACGATTAAAGTGCTGGACGGGCAGTTAAAAAAATAGGGGCTTGACTAGATAGAACTCAAGCATTGAAAAAGATTTTAAGAATTAATTGTTTGATATCCGAGTGCCTGTTATTGAAACGGAACTCGTATTCTTTGAGATACAAATAAAAGTCCTGAGAACG
>JBFMFY010000018.1:0-50147 GCA_040751955.1 Bacteroidota bacterium
ATTTTGTGATTTAGTGCTTGTAGTTTGAAATTTTAGATTACTTAAATGAGTTGACATATGACATTAGTTGATGTTGTCATGCCCCAAATGGGCGAAAGCATTGCCGAAGGAACAATTTCCAAATGGCATAAAAAAGTCGGCGACAAAATCGCCAAGGATGAGACACTCCTCGAGATCAGCACAGACAAAGTTGATTCTGAAATTCCGTCACCGGCGGCGGGAGTGGTTGCGGAATTACTATTTCAAGAAACAACTACCGTTGGTGTTCATACTGTCATCGCCCGCATCAACACCGATGTCAATGCAAATGTTTCATCGACAACACCTCCGCCTGCTGTAAAACCCGAAACCACAAAACCGAAACCTCAAACCGCACAATCAACTGTTGAATCTGCTATGCAGACAAAAAGTTCGGGCGCTAACGGTTCCGTCATTGATGTTGTCATGCCTCAAATGGGTGAGAGCATAGCAGAAGGAACGATCACGAAGTGGCACAAGAAGGTCGGAGAGAAGATCGGCAAAGATGAAACGCTCCTCGAGATCAGTACTGACAAGGTCGATTCCGAAATTCCATCTCCTGCTGCCGGCGTTCTCGCCGAAATATTATTTCCTGAACAAACGACAGTCGGAGTTCACACCGTGATTGCCCGCATCAGCGCCACGGGACAGGTTCCTGTTTCTGCGCCAGTTTCAACACCCTCTCCTAAATTTGAAGCGCCGAAGATTTCTGCGCCAAGTGCACAACCCGCGACGCAGCAACCAATCCCATCCGACAGATTTTATTCACCGCTTGTATTGAATATAGCGCGTACGGAAAGTGTCTCGATGGCTGAACTCGAAAGAATACCCGGTACAGGTTCAGGCGGTCGTGTCAGCAAGAAAGATATACTTGCGTATGTTGTACAAAAAAAAGGAGGAAAAATTTCCGCTCCGGCTGCCGGTGCTCCAGCCCCTTCATATGTTGCAACGAAACCTGCTCCGCCAATTACGTATCCGGTGGGACGTGTTGAAATTATCAAAATGGATACGATGCGCAAAGCGATTGCCGAGCACATGGTGCGGAGTAAGCACACATCGCCGCACGTCGGTTCTGTGTCTGAAGCAGACGTAACAAATATTGCCAAGTTCAGAGAGAAAAATAAATCTGCATTCGAGAAGCGTGAGGGTTTCAACCTGACCTACACACCATTCTTTCTTGATGCAGTTGTGAAAGCACTCAAAGATTTCCCGATGCTCAATTCATCGGTTGATGGAGAGAATATCATTGTCAGAAAGGATATCAACCTTGGAGTGGCAGTTGCACTGGAGAACGGATTGATTGTTCCGGTCATCAAGAATGCTGAGCAAAAAAGTCTTGCCGGACTTGCACGTTCGTTGAATGATCTTGCAACCCGTGCGCGCAATAAAAAATTGCTTCCCGATGAAGTTACCGGAGGAACATTTACTGTCACCAATCCTGGTGGATTTGGAAATCTGTACGGCTTCCCGATTATCAACCAGCCGCAGGTAGCGATTCTCGGCGTCGGTGCGATCAAGAAACGTCCTGTTGTGATTGATGATGCGATAGCGATCCGTTCGATGGTCTATATCTCAATGTCGTACGATCATCGCATTATTGATGGTGCGCTGGGGGGAATGTTTATGCAAAAAGTTGTCTTCTATCTTGAAAATTTTGATGTGAAACAGGCGATATAAAATGGAAATATTAATACAAGAAATACCGGTTAGCAATGTTAAACCTGCGGAAGATTTGAAAATGCAACGCAAGCCCGAGTGGCTGAAAGCGCGCGTTCCCGGCGGCGAAAATTATTCGCGCCTACGCAATTTAATTGACGAACGGAAACTACACACCGTGTGCGAAGAAGCGCGCTGTCCGAATATGGGTGAGTGCTGGAATTCGGGTACGGCAACATTCATGATCCTCGGCGACACATGCACACGCAGCTGCGGCTTCTGTAATGTGAAAACAGGCAAGATGCACATCGTTGATGAAGATGAACCGCGCCGCGTCGGTGAAGCAGTTGAAATGATGAAACTACGGCATACGGTCATCACCTCTGTGAATCGAGATGAACTGTTCGATGGCGGTGCGCATATCTTTGCGAATACGATCCACGAAATTCGGAAAAGGCTTCCGCTGTGCAAAGTCGAAGTATTGATTCCGGATTTCATGGGAAGTGAAGAGGCGTTGAATATTGTGCTGAATGCTCAGCCCGACGTACTCAACCATAATATCGAAACTGTTCCTCGGTTGTACAGAACCGTCCGTCCGCAGGCGCATTATCATCGTTCTTTGGAACTGCTAGATCGTGCTAAGCAGAGAGGTTTCACAACAAAGACGGGAATTATGGTCGGGCTTGGAGAAACGGCCGATGAAGTGATCGAAGTAATGGCAGACCTTCGTGCTGTCAATTGCGATATTTTTACGATCGGTCAATATCTGCAGCCGACAAAAAATCATCTTCCCGTAGAGCGGTATGTTCATCCCGATGAGTTCGCAATGTACCGTACGAAAGGGATGGCGATGGGATTCAAACATGTGCAATCGAGCCCGTTGACGCGAAGTTCCTATCACGCAGCAGATCAGATTTAGAAATATCAACAAGGAGCAGAGAAATAATGGAAACAATGACAATGAAAAAAGAAAAATCTAATTCGACTAAGCAGCAGCCCCGATGGGCTGACCTTGACTTGTCGAATGAAAAATTGGTAAAGATGTACCGTGATATGCTTACCATACGCCGTTTTGAAGAACGCGCTGCGCAAGAATACGGCAAAGGAAAGATCGGCGGCTTCTGCCATTTATACATCGGACAGGAAGCAACCGGTGTTGGCGCCATTGCAGCATTGCGCGACAATGATGATTACATCTACACCGCGTACCGCGACCACGGACAGGCAATTGCGCGCGGCATGAATATGAAAGAGTGTATGGCGGAGTTGTTCGGGAAAGTAACCGGCTGCTCAAAAGGTATGGGCGGCTCGATGCACTTTTATGACGTCTCCAAAGGTTTTATGGGTGGTTGGGGAATTGTTGGTGGTCATCCGCCGCTTGCTGCAGGCAGTGCGTTTGCAACAAAGTACCAAGGGAAAGATTCCGTCACGATATGCTTTATGGGTGAAGCATCAACAAATCAAGGTGTCTTTCATGAAACGTTGAACATGGCGGAGTTGTGGAAACTTCCTGTCATCTTCATTTGCGAAAACAATGGCTATGGAATGGGAACTGCGATCTCGCGTGCAATGGCAGGAGAAAATCTGTACGACAAAGCTGCAGGATATCTGATGAACCGCGGCGCAGTGAACGGAATGGATGTAATTGAGATGTACCGCGAGATGAAAAAGGCGATTCATTTGGCACGGACGGAATTCAAGCCGACATTTCTTGAAGCGCGCACGTACCGCTATCGCGGTCATTCAATGTCCGATCCGGGACAGTACCGCACAAAAGAAGAGATTGAAGAATACAAGAAACGCGATCCGATTGAAACATTTGGTCAAGAATTGATGGAGTGGGGAGTTTTGACAGAAGCGGCAATTGAAACGATGGACGAAGAAATTAAAGCACAGGTTCAGGAAGCGGTGGAATTTGCCGACGCAAGTCCGCAGCCGCCGCTGGAACAGTTGTACGAAAACGTTTACGCATAACTTTAAAATGGAGTCCACCTCGAGAGTAGACTCCATCTGAATATAATAGGGAACAAGAGAAAAAATTATGGCAACATTACAGATACGTGAAGCTCTCAATCAGGCGATCGCCGAAGAGATGGAACGCGACCCCGGTGTGTTTATTATGGGCGAAGAAGTGGCACAGTACAACGGCGCGTATAAAGTGACACAGGGATTGTGGAAACGATTCGGTGATAAACGTGTCATAGATACTCCGATTACCGAAGCGGGATTTGCCGGCATTGGCATCGGCGCTGCAATGACAGATATTGGTGTACGCCCGATTGTTGAGATGATGACGTGGAATTTTGCTATTCTTGCGTTCGATCAAATCATCAATCACGCAGCCAAAGCGCGGTATATGTCTGCGGGACAATTCAAAGTACCGATTGTGTTTCGCGGTCCGAATGGTCCGGCGCACATGTTGAGTGCGCAACACTCGCAAGCACTGGAATCAATGATGGCGCATGTTCCGGGATTGATTGTGATGACACCATCAACGCCGTATGACGCAAAAGGGATGCTGAAGTCCGCAATTCGAGACGATAATCCTGTCATCTTCATGGAAAGCGAATTGATGTACGGAATTAAAGGAGAAGTGCCCGAGGAGGAATATCTCATTCCGATTGGCAAAGGAGATGTTAAACGCGAAGGAACGGATGTAACCATTATTGCGTGGACGAAAATGGTTGCTGTGGCATTGAAAGCAGCCGCAGAATTGGAGAAAGAAGGAATTCATGCCGAAGTTCTTGATCCACGAACGCTTCGTCCGCTTGATGAAGACTTAATTGTTGAGTCGGTCAAGAAAACAAATCGTGTGGTGATTGTTGAAGATTCATGGCCCTTTGCGAGCGTCGGTACTGAGATTGCATATCGGATTCACACAAAAGCATTCGACTACCTTGATGCACCGATTGAAAAAATCAACAGCGCTGATGTGCCGATGCCGTATGCTGAGAATCTGGAGCACGAATCGATGCCGAGTCCGGACAAAGTGATTGCCGCAGTGAAAAAAGTTTTATATCGTTAATGAACATAGTCACCCTGAGCGAATCCAGTTTTACGGGATGAGTCGAAGGGTGAGCATCCTTCGACGCGCTCGTCTAAAGAACAGACTCGCTTGCTCAGGATGACCAACTCGATTTAAATAGGAAATGAAATCATGGCAACAAAAATGTTAATGCCCAAATTGAGCGACACGATGGAAGAAGGCGTCATCCTCAAGTGGCGGAAGAAAGAGGGAGAGAAGGTCAAAGCAGGAGAAATCATCGCCGACATCCAATCCGATAAAGCTGATATGGAACAGGAAGCGTACGATTCCGGTGTACTGCTGAAAATTTTTCCGAAAGAAGGTGAAGGGGTCAAAGTCGGAGCGCCGCTGGTGATTATCGGGAAAGAAGGAGAAGATATTTCTGCATTGCTTGCCGAAACATCTCCTGCACCGCAGCCGGCAGCAAAACAGGAAGCCGTTTCCGTTGCCGCTCCGCCGATTGTGTCTCAAACATCCGTTTCCACTCCTGTGCCTATTACCGCCTCGGTAAGTAACGGCGACACGCGCGTTAAAGCATCACCTCTTGCAAAAAAGATTGCACAAGAGAAGAATATCGATCTTCGTACCGTTTCCGGCAGCGGTCCGTTCGGCAGGATCGTAAAAGCGGATGTTGAATCCAGGACCGGCTCCCTCTCCATGCCTCGCAAAGTTCTCGCACCGCTGCAGACGAAAGAGATTCCACTTTCGATGATGCGTAAGACTATTGCGAAGCGATTGCTCGAAAGCAAAGTGACAATTCCGCATTTCTATCTTACGATAGAAATGAATATGAAGCGCGCGATCGATTTCCGGAATTCGTTCACGGAAGCGACCGGAACAAAGATCAGTTACAATGATATCGTGATGAAAGCGGTCGCACTGGCGCTTCGTGAGAATCCGAAAGCGAACAGTTCGTTCATGGGAGATAAGATCGTGCAGCATGGCAGAGTTGATGTGAGTGTTGCTGTTGCCATTGATGAGGGATTGATCACCCCTGTTATTCGAAATGCCGATCAGAAAACAATTTCCGAGATTTCGACAGAGACGAAAGAACTTGCAAAACGGGCTCGGGAAGGCAAACTGAAGCCGGAAGAATTCACGAACGGAACATTTACCGTCAGCAATCTCGGCATGTATGATATTGAAAACTTTGCAGCGATCATCAACCCGCCTGAAGGTGCTATTCTTGCCGTCGGAACAATAGTTGAGAAACCGGTGGTGGAAAATGGACAGATCGTCGTCGGACATACGATGAAGGTCACCATGTCGTGCGACCATCGCGTTGTGGACGGAGCGATTGGCGCGCAGTTCCTGCAATCGTTCAAGCGATTGATGGAGAATCCACTCTCCTTAGTGCTTTGACATTACAAGGTTAAGTTAAACAGAAGAACGCCGTTTTGGTAGAACCTTAACGGCGTTTTCTGTTTTCACTCCCTCCAATCCATGATTTTTATTGACAATCCAGACGGAACTTCTTAACATTCGCTACTGATTTTGCTGCTTTCGTTTCTATCACCATTACTGAAAAGGAGAAAGTATGTCTCGTATTGTCAGAGGTGGTCTCATCCAATGTTCTATCGCCACGTCCAATGACCAGCCGATTTCCAAGATCAAAAAAGCAATGATTGAAAAACATATTCCGATGATCGAAAAAGCGGGGAAGGAAGGGGTGCAAATTCTGTGTCTGCAGGAAGTCTTCAATGGTCCCTATTTTTGTGCAGAACAGAAAACAAAATGGTACGAGATGACAGAAAAGATTCCCGATGGTCCAACCGTAACATTGATGCAAAAATATGCGAGGAAGTATAAGATGGTTATGGTGGTTCCGATCTATGAAATTGAAATGGAAGGGGTCTATTATAACACCGCAGCCGTCATTGATGCGGACGGAAAATATCTCGGCAAATATCGTAAGCATCACATTCCTCAAGTAGAACCCGGTTTCTGGGAAAAATTTTATTTCAAACCGGGAAATCTCGGTTTCCCTGTTTTCAAAACAAAATACGCAGATATCGGAGTCTATATTTGCTATGACCGCCACTTTCCGGAAGGTGCGCGCATTTTAGGACTGAACGGTGCTGAAATTGTTTTTAATCCCTCCGCTACCGTCGCCGGTCTTTCTGAATATCTGTGGGAATTGGAACAACCAGCACATGCAGCAGCGAACGGATACTTCGTCGGTGCCATCAATCGTGTCGGAACCGAAGCGCCATGGAACATCGGCGAGTTCTACGGCAAGAGTTATTTCTGCTCACCGCGCGGCAAGATATTGAAACAGGCGAGCCGCGATAAAGATGAACTCGTTGTGTGCGACCTTGATATGAAAATGATTCAGGAAGTTCGATCGACATGGCAATTTTATCGTGACAGAAGACCGGAGGCGTACGGAAAGATCGTTGAATTAAAAGATTAACCGATTCAAGTTTCAATTCAAAACTTACAAGTTAAAAGTCTGGATTCTGTTTCATGAATCCTGAAACTTGAAACCCGCATCTCTAAATAACAAGAATAAAAGAGAAAGTTTTATCAATGTCGAATAAACTATCATCACAAGAAGTCGTCGAACTCACCGCAAGGAACACCTACGGCACATGGCGCAAACAGAAAGGTTGGACTCCTCTCCACATAGTTGATGCAGAAGGTTGTTACTTTATTGATGCAAACGGAAAACGATATTTTGATTTTTCTTCGCAGTTGATGTGCGTTCATCTTGGATACAAGAATCAAGCGGTAATCAAAGCAATTGAAGATCAAGCAAAGTTGCTTCCGTACATCGCCCCCGGATATGCGACAACAGTCCGCGCTGAACTGACCAAACTGCTGCTCGAAGTCCTTCCAAAAGGATTGGAAAAATTCTTCTTCACGACATCCGGCACGGAGGCGAACGAAGCGGCATTCAAAATCGCACGGATGTACACAGGAAAGACGAAGATCATTGCACGGTACCGTTCGTACCACGGTTCCACGATGGGATCGATTGCAGCTACCGGAGATCCGCGTCGTTGGGCGATGGAACCTGCGGGAAAAATTCCCGGCGTTATCTTTTCTCCCGAAGTGAATTGTTTCGATTGTCCCATCAAGCATACATATCCCGAGTGCAACATTGCATGTGCCGATTACCTCGAACATATGATTGAGAACGAAGGTGATGTCGCAGCAGTGCTCGTTGAACCCGTTGTCGGTACAAACGGCGTTCTCATCCCTCCGAAGGAATATTTTCCCCGTCTGCGCGAGATATGCGACCGGCATAATGTTCTTTTGATTGCAGATGAGGTAATGAGCGGCTGGGGAAGAACAGGAAAGTGGTTTGCTGTCGATCATTGGGGAGTGCAGCCCGATATCCTTGTCACAGCTAAAGGGATCACAACTGCGTATGTACCGCTCGGACTTTGCGCGACGAATATGAAGATTGCATCATACTTCGACGATCACTTTTTCTCGCACGGGCATACGTACGAAGCACACCCGCTTACGCTTGCACCGGCGATTGCATCGATCAATGAATTCAAACGAATGGATCTCATCAATCGCTCTGCTGAAATGGGAAAATATCTTGGTGAAAAGTTGAATGCATTGAAGCCAAAACACCCTTCGATTGCTGATGTGCGCGGACTTGGATTGTTCTGGGCTGTTGAATTGATGAAGAATAAGAAGACGAAGACATATTTCAATACGATGAAGGACAAGGTGAGCGGCGTTCAATCAGTCGTGGAAAAAGTTGCCGCCCAGATGATGAAAAATGGTGTGTTTCTTCAAGCATGGGTCAGTCATTTTGTTGTAGCACCACCGCTGATTGTAACAAAAGAAGAAATAGATCAGGGTGTATCAGTGTTAGATGAGGCTTTGAAAATTGCCGATGAACTTGTCGAAGGATAAATATGAATAATATTGCTCCGAAGCTGTCTTCCGAACAGTATGAATCGAACTTCGCAGAGCTAAAACCTGCGTTGACTCCTATCGCTGCACATGCAGAAGCAAATCGCTGTCTCTATTGTTACGATTCTCCCTGCATGGCTGCCTGCCCGACACATATAGATATCTCCACGTTCATCAAAAAAATAGCCACAGGAAACATGAAAGGTTCGGCGAAGACCATCCTTTCATCAAATTGGGTTGCGTTGACCTGTGCGAAAGCATGTCCTGTCGATGTGTTGTGTGAAGGTGCGTGTGTGTACAACGACAAAGGGGAAAAACCGATTCAGATAGGAAGATTGCAGCGGCATGTGATGGATTGGTATGTTGACAGCGGTATGCCGCAACTCTTTACTGCTGCACCGAAAAACGGAATGTCTGTGGGTGTGATCGGTGCAGGTCCTGCCGGGCTTGCATGTGCAGCCGAACTTTCAATTCTCGGTTTTGATGTGACGATCTATGAAGCCCATAAAGTTCCAGGCGGACTTGATACGCACGGCATCGCTCCCTACAAAATGAAACAGCAGGACAGTCTGAATGAAGTGAAGATGGTGAAGAAACTCGGCGTCAAAATAAAAACCGGTGTGCTGATCGGAAAGACCGTTCCGATTTCAAAACTTGAAAAGGAGCATGATGCAATCTTTATCGGCACAGGACTTCCGAAACCGACCGAATTGAAAATTCCGGGTGAAAACTTGGCGGGTGTACTCAACGCACTTGATTTTGTCGAAGACGTAACGAAACGAAATTGGAAATCTATAAAAGTTGGAAAGCGTGTTGCTGTCATCGGTGCCGGAAACACTGCAATTGATGCCGCAACCGAAGCAAAACGTCTCGGCGCAAAGGAAGTGTACATGATCTATCGCCGCGGCAGGGAACAGATGTCAGCGTACGATTTTGAGTACGAACTTGCAAAGAGCGACGGGATAAAATTTCATTTCCATGCCCAGCCAAAACGTGTCGTCGGAAAGAAGAAAGTGGAAGCGCTGGAGTGTGTTGAAACAAAAATTGTGAATGGAAAAGTGAAACCCATTCCGCGATCCGAATTTAAAATCCCAGTCGATATGGTTATCAAGGCGGTTGGTCAAAATATTGATGAATCGTTTCTCTCATCGATTCCCGATTTGAAAATCAAAGACGGAATGGTTGTCGTCGATTCCAAAACTTACCAAACGACAAATCCGAAATATTTCGCAGGCGGCGACTGTATCAACGGCGGAAAAGAAGTGGTGAATGCGGCATACGACGGTAAACGCGCTGCGTACGGAATTCGACAGTGGATCTTTGGAGAATGATGATTCACCGATGAACTGTTTCCAGTTTGTGTTTTGTGGTTTGAGAGTGTAACCTTCGAACCCCAAACTCCAAATCTCGAACCAACAATATGAGGTCATTATGGTTGATCTTTCTGTTAATCTCGCTGGAATAAAATCCCCAAATCCGTTCTGGCTTGCGTCAGCTCCTCCTTCCAATTCGGGATATCAGGTATGCAAGGCGTTCGAAGCCGGATGGGGAGGTGCTGTGTGGAAAACGATCGGTGCACCGGTGATGAATGTGGTAAATCGCTACGCGGCGATCGATTACAATGGTCAGAAGATCATCGGGCTGAACAATATCGAACTCATCAGCGACCGTTCGATAGAGACTAACCTGAAAGAAATTTACGAAACAAAAAAACTGTGGCCCGACCGCGCTATCGTTGCATCGTTGATGGTGGAATCAGATCGCCAGATCTGGCATGATATTGTGAAACGAACGATTGATTCGGGTGCCGATGGTATTGAATTAAATTACGGCTGCCCGCACGGAATGAGTGAACGCGGAATGGGCTCCGCCGTAGGGCAGGTGCCGGAATATTGCGCAATGATCACCGAATGGGTGACCGAAGTTTCGACTATTCCTGTTCTTGTAAAACTCACTCCGAATATTACAGATATTCGATTTCCCGGACGTGCTGCGAAAAAAGGAAAGGCGAACGGCATTTCACTTATCAATACCATTAACACGATCATGGGTGTGAATCTCGATACATTCGAGATCGAACCGTCGCGCGGAGGAAAAGGGGGGCATGGCGGATTTGCTGGTCCTGCCGTGAAACCGATCGCACTCAACATGGTTTCTGAAATTGCGCGCGATCCTGAAATTGGTCTTCCTATTTCCGGTATGGGTGGAATTTCAAATTGGAAAGATGCGTTGGAATTTATATTGCTCGGTTCAACGAGCGTTCAGGTCTGTACCGCCGTGATGCACTACGGTTTTCGCATTGTCGATGATATGATCGACGGCATGACGAACTGGATGGAAGAAAAAGGATACAGGTCGCTCGATCAGATTCGAGGCAAAGCGCTGCCGAATATCACGAACTTCGGCGATATGAATTTGCTTTCCAAATATGTGGCACATATTGATGAGAAGAAATGCATCCAATGCAATCTCTGCTACATCGCATGTGAAGATACAGCGCACCAGTGCATCGATCTTCTTTCAAAGAACGGAAAGAAACAACCGACTGTCCGAGAATCAGATTGCGTCGGATGCCGTCTGTGTTACATCGTCTGTCCGGTGGAAGATTGCATTACAATGGAGGAGAAGAAGAACGACGGTGCTTCGAAAACGTGGAATGAACTTGTAAAAGAATTGCCGCAGCCGATGACGATGGAAGATTTGCGCGCGTGGCAGCATAAACACGGAATTGAAGTGCACTAATTATTGGGATAGGGCGGAATAGACAACGTAAGGGATAACAATTATTTAAAAAACAATCGAAACATTTGCGGGTGAGTTTACCAGGAAGAAAAATATCGGTTTCATTTCCGGCTGAAATTATTGAACGGCGCATTTATTTTATTCGCGGACAAAGGGTAATGCTTGACAGCAACCTTGCCGAATTGTACGGAGTGAGAACAAAAGTTCTCAATCAAGCAGTGAAACGGAACAAAGACCGTTTTCCAAAAGACTTCATGTTTCAATTATCAAACAGTGAATCGAATTCTTGGATGAAGTACAAAATTTCAAGGTCACAAAATGTGACCTTGAAGCGAGGTCAAAATATTAAATACCGTCCTTACGCATTCTCAGAACATGGGATATTAATGCTGTCAAGCGTTCTAAAAAGCAAGCGGGCGGTGGAAGTCAACATAACAATCATGCGTACGTTTGTTCGATTGCGACGAATGCTTGCTTCAAATGAATTCTTATCCCGTAAACTCAAAGAACTTGAAAAGAAATACGATGAGCAATTTCAAATTGTCTTCGATGCAATCCGTCAGATTTTGACTCCGCCGGAAAAGCCCAAAAAACCTTTTGGCTTTGTTATTGAAGAGCCAAAGGCAAAGTATGGGCTCAAGACGCAAACAAGAAGAAACGATAAAATCTTGAAATCTGAATCTTCAAACTATTGATTGAGGAATACCTTATGACGGTTTTAATCAAAGGTGGTAGAGTAATTACTGCCGACGAGGATTTCTTCGGCGATGTATTCGTTGAAGGTGAAACTGTTTCCCTCATCGGAAAAAATCTTCAGGTACAAGCGGAGAAGACAATTGATGCTTCCGGAAAACTTGTCATGCCGGGCGGGATTGACCCACACGTGCATCTCGATATGCCGTTCATGGGAACGTTCTCCAGCGACAACTATGCGACAGGAACGAGCGCTGCATTGTTCGGCGGAACAACAATGGTGATCGATTTCGTTTTGCAGACGCAGGGGAAATCGTTGTATCATGCGCTCGAAGCGTGGCAGGGACGGTCGAACGGAAATGCAGCGTGTGATTATTCATTCCACATGGCTGTAACCGATTTTAACGAAAACACGAAAGCTGAAATCACCAAGATGGTGAATGACGAGGGGATCACATCGTTCAAGACATTCATGGCGTACAAAGGTGCGCTGATGATCGACGATCGACAGATGGTAGGATTGATGCAGGAGGTAAAGAAGCAAGGTGGAATGGTGACTGTTCATGCAACCAATGGCGACATGATCGACTTCCTTGTTGCCAAACACCGCTCTGAAGGAAAACTCGCTCCGCTCTATCATTATCTTTCTCAGCCTGAAATTACAGAAGCCGAAGCATCTGGTCGGTTTGCCGACATGTCCTACTATACTGGTGTTCCCGGATATATCGTCCACATGACGTGTGAAGGAGCACTCAATCAGGTGCGTCGCGCAGCGCAGCGAAATCAAAGAGTGTTTGCTGAAACCTGCATTCAATACTTGATTCTCGATGCGTCGCTCTATGAACAAAATTTTGAAGGAGCAAAATGGGTGATGTCTCCACCGCTGCGTCAAAAGAAAGATCAGGAAGCGTTGTGGGGTGCGATCAATCAAGGGACAGTGCAAGTCGTTGCGACAGACCATTGTCCTTTCAAATGGGAACAGAAACTTATGGGAAAGGATGATTTCTCGAAAATCCCCAACGGGCATCCTGCGATTGAAAACAGGATGGAATTACTTTTTTCCGAAGGGGTGAATAAAGGAAAGATATCGCTCAACAAATTTGTCGAAGTCAGTTCGACGAATGCAGCTAAAATATTCGGCATGTTCCCGAAGAAAGGTTGTATTGCTGTCGGCTCGGATGCAGACATTGTCATTCTTGATCCGAACGAAGAACATACTCTTTCTGCAAAGACACATCACATGAATGTCGATTACTCGGGGTACGAAGGATGGAAAGTGAAGGGGAAAGTAAAATATGTTTTGATGCGCGGACAGATCGCGATCGAGAACAATCAAATCAATGTAAAGCCGGGATATGGGAAGTTTGTGAAGCGAAGTCGAGTCAATGGGATTGTTTAAGTTTCAGGATTCACGTTTCATATTTCAAGTGGAACAATAACGACATCCTTCTAGGAATTGAAACCACGAACATCTAATACAGACATCTGTTATCCATGGATTCTGATACTTGAGACCTGATACGTCTTTTTAATATTCAAACCACAAAACTCAAATCACTATGTCCCCTTTCTTCTCTTCTGAACTTGTCGATACTGACCTATCGAATATCGGCGATTCCAAACTCGTCAACAACGATCTTGCCCCGACAAAAATATCGCAGCGGACGTGGGGAACATACCACATTGCTGCGTTGTGGATTGGAATGTCCGTTTGTATTCCAACCTACATGCTTGCAAGCGGATTGATCGCAGGTGGAATGAATTGGTGGCAGGCGCTGCTGACTGTTACGCTGGGGAACGTGATCGTCCTGATCCCGATGGTGTTGAATGCACATGCCGGAACAAAGTACGGAATTCCATTTCCGATCTTAGCACGCGCATCATTCGGAACGATCGGTTCGAATATTCCTGCAATCCTTCGCGCCATCGTTGCGTGCGGATGGTTCGGCATTCAAACATGGATCGGCGGGCAAGCGTTCAACTCGATGATCATTTTATTGCTTCCAGATTGGGCGATCTTCGAATGGGGTCCGGCGATCGGATTCCTGATCTTCTGGGGAATGAATGTGTACTTTATTGTGAAAGGGACAGAATCGATCAAATGGCTCGAATCATTCTCTGCGCCGTTCCTGATCATTATGGGATTGGTGTTGCTGGTGTGGGCGTATGTTGCCGGAGGAGGATTCGGACCGATACTTTCACAGCCAAGTAAATTCCAAACGGCAGGTGAGTTCTGGAAATTTTTTATTCCTGGGCTCACGGGAATGGTCGGATTCTGGGCGACACTCTCGCTCAACATCCCGGACTTTACTCGCTTTGCGAAGAGTCAGAAAGATCAGATGCTCGGTCAGGCAATCGGTTTGCCGCCAACAATGGCGCTCTTTGCATTCATCGGTGTTGCGGTCACATCGGCAACAATTGTCGTGTTCGGTGAAGCAATCTGGGATCCGGTTATATTGCTTTCAAAATTTCAGAGTCCGATCATCATCATGCTTTCACTTGTTGCACTTGTTGTCGCGACATTAACGACCAACATTGCGGCGAATGTTGTTTCACCGGCAAATGATTTTGCAAATATTTCGCCGATGCATATTTCATTTGTCCGCGGTGGATTGATCACAGCGGTTCTCGGCATTGTGATGATGCCGTGGAAGTTGCTTTCGGATTACGGCACATATATTTTCGGCTGGTTGATCGGTTATTCCGGTTTTCTCGGTCCGATTGCCGGGATTCTGATTGCTGATTATTTTGTAGTGAGAAAACAGAACTTGAACGTGAAAGATTTATATGTTCAAGGGGGAGAATACGAATTTTCAAAAGGATATAATTCCAAAGCGATCTATGCGCTCGCAGCCGGCGTGTTCGTTGCACTCATCGGGTTGCTTGTGGATGATCTGCGATTCCTGTACGATTATGCATGGTTCGTTGGATTTGCAGTTGCGTTTGCGGTGTACGTCATCTTGATGAAGAATACGAAGAAGTAGATTACTTTATAGTCTCTTGAAAAGCGCTGCCTGCCACATTATCTGCGAAGTCGAAGAGACCAATACAAAACCTCGTTGTTCTAATAACTGCGGAACAATGCTCCAATTGTGCCAGTATGGTCTAAATCCTCTACGAACCAATGTTGAGATTGCTATTTCTGCTGTGAAAATGAATTTGGTAAAAAGATTATTTGCAGGGAATGTAAGTGCGTACAGCGTTTTTGTTTTATCCGCAGAAGCCGCGATTAATCCGTTAAGATCTTCATAGCAACAAATCACTTTGTCCAGCATCGTTATGTCCGCTTGAGAGACAGAGTCAGCGATCGCCATAAAATCTCCCTGTTGGTACGAGACTTTTGATTCAACGCCAAAGTTCTGCGCAAATGATCGCGCCTGAGAAAGCATCTCTTCCGACATATCAACACCCACAGCGGATTCGGCACCGTTCTGCAACAACGTCAGGTGCAATTTCCCGACACCGCTGCCGATATCGAGAAGTGTTTTTCCTGCGAGAGATTCCTTTTTAATTTCATCAATCAGGTAGCGCTGAATCTTTTCCAGCTTGCCTTTTCGAAAAGCACGCGCGTACGATCTTGAGCGTTTTGAAAAGAATTTCCCGGTTGATTCAGAAGCGGTTGGATTCGTGCAGCAATTCGGCATTATTTTCTCTCCTTGTTGTCTGAATATGTTTTAGAATATCATCAATATCAATCTCATCAGAATTCCACTGTATTACAGGAGTAATCTTCAGCAGTTTCATCATATCTTCCACCATATGCTTTCGAATAACGATAAGAAGATTTCCAGAATAATTCTTCAAAAGATTAGATACTGCTCCATACCAACCTTTACCTTTCATCTCAAGGGGACCGACTTCATCAACAATGACAACATCACAGTCTTTCACTTTCGCCATCGAAAGCAATTCAAATCCAAATCGTATTCCTTCAGGATAGAATTTGAATGGTCCTGCAACAATTCCCGCATCAGGTGCATCAATGCTGCAGAGAGGAATGCTTTTTTGAGTCTGGATGTCAAGCAGATCATACCCGTGCCTTTCGTTGTTTTTGAAAACTTTGTGCTGAAGGAATCCGCCGACAGTCAGTCCTTCTGATTTTAATGCTTTAGATATCTCTTCCGCAAAACGGGTTTTCCCGCTATTTTTTTCTCCTGTTAGTACAAACACTTTTGAGGACCTGCTTTGCAATGGAATCATGGAATCCGCACGGGCAAGCAGTCTTGATAGTGAATCAATCGGGTGTTTTAAAAAAAATTTTTCTTGCTGGAGTGAATCTATGACCATTGGTAACGCTCCAAAGGCAGTGTCTAGTGCAAGAGAAAAATTTTTCAGATGTTTCCGGAATAAAAGGTTTACGATGACAGGGTTTCGCAATTCGACGGAAATGGCGTCGAAAATTGAAACAACAAATAATGCCCGGAGAAACATCTGCAATCCTAACAATAGACCTTTTGATTGATCGGATAGTAAGTATTGTCCAAGGATAAGCCCCGCTAAAAGTGAAACAAGACCTATTTCAAACCACAATCTAATCTTCCTGAACCGTTTTCGGACCGATGGATAGAGATAGATGCAGATAGGAATATAAAGTATAAAAAAAATCGATTGAACGATGAGTCCTGAAAGCAGAACAGCGAAGTGTAACAACAATAGAACGATTGAAAAATTTCCCACTGGAGATTGCAGATTTTGCGCTTGAAATGGAGTTAACTGTCTTGATGTTTGGTCGGAAAGAAATCGAGCTCTTTCTCCGACGATCAATCCAACGACAGAAGAGAGACCTCCAAAGATAAGATTGATGGCGATGACTGTTGCGATCACATCTGACGATTCGATAAACGGCAGCTTCAAACTTTTTGCGGCAAACTCCACCAGTTTTTCAAACAGAATAACGATATCCATTCCGTACACAAAAAGATACGATACGGTTTTTTGAATAAGTGGAGTAGTGCATGCGACTGCACCGCCGGCAATGTATCCGACAGCACCGCCGCCAAACAATCGTATTGCTATCTCGACGATAAATGCTTCTACAGTAATGCCAATCATCGGACCAAAGATCACTGCGCTGGGAGAAACTGACTTCATAACAGCGCAGATGATCCCTGCGCGCCACACGATTCCATGTTCCTTCCAGAGCGAATGCCCCGCAACAAGCAGTGAAATTCCGACTGCCGATAGAATTGTTCCCGTCAACGGGAATTTCATATTGTGTAAAAAACTTCCTACGACGATCTCCATGGATGCCCAGAGACTTCCAAGAACTGCCGCTTTATGCCAGCGTTGTGTCATTGAGGAATATAAAGAGTTTCAAGACTAAATACTCCATGTTTGCCTCTCAGATGCCATTCTTGTATCTTACCCGAAATGACTGACGAACATTCATTACACTGTATTATCAATGATCGCACCGTGTTGACCGATACAAATCCAAACATGGTCGTGCTTGATTTTCTGCGCCGCGAACAGAGATTGATGGGAACTAAGGAAGGATGCAGAGAAGGAGACTGCGGTGCATGCACTATTCTTGTTGGTGAATTGCACGGCGGAAGAATGGAGTACAAGTCTGTTAACTCATGTCTTATGCCGCTCGGTGATGCAGATGGAAAACATCTTATCACGATTGAGGGGACAAACCAGCGCAGTGAATTGAACCCACTTCAGCGAGCATTTGTCGAAGAGGGAGGAACGCAGTGCGGTTTTTGCACTCCCGGATTTCTCATGTCTCTTACGGGATACTGCATCAATGCGCAATCCCATTCAGTTGAACGGGCTGTACAATCGCTGGACGGAAACATCTGCCGCTGTACTGGACATCCCCCGATCAAAAAAGCAGCGGCAAAAATCATTGAATACTTTACAGCACATCCATCACCCAACGGAACATCAAATCTGCATCGCCTGGTTGAACAGAAAATACTTCCGCCGTATCTGGTAACTATTCCGGATCGGTTGAAAACCATTCAACGATCACCCGGAATTCTTTCCGACGGAAGAGTGGCGACGCACATCGTTTCCGGCGGCACCGATCTGTATGTTCAACGGGCATTTACGATGGTGACGGAAGGGGCACAACGAATTTCTCATCAAAAAACAGAACCTGCAATTCGGGAAGATCAACATTCAATCCTGTGTTCGGGAATGACAACGGTATCGGAATTCCGGCAGTCTAACTTGATCCGGAATCTTGTTCCAGAGATTGAATCGTTTGCGTCGTTATTTGGTTCAACACCAATCCGCAATCGCGCCACATTAGCAGGCAATATAGTCAACGCATCTCCGATTGGGGATATGACATCCCTCTTGCTGGCGCTTAATGCCTCACTTGTTCTGCGGGATGGCGAGCATGTTCGATCCGTTCCGCTCCGAAGTTTTTACAAAGGATACAAACAAATAGATAAATCAAAAGACGAAATCGTTGAGACAATTGTGCTGCCGAAACCGAAACAACCACGCCGAATAAATTTTGAAAAAGTCTCACGGCGGCGGTATCTCGATATTGCCAGTGTCAATTCCGCAATGGCTGTTTCGGTCAATGGAAGCAGAATTATCGATGCTCATCTAACCATGGGAGGAGTGTTTGCAGCACCGCTATTCCTCTCATTGACGTCCGAATATTTACAAGACAAAGAAATTTCCTCTACTGTTGTGACTGAGGCGGCAGCAATAATTCAAAGGGAAATTAAACCGATCAGCGATGCACGTGGTTCGGTGGACTATAAACGATTGTTAGCGAGGCAATTATTCCTGGCACATATCACAACGTTCTTTCCTGATGTAGAGTTAACAAAGATGATTACCTGATTACTGTTTCGAGGTTTGTGTTTTGTTATCCTTTGATCCATAATAAATTTTTGGAACTCAAAACGCGAAACACAAACCGCAAAACGATTCGACTATGAAAAACTTCGATTCAGAAAAACATGTTCGCGGCGAGTCTCTTTTCCTGGATGATATTCCTGTTCCGGAAGGGACACTGCATGCACATGTCTGTTATTCGAAGATCGCACACGGAAAGAATCTCCGGATCGACACTTCGACAGCGCAGAATATGAAAGGTGTACATGCTGTCTTCACGGCAAACGATATTCCCGGCGAAAATCAAATTGGGAATATCGTTTTGGATGAAGAACTGCTGGCTTCACATGGCGTTCATTTTATCGGTCAGCCTGTGGCGGTTGTTGTTGCGGATGAGCCGTTCAACGCGCGGCATGCCGCGAATGCGATCATCATTGAAGTGGACAAACTTCCTGTCATCACAGATCCGCGCGAAGCGCAGGCAAAGAATGAATTAATCGTTCCTCCTATAAGATTTTCACTGGGAAATACTGATCAGGCATGGAATGAATGCGACGTCATCGTCAGCGGTACTGCAGAATCGGGTGGACAGGAGCATTTGTATTTGGAAACGCAATGCGCACTTGCCATGCCGACCGAAGAAGGGGTGAAAATTATTTCTTCAACGCAAAGTCCCACAGCAGTGCAGCGAGTAACGGCGCGTGTGTTGAACATGCCAATGCACAAAGTGGAAGTCGATGTCATTCGTCTCGGCGGCGGTTTCGGAGGAAAGGAAGATCAGGCAACTCCGTGGGCTGCTTTAGCTGCTCTTGCTGCCGTGAAATTACGCCGTCCGGTGAAATTGGTCCTCCACCGGCAGGATGATATGCGTATGACCGGCAAACGCCACCCGTATTCGTCAGATTTCAAGATCGGATTGAAGAAGGATGGAATGATCCACGCATACGAAGTTACATTCTATCAAAATGCCGGAGCGGCGTGCGATCTTTCCCCTCCTGTTCTTTCACGCTCATTATTTCACTGCACCAACAGTTACTACATTCCGAACGTCAACGCCGTCGGGTATTGCTGCAGAACAAATCTTCCCCCCAATACAGCATTCAGAGGATTCGGCGGTCCGCAGGGAATGTTTGTTATCGAATCGGCAATTGCAAAAGCGGCAGAGGCAATGAAGATAGACCGCCATGTGCTCCAGAAGAAAAATCTTCTGAAGGAGGGGGATGAATTTCCATACGGTCAAAAAGTTGAACGCAGCCAGACAAGAAGCAGTTGGAATGCGCTTGAGAAGAAAATCTCTGTTGAAAAGGTACGCTCTGAAATTGAACAGTTCAACGCAACGCACATGTGGACGAAAAAGGGATTTGCTTTGATGCCGATCTGTTTCGGCATCTCATTTACGAATACAATGATGAACCAGGCGAGCGCGCTTGTGCATATTTATACCGACGGCAGTGTCGGCATCAGCACTGCGGCGATTGAAATGGGGCAGGGTGTTAATATGAAGATCGTTCGCACGGCAGAACAGGTGTTTTCAATTCCCATCGATTGGATCAGGATTGAGACGACAAACACAACCCGCATCGCGAACACATCGCCGACAGCAGCAAGCTCCGGCGCAGACCTGAACGGGAAGGCGACGTATTTCGCCTGCATGGAGTTGCTGCAACGATTGAAGAAACTTGCGGCGGATGAATTGAAGCAAACGGATGAATCAGAAATCGAAATAAAAGAAGGAAGAATTTTTCATTCAGGAAAGGAATCCGAACTAACGTGGAAGAAACTGATCACCATCGCCCATCAAAAGCGAATCAGTCTCTCTGAGCATTATCACTATGCAACTCCGAAAATCCATTTTGATGTGAAAACATCGAAAGGCAACCCGTTTGCATATCATGTGTTCGGAACGGCACTTATTCAGGCAACAGTCGATTGCTTGCGTGGCATCTATGAAATTGATTCGGTTGATGCAGTTCATGATTTCGGGAAGAGTCTCCACCCTTCGGTCGATCTCAGTCAGGCAGAAGGGGGGATCATGCAGGGAATTGGCTGGATGACGCTGGAAGAGGTTGTGTATAACGACGAAGGGAAGTTGCTGACCGATGCGCTTTCCACATACAAAGTTCCGGATATCCAATTTGCACCAAAGAGATTGAACGTCGATTTTTTGGAAGGTTCGGAAAATCCCTTCGGACCGTTCAATTCCAAAGCGATCGGTGAACCGCCGTTCATGTACGGCATCGGCGCATTCTTTGCAATCCGCGAAGCAATGAAAGCATTTCGTCCGGGAGAGGAATTTGGTTTCAAAGCACCGATGACGCCGGAACGGGTGCTCTGTTCGCTGTATTCGAAAGTTGCTGCATTTGAAGCTGCACTTTAGTACATCCAACGCAGTGCAAAGTGCACTTATCTACGCGGCAGGCGATACAGTTGCGGCGCTGCTGACGCATTCATCATCGTACCCGCGCATGCTGGGAATAGCGTTCATTGCGGCAACGGTGTACACAATTGAAATTCCGAATTATTTCCGTTGGATCAACGCACGGACCGAATCAATGGGGACCGGTCATGCCGGCACACGCCGCACGTTGTTTGCTATGCTGTATTTTAATCCATTGTGGATTGCCAGACATCTTGCATTTGTCCAGTTTTTTTCCGGCAATCCCGTATCGTTGAACCTCATCGGTATCGGTTTCAAATCATTTTTGTACAACATTCCGGCGGGGCTTCTTGCGAATTATCTGATTCAAACAAAGCTGCCGTTGAAACACAGGTTCATCGCCAGTTCTTTTTTCTCAGCGGTAATGGCTGTGTACTACGCATTAAGTGAGGTGTGGTTCAGATGAAAGAAACAGGACTCTGGCAATTCATTTCGGATCACCTGCAGCGACAAATCCCTGTGATACTGCTTGCTGTTCTTGATTACGAAAAGGGTTCGCCGGGAAAAACGGGCTTTAAAATGGCGGTGACGAAAGATTCAACATTCGGCACGATCGGCGGAGGAGTGATGGAATTCAATTTGATTACTCTGTCTCGTGAGTTTCTCGCTTCAGCAATGCCGGTTCGTATCATAAAGAAACTTGTACATAGTCCGCATACATCCATCGGTGAACCATCAGGATTGATTTGCGCCGGCTCGCAAACGCTCGGTATTCTATCACTTGGATACGAAGATGTTGAAGCGGCAATCAATATTCTTTCCGCATTAAAATGGTACGCTCCATCGCATTTGGTGTTGTCACATACGGGCTTGCAATTCCACATGGGTAAAGAGCCGGCACATAGTGAGTTCCACTGGATTGAGGGGCAACAGTGGCAGTACCGTGAAAATGTCGGCTCGGAATACACCGTGTACATTATCGGCGGCGGACACGTTGGTTTGGCGACCGCACGGGTGATGCAAACGTTGGATGTCAATGTTGTCCTTATAGACGACCGGGACGATGCGCCTGCAATAAAGGATCAATCTCTGCTCGTACGGAAGATTGTCGCATCGTACGAAACAACTGCCCAGCATGTTGAAGAAGGAGAGAAAAGTTTTATCGTAACTGTTACGTCGGCTATCCAAAGCGACAGAATGGCGTTGCAAAGTATCCTTGGTAAGAAATTCGGATACATAGGGTTGATGGGGACTCAGGCAAAAATATCAAAAATACTGAATTCATTTTCTCCCTCTGAAAAGAAATTGTTCAACGGTATTCATGCCCCCATCGGAATAGACATCAAAAGCAAAACGGTGGAAGAAATAGCGGTCAGTATTGCTGCCGAAGTGATCAGGGAAAAGAACAAACATTTGGAGTAGTGCAAACAAGAGGTGAGAATAGTATGAGTACCATGAATACGGAACCCGCAGTGTTTCCAACTCAGATCGATCTTGCTGCAGAGAGGATCGGCGGAAAAGTGCTCTTAGCGAGCGATGATTTTTTTGCCCCGAAAGAAAATCTGTTAAAACCGGGACGGGGAATTTTTGTTCCCGATAAATATACGAATCGCGGGAAGTGGATGGATGGATGGGAATCACGCCGCAAGCGTTCGCGCGGACATGATTGGTGCATAATTCGTCTCGGTGCTCCTGGTACGATCAAGGGGATCGATATTGATGCCAACTTCTTCCTCGGAAATAATCCTGCGTATGCCTCTGTCGATGCGCTCCACGCGCAATCAAAGAGTGAAGGCAGGCATTTGATAGAATCCAGAGAATGGGTTGAGATACTTCCAAAATCTCCGATCAAACCGGGTTCGCAAAACATCTTTCCGGTTTCTGATTCCGGAGAATGGACACATGTCAGGCTCAATATTTACCCCGATGGAGGTATCGCACGTTTCAGAATCTATGGCGATGTTTCACCGCATCGGCACAGAAAAACAGGATCGTTGATTGATCTCGCCTCGATTCTCGAAGGAGGTAAAGCAGTTGCGGCGAGCGATATGTTCTTCTCGCCGATGAACAACCTTCTGATGCCGGGACGTGCTGCGAATATGGGAGATGGATGGGAAACACGCCGTAGAAGAGGACCCGGCTATGATTGGGTGATCGTAAAGTTATGCGCACAGGGTCATATCTCCAAAGCGGAAGTGGACACGCATCACTTCAAAGGGAATTATCCCGATGCATGTTCGATCGACGTATGTGATGAGGTGAACTTTCCGGTTGATGGGATGACGATGTACGATATTGCGTGGAAGGAGCTACTTCCAAAAACGAATCTCAAAGCGAATACACGGCATTTCTTTGAAAGGGAGTTGAACAAGATTGCAGCCGCCACGCATGTGCGATTGAACATTTACCCCGACGGCGGTGTAAGCCGCCTGCGTGTGTGGGGAAAAATACTGCAGTAATCTATTTCCTGCGCACAGTCCCTTCAATCAATCCGTGCGGTTCATCGGTAGGAACAAATATTTCGTTCTTGTTTTCCATTCCGAATTGCTCAAGATTGAACAAGAGACAATGCTTATTCGGCATTGATAACGATATCTCTTCAATCTCTTTACACTGCTCCAGCGCCGCTTCTCCAATCACATACAGACTTTGCTGCACGGAATAGCTGTAATGCTGTGCAAACTTCTCCAGCAGCGCCTGTCTGATTGATCCTCGCGCGGCGTTGAAATCGATCGTTGATGAAGAATATTTCCATCGCGCATTCATGCTTGTTGCAAAGATGCGGTCGTGTGTCTCCTTCAACGTCGTGTACTGATCGTGAATGTAGTTTTCAAAACCTGAATCGGTGGTTTTCAGAATCGTTAGATCATGTATCCCGGATTCGATGCTGTGTTCGGAACGTGCTGAATGTACCGTAGCAACCTGCCGTTCATTCCCGCCGTGAACAAACGCAAACGGATGAAGTTCGTGGTTGCCGTTTTTCGATATCTTGATTCTCTTCCAGGTAGTTTCGTGCAATGCTATTGTTGTTTCGGAGACTTGCGGGTTATTGCTCAGAAAATGATCGGCAAGGATCATCCCGAACTCTTCAATGGATTTGAACTCGTGCTTCTTTGCCATCACGTACACCGTATTCTTCATCGTATCGGTCGGGAGGACATTGCTGTTGTCCGCATCGGTATGGACGCGGTCAAATTTTCCTTTGAACTGGATATTGACCGACATTTCTTTGATATCGTGAAGTCCGCCGTTGCGACTCACCTTCACAACTCTGACACGCGATTTACCGTAATTGTTACTGACTAAAGTTGCAGACATATGTTGCCCCTTTCATGTGTGCGGTTAACTTCCTCTGTACGTGGAATATCCATAGGGGTTCAAAAGCAACGGAACATGGTAGTGGTTGGTTGTATCACTGATTTTGAATACGATCTGAACGTACGGATAGAATGATGCGACCTTGTTTGAGAGGAAATACTTTCCTGTTTCAAATGTTATCCGGTAGATTCCCGGTTGAAGAATATGTGAATCGGGTAGAAGGTCGGAAATTCTACCGTCAGAATTCGTCGTTCCGCTCCCGATTTTTTCCCACTTATTTGCGGAAGGTTGAAATTCAAGCGATACCGTAACTCCTTGTGCAGGCGTACCGCGAGTAGTATCTAGAACATGGGTCGTAATCGGGCTTTTCATGATTATCATTTCCTTCTGTTCTGTAATATTTTTACAAACGATCTGCTTCTGATTTCTTCCAATGTCAAACCGGTTGCAAGCGCTTCTTCTTCCGTAATTGCACCGCACCCAATTCCCTGGAGGAAGAAGTTGAGCAATCCTTGCCCCGTTGCCGCATCATCGAATACGTCGCCGATTAATGTTGCCTGTGCCGCTTTTTCTACAAATGTTTTTAATCGGGCAGAAGCCGACTCCAATCCCTGAATAAAGAACGCATATACCGCCGCATATCTCACCGGCAATTGAGCGGGATGAAGGTCCCATCCCTGGTAGTATCCATTCATTAAAGAGTGGTTGATATGTTCAAAATTGAGTTTCCAGACGCGATGCACAACTTCACGATTTTCTTCTTGCTGTCGAGGCGAAAGTTTTTTTCCTTTTTCCGCTCTGTGCGGACCGACAGGCATGACATTCGTTGCGCCGTCAGAGATCCAAATGCCCGTTCCGGCGAGAGAGACTTTCATCACCGTTCGCGCAAAATCGCATGCAGGGTGGATCATACTTTGGAACGCTGCGGTGATATTATTCGCTGCCGTATAATCATAGACACCAAAATGTGCGGCAACGCAGCGCCCTTCGGATGCGGCGACAAATGCCGGCATGGAGATTTGTCCATTGCTGTTGAAAATTGATTGCGGCGTTTCAATCATGATCTCCAGTCTCAGAGAACCGGACCGGAGCGAATTTTTTGTTTCAAGAATCTTCAACAGCTCGACAAGCGCGGTTACTTGTTCGGGGATGACCACTTTCGGAAGTGTGACGACAAAATTGTCGGGAAGTTTTCCGTCTGAATTTTTGAGAAGCGTTGTGATAAAAATATCCAACGTTCGGATGCTTCGAGTTTTTAACTCTTCCGCAAATGGCTTGATCCGTATGCCGATAAAAGGGGGGAGGAGATGTTCATTCATACCACGTACCACTTCAAGTGCCGCCGAGGCGGCATGCCCGTCTTCTTCAGCATCGGGTCGATTGCCGTATCCATCCTCAAAATCTATGCGGAAATCTTCGACCGGTTCGCGTTTCAATTTTTCGATCACCCGTTCATAGATCGTGTATGCAAGCCAGGCATGTTCATTCGTTCGTCGGACCGCATCGGGATTTTTCTTCAATTTCTTTTCAATGGATTTTATCTGTGTGGTTGATTTTGGCAATCGTTCATTGCCGGGTAATCCGATGCCGCGGGCAAACGCTGAAAAATTAGGAGCATTCTCAATAAGAGACTTTAGTGCCGTTGATCCTAATTTGGTCGCAGTATCTGCTTTGAAGATTTGAGCACCGCCGTACACAGTGTGTACGGGCTGCCGTTTTGAAGAATCTCCCGGATAAATCTTTGAGAATGCCGCATTTGCAATCCGCAATGCTGAAGCGATGGTTTCAAAATCTTGCTGTGTTAAAGTTGAATGCATACTATTTTGTGTGAGAATGTTCATGTTCAACTATTTCGTCTAAATTTCCATCCCAGAGATATTTTTTTGTTTCAGCAACGATGATGGTGTTGAGCGCAAGCAATGAAATTAAGTTGGGAATAGCCATCAATCCGTTTGTGATATCCGCGAGCGACCAAACGAGGGGAAGAGACATTACTGAACCTGCCATTACAGCCAACACCCACATTACGCGATACGGTTTCACAATTTTTTGTCCAAAAAGATATTCGGCTGCCTTCTCGCCGTAATACGACCAGCCGAGTATTGTAGAGAAAACAAATGTCAATAATCCCACAGTCAACACGATTGGACCGACAATATGGAAATCAGAAAATGCTGCTTTCGTTAAGGCAGCGCCCCGCAATCCTGTCATCCACTCCCCAGAATTAACGATCACCAAACCTGTAATTGCACAAACAACGACTGTATCCCAGAATGTTGCTGTTGAAGAGACAAGTGCCTGACGGATCGGATTTTTTGTTTGTGCGGCAGCGGCAACTATCGGTGCGCTGCCAAGCCCCGATTCATTGGAAAATAATCCGCGTGCTACACCGTATCGTATCGCTTCCTTCATTCCGGCACCCATAAATCCTCCTACCATTGCGTGTCCGCTAAAAGCGGATTGAAAGATTAACGCTACCGTATCAGGAATTCCTGAATAGTTCATGATCAAAAGAATAAGGCATCCACCGACATAAAAAATAGCCATGAAGGGAACAAGTTTTTCACACACTCTTGCTATCGATTTGATTCCGCCGAGAATGACGACTGCAGTTAAAAGTGTCATAATAATTCCGGTGATCCATGGTTCCAGACCAAAAGTTTCGTTGACCATTGCAGAAATTGAATTTGCCTGCACCATGTTGCCGATGCCGAACGCAGATACGGCGGTCAACGCTGCAAAAATAACAGCGAGCCACTTTTTATTCATCCCGCGTTCAATCACATACATCGGTCCGCCTGCCATAGAACCGTTGGGCATCGTTATTCTGTATTTTACGGAAAGCAATGCTTCAGAATATTTTGTCGCGATTCCGAATACTCCGGTCAACCACATCCACAAGACCGCCCCCGGTCCTCCTGCCGCGATTGCCGTTGCCACACCGACGATGTTTCCTGTTCCAATTGTTGCGGCGAGCGCCGTTGTTAAAGCACCGAAATGACTGACATCTCCTTTCCCTTCATTTGTTCGCTCCAGTGAAAGTTCAATAGCTTTCATAATGTATCGTTGAATAAAACGTAATCTGAAAGCAAGGAAGATATGAGTTCCGACCAACAAAATAAGCAACGGCGGTCCCCAAACATAATCTGCAATTGTGGAAACGATGTGTTCAATCTGCTGCATTGGAGTAGTCCTTATTGAGTAGTAGATGGAGAAAATAATTTTTCAAGTCGAATTCGAGTGATCTTGCGCTGCTCTTCCGCAGCGATGTGGATCTCCTGTTCGACGCTATTATTGAGTCTGCTGTTCAAGATGGAAAGCATCTCGTCGGCATTTTTTCCTGTTGCGCAAACGATGAAAATGTAACCGAATTTCTTTTCGTAACTGTTGTTTCCCTCAGCGAGTTGGCGTAAAATTTCTTCGGATGAATTTTGTACACCTCGTTGTTCGCTCTCAGCCCAATTGCCTGTGGAACCGAATTTCTTCCTCACGTTCTCAACATCGCCGATCTTTGGATGATGCGTGAACGCTTCCTTCCAATCGTCCTGTGATAGTGATTTCCAGACATTGTCGGCGTGTTGAAAGATTGATGTAAAAGAATTATATGGTCGTTTCTTCTTCATACCATTAATCCACTGCCTTGACCCGCAGCAGCGTTCCAATTCAGCAAAAAATTTTTCGTCGGATAGAACGTTGAATTCTTCAAGAGTCATGTGTTACGGACGGAGTAATATGTTGCCTGACGGCGTATCAATGAATTTGTTGTTGTCGTAAACAAGAGATCCTCTTACGTAGGTTCTTTCAATTGACCCAAGCAACGTTCTGCCCACATACGGCGTCAGTTTGTGCCGATGATGAATCATTGACTGCGAAACAATAAATGATTTTTCCGGATTAAAGACAAGAATGTCCGCATCGTATCCGGCAGCAATGGAACCTTTCTTGCGTTCAAGTCCGACCAGTGATGCCGGTGAGTTGCTCATCCATTGCGCCACATCGGACAATGTGAAACTGCGCTGTTTTGCTTCGGTCCAAATGATCGATAATCCGAATTGCAATGACGAAATACCGCCCCACGCCTTCATGAAATTCCCTTCGGTCAACAATTTCATAGCTGGCGGACAAGGAGAGTGATCTGAGACGATCATATCGATGACGCCGCTTTTCAATGCTTCCCACAGTCGCTCGCGATTTTCATTTTCCCGGATCGGTGGTGCACACTTGAATTGAGTTGCTCCGTCTGGAATTTCTTCCGAAGTGAAATAAAGATACTGCGGGCATGTTTCAACGGTCAATGGCAATCCGGATTTCTTTGCTTGTGACAGCATCGCCACTTCGTCGGACGATGAGAGATGTACGATATGTGTTTTGCATTTGTACTTATCACAAAAACGAATCATCAGTTCGATTGCGTCATGTTCCCACGCTCTTGAACGTGAAGTGAGGTATTCATTGTACTTTTTTGTAGAAGAGATTTTCCTTTCACCCGTTTCGAGTTCCGCGTGTACAAGAAGAGGGATTTTATATTTTGCAATGATCGGGATAGCAGTATGCAACTCTTTTTCCGTTGCGTTCGGAAAGTCATCAATTCCTGAATGCGTGAGAAATGCTTTAACGCCGAAGACACCTGCATTGATAAGAGGTTCAATATCACTCTCGTTTCCGGGGACGAGTCCGGCATAGAAGCCGCAGTCAACAAATAACTTTCCATGTGCAGCGGATTTTTTCTTTTCAAGTGCATCGATAGTTGTTGTTACGGGAGTACTATTAAGCGGCATATCTATAAGAGTTGTAATCCCGCCCGCGGCGGCAGATTTTGTCGCAGTCTCGAATCCCTCCCAATCGGTTCTTCCCGGTTCGTTGATATGAACATGTGTATCCACCAGACCGGGCAAGACAAAAAGAGTACCGACATCTTCCGTTACAAAGCGGGAGGGGATTGACGAAAGAGATACCACATCAATAATTTTTTCATTTTCTATGAGAACTGCACCGGACAAAGTACCACGTGGAGTTACGATATTATTACTGACGATTGAATGTGGTTTTGTCATTACCATCCATACAATGTTATCTTAAAACAAGAAAAATAAAAACCTCATTTGGGTTCAAATGAGGTTTTATGAGACTCAAAACTCGAATCCCGAACCGGCACCGTTAACTCATCCAATTCTTTCGGGCTTCAGGATTCCACTTAGTGGTTGTCTTCTTTGGCTTGGTAAAAAATTCAATCGAACTTTTTCCAGTAATATCTCCCGCACCGAATTTCGATTCATTCCATCCGCCGAATGAGAATGGTTCGCGTGGAACAGGGACGCCAATGTTCACTCCGATCATTCCGGCGCTTGCATGTTCTGCAACGTAACGAGCGATGCCGCCGCTTTGAGTGAACACGGAAGCAGCATTGCCGTACGGATTTGCATTTTCAATTTTCAACGCTTCATCAACATCGTTGGCACGCATGATTGAAAGTACAGGACCGAATACCTCTTCCTGTGCAATTTTCATCTCCGGTTTTACAAAATCAATAACCGTCGGACCGACGTAATAACCATTTTCTTTTCCTGCTACCTTTGCACCGCGTCCGTCGAGTAAAATTTTCGCTCCCTGTTGTTCCGCTTCGGTGATGTATCGTTCAATTCTCTCTTTCGCAGCTTTCGAAATTACAGCACCCAGATTTTTTCCCGGAACAATTTTTTTTGCTTCATCGACAAGTTTCTTAATGATATGATCCACAGAACCGACTGCCACCATTGCAGATGCTGCCATGCATCGTTGACCTGCACATCCGCTCATCGATGCTGCAACATTCGACGCCGTCATTTCTTCGTGAGCATCGGGCATGACGATTAAATGATTCTTTGCTCCGCCGAGGCACAGTGCCCGTTTGAAGTGTGCGGTTGAGCGTGCGTACACTATCTTTGCTACTTTTGTTGAACCGACAAAAGTGACTGCCTGAATTCCCGGATGATCACATATTGCTTCCACTGTTTCTTGTCCGCCGTGAACAATATTGAATACTCCATCGGGAAGTCCGGCTTCTTTTAATAGATCAGCAAGCCGGCACGAGCTCATCGGAACAAGTTCCGACGGTTTCAGCACCATAGTATTCCCAAGTACCAGTGCATTCGGAATCGTCCAGTTCGGAACCATCGCCGGAAAGTTGAAGGGAGTGATACTTGCAACAACCCCCACAGGGTATCGGTCGATGCGACATTCAACACCCCGACTCACTTCCAATATTTCACCTGAAGTTAATTGCGGCATTGAACATGCAAATTCAGTCACTTCAATACTCTTTTCTATCTCTGCAATTGCTTCACTCATGATTTTGCCGTTTTCTTTATGAACAAGTTCTGCAAGTTCCTGCATATGCTTTTCGAGCAAATACTTGTACTTATAAAATACCTGCACTCGTTCTTTAATAGGCATTGCAGACCATGCCGGGAATGCACTCTTTGCAGCTTGAACCGCCTCATCAACATCTCTGGCACCCGAGATTGGGACTTGTGTCAACACTTCGCCGGTTGAAGGATTCTCCACGGGAAGAGTTTTGTGTCCGTTTATATTTTGCCACTTTCCGGCAATGAAATTTTGGAGCACTGCAGCGCTCATGATTGTTCTCCTTAATTTTGATTAAGAAAAAGTAACATTGCTGAGTATGAAAAGCAAATGCTCATTGGTATTAACAATTGACATCATCAACTATTGATTTTCCATCGAAAAAAGCATATATTTACTACCTAATTTTAGACATAAACCGTCAGGAGATACAAACGTGGCAATGGTTGACAGAAGCACAACATTTTTCAGAGATCAAGATGTAGCGCAAAAATGGTACGTTGTTGATGCGAATGGCAAAACCCTCGGACGGGTTGCATCGCAAGTCGCGCGCCTTTTGCGGGGAAAGCATAAACCGCAGTTTACTCCGAATGCCGATGTTGGCGATTTCGTCGTTGTCATCAACGCCGAGAAAGTTCAAGTGACCGGCAAGCGTGCTGAATTGAAAGAGTATTTTCACTACACCGGCTATCCTGGCGGTGATGTATTTCAGCAATTCAAGGATGTGATCAAGAATCATCCGGAACGGGTGATCGAACATGCGGTGAAAGGAATGATCCCGCATACGAAACTCGGCCGCCGGATCATTAAAAAATTAAAGGTCTATGCCGGTACACAGCATCCGCATGCAGCCCAAAAACCGGAAGTCATTGAATTCAACTAAGTGAGAAGGAAGTAAATGCAGCAATCAATCAACGCCATCGGACGCCGCAAAACATCAGTTGCGCGCATCTTTATGAAAAGCGGTTCAGGAAAGATCACCGTGAACGATCGTCCCTTCGAACAATATTTTCCGCTTGAAACACATCGCAATGCTATTACAAAAGCATTCTCGGTGACCGATTCACTCGGCAAGTACGATGTGAAAGTGAATGTCGAAGGGGGCGGTCCTTCAGGTCAAGCAGGCGCGGTCATTCTCGGTGTGTCGCGTGCACTCGTCGAAGTCAGTGAAGAAAATCGCGGTGCGCTCCGCAAGAACGGATTGTTGACGCGTGATCCCCGAATGGTGGAACGAAAAAAGTACGGACAGAAAAAAGCGCGCAAGAGATTCCAATTCTCGAAGCGTTAAAAAATTAGTTGACCGTCACCTTAAAGGTGGCAGCCAACTCGATCATCAAACATACTTTCTGATCACGACGGCGGTGTCCTGATGAATTTCGGGACTCCGTTGTGAGACGACGAAAGTAGAAGACAACAACCAAACATCAAAGGAACAGTATGCCTCGTGTAGAACTCGCGGAGTTACTCTCTGCCGGTGCCCACTTCGGTCACCTCACCCGCCGTTGGAATCCGAAAATGAAACCATACATTTTCATGGAACGCAACGGCATCCATATCATTGATCTTAAAAAAACCCAACAACAGATTGAAGATGCCGCAACAGCAATTTCAAACCTTGTTGCTGAGGGGAAGAAAATTTTGTACGTCGGTACAAAGAAACAGGCGAAGGAGGTGATCGAAGCAGATGCGCGCCGTGGGCAGCAGCATTTTGCTACCGATCGCTGGCTGGGAGGAATGTTAACGAACTTCACCACGATCAGAAAAAGTGTCAAACGCCTGACGAACATCGAGAAGATGGAGACAGACGGAACGTTTGATAAGATTACGAAGAAAGAAAAACTTTTCCTCTCCCGTGAAAAAGAAAAATTGCAGAAATCACTCTCCGGCATTGTGGATATGACACGGCTTCCCGGCGCGTTGTTTGTCGTAGATGTGAAAAAAGAAGCGATTGCCGTGCAGGAAGCGAATCGTCTCGGCATCCCTGTCTTCGCTATCGTCGATACGAATTGCGATCCGGACGGCATTGATCATATCATTCCAGCAAACGATGATGCATTGAAATCAATTCAATTGATTTCGCGCGTCATTACCGATGCGGTGGTTGAAGGGAATGCTCGCAAAGTTGAAACAGCCCCCGAGGCGGAAGAGATAGAGAAACAAGAAAAAACAGAGAAGACGGAACGAAGAGAACGTAAACACAGAAGATCACATCAAGAAACGGATAAATCATAATTATGGCAGTAACAAGTGAAATGGTAAAACAACTGCGCGACAAGACCGGCGCAGGTATGATGGATTGCAAAAAAGCATTGGATGAGTCCAACGGCGACATGGAAAAAGCTATTGAAATACTACGCAAGAAAGGTGCGGCAACAGCAACGAAACGGGCCGATAAAGCTGCGAATGAGGGGATTGT
Organism: Bacteroidota bacterium; assembly: GCA_040751955.1. Classification (GTDB taxonomy): domain Bacteria; phylum Bacteroidota; class Ignavibacteria; order UBA10030; family UBA8401; genus SpSt-333. The sequence goes on from JBFMFY010000018.1 coordinate 33,265, forward strand.
CGTAGCGAAAGTATCGGACGATGCAAAACGCGGTATCATGGTGGAAATCAATTGCGAAACAGATTTTGTGGCGCGAGGCGAAGACTTTGTGAACTTTGCGAAATCTGTCGCCGACACCGTCTATGCAAAATCTCCTGCGGATGTGAATGCATTGCTTGCAATGCCGCACCCGAATGGAAAAACGGTTTCCGATGCTCTCAGCGATTTGATGGCGAAGATCGGTGAACGGACCGAAATTCGTCGTTTTGTATCCATTGAAGCAAACAACGGTTTCATCGAATCGTACACACATATGGGAAGCAAAATTGCGGTGATGGTCGAGTTTGGTGCTGAATTCAATCCCGCAAACAAAACGCTTGCCCGCGATATAGCGATGCAGGTTGCGGCAATGTCGCCGATTGTTGTCTCACGTGACAAGGTGAGCAAAGATTTAATCGACAAAGAACTGGAGATTTACCGTCAGCAAGCAAAGAATGAAGGGAAGCCGGATCAGATTGCAGACAAAATTGCAAATGGGCGGCTTGAGAAGTATTATCAAGAAGTGGTGCTCCTTGAGCAGAGTTTTATCAAAGATGCAGGCAAGATGATCAAAGATATTCTTCCCGCGAACGTCGTCGTGAAGCAATTCAAGAGATTCCAGCTTGGCGAGCAAATAAATTAATATGAAAGGTCTCATCTGAGACCTTTCTTTTTATCCTGAGGTTTGTATGATGATAGATCCAAAGTATAAACGAATTTTGCTGAAACTTAGCGGCGAAGCGCTGATGGGGAATCTCGAGTACGGCATTGATCCGAAGATTCTTGGGCAGTACGCGGAAGAGATTAAGACCGTGTATGATCTGGGTGTACAGATCGGCATCGTTATTGGCGGCGGTAACATCTATCGCGGCATCGAAAACTCGTCCGACGGGATTGACAAGGTCACAGGCGATCACATGGGAATGCTGGCAACCGTCATCAATGCGCTGGCGTTGCAGACGACATTGGAGCACCACGGAATGTTTACACGCTGCCAAACTGCAATTAACATGGAACGTATTGCGGAACCGTATATCCGACGCCGTGCTGTGCGCCATCTTGAAAAGAATCGCATTGTCATTTTTGCGGCTGGTACTGGAAATCCGTATTTTACGACGGACACCGCAGCCGTTTTGCGGGGAATCGAAATCGAAGCGAACATCATCATTAAGGGAACTCGTGTCGATGGTATTTACGATTCTGACCCGGAAAAAAATCCAAAGGCAAAGCATTATGCGCTGATTAACTACGATGATGTCTTCAAAAAAAATCTGAAGGTAATGGATATGACGGCAATTACGCTTTGCAAGGAAAATAAATTGCCGATCGGCGTTTTCAATATGAATGTTCGAAACAATCTCAAGCGACTGATCCTCGGAGAAAGTGTTGGAACTACGGTAACGGAGTCCGCTCCATCTGTCCAATAACAACGAAGGAGATCATCCATGCAAGTGAAAGACATACTGAAAAATTGCGAGACTCGAATGCACAAAGCAGTCGAAAGCGTTCGTCATGAACTTGTGAAGATACGAACCGGTAAAGCAACCACCGCTTTGCTCGATACAGTGAGGGTTGACGCATACGGGACACCCATGCCGATCAATCAAGTCGGTACAGTATCCGTGTTGGATGCACACATGCTCACCGTAACGCCTTGGGATCAATCCATGGTCAAACCGATCGAGCAGGCGATCATTGCCGCAAACCTAGGATTGAACCCGAGCATCGACGGAAAACTGGTTCGTGTTCCCATTCCTCCGCTGAATGAAGAGCGAAGGAAAGAGTTGGTGAAGTTGGTAAAAAAATTCGGTGAAGAGGGGAAAGTCGCCATTCGCAATGTCCGGCGAGATGAAAACGAACAATTGAAGAAATCGGAAAAAGACGAACACTTTTCGGAAGATGAACGAAAGCGGGGCGAAGCGGAGGTACAAAAATATACCGACAAGTTCATAAAGGAGATTGATACACTTCTTGCACAGAAAGAAAAAGAAATAATGGAAGTGTAACAACGGCTGATTACAAACGCACGTCCCGCTTGGAAACAAAGCCCGGCGGGACTTTTTATTTTGAACAGTTTTTGATACTATTGCATCAATGGCAACCAAAGAATCTCTTCGGAAGAATATGAAAGAGGAACGCGATCATCTCTCAAAAAAAGAGGCGCGTGAACGATCCAAACGTATTGTTGAAAATCTTTTTTTAGTTCCCGAATTCTTCCGGGCAGAAACCATACATACCTACGTTTCTTCGAAAAATAATGAAGTTGACACGCACGAGTTAATTCGTACACTGTTAAAACAAAAAAAACGGGTGGTTGCGCCTATTGCAGACAAGGCAACAAAACAAATGCGTCACTCTGAGTTGTTTTCTTTGAGTGAATTGGGAACCGCATCGTACGGTATTCTTGAACCAAGAATCTACCGCCCTGTCGCTGTTGCAGATCTGAATGTAGTGATTGTGCCGGCACTTGCTGTGGACAGAAAAGGGAATCGACTCGGATTCGGTGCCGGATTTTATGATCGTTTCCTTCATGATGTCGATCTTCCCACTATTGCGTTAGCGTACGATTTTCAGGTTGTAGATGCAGTACCAGTTGAGCAAACAGATATTCCGGTCTCTTTTATTGTAACGGAGCGCGAGATTGTTAAATGCCGCAACTAAATAGACAATAATGCCGTAACACTATCTGCGGCACTTATTAAATGGAGGAATCATGAACGCTCAACGTCTTTATCGTTCACGGACAAACAAAGTATTTGCCGGTGTATGCGGCGGGATGGCGGAATACTTTGATGTTGATCCCATCATTATCCGGATTCTTTTTATTCTCATGGTTCTCTTCGGGGGGAGCGGTATTTTCCTGTACATCGCTGCGATATTCATTATCCCTCAAAAACCTTACGCAGTTGCAGATTTCAATCAACCGGCAGATCAATCTCCACCGGTGTCGGTTTCGTCGAATGCACGGAATATTTTCGGATACATTCTCATCATTGGCGGAGGGTTGTTGCTGCTCGCGAATCTGAACGTGTTCCACATTTTTGATTTTATCGGAGATGCATTCGAATATATTTTCCCGATCCTTCTGATTGTCCTTGGCATGGCGGTCATTTATTATCGTCAGGCAAATCCACAGACTGAATCTGTACCGGGAAGCCAACCAACATCGGGCGAGCAGCAGGAAACGTATCAAGCGCAAGCGCAGGCACAGTCGCCGAAACAGTTTCGGCGTTCATTTACGGATAAAAAGGTAGCCGGTGTCTGCGGAGGCTTGGCAAATTATTTCGGCATCGATCCGAGCATTATGAGAATGTTGTACGTTATTCTCTGCCTCGCATCGTTCGGCGCCGGACTTGTATTATATATTATTCTCGCATTAGTCGTTCCCTACGACTATGCAGTTAAAACGTAGCACAATGGACAAACAACAGATCAAACGCATTCCTATTCTCGGGATATTCCTCGTTGTCCTTGGTGTCGGATTACTTCTTCGTCAATTAAACATTCTTAAAATTGATGGAGGGGCATTCCTCATTTTCGGGCTTGTCGCATACGGCGGTGCAATGGTGATACGATCGTTCACGATAGCTATCCGGCAATCTCTTTTCTTTGGAAGTCTCTGTTTCTATTCCGGTGTGCTGCTATTGCTGGGGAAGTATGATCTCGTGGAAAATTCACCGTTCATTTATGTACCTGGATTCCTGATCGTTTTTGGTTTGGCGTTTTTGATGCTCTTTATTTTTAATTTCAAAGATTATCACCTACTCGTACCGTCGTTCATTTTCATCGGCATCGGCGTAGCATTCATGATGACGGAAATCGGCTATTGGTATGTGAGCGATGTGAAAGATGTGATCAGGATGTACTGGCCTGCAGCGCTCATTTTATTTGGGGGATTGCTGTTGTTGAGGAGAAATTCCAAATCACAAATACCAAATAACAAATAAACACAAAATTCTAAATTCTAAATCATAGACTCTGAGTTCAATCTTGATAATCTTGTAACAATGCAATCTTGAAAATCTCATTAATGCGCCTCTAACCAATTCTTTCCGGTTCCAATCTCTACTTCAATGGGCACATTCAACTCCATTGCGTTTTTCATCTCCTCTTCGACCAACTTCCGCATCTTTGACTCTTCACTTTTAGGAATGTCGAAAACAAGTTCATCGTGCACTTGAAGCACCATCTTGCTTTTGAGTTTTTTCTTTTTCAATTGATTGTGAATGCCGATCATCGCCAATTTAATCATGTCTGCCGCCGTTCCCTGGATCGGCATATTGATCGATTGCCGCTCTGCATTGGCGCGGATGTTTTGGTTTTTGTTGTTGATGTCGGGTAAATACCGGCGGCGACCTTTGAGTGTTTCAACATATCCGTTTGTATGTGCGAATGCGATGGTATCTTTGATGTACTGATTCACTTTCGGAAATCGCTCAAAATATTTTTGGATGATCTCACGTCCTTCGGTCTGTGTAATATCGAGCCGTGAAGCCAGTCCGAACGGACCAATGCCGTACATGATACCGAAGTTCACCTCTTTCGCCTTCCGTCGCATGTCGCGTGTTACATCTTTCTGATTTACACCGAATATTTTCGCCGCGGTTGTGGCGTGAATATCTTCATGATTGTTGAACGCGTCGAGCAATCCTTTGTCTCCGCAAACATGTGCCATGATGCGCAGTTCAATCTGTGAATAATCGGCAGAGAGAATTAATGAATCTTTGTCCGATGGAATAAACGCTTTTCTTATCTTCCTTCCCATATCAGTTCTGATCGGAATATTCTGCAGGTTCGGATCGCTGCTCGCCAGTCTTCCCGTCGCCGCGACCGTTTGATTGAACGACGTGTGGAGTTTTCCGGTTCGCGGGTTGATCTGTTTGGGAAGAGCATCTACGTATGTCGATTTCAATTTTTGCAGCTGCCGGTATTCCAACATTTCTTCGACAATAGGATGCTCTTTTCGCAGGAATTCGAGCACTGCGACATCGGTCGAATAACCTGTCTTTGTTTTTTTGCCGGTTTTTAATTTCAATTTTTCAAAAAGGATTTTGGACAGCTGCTGAGTGGAATTGATGTTGAACTCTTCACCTGCGTGTTTATATATTTTTTTTATGATAGACTTGAGCGTATCGCCGATCTCCTCTGACATTGTTGCGAGAAATTTCTGATCTATCTTTACGCCGTTGATCTCCATCTGTGTTAATACTTCAATCAACGGGAACTCGATCTCGTTGCAGAGCGGTTTCAAACCGTTCGCAGCGATCTTATCATGCAGGATGTCCACCAATTGAAAGGTGATATCAGCATCTTCCGCCGAATAGTTCCCGACGGTGTCAACCGGTATCTCGCGAATATCTTTCTTTCCGCCATCTGTCAATTCATCGAACGAAACCATTCTGTAGTTCAGCAGTTCCGCCGCCATCGTATCGAGCGAATGTTGGCGGTCGGAGCGGAGTGTATATGCCGCTACCATTGTATCAAACGCAATGCCCGCAACGTTGATCCCTTTCGATGAAAGAACGAGTGAATCGTATTTGATGTTCTGTCCGTACTTTTTCACTTTTTCGTTTTCAAATACTGCTTTAAGGTCATGAACCACACGGTCGATCTCGAATCCTTCTTGTTGTTCCTTTGATCTACCGTCACTAAAGAGGTCTGTTCCTTTTTCATCGATCATCGTATCAATGACAGGGAGGTAGTACGCTTTCCTTTTTTCAAAGCAGAAAGCGATCCCGACCAGTTGTGCACGGAGAGCATCTGTTGATGTCGTTTCAATGTCGAAGACGAATGCCTTCGATTTTTTCAATTCGGCGAGAAGGCGAAGATATTCTTTATCTGTTTTGGCAATGATGTACTCATGTTTGGTATTGGTAATATCTTTTAGTTCGGTTCGTTCGACCTTCTCTTCTGCTTTCGGCAGAGTCAGTCCTTCAACGACTCCTTGCTCTTTCAACTTGCGGGTGAGTGATTTGAATTCCAAACGCTCAAACAATTGAATGAGTGTCGGGAAATCTTTTTCTTTCGCTTTGAGGTGGTGGATATCGACATTGATCGGAACATTGGTCTCGATCGTCACTAATTGTTTCGAGAGAAGAGCCAGTTCTTTGTTGGTGCGGAGTTTTTCCTGCAATCCTTTTTGCGGAATGTCGTCGATGTGCGTAAGGATATTCTCGATTGTTTTATATTTCTGTACCAGAGGAAGGGCGGTTTTCTCGCCGACACCCTTGACCCCGGGAACATTGTCAGACGTGTCACCGATGAGCCCGAGCATTTCAATCACCTGATCCGGTCCCACACCGAATTTTTCCTTCACTCCTTCCACGCCGACGATCTCGTCTTCGTTCCCGAATTTTCCCGGACGGTAAATCTTTACCCGATGTGAAACGAGCTGCATAAAATCTTTGTCAGATGTAACCAGATAGGTATCAATCTTTTCTTTTTCTGCCCGCTTTGCCAGCGTTCCCATAATATCGTCCGCTTCGTAACCATCAAGTTCAAGAACGGGGACGTTGTATGCTTTAACCACCTCCTTGAGGTAGCCTAGAGAAGCAGCAAGATCATCCGGCATCTTATTGCGCGTTGCTTTGTACTCTTTGTATGCCTTGTGCCTGAATGTCGGTTTCTCTGTATCAAAAACTGCGGCGATGTAGTCCGGTTTTTGTTCTTCAAGAATCTTATTGAGATAATTTACGAAGCCGTAGATCGCACTCGTATTTTCTCCCTTTGAGTTGATGAGAGGATTCTGTATGAATGCAAAATAAGAGCGATAAGCGATCCCCATCGAGTCGATGAGGAAGAGAGTCTCTCGTTTCATAATGATATAAAGTTAAAGTATATTGGCTTCGTCAATATATCAAATCTGTTTTCGAGTTACAAAAGAAAGAAAGAAAGAAAGGTAGGATGTTTGACACCTCCAAGGTGTCCGACATCTGCAAGAATGAACATCTACATTATCATGCTCATCCAGCAATTGATTGCGAGCGGAACGCACCTGATCGCAAAAACGGTGACGCGCGAAGTCGATCCGATGGCGCTGACGTTCGTTCGTGGTCTCATTTCCGGAGGAGTGCTTGCAATTGTCTTTTTCATCCGTGAAAAAAAGATACGCATTCAACGGGAGGATTTCGGCACGCTCTTCTGGCTTTCGGTGCTGGCGATCTCGATCAACCAGTATTTCTATCTGTACGGAATGAAATTCACTCTCGCCGCGAATGGCGCGCTGCTGTATGCAACGACGCCGGCGTTCGTTCTCGTCTTTTCCAGACTCATACTCGGCGAACGACTCACGATGTGGAAGGTCACCGGTGTGGTTGTTGCGTTCGTCGGCGTTACGATTATTATCTTTGAGCGTGGGATCGATTTTTCTTCCGACTATTTCTTCGGTAATGTGATGATTCTGATTGCCGTAATCGCATGGGCGTTGTACGCGATCCAGGGGAAGAAACTAATCGCAAAGTACGGTGCGTTTCATGTCAGTTCGCTGACAATCATTCTCGGTGCCGTCGTTTTTATTCCTCCCGGCGCGGCAAGTTTGACGTGGTTCGACGTTTCAACGATCTCGATCGATAACTGGTTCGGCATTTTATACCTAGCGCTCGGAACATCGGTCGTCAGTTACATCCTTTGGTACTATGCGATCGGCAAATTCGATACAACTAAAGTTGCCGTCTTCGCCAACGCGCAGCCAATCTTGACAACGATCCTCGCTGTGCTGATCCTGGATCAGCCGATCACAGGTATATTTGTTATCGGAGGAGTGATTACGATTGCCGGAGTATTGTTGACGCAGAGGAAATAATATTTCACGCTTTAAGATAATTACATCTTATTTCATTCCCTCATTTGAAAACTATCTCTCCAAAAATGAGAATTCAGATCAAAATCTGACCTCATAACTCCTTTTTTCAACGGCATTTCTTCAAAAAAAGATTTTTCAGTCTTGGCACTCTGTTTGTGATTGATTTTGTCAAATAATGAATTCTTTCCGCCAAGTAACGGCAGGACACAAAAACATGGAAACCAGAAACGATATTCAATGATGTTTACAATAACTGAAAAACAATTTCTTGCTCCCACTGTTGCCCGATTTGTCATCAAAGCACCGTTCATTGCTCCTAAACGGAAGCCGGGGAACTTCGTGATGCTGCGCGTCAGCAAAAGGGGGGAACGGATTCCTATTACGCTCGTGGACAGCAATGTTCAGAACGGAACAATCACGCTTATTGTGCAGGGGATTGGTAAAACGACAAAAGAACTGCTAACAAAAGAAGTGGGCGATGCCCTTCCGGATGTTGTCGGTCCGCTCGGCAATCCGACACCAATTTTGCAAAATACAACTGTTGCATGTATTGGTGGGGGGGTTGGTACGGCGGAATTATTTCCAATAACCAGAGCGTTACAACAGTCCGGTTGCAACGTTTATTCGATCATCGGCGGCAGGACGAAAGAGTTGGTAATCCTTGAAGATGAAATGCGCGCATATTCTATTCAGACGTACATCACAACCGACGATGGATCGTACGGCAGAAAAGGTATCGTGACCGATCAATTAAAAGATCTGCTGAATGGCAGACTTGGTATCGAAGCGGTCTATGCCATCGGTCCGATGCCGATGATGAAGGCGGTTTCGAATGTCACGAAGCAATATGGAATAAAGACGTACGTCAGTCTCAATGCGATCATGGTTGATGGAACCGGAATGTGCGGCGGCTGCCGTGTCACTGTTGCAGGTACAATGAAATTCGCCTGCGTTGACGGTCCGGAATTCGACGGACATGAAGTTGATTTCGACGAGATGATGATGCGAAGCCGGTCATTTAGAGAAAGCGAGGTAATGTCGCTTCAACGGTTCGAACATGACCACGCGTGCAGAAAGGAGATGGTGCAGTGAATACTCTGAAGCCTTCTCAACGGATGAAGATTCCGCGCCAGCATTCAATCGAACAGACAGCGGAACGTCGGAGCCGGAATTTCGAGGAAGTATCGCAGGGATTGAATGAGGAACTCGCCATCATCGAAGCGTCACGATGTCTCGAATGCAAAGAGCCGATCTGTGTGGAAGGATGTCCGGTGAATGTGGATATCAAGGGATTCATTCAATTGGTCAACGAAAAGAAATATGTTGAAGCGGTCAATAAAATCCGCGAAACAAACTATCTTCCTGCAATATGCGGAAGGGTGTGCCCGCAGGAAGAACAGTGTGAAAAAGTCTGCACGCTGGGAAAAAAACACGAACCTGTCGCCATCGGAAAACTGGAACGCTTTGTCGCTGATTTCGAAATGAAATTTGGTGAATTCATTGTTCCAAAAAGTGAGATCGAACGGAAAGAAAGAATCGCAATCGTCGGCTCAGGTCCTTCGGGATTGACATGTGCTGCAGAACTGGCGAAGAAAGGATACAAAGCGACGATCTTTGAAGCGCTTCATGAAGTAGGCGGTGTGCTGCGGTACGGCATTCCTGAGTTCCGTTTGCCGAGAGAAATTCTCGACATCGAAATCAATCGGATCAAATCATTGGGAGTAGAAATCTACACAAACTTCGTCATAGGGCGAACGGCGACAGTGGACGAGCTGTTCAATGAGTGGGGATTCAGTGCCGTATTTCTTGGTACGGGTGCAGGAACGCCGCACTTCATGGGAATTCCCGGAGAGAGTTTGAACGGCGTCTATTCCGCCAACGAATTTCTCACTCGTGTCAATTTAATGAAAGCATACAAATTTCCCGAGTTCGATACGCCGATCCGGCTCGGCAAACACGTTGCCGTTATCGGCGGCGGCAATACGGCAATGGATGCAGTTCGCACATCAAAACGGCTCGGTGCCGAAAAAGCATATCTCGTCTATCGCCGATCGCGGACAGAAATGCCTGCTCGTTTGGAAGAGATCCATCATGCGGAAGAAGAAGGAATTGAATTTCTCCTTCTCACCAATCCTATCAGAATTTTATCCGACACAAACAATTGCGTGGTCGGAATGGAATGTCAGAAAATGGAGTTGGGGGAGCCGGATGCATCAGGACGAAGAAAACCTGTTCCGATTCAAGGTTCGAAATTTATTCTTGATGTGGAGACAGTGATCGAAGCGGTTGGACAGGCGCCGAATCCGATCATTCAAGCGACAACATCCGGACTTGAAACTACCAAACGGACGACTGTCGTTGTCGATGAGCGTCAAAAAACCAGCCGCCAGGGAATTTTTGCCGGCGGGGATGTAGCCCGCGGCGGTGCAACGGTAATTCTTGCCATGAGAGACGGCAAAGTTGCGGCTGAAGCGATTCACGAATATTTGAGGAATGGAAATTAAAGGTATGTTTTTAGTGATGTCATTCCCTCATGCTTTTAGCGGGAATTCATGAATGGACGCCAGCGTTCTCTGGAATGACAGGAAATGTTATTTCTTCGAATTATAAAATTCACACACGCTGCTGACCACGCACTCATGGCACTTCGGATTTGTCGGGCGGCAGGTTTCGCGTCCGAGATAGGTAAGCGACATTCCGAGCAGATGCCAATTCTTTTTATCTACTTTTTCCATCAACTGCTTTTCAATCTTTTCAGGATTGGTTCCTTGTGCAATTCCGAGCCGCGGTGCAACGCGCAGTGTGTGTAAATCTACAATCACTCCTTCGGCGGGAACACCCATCTGGCTCATGATAACGTTCGCCGATTTTCTCCCAATGCCGGAATATTGTGTCAATCCATCCTGCGTTAATGGAATGTTCTTATCGTCCTTTATCTCTTTCGCAGTCTTTGTCAGCCATTGCGCTTTGTTCCCGAAGTTTGATACTTTGCTGATGAACGGATAGAGGTCTTCCGGTGCTGCCTTAGCAAGGTGTTTCATCGAAGGGAATTTTGCAAAGAGAGCAGGGGTGAGTGAATTGATATTGCGGTCAGAATCGCGTGCTGAGAGAACGACTGCAACCAATAGTTGATACGCATTCTTATATTCTAACGGATGTTTTCGCCCGTCGTACTTTTTGAAAAGCGGTTTGAGTGCTTTATTCCAATCGATCTTATCTTTTTGATCGAAGAGATCGTTAGCGCCGGTGGATTTTTTCTTTGCCATTATGTTCACTCCTCTCTAACACTCCCCTCAAAGAGGGGAGGGAACAGAGGCTAATTTTTAGAAATGATTTTTCGTGCCTTGGTTGCAATTTTTATGACGCCGTTCGTTTGCTCGCCTACTTGCTGCCGCCACATCGCATAATATAATCCTTTTTCTTTGAGAAGTTTTGCATGCGTGCCGGATTCAGTGATCTTTCCTTTTTCAAGAACGAATATTTTATCTGCATGCATCACAGTGGAAAGCCGGTGTGCGATTAAGATGGTGATTAGATCTTTCCGTTCCGAGATGTTTCGTATCGTTTCGCTGATCTCTTCTTCCGTCAGTGAATCGAGCGACGAGGTGGCTTCGTCGAATACCAGTAAATTGGGATTGCGCAGCAAAGCGCGGGCAATTGACAATCTCTGTTTTTCACCGCCGGAAACTTTCACTCCTCCTTCACCGATGAGCGTATCGAGTCCCTTATCGGCACGGGCAAGGAGAGATTGACACGCTGCTTTATTCAGCACATCCATACACTCTTCATCAGTCGCTTTCGGATTGACGAAGAGGAGGTTCTCGCGGATTGTTCCCGAAAAGAGCTGTGTATCCTGCGTTACAAATCCAATCCGCTCTCTGAGTGCGTCGAAATCAATTGTATCGTACGAATGATTATTGTAGAGAATTTTTCCTGAGTGAGGGCGGTAAAGTCCGACGAGTAATTTTACGAGTGTTGTCTTTCCGGAGCCGGAAGGACCAACGAACGCGATCGTCTCGCCTAATTTGGCACTGAAGGAGATTCCGTTCAATGCATGACTGGTTGCCGATTGATGCTTGAAGACGACTTTATCGAATGCAAGTGTTTTAATCGCTTGAACAGAAACCGGAGAGAGCGGTCTCGGTTCTCTCGGTGTGTTGAGTATTGCTTCGAAATTATTGAGCGAAACCTCAGCTTCGCGGTAGATATTGATGACATCCCCCAACTGTTGTAACGGTCCGAAAATGAAGAACGAATAGATCCAGAGTGAAAAAAATTGTCCGACGGTAATCTGCTGCGAGAAAATCAGATACAACATGGTAAATAAAATCGACGTGCGCAGGAAGTTGACAGACGTTCCCTGAATGAAACTCAGTCCACGAATGTACTTAACTTTCTTCAGTTCCAATCCGAGAATCTTCTGCGTCGTGTTGTTGAGCCTGTTCACTTCCTGGCTGGCAAGACCGAGACTCTTCACAAGTTCAATATTGCGGAGCGATTCGGTCGTCGATCCGGCAAGCGCAGTCGTTTCTCCAACAATCGTCTTCTGCAATGCCTTGATCTTCTTGCTCAATGTTGAACTGACAAATGCAAGGATCGGTACTGTAGCAAAATAAAGAGGAGCAATGAGCCAGTGAACTGAGAAGGCATAAATCATCACGAAAATGATACCGACGAGTGTCGTAAAAAGAATGTTGATAGCAGCCGAAATGAGTCGTTCAACGTCGGTGCGAACCTTTTGCAATTTTCCGAGTGTCTCGCCGCTCCGTTGATCTTCAAAAACCGAATAGGGGAGATCGAGTGAGTGTTTAATTCCGTCAGCATAGATCTGAGCGCCAAGTTTTTGAACAATGACATTGATGTAGTAGTCCTGAAAGTTCTTGGCGACCCGCGAAACGAATGCGACTCCCATCGAGACGAACAGCAGCGATACGACACCGATGAGGAACTGTTCGGTGGTGTATTCCTTGAACTTCAGCGCGTAGTTGTCGATAACATATCTGAATACCAGCGGATCGAGCAGGGAGAATGTTTGGTTGATTGTGGCGAGAAACAGGGCGAGGATCACCAATCCCCAATAGTTCTTTAGGTACGTGTAGAGTATTTTCATCGGTTAAACTTTTATGAAGTGAAGTGTTCCAATCTACAAAATTCAAACGTAAATGCGAAGACGGAACAAAAGAAAAAATTGCGAGTCTAATTCTTATCTGTTTTTTCTTATATGAATACTGCGTATTCTTGGAATAGCACCACACTAAAGACGAACATCTGATGCGGTTTATTGTATCTCTCTTGTTAATTCCAATACTTTTATTCTCCAAAGATTCCACCACAAGCGTGGTTTTTAGAGACAAGCCGAGCCGTACTATCATGCTCAAAGTTGTCCGTTCTTCCGACATCACTCCTCAATTATGGGAGGGATTCACCCTCGTTCGGAATGCAAACTCCGGTGATCCGGCGGCGTTGCATGAACTGGGATTGAGATATCTGACCGGGCAAGGATTTACAGCAGATACCGTCAAATCCTTCGAGTTGATCAGGAGGGCAGCGGAAAAAAATTATCTTCTCGCACACTATAACATGGCAGTGTTTTACCATAACGGATGGGGAGTTGAGTGGAATCCGTTCAACGGATTCAAACATTTTCAGTACGCTGCAGAGCAAGGTTTACGCGAAGGAGCGTTCGCGTACTCGCTGCAATTTACTGACAATCTCGTTGTACAGCGTGATTGGAAGAAAGCGCTCTACTGGATGCAAAAAGCAGTTGAATTAGGGTACGCACCGGCAAAAGAAGTGTTGCCTGAAATAGAACGGTTCGCGGCGCAACAACAAACAGACTCGGCGATTACCCTTACGACAATTTCTGCACAAAGTGCGCAAACACCGATCTTGATGGATTTTGCTAATACTGAAGAAGAGAATTCCGAAAATTCTTTTTCACTGATCGATATTCTGCGTGCACTCGGACCGTTGTGGCAGAAAAAAATAAAATCGTACGATTTTGTCAACGACTCTATCCTTTTTGCTGAACTCGTCCGTCATGCGGAGTGGGGTGTACCGGAAGAATTTGCCGTGCTCGGGAGGTGTTATGAAAACGGTATTGCAGTTCCGCGAGATTCCATAAAAGCGATTCTCAACTATGTGCGCGCCGTTCGGTTGGAATCGCGCAGAGCACCAGGCGTTTTGATACGGCTTCTTAACAGCGAAGCACCGCTGAAAAAAATTCAACAGAGAGCGAATCGCGGCGACATGGAATCTCAATATATGATTGCCGCATTTTCGCTGACAGAGATCTTTCCAAACCAGCAGAAAGAGGATATCATCACGACACTGCTGAAGTCCGCTCAGCAGCATTATCTTCCGGCGATGATCGAGTTAGGGACCGCATATTTTAACGGGCAGATCGTTCCGCAACAACGTGAACGGGCAATGGAATTCTGGTCGAATGCATTGAAACTCGGAAGCAACGAGGCATCCGTACGAATGGCATCCGTGAAGATATTAACCGGCTACGGAGTTATGAGCAATGACTCTGCACTAAAGATTTTAACAAAAGGATACGAAGAATCATCGCTGCTTGCCGAAGTGACGCTCGCATATTGTTATGAGAGAGGGATTGTCGTATCAAAAAAAACAGTTGAAGCGGTGCGATTATATAGGAGTGCCGCCAATAGGGGAAGCAGAATAGCGTTTACTTCGCTGCGTCGTTTATACGATTCCGTCCGACCGGAAGAAGAGGAATTTCTTATTAAAGTAGAATAACAAAAGTCCCTCTCTTTTAGGAGAGAGACTTATCGCTTCTGAATTCTTTCCCGAATGAAATAGACAATAATTCCGAGTGCCGTCATTCCTAATCCCGAAAGTGCAAATCCCATTCCCGTTGACGCCATAATAGAAGCCCATAACATGATTGCAGTGACAGCAGGCAGAGGATAGAGCCACATTCTAAACGGGATTTTATCCATACCGAGTGCTTTTCTCAATAACATGATTCCCAATGCCCCGCCGATAAATTGAACAAGGATTCGCATTGCGAGTATCGCTTTGATGACGTCTGCCATTCTAAATAGCAGACTGAACACAAATGCTGCACCCCCGAGCCACAGTAATGAGATATGGGGAAAATTTTTCGTCGGATGGACTTTCGCCATAACGGAAAAAAAATTCCCATCCAGTGCAGCGGCATAAGGAATTCTTGAATATCCCAGCATGACTGCAAACAGGGACGAAAATGCGATCCATAACACCATCACCGTTGCGATGGATGCTGCGGTAGATCCGTACAATGTCTCGATTAACGTGCTGACGATGAATTGCGATTCTTTTGCCTCCTGCCACGGAATAACGCCGATAACGGCGAATTGCATTGCAAGGTACAATATTGCTATCCCGATGATGGAAATAAAAATCGCCCGCGGAATATTTTTTTCCGGCTGCTTGATCTCCCCCCCGAGATGATTGACGTTATAGTATCCTAGATACGAGTACATTGTTTGCACAGTAGCTTGTCCCAGTGCAACCCAGAACGCCCACGTGAAATCCCACGCACCGTCGGGGTAATCGAACGCAAGTCGTGCATCAAAATGCGACAATCCGCCGAAGATGAACCATGCCATCGTGCCGAGTACGCCGATCCACAGTGCGACAGAAATTTTTCCGACAGTGGCAATCTTTCGATAGAGCAGAATTGTTAATGCAATGACCAGTGTTCCGGAGGCGATTCGTCGTGTTGTATCGTCAAGTGGAATGAGATAGGAGAGATATTGTGCAAATCCGATTGATCCCGACGCAATGACAAGCGGTGCTTGAATCATTGTCTGCCAGATAAACAGGAACGACATCAATCGTCCCCATTTTTCACCGTATGCCTCGCGTAGAAATACGTAACTTCCTCCTGCTTTAGGAAGCGCAGCACCGTACTCAGCCCAAATAAAACCATCGATGAGTGCCAAAACAGCCCCTGCAATCCACGCGGAAATATGCTGCGGACCTCCCATGATCCCGATGACGATTGGCAAAACGACAAACGGTCCGATGCCAACCATGTCGATCATGTTAAGCGCTACAGCCTGAGTGAGAGAGAGTTCTCTCTTCAGTGTTTCTTGCTTCATTTATTCCTCAGCGATTAAATTAGTGTACGCGCGATTGCCGAAGAATTTGTAATTTTTTTCTTCGCGAGTTGTATTCATTAGTACGGAATGGACGAATCCGTTCTTCTCGACCAGCACCGTGTGCAAAATCAACGTATCCGGATTCGTATGAATGATGAACCGTGCCCTGTTGTTTAGGGCAGAATATTGAATGAGTGTCGAATCTTGGCGTGATGTCACTTCAGTGCGTGCTGCGAAACTTTGTATCATCCGTTGCGTTGCGCGGAACGTTCCGCCTGTGGGACCAATAACTTTCTTTCCGTTGAAAACAATTTCCCTGTCATCGTATGCAATGACGGCGAGCGTATGCGATGTGTCTCTCTTTAGCCAGTCGAATAATTTCTGCCCGTGATGCAGTGAATCGTCGAAACTGTAATTCGCATCAAGGTAAGCGATACGGTCGATGAATTCCGGAATGGTATCGAACGCATTGATATATCCTGTAATAAAACTTCCGCCGCCGCTGTGTCCCGAGAGCATCACTGATTTCGGATACTTGGTTTCAAAACGAACATAGTCAACGATTCGTGCAATTGCAGCAGAATTATTTTCATGCTTCTGTCTCCATGCGGGCCAACTTTTTCCGCCGCACTCCAAATATGCAACAATGATATTTTGATCATCAACTTGAGAACGGATAAACCGGGTTTGTGCCGCTATATGCTGAATGTCATAGTGCCAGTCCAGATCCGGTATCATTGTACGACCAGCCGTCATTTCGATGGAATTTCCATTGGGAAGCGCGTAGAGAATGAGACAGGTTTGTTTTGCCGGATCAAATATTGCCGGTGTATTAATCAGTGCCCTGACTTCAGGATCAAAATTGAAAAACTGATTTTTTTCGATAGAGCTGAAATTTTTCACGCTCGAACAGGATGCGAGCAATAAAAAAGCGTAACAGAATGCTGCTACGC
>JBFMFY010000019.1:0-49907 GCA_040751955.1 Bacteroidota bacterium
TTGTGTCGGCATATCTGATGGCGTGTGTCGCAATCGGAATTTTCGTATAATCTGAACAATACCCAATCTTCCGGAAATCATATTCAAGCAATTTAGTAATCTCCACCAGATTCTGCTGTACAATGAGGTCCTCTCGATAATCCTGAGAACGTTCCATGGTCGTACCATTAAGCCGAAGCGCAATAAGCATTAAACTTCCAAACACCATTGAAGATGCAATAAGATCAAGTATTGTTTGTGCACCCATGAATCTTCCTTGCTTCTAACGAAAATACCAATAACTAAATACTGATCGGAATACTAATGTATCAGGTTTTGGAGGATCGACAGCATAATCAACCAAATAGTCGCTTGTAACATACACTGTAATCAGTTTATTGAATTTTTTAGATGTTGTTGTTGATAACGTACTGCCTGAGATATCAAGATATTCGACCTTCCCTTTCGTTTTAAATATTGCCGAGTTTGACAACGTGTCGATTCTTTCATAATTATGGTAGTCATCGATATCATCAAAAAGTGAATATGATGTTTCACCGCCATCAGCACCAAACGAACCGCTCACAGTAAGTGAATTAATTTCGCTTTCAAGCAGAAACGTATCGACAGTCGCTTCATCGAAAGCCAAACTGTTGGCATTTTCCAAAAGTGAAGTTCCGAGCGATGTGGCGGTAATTCTGTACTCAGCAATATCCTTGGTGTATCCGGTATCAAGCGTCGTTCTGTTGACGGTCAGGATCAATCTGCCCATCAACATCAACGCCATAATCGTCAAGAGTGTTTGTCCAAGTCCCATACGTATTTAAAGAGTACTGTACTTTCGTGTCACCGTCAACTTAATTTATTCTAAGGTGTAATGCTGTGGCAGGAAGCACGTTGATAGTGATTCAAGAATCATACCGACGTCCTTTTTGCAGAATTGGAGAAAAATTTACCGAGAATATCTGTACAACTTTGAAAGTTCTACAGTGTTACTCATCTTCAACAGTACTTGCTATGACTTCTTCAAGAGTAGTAACACCTTCTTTCATGCGTTCCATGCCGGAGCGTCGTAGTGTCCACATTCCGTCTTTGGAAGCCTGATCGCGTATAGAATTTTCATCCACTTTTTCACCGGCATTGAGAACAATGTTCTTAATCGATTTTGTGAAATACAATGCCTCATGAATGGCAGCACGTCCTTTGTATCCGCCGTTACACTTATCGCATCCTACCGCTTTGTAGAACGTATGTTTTGCTACATCCTCTTCGGTGAAGCCGAACTTCAACAAATCCTCTTTCTCCGAATCTTCAATCGGCTGTTTACAAATTTTGCAGAGTGTTCGGATAAGACGTTGTGCAACGATGATATTAATTGCGTAAGCGATCAGGAACGGTTCGATGCCCATCTTATACAAACGTGCAACAGCACTCGGTGCATCGTTGGTATGCAGGGTTGAGAACACAAGGTGTCCTGTGTTTGCAAGTTTTATTGCCGTCTCTGCCGTTACTTTATCGCGCATTTCACCGACAAGAACAATGTCCGGATCATGACGAAGAATACCGCGAATCGATTGTTCGAAAGACATCTTGGGACCAATCTTCAATTGTCGCGCCCCTTTAATGATATATTCCACCGGTTCTTCAATCGTCAGCACATTCACGGTCGGATCAATAACTTGGTACAATGCAGCTATCAGCGTTGTCGATTTTCCCGAACCTGTCGGTCCGGTAAGGATGACAATACCCTGAGGTTTTTGAATTGCTTTATAAAAAAATCCCCGGGCAGGACCTTGCAAACCGAGTTTGTTCAGATCTGTAATGACTTTACGATCATCGAGTACACGGATAACAACACTTTCGAATTTATTTTTAAACTCCGTTGTAACGATTGGCATGATGGAAACACGGAAACGAAGCTGGTGTCCGTCAATAACTCGTTGAACAAAACCGTCCTGTGACATTTCACGTTCAAACCGATCCACTCCTTTTGTACGATCCTTGACAACTGCCATGACAGCTTCCGGCATGGTGTTTTCCTGACAATGCCACAGTTTCAAATTCCCATCCACACGGAACATGAAGTTTGTTTTATTCCCTTCTGCCGCAACAATATGAACGTCCGACACTCCCTGCCGCACCGCTTCCACCAAACACCCTTCAAACAGATTTGCCAGGGCACTCTTGTTTATTTCCGCATTCAGTGCATCTTCATCGACCTGCGACTCGTCCTCCGGGGTCTCGACGCTTATTTGATTTTCTTCAAGCAGTTTCAGGAATTCATTTTGCGGCGGGATAACCTGTTCGAGAAGATTCTGCAGGTCCTTCAAACGACAATACGTGATCTCATATTTTTTAACATTGAAGTTACGAGCAATCAACGGAATGTTTCTGTCGGTAGGATCTGCGCAGACGATAATCAACTTATCGGGCTGCTTCTCATCGAATTTTAAAGGAAGAATTTTTGTTTGGATGAGCAAATCGCGATTCCCATCGGGGAGAGCGTCAATTAACTTCCTAATAAAATCAATTCTCGGTTTGTCAACATTTTCATCGGCAAGATAAATTTCGCGAAACGCATATAAATTGGCTACTTCGCGAAAGACTGCATCGTGATCGGCGCTGAATTCGGAGACGAGAATTTGACCGAGATTCCGTCGCTCTTTTTTTGCCGCTTCTGCTTCTTTGATACGAAGAGACTTTTCAAGCGTCTCGTAATCAATAATACCTTTTTTGAGAAGAGTATATCCTATTTTATCGGTAATATCTATGTCAGCCATTGATCATTCCTAATGGTCTAGAACATTGATGTAAAAAAATTCAGCCATCCGCCCGGAGGCTTTGGTTTTATTGTAGCGGTTTCAGACGATACGAGCGTCAACGCCGTCAACACGACCATGATGATCATCGAAATCACCAATTGAATCATGTCAATCGCATTGCGCATTCGGTACGATGTCTCTTTTTCATAATACTCAGCCAGTTGCATTGCCGTATTTTTGACCGTGCCTGTTTCAGCTCCTGAGTGAAAGCGCGAGATCGCTGTTTTCGTGAATACCCCCGTCGCCTCAAATGCTTCCGTGATACCGGCACCTTTTTCTACCATAAGGGGAAGTGCTACATTCTTTATTTGTGCTTCCATATACTTGTTTCCGCACGCCTCGGAAGCCATTTTGATCACTTCGATATTTTCACCCGAACCGGAATAGAGTGCGTAAAACACACGGCAAAAAATTTCAATACTCGTCTTGTGCATCAGGTCGCCGATAGCCGGGATCGACCAGATGTATTTATCGATATAGAATTTCCCCCGCTCGGTCGTTGCAAACCGTGCAAAGACACCGATGGGAATTGCGATGGCAAGCATGATCCACACAATATTGGTTGTGATAAAATCGCTTAACTCAAGTGTCGCCGCAGTCATTGGAGGAAGTTCAATTTTAAATTTCTGGAATAAATTTGCAGTTTCGGGAAATATGTACGCGACGTAGTAACCAACAGCAACAAAAAGGATCACTAATGTCACAATCGGCATGATCAAGGCGCTTTTCAGATCCTTTTTGAATTGCGCATTGCGTTCCAAAAATTTTGCTGTGCTTTCAAAAATTTCACCCATATTACCGCTCTTGGATGCCAGTCCCAACATGTGCGCAGCAAACTTGCCGAGTGCTCGTTCGTGTTTTTGGAATGCCTTTTCGCTATCCTTCCCTTGCTTCAAGTCCTGATTGATCTCCCTGATCGCTTCACGCAGTGTTTTGTTCTGAATATCGTTGATCAACATCGACATCATATCGTTGAACGGTAATTTTTGTCTGATCAAATCTGAACTGACACGGACAAACGAGACCACTTCAATATCCGGAACCTTTCCCCCTTTCCCCTCGAATAATTTTTTTCGGACATAGACGACGGTGTACCCCATCTTACCGAGCGCATCTATCACTTCCTGTTTTGTAAATGCTTTCTGCTCGCCGTCAATCGGTTTTTCATTTCCTTTTTTAACTCGATAGAGGAACGTTGTGCGGGTATGAACGGAGGAAACTTTGAACTTGCGTTCACGAGCCATTTGAGCGGCTTTTTCTTTTGCTTGTTTCATGTTCTCGGCATTGATGATGCCTTGAACCGGTTTGCCGCTTAATGAAACGCCGTCAATTCGGAATTCTGCCATAGAGTCTTAAAGACGTAGTGTCTAATCCCTTTCATTGGAAAGATACAATCCTAGTAGAAGAAAATCAACTTTACAAATAAGTGTAAAAATAAAAAAGCAGGGGCGGTGAACTGTCCCTGCTCTTCTCATAAACCGAAAATATACTCAATTCAGGATGGAAAACGTATGTCCTGACCTTGTTACTGTTACTTCAATAGTTGGATATGAACCGTCTGAAAGTGCAGTTTTACCTACTCCTCGAAAAACAACCTGACTATTATCTCCTGCTGTTTTTATCGTGTATGTTCCATTTGTGTTATCGGAAAAACTTGACGTAACAAGTATGAGCATTCCTGCAGCATCAGCTGTTAATCCGGTAAACGAATGTCCTCCGCCCCCCATTGATGTTGGCCGAGAATAGTAATGTCGTGCTTTCGCCGCCAGATGCATCAAATCGTTGGTCATTGCGTCACGGTTTGAACTGACCGCATTATCTTGGAATAATGTTATGCCAACAGCAACCGCAATACCGACGATAATGACGCCGAGTATGATTAATAAAAGTTGTTGTTGACCCATTGGTTACTCCTCACAGTTAGTACTAAAGTAAAGAGGGCTGCAACAGCCCTCTTTATCGTACTACAGTTAGTTAGTTTTTGCGATAGCGTAACCGGCTGCTGTTACTGTGCAGGTATAGGTCGGATACGTTCCATCACTCAGTGCTGTTTTGCCAACACCCTGGAACACGACGGTTGTTGCCGTACCTGCTGTCTTAATCGTGTAGGTACCGTTGTCGTTATCCGAGAATGACGTCGATACTAACAATGCCATACCCGCTGCATCTGCTGTGAGTGTCGCAAATGAGTTTCCACCGCCACCTAATGAACTGGGCTTACGATAATACTGTTGTGCTTTCGCTGCGAGTTGAACCAGATCGTTCGTCACCGCATCACGGTTTGCACTGACTGCGTTGTCCTGGAACATCGTGATTCCCACCGCGACTGCGATACCGACGATGATCACGCCAAGAATGATGAGCAGCAATTGTTGTTGTCCCATAAGATACCTCTTTTAGTTTGTTGTGAGTAGTGCTGTGAATTAATTAGTTTTTGCAATAGCGTAACCGGCTGCTGTTACTGTGCAGGTATAGGTCGGATACGTTCCATCACTCAGTGCTGTTTTGCCAACACCCTGGAACACGACGGTTGTTGCCGTACCTGCTGTCTTAATCGTGTAGGTACCGTTGTCGTTATCCGAGAATGACGTCGATACTAACAATGCCATACCCGCTGCATCTGCTGTGAGTGTCGCAAATGAGTTTCCACCGCCACCTAATGAACTGGGCTTACGATAATACTGTTGTGCTTTCGCTGCGAGTTGAACCAGATCGTTCGTCACTGCATCACGGTTTGCACTGACTGCGTTGTCCTGGAACATCGTGATTCCCACCGCGACTGCGATACCGACGATGATCACGCCAAGAATGATGAGCAGCAATTGTTGTTGTCCCATAAGATATCTCCTTTAAGTTAGTGGTGAATGAATTTTCCCCATTGGTAAATCAAACTGCACCATTGACTGCATACTACGTGCCACAACAAAACTATCAAAAATTTCATTAATTTTAGTTGTTTGAACAGTAGCAGGTACTTTTTACCGACCGGAAGAAAATATTTCCAACCATTTTCGGTTAAAGGATTCCTCAAACACAAGCTTCCGATTTTGAAACTTAACTCTGATTGACTGTTACTCAGTTAAGAAGTGCTATTTACCCCCCCCACCAACCCCACAATCTCAAACGCAATATGGATGTTTTACAGAAATAAATCAAGTATCGTGTGAACAACAACGTCAATACAAGAACAATCCAATAGTCAAATACCGCAACAATCTTGTGTGAAAAAAGTCGGTATTACTGTTGGAATCGAAGTTGTCGCAAGCGTTCGGACTGAGCAAGATCATCCATGCCGCTGGCAGAATCACCTATGAGAAAGTATAATTCACTTCGTTGTTGCAACATCTCAACTTGCTGAGTGCGATGGGATAATAAAAGGGTTAGAGAATCTATTTTTCTATTAACGCTTTGGATAGCAGAATCGACTCGAAAATAGAGCTCGGTTTTTGATATCTTCGGGTCAATGCCTTGTGCAATTGTAAGATCCGACAATGCACTTGCATACTGTTTTAAGTGAAAGAAACACTCCGCACGATAGTAATAGGTTGGTACTGACCGGGGATTTCCGATAAGAACACTGTCAAAATATGAACGCGCAATTTTATAATCTTTTTTGCCAAACAAGTGAGTATATCCGATGCTGTAGTATGAATCTGTTTTATTGTCGGAGCGTTCAAGAGCACGATGATAATCTGCCAATGCGCTATCGAACATTCCGCTCATGTAATATGCGTTTCCCCTGTTATAGTACACACTTGCGATGACGAACCCGTTCATCATTGATTGAGTGTAGGATTTGATCGCTCGATCATATCTCCCCAATTGACTGTAGGCGTTTCCCTTGTTGTAGTATGCTTTCCCGTCAAAAGGATTCAATCGCAATAATATATCACAATCCTCAATTGCACCGTCATAATCACCGGATAATAATTTTGCATGCGCTCTGTTGCCGTACGCAAGCGCCAATGACGGATTTTTATTAATAACATCACTGAAAAGATCAATGCTGTTTTTCCACACAAATAATCTATTGAGCGATGCGACAGAAATCGTTAGCACTAACAATCCGAGAAGAAGTTTCTGCAAGATCAATGCAATATAGTCGTACCCTTCATCTTTTTTTCTTACCTGAAGACCGTGGCTTACAAACAAAGCCAAGCCAATGATCGGTAGATACACATAACGGTCAGCAACAAGCGACGCATTATGGAATGGAATAATCTGAAGTACCGGCAGGATCGTTATTGCAAACAACATAATTCCAAGGATCGTCTTTCTTTTTTCAGCTGTAAAGTAGATAGTCACCGCAATCAGGATCGCGACCAATACCGGAAGCAAATAAAAATGTGCGGGCAATACATCTGCATCCGGATATGCATAGCAGGCAGACAGTTCAAATGGAAAGAGAAATTTCCAGAGATAAAATGCAAACTGGTAACCGATCAATACAATCCGTTGTGCAAATGAATAGAACTCTATCGGCGGCGTCAATTTCGATTGCGGCGACTGCAAAAAAAGAAATACAAAAATGAACGCTGTGAGCAGATACGGTACAATTGATTTTATGATATCGACTGCCGGCTTCTTCATTCGGCTGTAATCAATAATTGCTAAGGCAAGCGGAAGGGTCACTGCAGTCGGCTTCGATAACAATGCAAGAATAAATGCAATAACCGACCAAATGGCGTACTTTTTCTTTCCCGTATGTTGATGATGCAAATACAGAAGCACCGACAAGAGATAAAAGAATCCATAGAGGAGTTCCTTCCTGCCCGAGATCCATGCAACAGACTCCACTTGAAGAGGATGAAGAGCGAACACGGCGGTGCAAAAAATAACTGCCGTTTTACTTATATGAAATTGCGTCAATATCAGAATGAGCAATAGTACGTTACATGCATGGATGAGTACATTGGTAAGATGAAAAAGCCACGACGCACCATGTGAAACATTCCACTCTACCATGTACGTAATCATCGTTATGGGATGATACATATAACGTGCAGTCGGCGTAAACTGCTGAATGAGCGATTGAAACGAGATTTGCTGGATTGACGGATTATTTGTTATATGAATATCATCATCCCAGTTCGTGAAATCGAAATGGATGGAAGGATAAAATACAAGCAGAGTAAGGATAATGATGCCGGCGAGATACGTGTATGGGCTGCTGACAATTTTTTTGATCATACCCACACTATTTGATGAAGATTCCCTGAAACATCAGTTGATAGAGTCCGTCAAAGAATACCATGCCGCTGTTCAGCCCGACATATACGGAAGGGATGGCAACATTCAGGAGATGAAGATACCGCTGATGCCGAATAGAAATAAGAGCGTACCGCTTTGAATACTCGATCGCAAATAAGAATGGAAGAAATCCGAGCGCCAATAATCTCGTCGTATCAACAGCAAGAACTGTTGCGGCAATGCCCGGAATGAGTAAAACAACGAACGCTTTAGATTGAGCAGGAAAACGATAGATCGCAACAACAAGAAAAACCCACATCACTTTGTATGAGAGCAGGATGCCAAGCAGTTCTCGATGCGGATTAGACAGCAGCCACTCCAATCCTCCAATGCCTCCTACATTCCGTACGCCAATCAGCCTTTCAATATCAAAGCCAAAGCTGACAATCCAGCAAATGGTATATAAAAGTACAGCCGCAGCAAATAATTTTTTCTCATACGCAGTAAAATAAAGCAATGAGACCGCCGCGAACAACAACACACTCGACTCATGAACAAAGAGCGCAACGATAACAATTGCAAGGCGACCGAACGAGTTCATCGGTACGGTGAAGAGTATCAGCGCACACAGAATCACCAGTGACTCAGTATAGCCGGGTGATTGAAACTGCGTCGCTATCACGCATGTTGTCGCTAAAGAAATTATTTCGAGCCGGGAAAGAGTAATGCTCCTGATTTCAAAAAAGAGTTGAAGCCCTACAATACACCAAAAAGAAATAACGAGACTGAAAAGATGGTATAGTACGGCATCCTTGAATTGCAGAAAGTACGCCAATGCCGGCATCATCAACCGTTGATGCAACTGGAGGCTCGGATCGTTTGATGTGAACGGATCGATACTCAATGCAGCATAACCCACTCCCATAATCCCCAATTTTGCAGGCAGAACCAAAATTGATAGAACCATGCTGACAATGAAAGAATTCTGCAACAAACGCCCGAAAGGAATTTTTCCTTTTCTGTCATGAAGGAAAAGTGCAACTTGCTTTCCGATGATCACAAGCAGCGAACCGGTAACGACAAAGAATAATAGTCCCCGGAAAAAATTGATTGTCGTAACATGCTGCGTTGTCAGGTTGCGAGCGAGTGAAGGAACAAGGGGCAACAATAACTGAGAAGGTGAGTGAATGACGATACTCCCGCCGAGAGCCAACAACAGCAAGAGCCATTCCTGCCGTCGGGTCAAATGTCCGGTGCGCGGGGAGAGAGGAAGTGAAAGCATGTGATCAATCTAAAAGAATTTGTCTGAAAGACAATCCTATCACATCAATATTTTTTGTATTCGGCGAATCCCTGCTCTACCATAAGATCGTTCACATTCAAACGTTTTCCTCCCTTATCCAGTATCCAGATTTCAGCAAGAAAGCGTCCGTATTTTTCTTTTTTGTCTTTGATGGTCTCGAGTGTTACTTCCTTTTTCTCGATCAAAGAGGCGAGAAATTTTTGCGACTCGCGCCCCTTTGATTTTGACGCTCCGACAATCTCCGGAGCATTAATACGGTGCAGCCGCAGTTTTTCTCCCCGTATCCATATCCCGAATCCGAGATCGATATCTGCGGTGCATGTGTCGCCGTCATAAACATTTGTGATGAGTGCTTTGTAATGGAATAAGTTCGATTTCATTGAAGTGCCTTATTTTAGAACCAGCATTTTTTTGGTCTGTGTATATGGTCCTGCCGCCACCGTATAGAAATATATTCCGCTCGATACTCCTGACGCATCAAACGTTGTAGCATACTCTCCGGCGGCGACCTCCTCGTTCACCAACGTCGCGATCTCCTCTCCCAGCAGGGAATATACTTTTACAGTTACAAAACTGCGTGATGGAATTGAAAATGAAATTTTGGTCGAAGGATTAAATGGATTTGGATAGTTTTGGTGAACTACGAATGTATTTGGGACAACTTTTGATTCCAATTGAACGGAAAGTATATTCTGCAAAACTGCCTGTGCATCCACCTTGCCGTTTCCCCATTGTGCGTTTGGTACGCTGCCGACATTTGTGTCGGTCCGAGCTGTAGTGATTAACGCTGAACGAATTTGTGCCGCTGTCAGCGTTGGTTTTGCCTGCAGCATTAACGCAACAAGTCCGGCAACATGAGGCGAAGCCATGCTTGTTCCCTGTTCAATCACATATTTACCCGAGGGAGCTACAAGAAAACTGTTTGGAAACGCAGCAGACGAAGACCTTGCTGCAGCAATCGCTTGTCCTGGTGCACTAATATCCGGTTTCTGTCTGCCGTCGCGTGTTGGTCCCATGCTTGAGAAAGTCGAAAAATTATTGGTTCTATTTACTCCACCGTACCCTACATTTCCTGCCAATGACGTCCACGACCATTTCGTTACATACGCACCGACTGTGATGGCACTTTCCGCGGTTCCCGGCATCCCAACGAGCTTGGTAAATGAATTCCCCGAATTAAATTGAGCCCCCATTGACGATGCGGCAAGCCATATATCGAAAGTTCCTCCTTGCGGTACTGACCCTGCCGTAACCGTGATCGTCCAAGAAGTACTCGGAGTCGGTGTTGTAGTGGCAACCGCATCATATATTTCGATGAAGCATTCTTTTGCTCCTTTGGAATTTACTGCTCCGGTCCCGTTCACGATGTGTACTTGACCGTTTGGTGTGGAAACATTTTGCGAGGCACCTGTTGCCGCTTGTACTGTTGTATTGTTCGGTGTCTTTACGGAAACGGTAAAGTTATCTCCGCTCTTGTACCACATCGTCAAATAAACAAAATCATTTGCAGCACCGGATGTGGGAGTGTATGTCGGAATTTCAAACGTAAAAACTTTGCTCGCACTTTGAGCGAGCGTTGCTCCGCCATAAATCGGATCGGAACCTTCGTTACCCGCCGCAATTACTATTTGCCTTCCGGCTGTACCCAATTCCGATTCAACCGCAACTTCTTCTGCCGATGTACCATCGTGCGCGCCGTCGTGTCCGCCAAGACTCATGTTGATGACAAACGGTTTCCCGAGCGCAACAGCTTTTTGGCGAATGTAGGTGATACCATTGATGATGTTCGTTGTTGAAAAACCTTCATCTCCCCCTTTTACGATGATAAGGTCGGCTTCCGGGGCAACACCTTTGTATGTTCCACCCGATGTGGAACCATCGCCAGCTGCTGTACTCGCCACGTGCGTGCCGTGTCCGGAAAAATCCTCCTCATCAACGACACCTGCCGGTGTTCCGTCGAGTTCGTTGTTGATCTGGGTTTGCGTGAATTCTTTTCCCGTCGTCAAGTCATTCAGGAAAAGAATCCGGGATTTGGTTGTATCACTATCCAGACGGAAATCCTGATGCTTCCAATCAATACCGCTGTCGATAATGCCGACGATGACCCCGCTCCCTTTGTACGCTGTACTGTTCACCAGACCAGCATGGAGTTTATCTACTTTCATTTCGACCAAACTCTTATCCAATTTTGGATAGCGCATTTTTGGTGCTTCTACATAGATTGTTGAAGGGAGATCGGCAAGAGAGATCAATTGACTAACGGAGACTTTTGCCGTAAAAAAATGTTCGTAGGTTGCAATTGGTTCAACTCCAATTTTTTTTGCTTCATCGGCGGATGTGCTGAAGACGATCACATCTGCACGCAACGATTGTCCTTGTGTCTTAAAGAATTTTGTTTTTGTGTCAGGAGTTGAATTGTTCGACACCTGATCTATCTCATCCCACAGACGAACATCAATCTTACTTTTGTTGTACGATTGAGCATTTGCAATGGAAACCAATAACAGCACCACAACCGATAAACGCACTATCATAGGAACTCCTGACATGTTATTTGATGGGAAACAGTATTTTGGGAATGTCAATATACTGAACATTTTTGTGCCTGCACAATGAAGAAATTTCCTCTTTTGTCAAATGACCGAGCGCAACCTTTGCATTAGGAATGGAAAGGGCGGGAAATGATTCCGAAATTCCTGCACTATCGGTCATGATGACGGTGACACTGATGCGAACGGTATCCTGAACAGTTTTGGTAAGGATACTTTGAAGTGATGCCGATACTTTGTCATTGCAGTTTGTATTCTGCATCTGAGGCGTAGAACAAGCACAAACCAATGAAGTAAGAAGGAGTAAAAAAAATAAATTGCCGGATACGCGAATCAGACCATTGGTAATGTCTTTCAGGAAATATTTCTGACTCACACATTCTTTCCGTGGCAATGTTTGTATTTCTTGCCGCTGCCGCACGGACACGGATCGTTGCGTCCGACCTTCTCTCCAGCAATTATTTGTTGGACGACCGGCGCTTGCTGCTGGCGTTGCAGCTGTCCATCTTCTCCGTCAATTGTCCCCTGGATTCCCATGCCTGTCGATGCCGCATGTGTCAATTTCATTCGCTCTTGTTGCAGGCTGCGCCGCTGTTGTTGTGCCTGCAGTTGCTGCTGATTTTCGGGGAAGAGTTTGAAGACCAGGTTGAGCGCTTCCCGGTTAATCATGCCGATCAACTCGATGAACATCCGGTATGCCTCGGATTTGTATTCAAGGATCGGATCTTTCTGCCCGTACGCCCGCAGATAAATTCCCTCTTTCAGGTCATCCATCTCTCGCAGATGTTCTTTCCATCGGGTATCTATCACCTGAAGTAGGGCAATCTTTTGGATGAACTTCATCGCATCCTCGCCGACCGTTTCACGTTTTCGCTTCAGGAATTCCCGTGCAGTCTCCATCACTTTTTCCATCACGCCGTTTGCACCGAGCGATTGGAATTCCGACGGAGTTATGTGAACATCGATCAGGAGATTCGTCCGCAACTCGTCTATCATCTCATCGATCGTTCCCGGCTCATAATGCCGCTCAACAACATCGGCGACATAATCGTCCAGCATTTGATAGATATCGTCATCAAGATGCTCGCCGAGAAGCGCATGGCGCCGTTTGGAGTAAATGACCTCGCGCTGCTGGTTCATCACGTTGTCGTACTCCAGCAGCCGTTTTCGGATACCGAAGTTGTTCTCTTCCACTTTCTTCTGTGCCCGTTCGATCATGCGGGTGATCATCGGATGTTCGATCACTTCTCCCTCTTCCGCACCGAGTTTCGTCATGATGTTTGCGACACGATCGCTGCCAAAGAGCCGCATCAAATCATCTTCCAGCGACAGATAGAATCGTGTTGTGCCGGGATCGCCTTGACGTCCCGCACGACCGCGCAACTGCCGATCAATGCGACGCGCCTCGTGCCGTTCGGTTCCGACAATAGCAAGCCCGCCGACTTCTTTTACTCCCGGACCAAGTTTAATATCTGTTCCGCGTCCCGCCATATTCGTTGCAATAGTGACCGAACCTGCCAGCCCGGCATTGGCAACAATTTCGGCTTCACGTTGATGTTGCTTGGCGTTCAACACGTTGTGAGGAATTTTTTCGCGGCTCAACATTCTGCTGATTGTTTCGGATACTTCAACGCTTGTTGTTCCGACGAGTACCGGCTGTTTTTTTTCACGAAGAGTTTTTATCTCTGCGATGACGGCATTGTATTTTTCTCTCTTCGTCCGATACACAAGATCATTCATATCTTCACGAACAACAGGTTTGTTCGTCGGGATCACGACAACATCCAATTTATAGATGTCGAAAAATTCGGCAGATTCCGTCTCGGCAGTTCCGGTCATGCCGGCGAGTTTTTTATAGAGGCGGAAATAATTCTGCAGCGTCACAGTCGCGAGCGTCTGCGTATCACGCTCAACCTTCACTCCTTCTTTCGCTTCGATCGCCTGATGCAATCCGTCCGAATATCGCCTGCCATGCAGTACGCGACCCGTGAATTCATCGACGATCTGAACTTTGCCGTCGTCCGTAACAACATACTCCACATCTTTTTCATACAGCGAATATGCGCGCAGCAATTGACGGACGGTGTGAATCCTATCGCTTCGTTCAGCGTAAATTTTGTTCAGTTCATCCTTCTTCAGTTGTTTCTGTTCGAACGATATGGATGAATCACCTTCCAGCTCGCTCAATTCCGCACCGATATCAGGGAGAACGAACATATCCTTATCTGTACCGCTGGCAAGAAACTCGCGTCCTTTTTCAGTCAGGTCGATGGAATGGTTTTTCTCGTCGACTGAAAAGTACAGTTCATCGTCGATCTCATGCATGCGCTTGTTCTGTTCCGCCATGTATTCCGCTTCGGTTTGCAGCATCAATTTTTTCGGTGCACCTTCGGCGAACATCTTTGCCAATCTTTTGTTCTTCGGATCGCCGCGATACCCGCGCAGTAAAAGAATCCCCGCTTCCTTTTCTTTTCCTTCGGCGAGAAGTTTCTCCGCTTCACCGACGATCTTTGCAACAAAGTTTCTCTGCATACTCACCAGCCGTTCCACGCGCGGCTTCATCTCGTTGAACTTGTGGTCATCCACTTCTACGGGACCGCTGATGATTAACGGTGTCCGCGCTTCGTCGATCAAGACAGAGTCAACCTCATCCACAATGGCATAATAATGACCGCGCTGCACCATCTCGTCCGGGACATGCACCATGTTGTCGCGAAGATAATCGAAACCGAATTCGTTGTTCGTTCCGTACGTGATGTCGCAGTTGTATTGTTCACGGCGCACAAATGGATTTTGATTCTGCACGATGCATCCGACTGTCATGCCGTGGAACAGGAATACTCTTCCCATCCACTCGCTGTCGCGGCGGGCAAGATAGTCGTTGACCGTTACAAGGTGCACGCCGCGTCCGGCAAGCGCATTTAAATACATCGGCGACACGGCAACAAGTGTTTTTCCTTCACCGGTCGCCATTTCCGAAATTTTTCCCTGATGCAGCACGATTCCCCCCATCAACTGCACGTCGTACGGGACCATTTCCCATTTCATCTTATGTCCGACGACATCCCACTCCTGACCGACAAGACGGCGGCAGGTATCTTTCACAACAGCAAACGCTTCGGGAAGAATCTCGTCAAGAGTCTCTTGAATTGCTGAGTATTCTTCTTTCTCAAGAGATTCCAACTCGGTGAATAACTCTTCGCGCTTTGCGGGATCTGATTCACTCTTCAATTGGTTTTGTATCTCGTCAATGCGTCCACGAATCTCTTTCACCGCTTCGGCGATCGTCTGCTTGAATCCCGCGGTTTTGGCACGCAGTTCGTCGTCACTCAATGATTGCAAAGTTGCGTAGTGAGCATTGATCTCCTTGACCAGCGGAAGCAACTTTGAAATATCCTGTTCTTTTTTACTGCCGAACAATTTGCTGAAAAATTTTAACATCTCTGCGAGTATCCTTTTTTATAACTGATTTTTATTTCTTCGTTTTTCTTTGTGCACCGGTCCACTTGATCTCCGGATGCTTTTCACTATGATTCGCGAACCGCGCCAGTACGAACAGCAGGTCGGAAAGACGGTTGAGGTACACAACAACGTCGGTGCCGATATTCTCATTCCGTGATAACCGCACAACAGCCCGCTCTGCCCGGCGGCAGACGGTTCGCGCAAGATGAAGATGCGATGCGACCTTTGAACCGCCGGGAAGAATAAAGACCTTCAACGGTTTGAGTTTGATTTCCAATGAATCAATCACCTTCTCCAATTCCGTCACATGTGCAGCAGTGATCCTCGGAATATAATCATCCTTTGCGTTTTTCGGTGTTGCAAGGTCAGCGCCGAGTTCGAAAAGTTGATGCTGCAACAGATCAAGGATGGCATCTATCTTTTTCTTCGGCTTCATTGCACGGGCAACGCCGAGCAGCGAATTCAGTTCATCAACCGAGCCGTATGCTTCAATGCGGAGTGCATCTTTCGGTACCCGCTCCCCACCGAACAGCGAAGTCTCGCCTGTGTCTCCCGCTTTAGTATAGATTTTCATATTCAGATAAAAACAATTGTAGGACACCTTATCAAGGTGTCCTACTGGTATAATTTACCAATTCTTCCCGGCATCTCCAAAAACAAAAAAGCCCCGCAAGAAGTGCGGGGCTGGAAGAAATATCTTCTGATCTTGGTTTATAAGAATACTCCAAGATTCAAACGGAACGAGCGGAGTCCGCCCGGAATGACGCCAAAGTTATCGACATCGGCAAGATACTCCTTATCAAAAATATTCAGTATCTGTCCGGAAACCATTCCTTTAATTCCTGATACCATGAAACGATATCCTGCTTGAGCATCAACCACTGTTCGCGACGGTAATTTTTGATCAAGCGTATAAGTGAATACCGTTTTTGTCGAGTTCCACGAACCGTCGACACGTACATATGTATCGCCGTCAAGTCCGTAGTGGTTATCATAATAATTTGCATCAAGTCCGACAAAGAAATCGTTCCAACGGTATGTCAGTCCGATCGAAGCCATCGTTTGTGGAGGACCGCCGACATGTGTATCTTTTAACTCATCAACAAACAATGTGTCTGTTGCGCCGGCTGCGTTTCTTGCGCTTGAATTAAAAACTGCCCGTTTTCCGCCGACGATCTTTGCAGCATCAAGCACTTCTGTCCACAAATTTTCCGACATCGTTATCGAACCGCGCAATTCTAGACCGGAGAGTACATCAACATACATCCCAAGTCGGGAATTGAATTCAAATTCAACTCCCTGATAATCTGCAGTTCCAACGAGAATGGATTTGTTGCCATTCCTGTCATATCCCGGTTGACCCGCCTGGCTTTGGTCCTGTATGCGGGCAGACTTATTTTCCCATGTCATTGAATACACATTTATTTTTGCATTCAGTTCTTCGGACGTCCAACCGACTCCGAGTTCGAATTGATTCGAGGTTTCATCTTTCGCATCCGGATTCAACCGTCCCTGATTGTAATAGATGCCAAGATCGACAAACCGTTCGACGTGCGAATAGTTTCCGAAGACGTTGATATTATCGTTGACGTTGAAATTGGCTCCAACTTTTGGCTGCAAAAAGCCTCGTGAGCGCGTGGCATCGACGAGGTCGAACACATACCAGTTTGTGATGGTTGTGCTTGTCGAACTCGCATACTGCGCCATCAAGAATTTCCCATCACTCGTGGGACCTTCTTTCGAAGCATCCTGTCCTAGCCCACGCGCACTCTTTTCTGCAAACGACAACCGCCTGCCGATTGCGTTTTCGCTGGGCATATTTTCTTTGAGGTGATATTTATACCAAACATACTGTAGCGTACCTGTCACGGCAAAATTGGGCATAACGTTGTAAGTTCCACTGGCAAAAATCGTATACTGAGGAGTTTCGCCTAAGTAATTTCGGTATTGTGTTCGATATGTAGGATCGGTGGAAGACAAGTCCCATCCGAATAATGCAACGTCGTTTTCTTGATCAAGATCGCCTTGATATGTACGCCTCGTAAACGATGCATTGGCAGCAGCTGTTCCGCCTGCGCTATCTTTTAACCCATACGATTGGACTGACAGACTCGTTTTGCCATATAGATTCGTATAGTGTCCCGGGTGATCAGCTGACCAAGACCGATATTCTAATCCAGTTGTTAAACGAAGATTTTCAATCGGTTGGAACTCATAGTTGGATAATATACCCCATTGCTGATGGAGTGAGTAACTATCTCGCTGATAGGAATTTTTCAGATATAATGTGTCTGCAACTCGAGCATTTGTAATTGAACCATCAGGTGCGCGCAAATTATTCGCAACGAAATTGCTCAAGGCACCAGAACCTAGACTATTTAGACTTGAACCGCCGCCTCGTCCCATTGAGTAAAAGAACGTTGCTCTCAATGCCGTCTGTTTGTCGAATTCGTGATTGTAATGCAACTCTGCTTGCGGTTTGTGAAAATGGTTATGTGCAAGTGTCGCGTAATCGTCCGTCACTAGTTCTCTTCGTCCGTCATCCAATCCGTAATGTGCTTTTCCATCGTTCGGATTTGCCGGTAATGCATTAATCACACTTAATGGTAACCATGGAGCAGAGTTGGCTTTGAAATTAAAATACTTGAAGTAGGAAATATCATTTGAGAATGAATATCCGTGTTCCTGCGGTGCACCATGCAACACTGCCTTCAACGATTGTTGCTCATTGATAAACCAGGAACCGGACAGATAATAATTATACCCTTCGTATCGTGCGCCAAGACGATTCCCTTCACCCATTTTTTTGTCTAAACGCAAGGAAACGGCAAACTGATTATTGATAAGACCACTGTTCAGATCTACGCCGTACATTGTATTGACTGGGTCACCAAGTGATAGGTTTACGCCGTAATGAGATCGTGGTCTTGCTTCGCCGGTCACGATATTGAACGAGCCGCCGAATGAACCTGCTCCATATAGCGAAGAACCAGCACCGCGTTGCACTTGAACTGAAGCAGCTGACGCAGAAACAGATCCCCAATTGGACCAGTACACAGAATTTGATTCCGGATCATTGGTCGGAATGCCGTTGATGAGCACTTGAACGTAATTCTGATTGAACCCGCGGACAAAAAGTTTTGCTTCACCGTTTCCAACACCGTCGGTCGAGAAAGCATAGAGACCCGGTGTTCCTTTTAAAAGTAACGGTGCATCTTGACCGTGAATTCTTTCATTTATTTGCTCCTTGCCAACATTTGAAAACGCAACCGGCGTTTCACGCTCGCGCGCTCTGTTCACTTCCACAATAACTTCACCGACCTGCACGGTCGTTTGTCGCAATGCAAAATTAATCGTAACATCTGCGTCGTTGACAGTGACCGAACGTGTCACGGGAGTATATCCGAGAAGCGATGCTTTAATTTGGTATGTACCATTTTCAACATTTTCAACAACAAACTTTCCATCGACATCGGACACAGCTCCGTATTTCGTCCCTGACAGTAAAATATTCACCGATGGCAGTCCCTGCCCGGACTCAGAATCGGTTACAGTGCCTCGAATAGAATACTGTGAAACTGCAACACCTGCAAAACTCAACAGCACGAAGAGAATCATGAACAACTGACGTTTCATAACACCTCCGAAAATAATTAATGGGGAGATTGGTGGATTAACATTTATGTGCGTTGCAATATAACAATTGTATGTTACTTCAGCATTAAATTTTTTAAAGAAAAAAATTGTCGATACACGCTCATCGCCATCTTCGCGCCGATTATTTTTTTGCCCCCTTCTTTCCCCAAAAATTCGGCAGTTCATTGAAGAAATGCACCGACGTTTTTATTCCCCCGTAAAAGTTGTCCACAAGGAGGAATTCGTTCGGAGAATGTGCATTTTCATCTGGCACGCCGAAACCAAGCAGAACCGTATCCAACCCAAGCAGCTTTTTGAATTGAACCACAATCGGGATAGACCCGCCCTCACGCTGGTACAAAGGCTTTTTGCCGAATCCTTTTTCAACTGCGGCAACAGCGGCTTTTACACCGGGACTGTTAATCGGGGTTATTGCCGCTTCGCCACCATGCAGATTTCGGACTTGTATGTCTATTGTTTTGGGAGCGATTTTTTTCAAATGCTTCTCAACAAGTTTTGCGATCTTTCCGGATGTCTGATCAGGCACCAGCCGGCATGAGATTTTTGCGAATGCTTTGGAAGGAAGGACTGTCTTTGCTCCTTCGCCAATGTAGCCGCCCCAGATTCCATTGCATTCAAGCGTCGGACGAGCCCATACACGCTCAAGTGAGGAAAATCCTTTTTCTCCGTACAGTTCTTTTACACCGAGCTCTTTCGCATACTGTTTTTCTTTAAACGGAAGTTTTGCAAACGCCTTTCGTTCTTCTTTCGACAGCGGACGGACATCGTTATAGAATCCGGGAATGGTGATGCGCCCGTTCTTGTCATGCAGCGATGCAATCAATTCTGCCAGCGCCTGAATCGGATTGTGGACAGAACCTCCGAACGAGCCTGAATGGAGATCGCGGTTGGGACCGGTCACCTCGATTTCGAGATAGGACAATCCGCGCAGCGCGTAACAAATGGAAGGAACGCCATGTCCGAACATTGAAGAATCCGAAATCAAAACAAGATCTGCTTTCAGAAGTTCTTTATGCTCTTTTACGAAATTATCGAGATTTGCACTCCCCACCTCTTCTTCCCCTTCGATCAGCATTTTAATATTCACGGGAAGTTTGCCGAACTGCTTCATTAGTGCTTCGATCCCTTTAAAATGAACATACACCTGACCCTTGTCGTCCGCAGAACCGCGCGCAAATATTTTCCCGTCGCGGATCGACATCTCGAACGGCGGCGTCTGCCACAAGTTCAGCGGATCGACCGGTTGAACATCGTAATGACCGTAAAACAACACTGTCGGCGCACCGGGGGCGTCGAGCCATTCGCTGTACACAACCGGATGTCCCGGAGTTGGCATCACTTGTACGTTCTTCATTCCGATTGTGCGCATGTGGTCTGCAACCCATTGTGCGCACCGCTGAATGTCTGCGTTATGTGTTGATTGAGAACTGACACTGGGAATGGAGAGAAATTCTTTCAACTCGGAAAGATAACGCTCTTTATTTGCTTCGATGTAATTGAGAACCTGTTCCATTGGTGTGACCTTTCAAAAAAAATCGGTAGGGAAGTAATTGTGCGAAAATATAGCGAGGCAAAGTTCTAAAAGCAACGAGCGATTTAAAATAAGGAATGCGGATGTGAACAGAATAATAGCACCAGTACCACAGTCCGCATTCCACTATAGCAAAAAAAAACAGGTTACGTTCTTGAAATAGCTATCGACCAATTTTGCAATCTCGGAATCTTGCAATCGTGAAAATCATTTCAAAAACATCTTCGTCCATTCGTACTTCTTCCGCTTCTTCCAGTTTGCGTTATGATACATGTAACTGAAGATCAATGGAACCACCGTGGATGCTTCCGCATATACCATTTGCTCGTACACGGTATCGACTTTCCCCCATGAACTTGCCTCTTTCAGCGTCGAGGATGAACATGCTCCGTCGCGAACATCGGCAACCGTTATCTGGACTGCATACTGATGCATCGGGACATCCACACCGAGCACTTCTGCGCAGACAACCGTGTCTTGAATGAAGTTCTTCGGCACACCGCCGCCGATCATGAACAGACCGGATGTCTTTGCAGCCATTTTGATCTGCGTCAGTTCATAAAAATCTTTCACAGAATCGATTGACAGATACGGCTTCCCTGCTTTCATCCGCTCATGCTGGTGCTTCACCAAACCAAAACCGGCAGAAGAATCTGAGAATGCAGGACAGAAGATCGGGACATTATTTTCGTATGCCGTTTGCACAAGTGAATTTTTCTTCTTTGCATTCTTTACGCACCATTTCCCCATTTCAAAAATGAATTCACGTGAAGAGTACGGACGCGGTTCCAATGTTTCTGCAATCTTATAGATCGTTCCGTCGCATTCTTGCAGCGATTCCTCATCGATGTATGTATCATAAATCCGGTCCACATAATTCTTTCGCAGCATCGAATCGTCGATGAACGGTGTTCCCTTGTAATGCTTGAACCCGAGCGCCTCAAAGAAATCCATATCAACGATCGATGCACCCGTTGCAACGACCATGTCTATCATGTTGTATTTGACCATGTCGGCATAGATATCCATGCAACCCCCTGCGCTTGTGCTGCCGGCAAGTACGAGTGCCGTCGTACAGCCGTTGTGCTCCACCATCTTTTTGAAAATATCGGCAGCACGGGCGGTATCGCGCGAACTGAACGACATGTCGCGCATAGCGTTGATGATCGGCGTCGAGTCGAACGCCTTTGCATCAACCTGCTTTACGACTTCTTTTAACAGATCTTTCTTCTTCATATATACTATCTCCTTGGTGAATGTGATTGTTTAGAAAAAATATTTCAATGTGTTGAGACGATTTTCAATCCGATGATTGAACCAATCAATGTCACAAGAAAAAACAGCCGCCAGAAATCAGCCGGTTCCTTAAAGAAAAGAATTCCAATGATT
Organism: Bacteroidota bacterium; assembly: GCA_040751955.1. Taxonomy (GTDB): domain Bacteria; phylum Bacteroidota; class Ignavibacteria; order UBA10030; family UBA8401; genus SpSt-333. The sequence continues at coordinate 21,883 of JBFMFY010000019.1, forward strand.
ACCGTACCGATGGCGCCAATACCTGTCCAGACTGCGTACGCGGTCCCAATCGGCAGCGTCTGAGCCGCTTTGTAGAGCAGAACCATGCTGATTGAAAGACTGACGAAAAATCCCGCCATCCACAATGTAGATGCTGTTCCGACGGATTCCTTTGCTTTGCCAAGACAGAATGCAAAGCCGGTTTCAAATAAACCTGCGATAATAAGAAGGATCCAATTCATAAATCTTCCAATACAAGTTATTGAAAGAAACTTCCCGACAATGACCCGAAAGTTAAATTACAGCAAAAAAGAGATGATATAAACCCGATCAGCCCGCAATGGGCTATCTGAGAGGATGAAGGATGAGATGTAGATAGTCTCGAGGAGTTTTACTATGACTGAGTTGGTTCTCACGAGTTCAATATATAAAAAAATGAGGGTTACTTCAACCGCGTATTCGTATTACAGATACCGAAGGTCGGGGTGAAGATAATTCTGGACATAATCTTTCACTGCATCTTCCAGCGTTCTAAATTTTACCGGGCAGCCGGCTGCGAGCAATTTTTTAGTAATCGCTTCGGTATGATACTGATATGCGCCGCGAATTTCTTCCGGCATCTCGATGTACTGGATATTGGGAGCGAGCTGCAGTGCGGAGAAGATTGCCTTTGCAAGATCATTCCAGGTTCGTGCGGATCCTGTTCCCAGGTTAAAAATCCCGTTTACCTTCGGAGTATTGAGAAACCACCACATCACTTCTGTGCATTCTTTGATGTACACAAAGTCGCGAACTTGCTCGCCATGCTTATATTCAGGGCGATATGACTTGAACAGTTTTATTTTTCCCGTTTCCTGAATCTGGTAGTACGCCTTACAGACAAGACTCTTCATTTCCCCCTTATGGTACTCATTCGGACCGAAGACATTGAAGAATTTTATCCCTACCACTTTCTTCTGCAGTTTATTCTGCAGCAGCCAGAGATCGAAAATTTGCTTTGAGTATCCGTATGCGTTCAGTGGTTTTAATTTCAGCGTTGTTTCCTCGTCGTCGTCAAATCCCATTGCACCATCGCCGTATGTGGCTCCGCTGCTGGCATAGATGAAGCGCGTCTTCTTGCGGATCGACCACTCTGCAAGTGCACGTGTGTACCTGTAATTGTTCTCCATCAGATGTTCGACATCTTTTTCGGTAGTGGAAGAGTTCGCCCCCATGTGGATGATTGCATCAATCTTGGGAAGCCGTTCGCCGAGAAGAACATCAAGGAAATTGTCTTTGTGAAGATAATCTGTAAAACGCTTTCCCAGAAGATTTTTCCACTTGGATGACGTACCAAGTTCATCCACCACGAGAATATCCGAAATGTTCTTCTCGTTCAACTTTGCGACCATTGCGCTGCCGATAAATCCGGCACCACCGGTAATGACGATCATACTTTATCCCTTGTTTGCGAAAGCAGCTTTTGCTGTGTCCGAAAGATGCACTGAAGCGAAATATTTTTGAGGATAAAGATAATCCTCACCACTTTCATCAATGATTCGAACCATACCTTCCTTTTCGGAGGCTTTATCCGGAATTGCGAGATATATCTTACCAAACTGCAAATCCTCATCGCTACGCCGGTAGGTGCAAACAACAAATTGTTTTTTCTGTTTTCCGTTTCGCATATTATCCTAAGAATCGTTTAATTTTGATTTTCCTTTTACCAATTCCATGTCCTTCATACCAATGTAATTCAACAGTACGAATATTTCCATTCATCAATCGTACCCTGGCAATCCCTTTGAGTTTCCTCCATCGCGCTTTGCCGTACTGCTGATTTAGCTGCTTAATTATTTTGATCGAAGTTCCCGCCGCAATTGTCTCAATCGAATGAATTTCACCGATTATTTCAAAGAATGAGAAATCCATACTACTTTATTCCGACCCCCGATTCGACTGTTTGCGATGTAGTAAGTAATGCAAAATTTTCTCCGTCTGCCGCTGTTGCAAGAAGCATCCCGTTCGATTCCACTCCCATTAATTTTGCCGGAGCAAGATTTGCGACGACGATGATAGTTTTTCCAACAAGTTGTTCCGGAGCAATTTTCTCTGCAATGCCGGCAACAATCTGCCGCTGTTCAAAACCGAGATCGATCTGCAGTTTCAATAATTTTTTCGATTTTGGAACAGGCTCCGCAGCAATCACCCTTGCCGTTCGAAAATCGATTTTCGCAAAGTCATCGTACGTGATCTGCGGTTTGAGCGGCGAATGATTTGCCGATACGGCAGGCGAAGTTTCTCCTCCGGTTTTCAGTTTTGCGAGTTCCTGTTCGATGATGCTATCCTCGAGTTTAGTGAATAAAATTTCAGATTGTCCGAGTTGATGTCCGTCCGGCAGCAACAACTCGCCGGCATTGTTCCACTGCTCAGCTTTTATATGCGATTGGACATTCAACATTCTCCACACTTTCTCCGTCGTAGTGGGAATAACAGGCGAAAATAGAATTGCAAGGGACCGGACAACATTCAGGCAGATATTGAGAGTCGTAGCGCATTGTTCCGGATCGCTCTTGAGTGTTTTCCACGGTTCGCTATCATTGAAATATTTGTTTGCAGCCCGCGCAACATTCATGATCTCCATCGTTGCATCACGGAACTTGAATTGCTCGATGAGATCTGCAACCGCTTTGGGGGATTGTTGAAGGTACGAGATCATTTCTTTATCTCGTTTTGAAAGCATTCCCAGTTTCGGAACTACATTCGCAAAATTTTTCGCGACAAACGTCAGCGTCCTGTTGATGAAATTTCCGAAAATATCCGCCAGTTCGTTGTTTGTTTTTGCCTGAAAATCTTTCCAGTAAAAATCCGAGTCCTTGTTCTCAGGTAAATTTGTCGCAATGGTGTACCGGAACAAATCGACCGGATATCGTTTCAATACATCGATTAAATCGATCGTATGCCCTCGGCTCTTTGAGAATTTTTCTCCTTCAAGATTGAAGAATTCGTTCGCCGGAACATTATCGGGAAGAATATATCCTCCTGCTGCCATCAATTCTGCCGGAAAAACGATCGTATGGAATACTATGTTATCCTTGCCGAGAAATGCAATGTATCGCGTCCCTCGATCCTGCCAGTACTCTTTCCACTTCTCCGCCTGACCGATATTGATCGCCCATTCTTTGGTCGATGAAATGTAGCCAAGCACCGCTTCCAGCCAGACATAGATCACTTTTCCTTTCGCATCTTCAAGCGGTACCGGAATTCCCCACGTCAAGTCCCGTGTCACAGCGCGGTCCTGCAATCCTTCTTTAAGCCAGCTGCGCGTTTGTTGAAGGACATTGTCTTTCCACTCATGGGCATGTCCTTCAACATAGTGTTCCAATTGCTTTTGGAACGAACCGAGTTTAAAATACCAATGTTTCGTCTTCTTTACTGTCGGAATTTTTCCGGTGATCAGGCTTTTCGGATTTTTCAATTCCAGTTGGTTGTAATACTTTCCGCAGTTGTCACATTGGTCGCCGCGTGCTTTGTCGTATCCGCAATTCGGACAGGTTCCTTCGACGTAGCGGTCGGGAAGAAACATATTCGCTTCCGCATCGAAGAATTGATCCTCTTCTTTGGTAACAAGAAAACCTTTACGCAGTAAATCAAGAAAGAATTCTTTGGACGTTTCATGGTGAATCGGGAGCGATGTCCGGGAATAGTTGTCGAAACTCATGCCGAAACGCTCGAACGCCTCTTTGTTCAGTGCATGGTATCGATCGATGATTTCTTTCGGAGTGATTTTCTCTTTTTCAGCGGAGATGGTAATTGCAACACCATGTTCATCGGATCCGCAAATGAAGAGCACATCGCGGCGTTGAAGACGTTGATACCGAACGTAGATATCGGCGGGCAGATAACATCCTGCAAGATGACCGAGATGGATCACACCGTTCGCGTACGGAAGTGCAGCAGTAACTAATATTCTTTTGAACTTATTGTGCATGGAGAATTCTGCGCAAACGGACTATTACTGAGAGCATGACTAATGGAAGATACACATTTCTTCGGAGAAGTTCGAGAGCCCGTTCCACTGCTGCCAGGCACAATTCAATATCGGCTTTGCTGAATTTGTCCACAAAGCGCTGCAGATCATTTAGTTGATCGACATTAAATACGGCACGTGATCCCTCACGTATCATGATCGCATCCCGCATCCAAACATGAAGCATCAAAAGGAGCTTCTCCGCCTCATTGCGTCTGTTACCGGTAAGATATTCTTCATAGTCATCAAAAACTTTAGCCGGAAACGAGCCAAGTACTGACCGAAGAAATGTCACAGCATCTCCGCGATATCTTGCAAGGTCGTCGGAAAACAACTCCAGCGCTTTTGTATAATTTCCTCCCGCCAAACGGGCAATAAATTTTCCCTGCTCTTCATCCTTTCCTTCTCTTTCGATAAGGGCACGAGTAATCTCGTCGTCAGTCAGCATGGAACATTGCAGCAACTGACAACGGGAAATAATTGTCTGCTTCATCGCATCCTTGCGCGATGTTGTAAGCAGAAAATGCACATCGTCAAGCGGTTCTTCAAGAATTTTAAGGAGAGAGTTCGCCGAAGCGTCGTTCATCGCATCGGCATCGAAAATAACAAATATCTTCTTCCCCGTCTCCGCGCTGCTCAATGACGACTCTCTTTTTATCTCCCGAATGGATTTGATGCGAATGAACTTTGCTTTTGGGATCTCAATATGAAAGTACGGATTCCGAGCCTTTTCGAGCGTCTGACGCCGTATTTCATCGACGACATCGCCGTCCATAGAATCGTCATCCGGTTTGTCGGTATCGCCGCCGGGAAGAGGAAAGATCAATTTCAAATTAGGATGCTGCAGGACCTCCATTTTTTTACAGTTGGAACATTCGCCGCATGCACCGGTCGATTGTTTTTTGCAGAGCAGCGTCCGTGCAAATTCCAGCGCAATTGCCTCCGTTCCCACACCGTCGTTCCCCCAGAACAAATAGGCGTGAGCAACACGACCGTTGCGGATCGCCGTTTGCAGGATCTTTTTTACACGTTCCTGCCCGATAACACTATTCCAATTAGAATGCGTGACCAATTCCAAAGTGTACTATAGAAAATGAATTATGGAAAAGTGATTGCTCATACAGCCACTGCTGACCAATCGGTTTTTTTGGATCATAGAGACGCCATGCAACATCAAACCTGAACGGTCCGACGAACGTTTCGTACCGCAGCCCGAAACCTACAGCACAAGCGACCTGTTCCAAGTCAACATCATCAACCTTGTACCACGTATTGCCGAAATCGAGGAACAACACCGACCAAAGATTTTCAAGATTGAGCACGAGGAACTTCCCGCCGTTCGGAAAGAGCTGCGATCTGCTCTCCATACTCCCTTCAAAAGCAATATTGCCCCCTTTGAGTGTATCGCCAAATGCAGAGAGTTGCTTGTCTTTCCACGCCCGAACGCTGCCGCTTCCGCCAACAAAGAACCTGCGCGGCAGGGGAACCGGCGTTGTATTTGCCGAATTATATAACTGTGCCAATCCACCCTGCAATTTGAGCGCAAAGACATGAGACTGTGTTGCTCCACCGCTGAAGAAATGTTTGAGAAGGAATGAAACCTTGACATATTCCGAATACGGAAGATTGAATCCGTTAACCAACTTCGATACAACTCCTGCCTCTTCGATCGTTGCCGAATGAAAGAATCCGGATGTTGGTGAGAAAATATTATTGGTTTTATCACGCTGCAGGGTAAATGCTTCAATGACGTTGAATTGTTTTGTGGTATCTTCCACCCGCAGATTTTGTGCATCTTTAAATTTTGGATCGACCCGTTCGATGCTGAGTTCCGTGACGCCGTTGGTGTAGGTTGCCAGTTTTGTATTCAGCCCCAATTTTGCACGCAATGTATTCAACGTATAATCGGGTTGTTTCTCCGCTTCAGCTGTCAAAGTAATGCTGGCAGCCGTTTTGTTGCTGTAAAAATAAGGAAAGACCAACTGCGATTGAATATCTGCTTTTGAAAAAAGTGAAGGTTCGCTCAATCCATTCTTAAATGCGCCGTTGATATCAAGATCTTCGATCCTGTTCACGCGGGCACGGGCGGTAATTGAAAAATTCCTCGCTCCTCCGAAAAAATTTCTGTGCTTGTAGCCTAAGCCGAGACCGGTTGAAAACAATTCATTATTTTCACTCAGCACAAGAAACTCAGGAGTGACCTCCTGCATTTCCAGCGTACGATAACTGATCGTAAGCGGAACTGTCGCATTTCCGGCCGAATCGACGACAAAATCCGGTTTGATTTCTGCTGTTTCGAAAATGCCTAATCTGTTTAAATTCTGCTCGCTGACATTTCTTTTTTCTTCATTGTATATTTGCCCCGTTTCGAAGTCGAGTTGCCGCAGGACGATATCCTGATCGACCGGGGAATACCCTTCAACAATAACAACGTCGCCAAACACAAATTTTTCCCCTGCATCGAACTTGAGCGTAACGGAAATATTGTTGGTAGAAGCATATCGGCGTTGAGAACCTCCTTCCAGCTTTGCAAGAGGATATCCGTTTGCATGCAACAAGCGGAGAATTCTATTTTGTTCGTCTATCACATTCTGTTTATTGTACGGATCACCCGGCTTCAGTATGCGTTCATGTTCGATCCGGTTGCGAAGTTCTTGCGGAAGGTCGTTCAATCCATAGACATTCACCGAATCTACCATCGATCGTTGGCCGACAATAATATGCAGAGCAATATCCACGGAACGCGATCCCTCTTTGAATATTAACGTCGTGTCGATAACAGTCTTGAAGTATCCTCTGTCCGAGAAATAATCATACAGGTGAACGATGTCATTATAAAAGATCAATGGGTCGAAATACGATCGTGGAGCACCTAAGTTTTGCGTGATGTTCTCGTTGAGGAATATCCAGCCGCCCCACGGCGTTTCTGAGGTCACGAGTTCGTTCAGAATTTGATCGGTTGAAAAATCTCCGTCGATCGCGATGTGAAGATTTGTGATCTCAGCTCGCACCGGTACCGCATTCTCTTCCTGAGCAAAGATTGAAGAGCACATCATGAACGCCGAAAGCGCCGGAATTGCAAGATGCCGCCGCAAATGAGAATATATGGATTGTAACACGTTCACAATTGTAAGATGTTCAACAAAAAACCCAGCATACTGCGCGCTGGGTCTCAAAAAGTATAAATTGCAACATTGAGGACATGACAATCAATAATCGTTCTCATCCTCATAAAAGAAATCGTCATCTGTCGGATAGTCAGGCCAAATGTCTTCGATGCTTTCGTACGGCTCTTCAGCATCTTCAAGTTCGTTCAGGTTCTCAATCACTTCCGGCGGTGAGCCGGAGCGGATGGCATAGTCAATCAGTTCTTCTTTCGTTGCGGGCCATGGCGCATCTTCGAGATACGATGCCAGTTCCATTGTCCAAATCATGGTTCTACTACCTCTGGGAGTTTTGTTATCGTATAGCTGCTAGTTGAGATTTGATTTTTTCGTAGTCAACATCATCCACAAAATATTCAACCGGATTTTGTTGCGTTCCGTTCCTACGAACTTCGTAATGCAAATGCGGCCCGGTAGAACGACCGGTATTGCCTGAGTATGCGATCAGTTGCCCCCGCTTCACCTTTTGTCCTGATCGTACAACCACACGCGAAAGGTGAGCGTACCACGTTTTATATCCAAATCCATGATTGACTTCCACTGATGTGCCGTATGAACTGCCCGTTCCACCTGCAAATTCGATAACACCGTCACCTGTGGCATACACGGGGGTTCCTATGTCTCCGTGAATGTCCACTCCTTCATGCGGACGCATCACACCAAGAAACGGATCCCTGCGCATACCGAATCCATGGTATGAATACGTCCCGACCATCGGCTTAATAGCGGGCATGCTTGAAAAAAGGATTTTGTTCTCTTCCTGTTTTTTGAAAATCTGATGATAACTTTGACGTTGGAACGCAAGTTCTTTTTCTATTTTATCGAGCAGAATTCCCGATGACGAAAGGATCTCGTTTGCATCTTTTGAAATTAATCCGTCGAGTTTATCGATGGAACTGCCTCCTGTTCCCATAGCACGCGTATCCAGGTCAATCTTGGGCAAGTTCACAGCAGTTCGTAATTCGTTATCGCTATGCGCCAATTGCTGCATCACAGCGGAAATATCTACAAGGCGTGAATTGAGCGTTTTAACCTGCTGCTTTAAGAGAGAATTTTCTTCGGCAAGGTCTGTTGCAGTTTTGAATCCTAACCCAAAAACATCCCCGTAGTAATTGTTCACCATTCCCATAGTTGACAGGAACACAATAGTCGCAACAACAACAATACCGCTCAATTTTGAGCGATATCCTTTTGCTTCGACGTATGATACCGTTTCTTCTGAATAGAAGAATAACTTTTCTCTCTTGTACAACACCACCTCACTTTTGTAATAAATTCATACCGAAAATATAAAAATTAATATGGTTTGTCAAGGATTAGGAATAAATATAACCAAATCACTCGAAATCATGCTCAAAATAATCAATACTGCGCTTTCCAGACCTTTTTGATTTGAGTTGAATCACTTTTTCCAACTTCTTGGAAAATTCCTGTGCGGCATCGTACCCATAATGTTTCAACAGATAATTCAATGCAATAACCTCGGCGATCACGGTAACATTCTTACCGGGGAAAATCGGAAGTTTTATGTGAGGAATTTCGACACCAAGTATTGCGGTCATATTCTGATCCAATCCGGTCCGTGTAAAGTCCCCATTCGGCTGCCACTCCATCAATTCAACGACCACTTCGATCCTTTTCTGGAACCGGATTGCACGAATCCCAAAAATATTTTGAACGTCGATGAGACCTAATCCGCGAATTTCCATGAAGTGTTTCACAAGATCTGTCCCTGTACCGATGAGGATGCTTTCCCCTTTCCGTGTAATTGTGACAACATCGTCGGAAACGAGACGATGCCCTCGCTCGACCAGATCCAGCGCAATTTCACTTTTCCCGATTCCGGACCTGCCGATGAACAACACTCCAATACCGTACACGTCAACGAACGATCCATGGATGGTGGTCTGCGGAGAAAACTGGTCATCAAGAAAATCGCTGAGCAAATATGCCGCCTTGGTCGTTTCCAACGGTGTGCTGAAGACCGGGACATTATGATCTTCGGCGATTTTCAACAACTCACGATCGAATGTATTTCCGTTAGTAACAATAATACACGGGAGAGCAAATTTGAAAAGTGTATTAAATGCATGCACCCGTTTTTCAAGCGACATACTCATTAAATAACGAATCTCGGTATTCCCGAATACCTGTACACGGTTGAATGTGAAGAGTTCAACGTACCCTGCAAGTGCAAGCCCAGGCCTATGGAGATTCTTGTCAACGATTTTGTTCTCCAGACCAACATTGACGATCTGTTCCAGTTTTACTCTTGATTTATTGCTCTCAAACAAGAATCCGACAGTGATATTCTGTTTGCGATACTCTTTACCAACGGGAATTGTCATACGGTACCTCTAAGGCTTGGCTTGCGTTTTGCGGATCACTGTTTTCTTTTTGGCTCTCTGCTTTGATTTATATTTTTGGATTTGCCGCTCTACCTTCGATATGGCGGCGTCAATCGATCTTATGAAATCATCAGTCTTTTCGATTGCTTTCAAGATGGTACCGTACACGGTAACGTGGAGTTCCGCTCTCTTGACGCTGTTCACCGATTTTTCGTAACTGAGAACGACATTTGCACTAATGATACCGTTGTAGTACCGTTCGAGTCTTTTTAAGGAATCAAATGCGTACGCTCTGAGTGATTCATGCGCTTTGAAATGCCGGGCAGTGATGTGAATATCCATAACCGGTTCCTTTCATGAAGTTGCTTTGGGATGTGCTTGTTGATAGACTTTTTTCAGCCGTTCAACGGTGACATGGGTATAGATCTGGGTCGTTGACAATCGTTCATGACCCAGTAATTCTTTTACGGCAAGTATGTCCGCGCCGTTATCCAGCAAATGTGTGGCAAAGGAATGACGTAGGACGTGCGGGCTTTTCTGACGAACCTCTGCAACCTCCCGAAGGTACGAATTGACTATTGCATAGACCCGATGAGGACTGAGGGCGTTTCCTTTGTCATCCGTGAATAATATAGTACTTCCATTATAAATGTGCGGATGCATCTCCTTTCTGATGGTTAAATAATTTTTAATCGCATTCTCCGCTTTCTTCGTGCACGGAACAATCCGCTGCTTATTCCCTTTTCCGGTCACTTTTAATGTCCGGTCGTACATATTGATATCCGAAACCTTCAATCCGATCAATTCCGACAATCGGATGCCGCTGCCGTAGAACAATTCGAGGATTGCCGAATCGCGCGCGCCGTGGACGGTTGTGTTGTCCGGAAGCGACAAGACGCGCTCCATCGATTCCTTGTCCACAAATTGAGGAAGTTTCTTTTCAACTTTGGGCGTTACAATGTTTAACGTGGGATTGGACGCGACGATCTTTTTCCGAACCAGAAATTTATAAAAAGACCGCAGTGAAGAAAGTTTCCGGACGACGCTTTTTTTTGCAACTCCGTTTTCAAGCAGCATACCAAGGAAGGCTCGAATCACGCTCATATCAACCGTACCATGGGCTTGAACCAATTCGGGATATTCGTTCTGAAGGAATGAGCAATACTGCGTCAGGTCATTCGCATACGAAGTGATTGTGTGCGATGAATAATTCCTCTCCCGTTCGATGTACGAGAGATATGACCGGACATGTTCTTGCATCACACTTTGTCAGACTGCTATTGCGTGAGTTTCTTCTTCCAGATAATATTCTTCTTTACAACTCGGGCAGACCATGTAGTCACCCTTGCGCTTTGAAGATTTTTTCAGGAGATAATTGTTGCCGCAGTTTTTACACTCTTTCATCACCGGCATTTCCCACGAAATGAAATCGCACGTTTTGTTCTCTCCGGAGGCATTTGAACAACGGAAGTAAACACGTTTGCGCCGCGTCTTGCTTTCGATAATGTCTCCATCCTTGCACTTCGGGCATTTAACGCCGGTTGTTATCGGCTGGGTATTGGTGCACGTGGGATAATTCGAGCAGCCGAGAAAGGCGCCGAACGGACCGCCTTTGACAACCATATCACCGCCGCACACTTTACATTTCATCCCCGCCATGTGCTGGTACTTTTCGGTTTCATCGTGGAGCGGTTTCCGGTTCTTGCATGCCGGATATCCCGAGCACGCTTTGAATTGTCCGTACCTTCCCCACTTAATGATCATCGGTTTGCCGCAAAGGTCACACGCTTCGCCGGCATCTTGCTGCAATGATTTCTTTATTTTTCCCGCCTGCTCATTCAAATGCTCAAGTGAATGACTGAAAGGCTTGTAAAAATCATCAAGCACTTTCACATATGTGCTCTTACCGCTCGCAATCGTTTCCAATTCGTCTTCCATTTGCGCCGTGAATCTGTAATTGACGATATCAGGAAACGATTGTTTAAGAATTTTTGTGATCGTCATGCCCAACGGTGTGGCGACCAATTTCCGTTCTTGTTGATCGACATACTGCCTATTCAGGATGGTTGACACGATTTGCGCATAGGTGCTTGGTCGTCCAATTCCAAGTTCTTCGAGCTTTTTAACCAAACTTGCTTCAGTAAATCTTGCCGGCGGTTTTGTAAAATGCTGGCGGGGAATAATATTCTTAAGATCGGCGGATTGCCCGGAAGCAAGACTTGCCGGTATCTTCGATGTCGGGTCAGAATCGGCATCAATGCCATTTTCTTCCATCACATCATCGTACACTTGCAGAAATCCTCTGAACACCGGCACCGATCCGGTTGCTCTGAATGTGTACTTCCCTCCAGTGATATCAACAGTCAACTGCTCGAACGTTGCAGAAGACATCTGTGAAGCAACGAACCGATTCCAGATCAATTCGTACAGCGCATACATATCTTTATCGAGATGTTTCTTCACATACTTCGGCGAAAATTTGATCGATGTGGGGCGGATCGCCTCGTGGGCATCTTGCGATGATTTTCCTTTTTTGTATATCCGCGGTTCTTTCGGCAAATATTCCGCGCCGTAATGCGAATAGATAAATTCACGTACGGATGCAACCGACTCTTCGCTTAATCGAGTAGAATCAGTTCGCATGTAGGTAATTAAACCGACGGTGCCGTCGTCTCCCAGATCAACGCCTTCATATAATTTTTGGGCAAGCATCATTGTCCGTTTTGCTGAGAGACGAAGTCTGCCGGCAGCCTCCTGCTGCAATGTACTGGTGATGAACGGTGGATTGGGATTCCGTTTTACAATTTTTTTCTGAACATCGGAAATCGAAAATGTCTGTTTCTTGATATCTGCGACGACTTCAGCCGATTCAATTTCGTTTTGTATTTCCGGATCTTTTCCAGATATCTTGGAGAGTTTTGCGTAGAACGGATCAGATTTTTCTGTCTTAAACTCGCCAATGACAGACCAGTATTCCACAGGTTTGAATGCCTGAATTTCCTCTTCCCGCTCGCAGATAAGGCGGAGTGCGACAGATTGAACGCGCCCTGCCGATAAGCCGTAGTACACAGTCTTCCACAAGAATGGACTGACTTTGTACCCCACAAGTCGATCCATTGCACGCCGTGCACGTTGAGAGTTCACAAGATGCTGGTCAATTTTACGCGGATTGTTCATTCCTTCTTCCACGCCCGTAGGAGTTATTTCATGAAACAATACGCGATAAATATTCTTGTTCGCAGGTTCCAGCTCTTCCGCTATATCCGATGCGATCGCTTCACCTTCGCGGTCAGGATCGGTTGCAACATAAATATTTTTTGCATCCGAGGCGATCTTCTTGAGTTTCTCGACAACTTCTTCCTTCCCCGCAATTGTTTCATACGTTGAAGCATAATGTTTGTCAACATCCACGCCGAGTTTGCTCTTCGGAAGATTTTTGATATGTCCGACCGACGCCTCGACGACATAATCTTTGCCGAGGTACTTATTGATCGTTTTCGCCTTCGAAGGTGATTCCACTATGATTAATGATTTTCCCATGTACTACTGCTGTTCTCCGATTAATTGATTGTATCTTTGCTGTTCAACATAGTGCGGCTGCCGCCGTTGAACGAATCATCTGTCTCCGCAAGATAGGTAGCGGTGACTGATTTCATTTCTTCAACATCTACCGTGACATAACCGCTCATCATGATCCTATCGATGATCACTTCAATGTCCATATCGGTGATCAGTCTTAATTCGCGCAATTGAATCAGATATCCATACGCGTCCGATGAAATCACCATTCGTTCCGCGTCATGAAGCACGCGATGCGAATGGGGAGAGCTCGGTGCCGTATCGGTAACGATGTTCTCTCCGTCTGTTACTTTTTCAAACAGCCAGTTAAATGCCGTGCTGATTTCAGTCGTCGAATATCCCCGCTGTGATAACACTGTCAGATCAATATCACCTACGGGAACATTCTTGCGTAGTTCACCGATGAGGTATATCAATATTTCAACTATTTTTTCCTGCATGTCGATTCATATCCCCATTGTTGCTAACTTAATTCGGAAACATATTGTTCCTGAACTCTTTCCATTTTTTTTTGTTCTGCCTGATTTGTATCATCATACCCGATTGCGTGGAGTGTACCGTGAACGACGAGCCGAATCAATTCATTCTGTATTGTAACGCTGTACTGCCGTGCCTGCCTTTTCGCCTGATCTATATTGATATAAATTTCTGCATTCACCTTTTTCGCTTCCAACGGAAATGTAATCACATCCGTTACATAATCATGGCTGAGAAAGTTTTTGTTGATCCTTCGCATCATCCTGTCGCCTACTATAACAAAAGAAAGTTCCGCATCGTTGATTCTCTCACGTTTTGTAACGTGTTTCGCTGCTTTTTCGATTTCTTTGTTCGTCAGTCGTACGACAGTTGCCGTATCGCGGAAAATCTCGATCACGATCATTTTTTTGAGGAGCGTTTCTTCGCTGTGCCGACATCTTTTGTCAGTGAAAGTGCAATACCTGCAAGCATCACATCAATAGCAAGCATCCGGTAATCTCCGGAAAGAATGGAACGATCAACGTTTGAATAAAATGTGCAGCCCCCTTCGCGTTCAATGACAATTGCTGACACTTTCTCTTTTGTTTCGCTAATGAACGTCACTTCACCGACATCCTGACTCACAACATACCCGCTGCAAAAATGAAGCTGAAAATGAGTATTGTGAGTATAGGCAGAAATTAAATGCCCCTTTTTCTTTCCGATGGAAAGATCGGGGTAAATTTCCAATGCGAGTTGCCGATGGTCTTTTGCGTTAGACAGCTCAAAGCGGATATTGTTCCCTTTTGATTTTCCTTCGACACCGAGCACCTTCCCGATCGCTTTGATATCCGATGTTCTGAATGTTGATTTCATAGGGTGCCTGTTGTATGTCTCTCAAACAGAAAAACCCCGTTGCACTGCTGTCGGGGTTTGATGTCTCATGCCGTATGTGTCGTCAGTACCGTCAAATGAGCATCTCGTTCACTACTAATATAGAGATAGGATGGTATGGAAGTCAAGCCTTCTCTTTTACCATGAAATAACCTGCCCTTCAAATGCTGAGGAACATTCAAATGAGTACGACCGGAGTTTGATCTCGTTCTTGCATTTTTCAAGTATCTTCTCCACCTGTTCATCGTTCCTGTTCGGTTCATGATGGAATAAAACAAGATGTTTTACACGAGCCTGATCTGCGAGTTGCAGCGTGAACAAATAGTGCGAGTGCCCCCAGCCGACTTTGTCAACGTATTCTTCAGGGGTGTACGTTGCGTCGTGGATGAATACGTCGGCATTCTTGGCAAAATCAACAATCCGCTGGTTTGGATCGCCATCGTGTTCTAAAAATTTTTTCAGAACAACAGGTTCGAAGTTTGTCATCCGCGTTGCAGATTCTTTGTCGAACGGTTCATTGTCGCTGATGTACACCAGCACTTTCCCTTTGTATTCGATGCGGTATCCAACAGTGAATCCGGGATGGTTAACATAGATGGTACGCACTTTTGCGTCGTGGATCTTAAATTCCTCTTCACCGATGCTGCGGAAATGGATCGTCGCCTTCAGTTCATTCAACTGAATGGGAAAATAGATCCGCTTCATTTGATCTGCGATAATATGCTGCAGATCAATCTCTTCACGGTCGGTGCCGATCACGGTAATCTCATTTCCCGAAATGAATGCCGGTTTGAAGAACGGAAAGCCCTGAATATGGTCCCAGTGAGGGTGTGTAATGAGAATGAAGGTTCTGAGCGATTCCCCCTTAGAAATCAGATAGTCTCCGAGGTTGCGAATACCCGTACCGGCATCAAAAATAATTAATTCATCGTTATCAAGACGGAGCTCGAGGGACGGAGTGTTGCCTCCGAACTTCACTGTATTTTTTCCCGGTGTCGGAATCGATCCCCGCACTCCCCAAAACTTGAGTTTCATCGGTGAGAACCTTTCGAATGTTCACCTGTACGTTGCGACGTAATCGATATAATTTTGTGCAGACTGCACAAGAGACTGGCGTTCCTCTTCCGTTAAGGGACGGATGACTTTTGCCGGCACACCTGCTGCGAGCATCCCTTCCGGAATGACACTCCCCATAGTAACTACTGCACCTGCGGCAATGAGAGAATACGGACCAACTTTTGCATCGTCCAGAATAATTGCACCCATACCAATTAAGCAATAATCATTAATTGTGCAAGCATGAATTACGGCGTTGTGACCTATGGTCACATTTGAGCCGATGTTTGTGGGAAATTTTTTGTTTGTAACGTGGATGACGGTATTATCTTGAATATTGGTCCGCTCTCCGATACGGATGTAGTTAACGTCTCCACGTATGACAGAGTTGAACCACACGCTAGAATCTTTGCCGATCTCAACATCACCGATAATATGGACACCGTCAGCAACAAAAACGGAATGATGGATTTTTGGAGTTATCCCCCGATATGAAAGAATGCCCATACTATTTCTTTGCTATTGGAGGAATCCAACCGGGGCGATTCCACTTAATCAGTTCAATATGGATGCTCCCGACAAGAACTTTCATCTTTGCAACAATTGGTACCGACGCATCGTCGTTGCTGAAAAATCCCCTGAAATACCCCGTCAACCCAAAAATGCCGATAAAGTTTGCATTTCCATCAAATTCAACTGTCTCAATTGGATATTCAACGGCATCAATTTCCTGCAAGCCTATTTTATTCATGAAATTGAATTCTGTGAAGAAAGATTTTTCGTTTATGAATATCGGTGTTTTTATCTTTTTCTTTTCGTGGACATTGTTCCGCGAAAAATAAAATAATGAAAGGCCATCCTGCTGATAATCAGTGATTGTCTCTGTCCCCTTTTTTGTGGTAATATTTTTTGGTTTGACACCGATTTCGTAGTGTGCCTTTTTGTTTTCATAATCAAAGGCGTATTGTGTGTACGGCATCTCTTCGGGTTTGGCAGTGTTGTGCACGGTGAAGAATCGGGAGTAAAAGTCTTGAGTCACCTCACTGTAAAATACCTGATGCAAATCTACAAATGGAACGCCGCTGTATGAATCGATAAATGCTTTTGTCTTGTAGATCTTTATTCCCCCTTTTGTTGCGGTATCGATGATCTGTACCTTCACTTCGCCCAAATCGAAAATTGAATAACTGACATTGTATATCAATTCTTCACCAAGCATCAGCACGCCGGACGATGCAGGGATTTCCATCTGGAATGGAGGGGATTCTTTTGCAAGAACAGATGAATGAAATGTTGCAGGAAAAAAAAGAACCGCTGCAAGCGCAAGAGCCGTGCTCGCAGCGGCAAGTTTCGTGAAGGCTGATATGTTCAAAGGAACCTGACTTTCTACGTGATCAATTCAAACGGGCAATTTTCTCTGCCTCGGGGAAAAGAGAGAGTGCTTTTTTCAACTGAATATCTATCGGAAGACTCGCCCTAAAGAAACCTTCGTTGCCCCAGTAATTCCTCGCGATATATGCTTTCAACCTGCTTTGGATGAAATCTTTGTCTTTGGTGTAATCTTCCTGAACAAATTCGATATTCTTCCCTTTTGCAAACGCTGTGAAATTATTCAGCATCTCTTCACTAACTTCAAAATCGTTGTCAAACGATTCCAGCGTTTTATATTTGGATTTTATTTGCTCACCATTGAGAGTAATGTACTGTGCAGCAAATTCATAGAACATGTTGCGCCGGGCGAGGGCAACGCCGTATTTCGTCAGCGTACCGGGCTTAACGATAAAATCAGGAGTGATTCCGCCACCGCCGAGAATGATTCTTCCTTTTGCCGTTTTGAATTTAGGACGTGCAGTGTCCGACGTACTTTCTTTATGTTCTATATTCTCACCTTCCTCCTCCTCCCGTTGGAACGCCTCCAGTTGATACTTATCTTTGCCATTATTATACGATCGTTGAATCAATCTGCCGCTCGGTGTATAATATCGGGCAATCGTCAGTCGAAGTGCTGAGCCGTCTGCAAGCGGAAACTGCCGTTGAACCAATCCTTTGCCAAAACTTGTCTCACCGACAATCAATCCACGATCCCAATCCTGTACGGCGCCCGAAACAATTTCGCTGGCGGAAGCGGAACCGTTGGAAAGAAGTACGATCAGTGGAGTCTTTTCAAACTCGCTGTTCGACGAGGCGAAATATTCTTCATTGAACTCCGCTCTTCGTCCTTGTGTGTACACAACTTTTCTTGGATTACCGCTTTTGTCAGCATCGAGGAACAGATCAGCCATTTTCACTGCCTGATCAAGATACCCGCCCGGATTGGATCTGAGATCGAGAATGAGCCTTTTCATCCCCAGGCGCTTTAACTTCTCAAGTGCTGCAACCATTTCTTTGTTTGTGGTTTCTGCAAATCTCGTCACATTGATATAACCGACTTTCGAATCCAACATGGTCGATACATCAACGCTATACAATGGAATTACATCACGGATGATTTCGTACTCCAATAATTCTTTTGTGCCCGCACGGAAAATTGAAACGGAAACTTTGGTTCCTTTCGGACCTTTCAGGTTTTTCATCACCTGTTCGTTGTTGAATCCGATTGAACTCTTTCCATTGATCTTTACAATTTTGTCGTTCGACATAATACCCAGCATCGCACTCGGTCCGCCGCCGATCGGCTGCACCACAGTAATTGTATCATTCACAATCGAAAATTCAACGCCAATCCCTTCAAATTTTCCTTGGAAGTCCTCTGTAACACGCTGCATTTGCGACGGCTTTATATAGACTGAATGGGGATCGAGGTCATTCAACAATCCATTGATGGCATCCTCAGTCAATGCTTCCGTGTCAACATCTTCCACGTAGTATTTTTCAGCCAAACTCAATACATCGCTGAATTTTTTCAACTGTTCATAGATATTGTCGCCTGAGATGAGGTGGTTGAACTGGGTGCCGCCGATAAATGCAATGACAAATAACGTCACCATCAGCGGAATTGAAAAACGCTTCTTCATAAGCACGCTCCTGAAATCTTCTCTCATTGTAGTTGGTATGGATATTGACGAATTATTGACTAAAGTATTGTTTGCAAGTAACGAGAATTTAAAAAGAAATGCAAGTTACGTGCATCACGCAGTTGCTTATTGTAATGAATCTCTCCTATGGTAACCCTCACGGCGGAATGAAAGTTCGCGAAACTACTTTTCAGGTCTCATTTGCGGAAAGAAAATAACATCGCGGATATGATCCTGCTGCGTTAACAGCATCACCAGCCGGTCAATTCCGATTCCTAATCCTGCAGTCGGCGGCATGCCATATTCCAAAGCACGGAGGAAATCTTCATCCATCGTCTGCGCTTCGTCGTCACCCCGTTCGCGTAGTTGTACCTGTTCTTCAAATCGCGCTCGTTGATCAAGCGGATCGTTCAATTCTGAGAATGCGTTGCAAATCTCCTGTCCGTTCACGAATCCTTCAAAGCGCTCAACGAGCCCCGCTTCGCTGCGATGTTTCTTTGCAAGCGGCGAGAGTTCAACGGGATAATCCATGATAAAGGTCGGCTGAATAAGTTTCGGCTGCACTATGGTGCTGAATATTTCATCGATAATTTTTCCAACACCAATCTTCGGATCGAGGTCAATATGGAAATCTTTTGCAACAGCACGAAGTTCCTGCTCACTTTTCCCGCGCAGTTGTTTTCCGGAATATTTTTCTATTGCGCCAAACATTGTCATTCGCTGCCACGGCGGAGTGAAGTTGATTTCATTCTCTCCCAATTTAACCGATGCGCTGCTGTTCAATGCGACAGCGATCGAGTGAATCATTTGCTCTACCAACTCCATCATCCATTTATAATCTTTGTACGCAACGTATAATTCCATCATCGTAAATTCGGGATTATGCGTACGGTCCATCCCTTCGTTCCGAAAATCTTTCGCGATCTCATACACACCATCAAACCCGCCGACGATGAGCCGCTTCAAATACAGCTCGTCTGCAATTCGCAGGAATAAAGGGATATCGAGCGCATTGTGGTGCGTCTCAAAAGGACGCGCACTGGCGCCGCCGTAGAGCGGCTGCAGCGCAGGAGTCTCAACTTCAAGAAAGTTTCTTTCATCAAGAAACTTTCTCATTTGACGCAGTATCGCAGAACGCTTAATGAACGTTTGTCGCACTTCGGGATTCACGACAAGATCAACGTAGCGCTGGCGATAACGCAGTTCTTTGTCGGAAAATGGATCAAACGTTGTTTTGTTCCCCTGCTCATCCACTTTTTCCTTTACGACAGGCAATGGACGGAGAGATTTTGAAAGAAGGACATATCGTTGAGCATGAATCGACACTTCGCCCGTCTTCGTCCGAAAAACAAATCCTTCCACACCGATGATGTCTCCAATATCCATCAACCTGAAATGATCGTACGATTCACCAAGATCGTCTCTTTTAAGATACACTTGAATTTTACCTGTCATGTCGAGTACATGACAGAATGATGCCTTCCCCATCCGCCGCATCGACATGATCCTGCCGGCAACGGAGACAATCCATTGCGGCATGCCGTCTTTGAAATTCTCAAGTATCTCTTTTGCCGTTGCGTTCCGTTCAAATTCGTACGGATATGGATTGATTCCTGCCGATCGAAGATGATCCAACTCTTCCCTTCTGCGCTTCATCAATTCGTTCAGTTCTTCGTGATATTCCTGATGTTGTTCCATAAAAAATATTATCCTTTAACTAAAAATACGAAATCCTAATTTCTAATTCCCGAACTATTTCATGAAAACTGAAATGAGGAATGTTGAATGTTTAGAAATTAGGATTTGAAAATAAGAATTTACCGTTTGAATTCCGCCAACATCACACAGACATCGTTCTGAATATTTTCCGCCAATCGGGTTGGCACCGTATAATGATTTGCGACCATCGAGAATGCGAACATCTCGCCGTCGGCACTTGTCACATACCCAGACAATGCACGGACGAACCCGATAAACCCCGTCTTGGCATGAACATTCCCCTCCGCTTTTGTTCCTTTCATCCTGCTTTTAATGGAACCGTCAACGCCAGCAATCGGCAATGATTCGTAGAACGGAAGAAAATAATTTTCTTTGTGCATCCCTTCGAGAATGCACACAATGTCGGTCGGCGTGATCAGATCCAATCTCGACAATCCTGAACCATCCGAATAGCGAAGCCGTACGGTATCAACACCCCACGAGGCAAGGATCGGATATGCGACCGCTCTGCCGTTTCTCATTGACCCAACGCCGTATTTCTCTTTCCCCATGGTGCGAAATACCTGTTCAGTATAAAAATTCTGGCTCGGTTTGTTGATTGTTCTGATGATGACCGAGTACGGAATGGAGGTAAACGATGCAAGTTGTTTCGAACCGTCATATCGCAGTGTATCTTTTCGATCGTCAATATCGATCGCCGACCCGGTGATTTTTATCCCTTTCGATTCAAAAATTTCTTTCATGACCGTAACCGTGTACATTGTCGGATTGTCAATTGCCACCGATTCAATCCACGGTCCCTTCCCTTGGGACATTGTGCCTCGTATATAAATGGTGTTTGTCCCGCGCTGACGGTAAAAATAAATCTCGTTAGAGGAATCGGCAGCCGGCGCTGTACTTGTCTCATTTACAAGAGTGACGTATTTCGTATCAGGCACAACAAACACTGAGCAGATATCTGCAACGTTTGCTGATGGCACAACCTTGAAATCAACGCAGTTGTCGTTAAACGAAACGCCGCTGATCTGTGCAGCATAGTAGTCGGTTTCATAATCTGCTGACCAGCCGTTGCCGTAAAAATTATCGTCAAAACAATTGTCATCACCGATAACGTTCCCCCGGATCTCTTTAATGCCCAACAGTTTCAAACTGTCCGCCCACTGTTCAAATGTCTCCGTTACTTTCCCTTCGTTGTAACGACCGGAGATTGTCGGATCGCCGCTGCCGACCACAATGACGTCACCGTTCAGAATGCTGTCTCTAATCTCACCCATTGTTACCAACCTCGTGAAGTACCTGTAATCGGGTCCCAATGCCATCATTGCAGACGATGAAGTGAATAGTTTCATGTTCGATGCCGGCATAAACATTTTCTTTGCGTTGCGGGAGTAAACAACTTCGCCCGTCTTCAACGATTTAATGAGGACTCCCCAATGAGCATTCTCGAATTGTGGATCATTGAATTTTTCATCGAGCGCTTGCGCCAATTTCCCCGCAGAAGTGCTGACGTCATATGAAGTCGCTTGGTGGGTCGAACAGCCGACGATAAAAAAAAGGAAAAAAGCAGGTAACAAATTTTTCATAATGTTATTCGTGTGAGTTGTTATTGGGCTGCACTTTTCCCGTAGGGTATGCAGGTAAACTCAGTCGGTCTGCTTTAGCACGATTCGTCAGTGCGGAGATCTCGTATAACCGCAGTGCATGCCATGATTGAACTTGATCCCACGAAAATCTCCACCCCCAATTGCCAAGTGCTTGACCGGGAAGATTCATCCGTGCCTCGTTGCCGAGCGCAAGAACATCCTGAAACGGAAAGATCGCCATATCTGCAACAGACTGCGATGCAAGCCGAATAAAATCCCATGAGACTTCTTTCCCGTCAGTGCCGATATATTTTTTAACGAATTCCCGTTCCCGCTCCGTCGCCGATTTGAACCAGCCGACTGTCGTGTCGTTATCATGTGTTCCCGAATAGACGACCGTGTTCGAAATATAATTGTGCGGAAGAAAATTATTTTTTGTATCCCCAGCAAATGCAAACTGCAATATTCTCATCCCCGGAAATTGGTACCGGTCGCGCAATTCAATCACATCAGGAGTAATTTCGCCGAGATCTTCCGCTATAATCGGCAGTTTGCCGAGTTTCTTCTCAATTGCATCAAATAATTTTGCCCCGGGTCCCTTCACCCATCTTCCTTTCACCGCCGTTTTTTCTTCAGCAGGAATCTCCCAATAGCCTGCAAAGCCGCGGAAGTGATCGATACGGACGAGATCGACAAGTTCGAGTGTAGTTTCGATACGTTCAATCCACCACGAATAATTCTCTTCGTGCATTGCTTTCCAGTCATATAAAGGATTTCCCCAACGCTGACCCGTGACACTAAAATAATCGGGTGGAACGCCCGCAACAACTTTCGGCTTCAAATTTTTGTCAAGATGAAACAAATGCTGATTTGCCCATGTATCGGAACTTTGATATGCGATGAAGATTGGTATGTCACCTACAATTTTGATGTTGCGGTCATTTGCATATTTCTTCAATGCGTGCCACTGGCGGAAAAAACACCATTGCGTGAATTCCCAGAAGCGGACATCGTTGACAAGTTCTGTGCGGGCATTTTTCAAAGCAGCGGGTTTTCGTTTGACCAGTTCTTTATCCCATGTGCTCCACTCTGCACCGTTGTATTTTCCGATTAAAGCCATGAAAAGAGTATAATCTTCGAGCCACGACTTTTGTTTTTTACAGAACGATTGAAAATCTTCCATTTCTTTTTTGTCGTTCTTCGCAAAAAAATTGTTCGCGGCAATTTTCAATTTCGTCATGCGAAAATTTCTCACATTGCCGAAATGAACTTTGGATGGAGAAAAGTTCGGAAGATTCTGTACCTCGCTTTGCGGCAGCCACCCGCGTGTGACCAATTCTTGCAAGTCTATGAGAAGCGCTTCCCCTGCAAACGCAGAAAGACACATGTACGGCGAATCGCCCATCCCCGCGGGACCGAGCGGAAGCATTTGCCACAATTTTTGTCCGGCAACGGTGAGCCAATCGATAAAGTGGTACGCCGCTGCACCGAGATCTCCCGAACCAAATGGACCGGGAAGTGATGTTGGATGAAGGAGTACTCCTGAGGAGCGTTCAAATTTCATAATAGTATTTGGTTATTGATACAATGCAATTGTCAATTCGTTGTCAACCCCGCCACCCGTTTCAATCCTTTCACTTCTTTGTCATTCAAAAATCTCCAGCGTCCTCGCCCGAGTCCGCTCAATGTCAATCCGGCATATTCTGTTCGATGTAACTTTTCAATTTCGTACCCGAGTGATTCAAACATTCTGCGCACCTGCCTGTTTTTTCCTTCATGAATGTGCAGCACAACTTCTTTGGACTTCGTGCCGGGAATAATATCCAATTCACAAGGCGCAGTTTTTCCATCTTCAAGATAGATGCCGCTCACAAGTTTGTTGGCGTGCGCTTCATCCAGAGATTTATCGAGAGAGACATGATACGATTTCACAACCTCGCTCGAGGGGTGCATCAATTTATTTGCAAGATCGCCGTCGTTTGTCAGGAGCAACACGCCGGATGTATTCCGATCCAATCTTCCGACAGGATAGACACGTTCGCGCACGTTCACCAAATCCATCACCGTACGGCGCCCTTTTTCATCACTCATGGTTGTGATATAATCTTTCGGCTTGTGCAGAAGGATGTAGATGAGGTTATGAGCAACCGACACACGTTTGCCATTTACTGTTACAGCATCATTCAGCGTGTGGACTTTTGTCGCAAGGTCGGTAACAACGCTGCCGTTCACCTTTACTTCACCGGCAACGATCAATTCTTCAGCCGCACGGCGGGAAGCGATCCCAGCCATCGCGAGAAAGCGATTTAACCGAACAACTTCTTGA
Organism: Bacteroidota bacterium; assembly: GCA_040751955.1. Classification (GTDB taxonomy): domain Bacteria; phylum Bacteroidota; class Ignavibacteria; order UBA10030; family UBA8401; genus SpSt-333. The sequence goes on from JBFMFY010000019.1 coordinate 46,010, forward strand.
AGAACGTCTTGACCTTGCTTTTCCACTTGCTCCACCCGCTTTCGTCCCCCGCTTGTCGGTCTGCTGCGTGCTGCGGATGTTCTGTTTCTTCTGTTATGCTTCCACGATGTGTTGATAATTCTGCTCCTTCTTCGCCAAAAACTTTCACCGGCTGCGGTGTCTCATCGTTTGCAACCGATTCGATATTCGATGTTCCTTGTTCAATGTTCAGTGTTTCATGGGGAACATCAACGACAGGTTCTACATTTGCTTCACCATTCTCTTCAATTCGCTCTTCTGCTGCAATTGAAATTGCACTTTGCTGCTCAATAGTTGTTTCACCAATTTCGCCATCCAATGAAACTTCATCAGATTTAGATTCTTCTACTTCTTCAATATTCTCAATAACTGAGCCGACGTCGTTGCGCGTCAGTTCGACTTCAGTTTTCTGATTTTCAGCTTCCGATATCCGATCTCTCACTTCTGATTTCCGATCTTCTCCATCCGATGTTTTCGTCCGTTCAGATTTAATCTCTTCCGGCACTTTTACTTTCGGTTGCTTCGGAGTCCGTTCTTTCTTCGCCGCTCCTTCATGCCCTTCCAATTTATTTTCCAAACTCTCTTTGAATTCCAATTCCTGCTGTTCGGCAAGTAAACGCCGATCAACTTCCGCTTCTGTTTCATTGATCAGTTCGGCGATCTCGCGTGGTTTCGGTAAATCGGTAATTTCATTCAGTCCGAAATGTTCGAGGAATTTCTGTGTCGTTCCGTAGAGCAGAGGACGACCCGGTGAATTTTGACGTCCGGTAATGTGGATAAGGTCTTTCTCGAGCAGCGCATTGATAATGTAATCCACATTCACACCACGTATGAATTCCACTTCCACTTTCGTAATCGGCTGTTTGTATGCGATGATGGCGAGTGTTTCAACAGCGGTCGGCGACAAACGGCGGCGTGCTTTTTCTTTTGCTAACTTACCAACCCACGCGGCAAATTGTTCCTGTGTGGCGTACACAAATCCGCCGGCAATTTCAACAATGCGGAATCCGCTGCCAAGACGTCCGTACCCGCGGTTCAAATCCGCAACCGCCTTGCGGATGACATCTGCGTTAACAACAAACTGCTCATGCGGCAGACGCTCCTTGTTCGCTTCTTCAATGATTCCGCGTATCATTCGCACTGTCATCGGTTCATCGCACGCAAAAATGAGCGCCTCGATGATGTTCTTCACTTCTACCGGAACTTCGATTTCAACCGGAGCAACATCTACCTGTGCTTCGCTCATGCAAATTCCTCCGTTGGTAATTTCACAATGGTGATATCGCCGTACGCTTCAAACTGACTGATCGCAATTATTTTCGATTTCATCATTTCCAGCAGTGCAAGAAATGTCACAACCACACGGATCTTTTCCGTCATAGCAAGTGCTATTTCGTAAAATGACACTTCTTCTTTTTCTTTAAATAAATTTAAGATGAATTCCATCTGCTCATCAACAGTTATATTGAGTTTGTTGATCTCATGCACATGCTTGCGCGGCATTTTATTGACTGCAAACTGAAACGCTGCAATCAGATCGAACAACGTAACGTCTTTGATCAGATCATCCTCGCCATTTGTTTCGATAACTTTGGGATCGTTCTCGAAATTGCCTCGGTACGCAATCTGCCGTTGACGCAATTGCATCTTCTCCAGTTCCTCCGCCATTTCTTTCCAACGCTTATATTCCAGCAGCCGCCGCACAAGTTGGGCGCGCGGATCAAATTCTTCTTCTCCATCGCCTTCCGGACGGGGAAGCAGCATCTGTGCTTTAATCTGCATCAACTCGGCAGCGGTAACAATGAATTCGCCTGCTATATCAAGATCAAGTTCCGTCAGATATTGGAGGTATTCCAGAAATTCTTTCGTGATCTTCGCTATCGGAATATCGTAGATATCCAACTCGTCTCTTTTGATGAAAAAAAGAAGAAGATCAAGCGGTCCCTCAAAGTCTGTTAGTTTTACTCGATACATACACTTTAATTGCAAATTCTCAGATGACCAGATTTTCAAATTCTCATATTGGCAGTTTTGATAATTTGACGATTTTGAATTTGTTAATTCATCCAATCTTCATCGCAGTCCGAACTTCATGCATCGTCTTTTGCGCTTCCAAGTGTGCGCGCTTCTCTCCGTCGGCAAGAATATCTTTTACCGAACCCATATCCTTTTCATATTGTGCACGTTTTCCTCTCATCGGCGCAAGTACATCGGCAATTTTTGAGGCACAATTCTTTTTGCAGTCCACACAGCCGAGTGCACCTGATTCACATCCTTTGCGAATCTCCTGTTCCTCGTTCGTATTGAATTTTTTGTGATATGAGAAGACGACGCAAATATCGGGTCTCCCCGGATCGTTCCGCCGTACTTTCTGCGGATCGGTCACAGCCGTTCGCATCTTCTTTTGAATTTCATCCGGTGAATCGGAAAGCAAAATTGTATTGCCAAGCGACTTGCTCATCTTCTGGTTGCCGTCGAGTCCGGCAAGACGGGCGAACTTCGTCAACTTCGGTTCAGGCTCAGGAAATACTTCTCCCCACTGATTGTTGAATCGGCGTGCGATTTCGCGCGTGATCTCAATGTGCGGGACCTGATCTTCGCCGACGGGAACAACTTCGCCTTTGTACAGGAGAATATCTGCCGCCTGCAATACGGGATACCCGAGATGCCCGAACACGAGCGACTCCACATTCAGATCGCGTACTTGATCTTTTAATGTCGGATTCCGTTCCAATCTGGAAGTGGTAATGAGCATTGAAAAAATCAGTTGCAATTCCGAATGCTCTTTGATCTGCGATTGACGGAAGATCGGGCTTTTGACCGGATCGATGCCTGCCGCAAGCCAATCAATCACCATATCGATCGAATTCTGATATAACTCGCTCGTGTCGAGATTCGTTGTCAGCGCGTGATAGTCTGCAATGAGATGATAATTGTCGTACTCGTTTTGAAGTGAAACCCAATTTTCCAGCGCACCCACAAGATGACCGATGTGAAGTTTGCCTGTCGGGCGCATGCCGGAGAGAATTCGTTTCTTTTTGCTATTCAATAAGTAATCTCACTAAATGAAGTTTCATGATTCAAGCATCAGGTTTCAATATTGTATTCGTGAAACATGAAACTTGAAACTATATATATCAGTGTAAAAACAAATACGGCTTCCACCGCTCATCCATATTGCCAACAAAATGACGGATGAAAGTGACGTGGTTTGGCTTCATCGGATTCCGCAACAACGGCATATTGACTTCGTCGGGGAGTCGGTCTCCTTTTTTGTTGTTGCATTTCACACAAGCCGCAACAAGATTTTCCCACGTGTCTTCACCTCCGCGCGATTTCGGCTGCACGTGATCAACTGTTAAAGGAACATCACCGCGTCCGCAGTACTGGCACCGGTGTCCGTCACGACGTAAAATGTTCTTTCGAGAAAGAATGATCTTTTTGTAGGGGACCCGGACAAAAACAGACAGACGAACAACGCTCGGAAACGGTATCGTCATCGAGACGGACCGAATGGTTTTCCCGTTATTTGTTTCAATCATTTCTGCTTTCCCGAGAAATAGCAAAATGATCGCTTTCTTAACGTTACAAACGCTTAGCGGCTCGTAGTTCTGATTGAGAACGAGCACTTTACTGTTGAGCCGCCCATGAATGCTTTTTGACTGAAAGAGCGAACTGAAGGCGTATATCCTCCCTCTGCTGTTTTATTCTAAAAATGAAAGGGCTTTTTATGATGAATGAACTTCAATGAACTGAATACGTTTTCCATATACCCTCGAGAAACACTTTGGGTATCCACCTCTGACCGCTGATTTATGAAGGAAATATAACAATGTGGGGGGTGAATTTCAAATGCAGAAATGAAATAAAGGGTAAGTTG
>JBFMFY010000002.1:0-160054 GCA_040751955.1 Bacteroidota bacterium
CAGCCATTCTTTCTTTGAGTTTGCCTCACATTTTTTGTATATTTAGTCATTGAATTTCTTCCGCCAATCCCACTTTTTTAAGGAGATGAGTAATGAAATTTTCAGTTCGAAGCACTGATTTACAAAAAGCATTGGCTAAAACTGTCAGCGTTGTTCCTTCCCGATCAACCTTACCAATACTTGAAAATCTTCTCTTTGATGTTCACTCAAACACATTAAAAGTCACAGCGACCGATCTTGAAATATCTGTCTCTGTTTCTCTGGAAGTACAGGGAAGCCAAAACGGAACGATAGCAATACCGGCAAAGAGAATCTTCGATACTGTGCGTGCACTTCCGGATACGAATATTGTCTTTACGATCGATGCAGAATCGAATAAGATCAGGATGAAAACAGACAACGGTGAATATACATTGACCGGTGAAAGCAGCGAAGAATTTCCATCGATTCCCGAATTTAAAGGAGAAGCGGAAATTCCATTCGATGTCAGCGTACTGCAAAAATTAATCGGAACCACGCTTTTTGCCGTCAGTGCAGATGAATTACGCCCGGCAATGATGGGTGTGTTGTTTCAAATTTCAAAGAGTGATATCCGCACAGTTGCTACCGACGGTCATCGTTTGGTACGTGTGTCGAATAAAAATATCGGCGGCGGAAAGGTAACGAAAGACATTATTATTCCCGCCAAAGCACTTTCTTTGATCGATAAAGTAGCAGCAGGAACTCAGACAAAGGTTGCCATCAGCGCAACGCATGTCATGTTCAAATTCGACGGTACGTCATTAATTTCCCGCTTGATTGAAGAAAAATATCCGAATTATGAAAGTGTTATTCCGCTCGACAACGAAAAGAAACTTGTGGTCAACAAGCACGAGATGCTGCAATCGGTCCGCCGTGTATCGCTCTATTCAAATTCGACGACGCATCAGATACGTCTTTCCGTCGGAAGCGACCAACTGAAGATCACCGCGGAAGACCAGGATTTCGGCAGCGAAGCAAAAGAAAAAATCTCCTGCGATTACAGCAGCGAGGATATGGAGATCGGATTCAATTCCGGCTATGTTGTGGACGTTCTCTCACATCTGGAATCGGATGAGGTTGAATTTAAACTCAGTTCGCCAAATCGGGCGGCAATCATTTCTCCTGTAACACAAAAAGAAGGAGAAGATATCTTGATGCTGATTATGCCCGTACGGTTGAATAATTAATTCATCGGTTGACGATCGAGCAGCGTTGTTAACGGAATGAAAATACTGAATGCCCGCCTTCACAACTTTCGTAACCACAGCGAAACATCGTTCGAGTTTGCGGCACGCATGAACGTGCTTCTGGGAGAGAATGGTCAGGGAAAGACCAACGCTCTCGAAGCGCTTTCGTTTTTCTGTCTCACGAAAAGTTTTTACGCAACCGCGGATGCAACAGTATTGAAGAGAGAAGAAACGTTCTTTAAAATTGACGGCATATTGGAATCGGACAACGGAAAGGAATTTTCCGTCCGCGTTGCGTACGACAATGCGCAGAAGACAAAAAAATTCACGATCAACAACGCCGATGCGGAAAAATTTTCGTCCGTTATCGGTATGTTCCCTGTTGTCGTATTGTCGCCGGAGAACAACAAGGTAACATTCGGCTCGCCTAACGACCGGAGGAAATTTATCGACCTTGTAATTTCGCAAAGCAGCCAGTCGTACATGGAAGATATTCTTGAATACCGGCGTATCGTTCGTCAGCGGAATGCTATTCTTGTTGACGCACAGGGGAAAGATTGCATTGAATTGCTTACACCGTGGAACGAAATGCTGGCGGAGCATGGTGCGCGTGTTATTTATAAACGAAGCCAATTTGTAAGGGAATTTGCCCCGTACATAGCGGATACCTATCTCCGCATCGTGGGAGAAAAAGAAACACCGAAAATCGAGTATGCCCCCTCTGTCTCGATCGATGCGGAGACATCGGCAGACGAAACACAATCGAGGCTGACACATAAACTGCAGAAGAAATATCACGACGAACTTCGTTTCCGGACAACGCTCGTCGGTCCGCACAGAGATGAAATTCTGTTGTCGCTGAACGGTATGCAACTGAAGCATTTCGCATCGCAGGGACAACATAAAACATTTCTGGTTGCATTAAAGGTTGCAGAATTTTTTTATCTCAAAGAGCGATGCAACGAAACGCCGGTGTTTCTGCTGGACGATGTATTCAGCGAGCTTGATGAGAAACGTAGCCAGCGACTGCTCTCACTGGTTGAAACCCTGGGGCAAACGTTTATCACCGCGACGAGCGAGAAGATCTTCGGCGGCGCCCGGTGGAACAACGAACGCAAGAAGTTCATGATTAACAACGGTGCCGTGACGAACAACCCGATAGCGGCATGATGCGAAAAGATACGATATCGCCCCTTGGTTCCGTGCTCGACGCCCTTGTAAAATCACTTGGCATCGAGAAACAGGTCGAGCAGTACAAGATATTCGATGCATGGAATGCGGTCGTCGGCGAGCAAATCGCAAAAGTAGCGCAGCCGGAACGGATCCACAATGGTGTGTTGATTGTAGCCGTCAACAACGCACCGTGGAGAACCGAACTGACGTTTCGCAAAAAAGAAATTTTGGATAAGATACACGAAACACTGAAATCACAAAGCATCATCGATATTAAATTTAGATAACACAACACAGCATCTGTGAATCTGTTGTAAACAAAAAAGAGAGAATTATAGTGGCAGAAAATAAACCGAAGAAAACAAACGGCGAATACACGGCAGATGATATTACCGTACTTAAAGGACTCGAAGCGGTCCGCCGTCGTCCCGCAATGTATATCGGCGACGTCAGCACGCGCGGACTTCATCATCTTGTGTATGAAGTTGTCGATAATTCTATTGACGAAGCGCTCGCCGGATTTTGTAAAAATATTCTTGTAAAGATAAATAAAGACGGCAGCGTATCGGTGATTGACGACGGACGCGGTATCCCCACCGGTATTCACAAAGAAGAAAAACGCTCCGCGCTGGAAGTGGTGTTAACAGTATTACATGCCGGCGGCAAGTTCGACAAGAACACGTACAAAGTTTCCGGTGGTCTGCACGGCGTCGGTGTTTCGGTTGTCAACGCGCTCAGTGAATGGCTTGAAGTAACGGTGAAAACTGCCGGAAAAGTATGGTACCAAAAATATAAACAAGGCGATCCCGTAGCGCCTGTCAAAGTCATCGGCACGATGACAAAAACGGACAAGACGGGCACAACCGTGACGTTTATGCCGGACGGCTCGATCTTTAAGAACCGGACATTCAAATTTGACACACTTGCCGAACGCTTGCGAGAGTTGGCATTTTTGAATCCCGAAGTGACCCTTGAGATAACCGATCTGCGCAACAAGCAGGAACAGACTGAAAAATTTCATTACAAAGGGGGACTCACCGAGTTTGTGAAGTACATTGACGCGACACGTCCGTCGATCATGAGAAAAGTATTTTATGCAAAAGGGGAAGGGAAAGACGAGAACGGACGCACGGTTGAAGTGGAAGCAGCATTCCAGTACAACGATCAGTACTCCGAAAATGTCTTTTCGTACGTCAACAACATTAATACGCACGAAGGAGGAACGCACCTCGTCGGGTTTAGAACGGCTCTCACGCGTTCGCTGAACAACTTTGCATCCAAAAATAATCTTGTGAAAGACGACAAGATTCAGCTGACGGGCGAAGATTTTAAAGAAGGGCTCACTGCAATCGTCAGCGTTAAGGTGCCGGAACCGCAGTTTGAAGGGCAGACGAAAACAAAACTCGGCAACAGTGAAATAAAAAGCATCGTAGAGTCGGTGATTGGTCCTGCACTTTCGGACTGGCTTGACGACAACTCACCCGACGCAAAGCGCGTCATTGATAAAAGTTTACGTGCAGCGGAAGCGCGCGAAGCAGCACGCAAAGCGCGCGACATTGCACGGCGCAAGAATGCAATGGATGGTGCCGGTTTACCCGGCAAACTTGCCGACTGTTCTATCAACGATCCGGAACACTGTGAACTGTACATCGTTGAAGGAGATTCTGCAGGTGGAAGCGCAAAACAAGGACGCGACCGCCGATTCCAGGCGATCCTGCCGATGAAAGGAAAGATCCTGAACGTCGAAAAAGCACGGCTCCACAAGATCCTTGAAAACGAAGAAATACGAAATATTTTCACCGCAATTGGCGCCGGAGTCGGAGAGGAATTCGATCAAAAAAAACTCAGGTACAATAAAATCATTCTGATGTGCGATGCCGACGTGGATGGTTCACACATTCGTACGCTGCTGCTCACGCTCTTCTTCCGTTACATGAAACCGCTGATCGAGCTCGGTCACGTACACATTGCACAACCACCCCTGTATAAATTAAAAAAAGGGAAAACGGAATTGTACGCGTACGATGATGACGAACGCGATGAAATTCTTAAACGTCTAAAAAGTGAAAAAGCGGATAAAAAATCCGAAGAGACAGAAGCGGCGCCTGAGGAAGGAGCTGCAATAAAAGGGGGAGTCGTGATCTCACGATTCAAAGGTCTCGGCGAGATGAATCCGGAACAGCTCTGGTCCACAACCATGAATCCGGAAACGCGGACCGTTTTGCAGGTGACCATAGAAAATGCGGCAGATGCCGACCGCACGTTTTCAATATTAATGGGGGATGAGGTCGAACCGCGGCGTGAATTTATTGAGAAGAATGCAAAGTACGTCCGGAACCTCGATGTTTAAATGATCGACGAAGTGTGTGTTGTAATACCCGTTGGATTTTCGGCGGGCTCGTACCGAACGGCGATAGAATCATTCAGGAAATTCTATCGCACTGTTACGGTATTGATCGTCAGCAATGTGGCAAAGGAATCGGAGATAACGGAAATTGAAGAGTTTGCCCAGCAGTTTCCCCATGTGACGAATACGATCTTTTTTCCAAAAAAGATTCCGTACGGTGAAGCGCTGCATGAAGCGATCAACAAAGTGAACCACCGCTTCATTTTCCTTATGGATCATACGACGCAGACGCGGTCCGGCAGATTTCTGGAGGAGATGACAAAACTGTTGGCGTCGTCGGAGAAAATTTACGGAACGGGAAAAGCGCTCTCAACAGAGCACCGCGGGATGGAGATCGCAGTACTGGATGAACGGTTTATGATGATCAAGCGGAAGGAATACCACCACCTTGCCCCTTTTGGAGGAAACAAAAATGTGATGCTGAAGAATTTTTCGGATGCAGCGCAACGCGGATACGAACTGCGGAACTTTCCCATTCAGCAGTACCTGTCACAAAAGGAGTATTCAACAAGCTCGATTAAAAAACGAGCCGGTTCGCTATTTCAAAGATTCGGATTTTAAGAAGAAACACAGAAAGTCAGTATGGCTCAAACAAACGAAAAAATAGTACCTGTTGATATTGAAGATGAAATGAAGGGATCGTACATCGACTACTCGATGTCGGTCATTGTTGCCCGTGCGCTCCCCGACGTGCGCGACGGTTTAAAACCGGTGCACCGGCGCGTGCTGTACGGCATGAACGAACTCGGCTTGGCACCGAACCGTGCGTATAAAAAAAGTGCTCGCGTCGTCGGCGAAGTGCTCGGTAAGTACCATCCGCATGGTGACAGCGCAGTGTACGATACAATTGTTCGTATGGCGCAGGATTTTTCACTGCGTTACATGCTTGTTGACGGACAGGGAAATTTCGGATCGCTCGACGGCGACGCTCCGGCGGCAATGCGTTACACCGAAGTACGTCTGACACGCGTTGCCGAAGAGATGCTGCGGGATCTTGAAAAGAACACCGTTAATTTTACACCGAACTTCGACGACACACTGCAGGAGCCCACCGTCCTTCCGGCAAGCATTCCAAATCTGCTCGTGAACGGCGCCAGCGGTATCGCCGTTGGTATGGCAACGAATATTCCGCCGCACAATTTGAGCGAAGTGATCGACGGCGTAATCGCCATGATTGCCGACAGAAATATCGATAATGATAAACTGATGAAGTATATCAAGGCGCCGGATTTTCCGACGGGCGGAATAATTTATGGTTACGACGGCGTGAAAGATGCATACAGAACAGGTCGTGGAAAGATAACACTGCGGGCGAAAGCGACAATTGAAACGGCAAAGAACGAGCGGCAGAGCATTATCGTCTCCGAAATTCCGTATCAAGTTAACAAGGCAACACTGATAGAGAAGATTGCCGAGTTGGTACGCGAGAAAAAAGTGGATGATATCGCCGGCATCAACGACGAATCGGATCGCGACGGGATGCGCATCGTCATCGATCTGAAACGGGATGCCAACGCAAGCGTTGTGTTGAATAATCTGTACAAGTTGACGCAGATGCAGACGACGTTCGGCATCATAATGCTGGCGCTGGTGGATGGAAGACCGCAGGTGCTTCAGTTGAAAGACATGCTCAACCACTTCATCGAGCACCGCAATGAAGTAGTCGTTCGCCGCACAAAGTTCGATCTTGATGCTGCGGAGAAGCGCGCACATATTCTTGAAGGGTACATCATCGCGCTCGATAACATCGATGCGATCATTAAATTGATTAAAGCATCGAAAGACACCGAGACCGCAAAACAGGGCTTGATGAAGAAGTTTAAACTATCCGAGATTCAGGCACAGGCGATCCTCGACATGCGCCTGCAGCGGCTGACCGGATTGGAACGAAAGAAGATCGAAGACGAATACAAAGAAACCATCAAGCTGATCAACAAATTGAAAGCGATTCTCGGGAGCAAGCAATTACAGCTGCAGATCATTAAAGAAGAACTCCTTGCGATTAAAGAAAAATTCGGGGACGAACGGCGAACCGAAATCGTGATGAAACAGACCGAGTTCAAGATCGAAGATATGATCGCCGAAGAAGATGTTGTCATTACCATCTCCCACGCCGGTTACATCAAGCGGTTCCCCGTCAGCGGGTACCGCCGGCAATCTCGGGGCGGCAAAGGAGTGACGGGAGCTGCGGCACGCGAGGAAGATTTCCTCGAGCACATGTTCATTGCCAGTACGCACAACTACATTTTGTTTTTTACGGACAAAGGAAAGTGTTACTGGCTTAAGGTGTTCGAAGTTCCGGAGGGCGGACGCACGTCAAAAGGAAAAGCGATCACAAATCTTATTGCAAAAGAAGCGGATGAAAATATCACCGCGTTCCTGAGCGTACGTGAATTTAACGACAAGCAGTTTGTCTTCTTTGTTACCGAAGAAGGACAAATGAAGAAAACATCGCTGATGGAATTCAGCAATCCGCGCAAGAACGGCATCGCCGCCATCTCGCTCGATAAGAAAGATCTTCTCTGCGACGTGAAACTGACCGACGGATCGCACGAGATCATCATCGGCACGCACGAAGGGATCGCAATACGCTTCCCCGAAAGCGAAGTAAGGGCAATGGGCCGCGGCGCATCGGGTGTTCGTGCAATTAGACTTGAAAAAGGGGACAAAGTTATCGGTGCTGTAACGTTGAAACGAATGAAGACGACACTGCTCGTTGCAACAGAGAACGGATTCGGTAAACGGTCGGAGCTGGAAGAATACCGTGTCAGCCATCGCGGCGGCAAAGGAATTGCAACTCTGAGGGCGACAGAGAAAACCGGAAAAATGATCGCCATTAAAGAGGTGCAGGATACCGATGATATCGTTGTTGTCACATCGAGCGGCATGGTGATCCGCCAAAGCGCGCATGATGTGCGTGTCTCGGGCAGAAACACCTCCGGCGTTCGCCTGATAAAACTGGACGACAAGGACAAAGTGACCGCCATTGCGGTTGTTACCTCTGAAGATGAAGAAGATAAACGTCTGGAAGCGGCAGAAAAATCACGCTCATCATCTGTTCCGGCGATAAAGGAAGAATCTGAAGAAAAAGAATCAGCGAACGATAAAAAAAAAGCCTTGAAGAATAAGGAGAACGATAAAGAAAAATTAATTGGCAAGAGTCAGAAAAAATCCGTACCAAAGAGTCAGCCGGCAGTAAAATCCGCGCCGAAATCGACGCCGGCTGCCAAAGCAAAAAAGAACAAGGGGAAGAAATAATTCTTCATATCTCATAAAGGAGAAGTACAATGAAAAAAACTCTTATCACCGTTACACTTCTGGCGCTGTTCCTCGGAGGATGTGCGTCTCTGCAGCTGCAGCCCGTGGATTTCTCCTGGGCGTCGGAAGAGATCCTCGACGTACAGCAGAACGGCACCGTTGAGGCGAAGCGGTACTATATGGAATTCAATGTTAAAGCATTGCTGGCAAAGGAATTTGCTGCGGATTCCATGGCAGCGAAGAATACAAATATGATCCGTATGATCCGCGATAAAGCCGGATTCTACTTTGTCACGGGACCGAAGTTCAAAAATGTGTATGTCTTCCAGCACGGCGACGGATCCTTGTCGCTCAGCAACACGATCGCTATCTCGCCGGAGAAGCCGATGGATGATCCGAAATTCAATCAACGCAACACGTACATCGAACTTCTCAATGGCGGCGCTAAACTGCAACTAAACAAAGGGGGCGTTCAACAAGGAGGTGGAAAATGAGACAGGCACTGACGGTACTCGTTACACTGGCAATCGGGTTTACAACATTGTTGGCACAACGCTCCGATTCCGAAATCAAGCGTGATTTTGAAAATGGATACAAAGCGCTGATGAAAGATCTGCGCACGGCAGACTCCGCCACCATCGGTTCTTACGTCGAGAAAGTGGAGGCATTCAAGAATGAATATGCCGAGCATCGCGACTTCCTGAACAAAAGCGTTTATCCGGACGGATATGATGAAACTATAACAAAACTTGAAGATCAACTCAAAGAATCGAAAATGATCGCCGACAGCCAGGGACGCATCCGCGAACTGGAATCACAGGTTGCGGCGTTGACAAGCAGAATCGATGCAATGAGCAGTGAGAACGCTATGCTGCTGAAGCAGCTTGATTCGCTAAAGAATGAAATGACTGCATTGAAAAAAAAGGTTTCAGAACTGCAGGATAAAATTGCAAAACGGGATGCTGCTGTCTTTGCGCTTGTTGACAGCTTGTTTGTTCAGTACGATACGCAGCATCTTTCCTCCAGCGATATGAGAAAACTGACATCCCTTGAAAAAAACAACGTCATCGGCAACATCAAGCGGTCCGTGAACGACAACATTGCTTTGTTATCCTCTTCAGGTATCGAAGCGCTTGATTTTCCGCGTCTGTTGGATGAGCAGCGGAAGTTCGAAAAGAACTGGAAAGGTGTTGGCAAAAAATTAGCCGACGCATATGTCAGTTCAAAAGACCGGGCACGCGAGATTACGGCGGTTGATACACTCATCTCCACCTGGCGTGCACAGGTAGATGAGTCGTTCTGGAAAGCATTGAACAAAGTATTCACCGATGAACAGATAAATTTCCCCGCCGTGACAAGTGGAGAGGAACTGTACAACAACATTCTGAAGTTCATCGATGATGAGATGAGCAACGCAAACAACCAGGATGAATCCGCACGCGAATCGACATTTGAAAAATTTGCGTACAACATTTGGGGTGCCAAATTAAAACCGGTGTGGATTCCTGTAATGAAACGGTATGAACTCTTTACTGATTCACAGGAGAGCGAGATCGACACGAAAGTAAAATTATGGCAGTCGCAGGTGGCGCCGGGCAACACATTGCTCTATGTGCTTGTTGGTGCTCTCTTAATAGCCATTCTGGTCGGACTCTATCTTGGTATGAAGAAACGCCCGACAACAACGGCATAGTATGAAGCACGAATCAACATCAATACTCTCACCCGAACCTGGACGAACATACACGTGCTACCTCAACGGCGCACCACTGTACGATGCAACCGTTGAGCAGGCACAGGGATGCTGGGCAACAGTAAAAGTAATCCAAGCCCATCCGGGTAAATATGAAAAACATTATACATCGGGACAAACATTTGAGATAAAGGTGCAGTATTACGAATTTGTAGAGAAACAATAAGTAGCATTTAACTTAAAAGCCCCGAAAGACTTAGTTCTTCGGGGCTTTTTTATTTGTAATAATTTCTCTTGACTTTTTGATATTAGTATGATATCATTACAATATCAAACTTAGAAAGGAGAAAAATATGCAAAATGTGACGGAAAAAAGAGGTACGAAAATCAATGGTTACTTAATGCTTTTTTTAGTAATCGGATTGACCATTTTCAACATTTATTGGCTTATTCTCATGATCCAATGGGAAGATCCTTCGATGCTGATGGTTTTTATCCCGTCGTTGATCGTGAATTTTATTTCCTTTGGCGGTTTATTTGTCGTTCAGCCGAATGAAGCGAGGGTCCTTGTTCTGTTTGGAAAGTATATCGGTTCTGTGCGGGATTCAGGATTTTGGTTTACAAATCCATTTGCGACCAAGAAGCATGTATCGCTGCGCATCCACAACTTTAACAGCGAACGGATCAAAGTGAATGACCTTCACGGAAATCCGATTGAAATTGGTGCGGTGGTTGTGTATCGCGTTATCGATTCAGCGCGCGCGTTGTTTGATGTTGAAAACTACGAACAGTTCGTTGCGATCCAAAGCGAAACGGCGATCCGCGCGCTAGCTTCGGAGTATCCCTACGACTCGCATGAAGAAGACAAAGCTTCGCTGCGGGGGAATCCGCAGGAGATTGCGGAAGGGTTAAAAAAGCAGGTGCAAACACGATTGGATGTTGCCGGGGTTGAGATCATCGAAGCGCGTCTGAGTCACCTTGCCTATGCGCAGGAAATCGCACAGGCGATGCTGCGCCGCCAACAGGCACAAGCGATTGTTGCGGCACGGAAAAAGATCGTTGAAGGGGCTGTCGGCATGGTGCAGGATGCGTTAACCATGCTTGCAGAACAGAAAATAGTGAAACTGGACGAAGATAAGAAGGCAACGATGGTAAACAATTTGATGGTGGCGCTCGTCTCCGATACAGAAGCACAGCCGGTCATCAACACCGGAACATTGTATCAATAAGACTGCATCATGCAATGAGAGACTCATGGCATGATGTTTACAAAAATCATGAAACAATTTTCACAATACCTCGGCGAACAGTTGCAGATCGTTCAACCGTCGATCTGGAAACGGGTGTACGAACTTCGTACACCCGAATCTGTTCTTATGACAATGTCATATCCCAAATGGTTCAGCACGCTTGCCGTCATTGCAACCGAAAACGAAACATGGGAGATCTATAAACCGAGCATCTGGCGGTCAAATCTGGAAATCCGAAAGCAGGGAAATCAGTTGCCGTTTGCAAAATTCGTCAGCGAAAAATGGGGTCGCGGCGGTGTGTTTGAATTACCGAACGGCGAACGGATGAAATATATTTTCAAAGTATGGAAAGGGCTTAATGAGATCCATTCGCAGCAGGATCAACGGATCATTTCGTTCGATCGGAAAATTTCCTTCAAACCGGTCATGAATATTGTGCTCGAGCAAAAGTCTGAACTTATGGACAAATATCCGTGGATCGTGATGGCGGTGTATTACATTATGCTGGAACGCAGGCAGCACGCGGCGCACTAAACGTATGAGCGAGAAGAAAAAATTTTTATTACGCATTGATGAACAGCTGTACGCTGCATTGGAAAAGTGGGCGGCGGACGAACTGCGGAGCGTGAATGCACAGATAGAATTTCTTCTTGCAGATGCCGTAAGAAAGGCGGGCAGGGGAACGGACAACGATGAACAATCCGGCGAGGCACGGTAAACCCCATGAAGGTCGCCGGATTTCTTGATTTTCGTCTCTCGATTTTGAATATTGTCGCAACAGATTTGACAACATTCATAGAGCGGGATGGCATACACCCCACAACTTCACCCAACCCATCTCTTTACACTCTTCGGCAAGGGTATCATCTATTTTTTCGATGACCTGGGCAGATATTTTTCCATCGTCTGGTGGATGATCCGCAATTCGGCGAACGCCAAAGAGTATTCTCGCAACATCCTGCAGCAAATGGTGATGATTGGGAACAATTCCATTCCGATTGTTCTCTTCGTTTCATTCTTCGTCGGCATGGTGACAGCGGTTCAATCCTCATATCAACTCTATGATTGGATACCGCGTTCGGTAGTCGGCGCATTAGTGACAAAATCAGTGCTGCTTGAATTGGTTCCATTGCTTTCCGCACTCGTCTTAGCCGGAAAAGTCGGAGCGACGATCACAGCGGAAATCGGCACAATGAAGGTAACCGAGCAGATCGATGCACTCGAAGCATTGGCATTCGATCCCATATCGTTCCTTATTACTCCCCGCGTGCTTGCGGGGATTTTTATGTTCCCCATCCTGGTCGTCTTTGGTGATTTTGTCGCCATACTCGGAGGCATGTTCGGCGCTTCCACGGTTGCAGGAATTCCGAACGAAGCATTCGTTGAAGGAATGAAGAACTCATTTGAAATGTGGGATGCAGTGTTTGGGATTATTAAAGGGTGTTTCTTCGGGTACATTATTACTTCCGTGGCAAGCTTTCAGGGGTATAAGGTGCAGGGAGGGTCGGAAGGTGTCGGTAAAGCAACCATGAACACCGTTGTGTTGACTTGTCTTGCAGTTGTTGTTATGGATTTCATCCTTGCATCGGTGCTGCTATGATCATGATTCAAAATATCTGGAAGTCGTTCGGCGATAAAGAAGTTCACAAAGGAGTCAATTTGACCGTCAGTGACAATGAAACGACAGTGATTCTCGGCAGAAGCGGCGGCGGAAAGAGCGTGCTGCTGAAAATGATCATTGGATTGATCAAACCTGATTCAGGATCAATCACTGTTGATGGGAAAGAAGTAACAACGATGACATTCAAACAACTGCAGCGGCTTCGTTTCAAATTCGGGTTTCTTTTTCAGGGGGCGGCATTGTTCGATTCGATGACCGTGGGTGAGAATATAGAACTTGCGCTGCGCCGCCACAGCGACTACAAGGATGTTGACATTCGTGATCGGGTGAAGTATGCGTTGAGCCTGGTAAAGCTGGAAAATGTTGAACACTTGATGCCATCAAGCATCAGCGGCGGAATGAAGAAGCGAGTAGGGCTTGCTCGCGCGATTGCGCTTACGCCGAAATACATGCTCTACGACGAACCGACGACAGGTCTGGACGTTGAAACAGCGGATGGGATCAACCTTCTTATCAATGAATTAAAAAAAAATCTCGGAGTTACATCACTCGTCGTTACGCACGATATTCACAGCGCATTTGTTGTGGGCGACCGATTTGCAATTTTTGAGAATGGGCAATTCATTATGACCGGAACGAAGGACGATATCCGGAACAGTTCAAATCCTGAAGTACGAAAGTATATCGAAAGCGACATTCAAATTTAATTGGCGAAGTAATCACGTAGTCAATCATAGGTGGGGTATGAATCTAACACATGAAACCAAAATAGGCATCGCAGTGTTTATTGCGGTCATTATTTTTGTCACGGGAATAGTGTACTTAAAGGGGATCGACTTCAAATCGAAGGATTACAAGTTGACGATCTTTTACACGAACGTGAACGGGTTGACTGAAGGAAGCCCGATCACCATTGCAGGACTTGATATCGGAAAGGTGGAAGACATGCGATTATCCGGCAACTTCATTGCCGTTGATATCGCAATCGAAAACAAGGTGCGCATTTCAAAAGATTCCAGGGCGTTCATAAAATCATCCAGCATTATGGGGGGGAAGCAAATTGCCATCACCCCCGGTACTTCCCCGGAAACGCTGCAGGACGGCGACACACTTTCCGGTGCGTACGAGGCAGATCTGACCGAATTGACATCGACACTTTCTCCCATATCAACAAATGTTCTCGGCATACTCGAGCGCGTGAACACGACATTCGACGAACCGACAAGGAAAAACATTCAAATGACACTGCTGGAATTCAGCCGTGCTGCGCGTGAATTACAGGACATTGTGAAACAGCAGGGGGGGAATATCGATTATGCAGTCGGGAATTTTTCCGAGTTCTCCAAAGGATTGACAAGTTTTGCCAAACATCTCGACACACTTGCCGTGACGCAGCGCGGAAATATCGACGACGGCGTCAAAAGCATCCGCGTCACCGCACGGACAATGGAAGAAGCGGCAGGACGATTCCGCGACGCAAGCCAAGCAATTGAGAATGTCTTTAAAAAAGTAGAACGGGGAGAGGGATCGCTCGGTAAGTTTATGCAGGACGATAATCTATATCAACACCTCGACAGTCTTGCAATCAACCTCAACGATCTGATCAAGGATATTAAAGCAAATCCGAAGAAATACGTAAGCGTGAGCGTCTTCTGAACCGCCAATTGTCACGAAAGAATAACATTTTCATACATCGGGAGAGAAACATCTGTTGGTAATGTTATATGAGGTGAATCGACAATCATAAGGAGCGGATCATGAACAAACATTCTCCCGTAATATTTTTTCTCATTGCCTGTCTCGCAGTCGGGGCAGGGATTGTTTTTACACAAGTGAAAGCGAAGAAAACTATGGAACAGGATTCGACATTACGCAAAAAAGTTTTGTGGCAGAAAGCCACCGAGATGCCGTTTACCGGCATCTATGACGATTTTTTTGAAGAGGGAACATACCATTGCGCCGGATGCGGTGCGGAGCTGTTTACATCAAAAACTAAGTACAACTCTGGCTGCGGCTGGCCTGCATTTTATGACGCCGTTGCAAATGGAGCCGTTGAAGAAGAGGTCGATTATTCTCACGGTATGGTGCGGCGCGAGGTGCACTGTGCAAAATGCAAAGGACATCTTGGGCACGTGTTTGAAGACGGTCCGCGCCCGACAGGACTGCGGTACTGCATTAATTCGGTTTCTATTGATTTCAAACCGAAGAACAAACCGGAAATTAAAAAATGATCTTGTAAAAGATGGAATCGATTGTCAAAGCAGATTCCATCTTGCCGAATCGGTTTGAGCAAACAAATCTCCGCGTCAACAACGCCGCTGGAAATAATCAGGTGAGGAAATGATTAAGCTGCTTGTCGTGAATTCGTTGTAAAGAGAGGAGAGAAATAACAGCACCGCACATTGCCAGAAACATGTCCCACTGCGTGTCCCACACATCTCCCTGCGTTGCAAGGAAGGCGTCGGCATTTTCTCCGACAGCCAGCGCTACCCACCACTCGAAAAATTCATACGCAGCGCTGATGGCAAGGCAGATACAAACAATAATGAAAAAAAGCATTTTTCCACTGCGCAGCAGCGTCGTACGAACGACAATCTCACGTGCAATAATCGCCGGAATAAATCCCTGCGCAAAATGTCCGACCCGGTCGTAATAATTGCGCGTTAAATCAAACTCATCGCGCAGCCAGTTGAATAACGGCATCTCGGCATAAGTGTAGTGCCCGCCGATCATTAAAATGATCGCGTGAATACAGATAAGAAGATACGCAAGATTGGTAAGCCGGAAACGGTTACATGTGATAACAAGTATGACAAATGCAATCAACGCCGGAAGGACTTCAAGAAACCAGGTAAAGAGGTCTTTCGGATTTATTACAGACCACGCAAGAACGAACAAGAACACAGCAAGAAGAATGAGGCGAAATTTTTCTATGCCGTATTTCATCTGTCAATGATGATGTCCGTCCGGTCCGTGAACATGTCCGTGGCTCAATTCGTCGGGACTTGCATTGCGTACATCGACAACCGTGACGTCGAAGTGAAGCGTCTTTCCTGCCAACGGGTGATTGCCGTCCACTGTCACCGTATCGTCGTTAATATTCGTGATCGTCACGATCTGGTTTCCCTCTGGGGATGATGCAGTGAACTGCATGCCGACTTTCAATTCCGGTACACCTTCAAATTGTGAACGAGAAACCTGCACCACCTGCGCGAGATCGTATTCGCCGTATCCATCAATCGGTGCAACGGAAACTTTCAACGAATCGCCGGCAGATTTACCGTTTAGTTGAGATTCAAGGCCCGGAATAATGTTCCCCATGCCGTGAATGTACGCGAGCGGCTCACGTCCATCGGATGAATCCAGAATTTCTCCTTGATCGTTCCGGAGAGTGTAGTTTATGGAAACAACTTTTTCGTTTTCTATTTTCATTGACACCCTTTAATAATCTTGTTGTAGAATCATCTACAAGGTAACAAAACTATCGGTAAGTACAAAAATATATTCCGTCAATGTATGTGCCGCACTCCGCGTCGTATCATTATGACATTCACCGGCAGCGCAGCGACAAATCCAACGGCGAGAGCGGCAAACATCCCGATCCAGAAGATGGTGTCGGTCAATCCTGCTTCCATAACGCCCGGAATAGCAAATTGTGTCCCGACTTCAAACGCTTCCATTATTGCAATGCTTAATCCTTCTCCCGCAAACACTGTCTTCAACGCATTCGCCACTGTAAATTGTGAGCGAAGCAACGGGAGAATACCGAGCGCCATTCCGGCAATAAAACCGAGCACAACCGCAAGTATTGTCGTTTGCAGCATCGTCAATGAAAGGTACGTGCCGACGATCATTCCGGCAACTTCACCGATACCGCATCCGATAAGACAGTGGAATGTAGCGCTCACGGCGAGTGAAAAAACCGACCGGGGCGTTTTTTCCAGGTATCCTGTCAACGCAGATTCGCCGGGCATCCCGTGAGATTTGTGATGATTGTGATGCGAGTGTGATTCCATAGATCCTCAAGATGTGATTATTTTTTTAACCACATGCAACGTACGGTACCGTGCCCGGAAAAGCGTTACACAATTTATACGAATTTGTGCAGTTTAAATTTAAGGAGTCATACGCGGAGAAATTTTACGAAGCACTTTTTTTGCGCGCGACCGGATTCCGGGACCACCGTACGGCACCATCTCTTCAATTACTATCGACAGCTCGCGTTTCAGTTCCGGTTGAACTGCGGCGATATTTGCAAGGACAGTCATGGAAAATGCCTTTACCGCAATCGGGGTATCAACCGATTGAAGGAAGCCAAAACAAAGATTGGCGGCAGGTCCCTGAAGTTTTTTGGGGATATCAACGAACTGGAGTATGCGCACAACATTCCTCTTCACAGCATTGTGAACATTTTGATCCGACGCTTTCTTCACCATTCTGGAAAGCCATGGTGAAATAAGGGCGGGATGACTCTCTGCACAATGCGAAACGATCCACGACGCGCGCTGCACCACGCGGTATTCGCCGTTCAAAAATAGATCCATCAAAGCTTCAAATCTTTTTTTATCATTACCAACCCATCGAGAAATCTTCATTACTTGTTGTTTGGAATGTTCCTTGAGTATTTCAGATTCAAGATTCATTATGATTGCAGGAGTACCAATTCGTTATAAATTTCAGCGTAATGTACCATTCAAGAATTCGGCAAGCAATTCACTTCCACTTCACGAGCAATTTTCGTATTTTGGTTCAATTCAATAATTGTCAACAGTACGATCAAAATAGTTTTATGGGAAGAATATTCGAAAAGCGTAAATATAAAATGTTCGCGCGGTTCAAGAAGATGTCCAAAGCGTTCAACCGCATCGGGAAGGATATCGAGATTGCTGTGAAAGCAGGAGGACCCGATCCGAAGGGAAATCCCCGCCTGCGCATTGCAATGCAGAATGCCAAGAGCGTGAACATGCCGAAGGACCGCGTAGAAGCGGCGATCAAACGGGCTTCAAATAAAGATACGAGCGGTTATCACGAGATCATCTATGAAGGATATGCACCGCACGGCGTTGCCGTGCTGGTGGAGTGTGCGACCGATAATCAGACACGGACGGTTTCCAACGTGCGCCACATTTTCAGCCAATACAACGGAACGATGGGAAATTCCGGCTCCGTCGCATTCATGTTTGAGCGGAAAGGATTGTTCAAAATTCCGATTGAGAAGATCAAAGATGTGGATGAGTTTGAATTGGAAATGATAGACCACGGACTCGACGATCTTACCGGTGATGATCAATTCATTTATGTTTACACATCATTCCACGATTTCGGTGCAATGCAAAAAGCATTGGAAGAAAAAGGAATCGAGCCGGCAAGCACGGAACTGCAATATATTCCGACAACGACAAAAGAATTATCGGAAGCAGAACAGAACGACGTGAACGAACTGATCAACGCGCTGGAAGAGGATGACGACGTGCAGAGCGTGTACCATACGATGCAGTAAGACAGCGGTCAGAGATCAGTAGTCAGTAATCAGAACAACGCGGTTTATATCGGAACGGACAACGATTCATTTCACCATTCGTCATTTCTTGTTCAGTACTCGATATTCATTCATACACGCCCCGTGTGTATCGCATCATCCCCGAACTTCTTCCGCAGTTTATCCACCGCATGTAATACCTGACTTCGTTTTTCATCGGCAGCAAACATCGAGAGAGTTTCCTTTTTTGATTCTGAGAATTGTGTCAACCCGACTCCCAGTAAACGGATCGGAGATTTTCTTGTGTACGCTTTCAAAAAAATAGTTTTGACCGCGTCGAACACAATCCTGTCGTCGTTCGTCGGTTCTTTGAGCGTGATATTGCGGGTGAGTGTGGAGAAATCGGAATACCGCAGCTTCAACTTCACCGTCTTTCCTTTCCATCCGTACCGCCGCGTGTTATAGCAGACGCTTTCGGTCAATTCGAACAAATTCTTCAGCAGTTCATTATTGTCCGAAATATTTTCCATGAATGTATTTTCATTGCTGATGCTCTTCCGTTTCCATTCAACATCCAATATATCGTTTCCCAATCCCATCGCTGTACGATAAAAATATCTTCCGTGATCACCGAGGATTGCTTCAATCGTTTCCGGCTTCGCTTTCTGAATATCGCGAATGATGTTGAAATTGTACTTGCGCAGTTCTTTTTCCGTCTTTGCACCGACACCTGGAATTACCGAGATATCGAGCGGCGCGAGGAATTCTTTTTCCAAACCATGTTCGATAATGATGAGTCCTTCGGGTTTCATGCAGCCGGTGGCGATCTTTGAAATGATCTTGTTGGAAGAAAGCGCAATGGTGCAGGGGAGAGAGAATTCTTTTTTTACGAGCGCCTGCAGCGTTCGCATGAGTCCCGGGAGATCGTTGTTATACAATTTTTCGCAGCCGGTAAAATCCATGTACATCTCATCAATCGATGCTTGCTGGACGATGGGCGCATAATCGCACACGAATTTGTAGAGCCGCTTGGAGATTTTTCCGTACTCTCCGTGGCTGCCGCGCACAACGATCAATTGCGGACAAAGATCGAGCGCCTGTCCCATCGGCATGGCGGAACGGACTCCGAATTTCCTCGCTTCGTACGATGCGGAAGAGACAACGCCGCGCCTTCCCACACCGCCGACCGCAACCGGCTTGCCGATCAGCGACGGATCCTTTATTCTTTCGACGGAGACGAAGAAACAGTCGAGATCGAGATGGGCGATGAATTTTTTGTGCTCAGACATAAAAAAAATAACCACAAATTGCACAAATTATATAAATTCAACCTGTGAATCTGTGGTTAATACTTATACAAATCTCCATTGAGATATTTCAATCCCGAATCAACAATGATCGTAACGATTTTTTTTCTGGGACCAATGATTTTTGCTCGTTGCATTGCAGTCCACACATTTGCGCCGGATGTGATCCCGCCGAAGATTCCTTCCATGCGTGCAAGTTTCCGCGCGGTATCGAACGCATCTTCATCGGAGACGGCGATGATCTCATCCGCAAGGTCCAATCTGCAAATTGCCGGGACGAATCCCGATCCGATCCCTTCGAGCCGGTGAGAGCCGGAAACATCGCCGCCGGAGAGTGCCCGGACATTTTCCGGTTCAATGGCGATGCAGCGAATCTTCGGGATTTCTTTCTTGAATACTTCCGCATTGCCGGAAAAACTTCCGGCAGTGCCGACACCGGTGATAAATTCATCGATATCGTTTCCCAGCACACCGATGATTTCTTTCGCCATGGCATGGTATGCGTTTCTGTTGTCGACATTGTTAAACTGATCGGTCCAGAACGTATTCGGCTGTTTGCTTAATTCTCTCGCCCGTTCAATGAGCGAATTAATAAGTTTTGCGGTGATGCGTCCATCCCCGCTCGGGATGATATCCAGTTGCGCGCCGAACGCACGCATCGTCAGCAATTTCTCCTGCGCGAATGCGTCGGAAGAAACGAAGTGCGCTCGGTATCCTTTCATTGCACAAACCATTGCGAGCGAACTGCCGGTGCTGCCGCCGGTGTATTCCACCACCGTACCGCCCGGTTTAAGTTGACCGCGCCGTTCGGCTCCTTCGATCATTGAAAGCGCCATGCGGTCTTTCATACTGCCGGTCGGGTTTGCCCCTTCATACTTCACGTAAATATCGGCGCAGCCGGATTCGGTGAGCCGTTCCAATTTTAGTAAAGGTGTTTTTCCGATTTGGTTCATGGATTCTTCTTCTCGTTGTTAACAATCCTTATTACTACTTTTCCCTTATGCATCCCTTCACCAAAAAGTCTGAATGCATTCGGAACTTCTTCCAGTGAGAACGGACCATTGATAACAAATTTCAATTTGCCTTTCTCGAACAGATCGTTCATATACAACAAATCCTTGTTCTGCTTCAGAGCGACAATGCGGATATTCTTTTTATAGATCAGTGAAACCAGCCAGCCAAAAATGAAACATTGAAGAAGACGAGGTATTGAACCGCCGACGGTAACATACGTGCCGCAGGGAGATAACGAACGGGGATAAGCGAACACCGAGCGGTTTGTTTTGGTATCGAGAATCAGGTCGTACTGCTTTTCGTTTCGGGTAAAATCTTCTTTCGTGTAATCAATCACGTGGTCGAAACCAATTGAGCGCATCATATCCAATTTTTGCGATCTGTCCACGCCGGTTACTTCGGCGCCGTATAATTTTGCTATTTGCACGCCGAATGTTCCTACGCCGCCGCCTGCGCCGTTGATCAAAACCCTTTGACCATTTTTAATTTCCCCAACATCAATCAATCCCTGCACCGCCAACATTGCCGCCTGCGGTATTGCCGCTGCTTGTTCAAACGACATGTCGCGAGGTTTTTTCTCCAAAAAATTTTCGCGGGCGCAGACATACTCGGCAAAGCCGCCCCAATCGCCGCTGAGATCGCCGTACACTTCGTCTCCGATTTTGAATCGGGTGACATTGGTGCCGACTGCTTCAATGCGTCCGGCAATATCAGAGCCGAGAATTGTTTTTTTCGGTTTTCCAATGCCGTTCATCAGCCGTATGACGAGCGAATCTCCCCGTAGAAGTCCCCAGTCCCAATCGTTGAGCGATGCAGCAAACACTTTCACCAACACTTCATTCGGTTTGGGAACGGGTTTTTCAATTTCCTTAAGTTGAAGAACTTCCGGCAGACCGTATTCGGTATAGACAATTGCTTTCAAGAGTTATCCTATGCGATACTAACGACAACGTTTCCTTTTTTGTGTCCTTGCTCCACATACCGATGTGCTTCGACGATCTGTTCCATCGTGTAGCATCTGTCAATTACCGATTTAATTTTTCCCGCGGCAATGAGCTCCTTGAGGATGTTCAGCAGTTCTGCAGTATCGGGCGCATTCTCCCCGAGCATCAATCTCTTTTCAGTTGTTAATTTGCTCCAGAGCATCCGAAAAGTCGGTATCGGCTGGGTGATGTTAATGTAAATTCCGCTCCGTTTGACCACTTTGATACAATCTTTAAACGAACTTTTGTTCACCGCCTCAAATACAATATCAAACATTTCGCCGGTGTCGGCGAAATTTTCTTTCGTGTAATCGATCACCTTGTCGGCACCGAGCGATTTCACAAGATCAATGTTTGCAGCACTGCATACACCCGTGACAACGGCTCCGAAATATTTGGCGAGTTGCACTGCGTATGTGCCAACGCTTCCCGAGGCTCCATAGATAAGTATCGTTTGCCCATTCTGAATATTTGCTTTTCGGAGATAGTGCAGAGCGGTTTGCGCTCCGATTGGAATAGCGGCGGCTTCTTCAAATGAAATATTTTCAGGTTTTACGGCAATCGGTCCATGTTCAGGCAGGCAAATATACTCGGCGTATGCGCCCCCTCCTGAAAGAGTTGCCGCAAACACACGGTCACCTTTTTTGAAACGTCGCACACCGCTTCCAACCGATTCAACTTCTCCCGCCAGTTCTACTCCAAGAATCGGATTTTTGGGTTTGGTGACGCCTAAAGCCAATCGGGCAGGGAGCCAGTACGAAAGAGGAACGGTGAAACTTCGTATTCGATAATCCGCAACAGTTACCGTGGTTGCATAGATCTTTATGAGTACCTCATTCGCCTTTGGAACCGGTTTTGCTGTTTCAGCAAGATGAAGAACTTCGGGTGGTCCGTATTTGGGACATATAATTGCTTTCATGGTTGTCAATTTGTTGCGTCTCCGTAATTGGAAAGATAATGTTCGGCGGGGTGCTGATTGATGTTGCTTCAGGGCAAATATATCCTGTTATCGTACGAAAGGCAAGACAAGGAATTGTCACGCGATCAGACAATCCTTTCCATTTTGATGTCAGACCGCTGATAGTGTCCTGTATCCAACGGCACCTCGACAAACCCGAACTTTTTATAGAGATGAATTGCGGACTTCAACGATGTGTGGGAGTAGAGAATCACTTTCTTCATTCCGCTTTCTTTTGCAACGCGGAGGGCATGTTCCAGCAATTTCTTTCCTATGCCCGCCCCTTGGTGCTTTTCCGTCACCGCCATTTTGCCGAGTTCATAAACTACATCTCCTTCGTTCAACAGTGCAACGGTGCCGACAATAGTGCCGTCGAGCACCGCATAAAATATTTTTCCACCCTTGTCGAGAATTTCTTTCTTCGGCTCAGAAAGAAGGGCGGCGTCAATCGGTTCAACGGTGAAATACTTCTTCAGCCACTCTTCATTGAGAGTCTTAAAAGCATCTTTCTGCCGTTCAGAAAATTCTATGATCGTAACCATGAAAAGAAGATACGCAAGATGAGGGAAAAAGGTAACCGTAAATTTACGGTATGCCAATTGTAACTCATCTGCAAGTTGTTATATTCTATAAAGGACTTTCGTGAAAAGGAGAGAAATGAAAAGCAAAAAACAAATAGCACTTGTAGCGCACGACAACAGAAAAATGGACATGGTTGAATGGGTGGAATGGAATTGGAATGCACTGCTCGACCATTCGCTGATCTGTACCGGAACGACCGGTAAACTGGTGGAGCAAACCTTAAAAGCAAAAGCGGGGAAGAACAGCGGCAGAAAAATTTCAATCACGAAACTCTTTTCGGGACCACTGGGCGGGGATCAACAGCTCGGTGCATTGATTGCAGAGAGGAAAGTAGATGTGGTGATCTTCTTCTGGGACCCGATGGAACCGCAGCCCCACGATGTGGATGTGAAAGCGTTGCTGAGGATTTCCGTTCTCTACAATGTTCCTACAGCGTGCAATCGTTCAACAGCAGACTTTTTGATCTCGTCGCCGCTGTTCACTGCGGAGTACATTCCGACAGTGAAAGATTATTCGGCATACGTGAACAGGAACCTTGCGTGATAATCCTTTTTTTAGAAGCGATTAGTTTTGATTGTTCTTATCGTCGAGTGCCTTGCGGACAACCGCCAGAATCTTTTGGGGATCGTATGGTTTTTGAACGATCTCTCGCGCCCCTTCATCCATGAACTTCGAACGCTGCTCGGGCTCTATGTATCCCGATGCAAGGATGAACCTGATATCGAGATTGATCGCTTTGAGCCGCTTGAGGACCTCGAACCCGTCGAACTTCGGAAGCCCGTAATCGCTGATGACAAGATCGATCTTCTCCGCATGCTGTTTATACATCATCACGCCTTCCTCGGCGTCAGCCGCGGAAAGAATTTTGTACCCTTTTGCCGAAAGAGCCAGCGTTAACAGCTCTCTCAAAATTTCCTCATCTTCGATGACGAGAATCGTTTCGCTCCCTTTCAACAGGTCGTCCGAAGTGCTGTTCTCAGGTGAGGCAGAAGTTGCCGATGCTCCGCTTGCGGGAAAATAGACCGAGAATGTTGTTCCTTTCCCCAGCTCACTTTCGACATTGATAAATCCGTTGTGAAGTTCGACGATGCCGAATGCGACCGCAAGACCGAGACCTGTTCCTTTTCCGGGTTCCTTTGTAGTATAGAATGGTTCGAAGATTCGTTTACGAGTTTCCTCGCTCATGCCGGTGCCCGTGTCGGTGACCTTTACAACGATGTAGTCCGTCTCCATCGCTTTCAAAAATGTATTGCGCAATATGCTTCCATGGATTTTTTCCGTTGTAATCGTCAGTGTTCCTCCATTCGGCATAGCGTCGCGTGCGTTGACGCAAAGATTCAATAGTATCTGCTGGATCTGAGTGGAGTCACCGGCGATAGGAGGATATTGTCTTTCCTGGTGGACCTTTATCGTTATTGTTTTGGCAATCGTCTCTTTCAATAATTTTGTCACTTCAATCACAATATCTTCGATGTGAACGGTTTCGACGACGACCTCATTCTTTCGTGCAAATGTCAGCAGCTGTCGTACAAGCATCGCACCGCGTCGAGTCGCCTGAAGGATCACCTGCGTACTGTCCGAGAATTTTTTTGGATCGGTGCGAATTCGCTCGAGCAGCGTCGCATGCCCCATGATAATGCCGAGGATATTGTTGAAATCGTGTGCAATCCCTCCCGCGAGCGTGCCGATACTTTCCATCCGTTGTGCATGGAAGAGTTGTTCTTCGAGGTTTTTCCGCACCGCTCTTTCCTCCGCTTCACGTACTGCACGCTGTACCGCCGGAATTAATCGCTCTAAACGATCTTTAATCACATAGTCGGTTGCCCCGCGTTTTAATGCGTCGATGGCGCGTTCTTCGCCGATGGTACCCGAGACGAAAATGAACGGAGTTTCCGGACGATGTTCCAGTGCCAATTGCAAAGCGCTTTTTCCGTCGAACGAAGGGAGGTTGTAGTCGCTCAGCACAAGATCGAATTTGTTTTGCGTGAGAGCGTTAATAAAATCATTCCGTGTATCGACCCGTACAATGTCCGGTTCAAAACCTTCGTCTGCCAGCATCAATTGAATGAGATCTGCATCTTTCGTGTTGTCTTCAACGTGCAGGATGCGTAATTGTTTTTTCATAACAAAACTCCTGTGAAGTATTCAATCTGAAACTCTACTGCGGCTTTCGTCCTGTACCGGGTGGCGGTTCATTGACGATCGCCCAAAAGATGCCGAGCTGCGAAACTGCCCCCACAAATTCCTGAAACTCTACCGGCTTTACCACATAGGCGTTAACACCTAAACGGTATGTTTCAACAAGGTCACGCTCTTCTCGTGACGAAGTCAGTACGACAACCGGAACAGTTTTCAACGATTCGTCATTCTTGATTGTTTTCAAAACCTGGATGCCGTCCACCTTCGGCATTTTCAAATCAAGCAGTACGACAGCGGGATTACCGGGCGTGCGGGTTTCGTACTTTCCACGGCAATACAAATAGTCCAATGCCTCGGCACCGTCATTTACAACAACAACGTCGTTTGCCAGGTTATGCTCGCCGAGCGCCTCCAGTGTCAATTCCACATCTTTGGGGTTATCTTCCGCGAGCAGAATACTTTTTAGTGAGTTCATAGGTTACCCTTTCTTTTTTGGAATCGAAAAATAGAATGTTGCGCCTTTGTCAATCTCGCTTTCAGCCCACACGGTGCCGCCATGCCGTTGAATTATGCGGCGAACATTGGCAAGTCCGATGCCGGTTCCTTCGAATTCCACAGCACTGTGCAGCCGCTGAAAGACGCCGAATAATTTGTCTTTGTATTCCATATTGAAACCGACACCGTTGTCGCGAACGAACACAACAACTTCATTGTCACGCGGTGACGAACCTATCTCGATATGTGCTTGTTGACGAGTCCGAGTATATTTAACGGCATTTTCAATCAGATTTTGGAATACAAGACGAAGCAGAGAAAGATCTCCTTCAACCACCGGGAGCAAACCAATATTCCATTTGATACTACGCTGTTCTATATCTTTTTCCATCCGTCGGAGAAGTTCATTAACAATCTGTCCCATATCTACTTCCGTGGCGTGCATTTCAACCCTTGCCATGCGTGAAAAGACAAGCAGTTCATCAATCAACGTTCCCATCTCTTTTGCGGATGAGGCAACCGTGTTCAGGTACCGGCGGCTTTTCTCATCCAGCCGGTCAGCGGCATGCTTTAACAGAAGATCGACAAAACCGTTTACGTGCCGCAGCGGCGCTCGCAGATCGTGAGAGACGGAATAGCTGAATGATTCAAGCTCTTTGTTGGACGCTTCCAATTGTTTTGTACGTTCCGCTACAAGTTCTTCCAAATGTTCGCGGTACGATTTTAATTCTTTCTCCTGGAGTTTTTCTTTCGTTATATCAATGGAAAGAATGAAAACACCCTCCGGTACGGGTTCGATGCTCAGATCGAACCATCCTACAGATCCATCGGGATATACAAACTCATTCTCCAGATGATGGGGAGTCCGCTGATCCAGGCATTGCTGCAAATCTTTGAAGAACGGAGAATGTTCAATACCAGGGTACACTTCCATCATCGTTTTGCCGAGCAGTTTTTCTTTCGGCATGCGCCCTTGTTTTGCGGCGACATCATTCAGGTAGATGTAGCGGTAATCGAAGCCGATAATCTGGCATCCCTCCTGCAGACTGTCGAGCGTTGTTCTGTATCGCTCTTCAGATCGTTGAAGCGCCTCGATTGCACGATGTTTTTCGGTGATATCATTGGCGAGAACAAGTTTTCCCTCTCTTCCGCCAAACAACAATTCGTGCGATGTTATTTCAACGTCGATGATGGTGCCGTCTTTTTTTCTGTGCTTCCAAATACTGCCGGCATCGTGTCCCCGGTGATGCTGTCGAACATCGTCCAGAAGCCGCGGTACTTCTTCCGGTGGCCGGATCTCTTTGATGGTCATGTGCAGGAATTCTTCACGGCTGTATCCATAATGGTTTATCGCCGCGTCGTTCACCTCAAGGAAAGCAAGCGTTTCGGAATCGAAGACCCACATGGGAAGGGGATTATTCTTAAATAAGTAACGGTAGCGTTCCTCACTCTCCTGAAGCGTAGCATCTCTTTGTTGAATCTGTATAAGCATATCATTAAAAGCATCTGATAGAATGCCCGTTTCATCGTTTGTTGTTTTCACCGCCCGAAGGGAATAATCCTGTTGTTGAGAAACTTTTTGAGCGACGGCAACCAGATTGAGAATCGGCAGAGAGATATTCCGTTCCAGTACGGTAGCTACAAAGTATGCTACACCGAGTGCTCCCAAGAGAACAATACACGCTATTTGGATGTACGACCAGAACCGTTCTTTTTCTCTGAGTAAATCCATTCTCATGTGTATTGTACCGATACGTTCTCCGTTAACAGAGACAGGTTTGAACAAAACAATTGCATCGTTTTCATAACGAACTTCATCGGGTCCGGGGCGTTCTGAAAATCGTGCTTGCTGCCCATCGCGTGAATACACGGCAAATAATTTTCCCTCTTGATCGTAAATCGCCGCAGACATAATGCGCCGTTGTGACTTCATTGAGCTTAGCACCCGCGCTGCATCGGTAGAATCGCGGAAGGCAAGTGCGGCGTTAATATTCTCGGCGATGATATCGGCTTTTGTTTCAATATCGTTCAGGGTAATTTTTCTGAATGTCACGCGTTCATAAATGAAAAAACCAATAAAAACGAGAACGACAGCGAACAGTGTGGTCGATAATATGACCATCTTGAGTTTTGTACTGATTGTTTTTGCATCGAACAATCTCATGCATTCCTCACAACGGATTGATGATCTTTGCCAGGCGAAGCAGTTTTGAACTTGCCTTCAAATCGCCTTGTTTCAACGCCATTAAATTTATTTTGAACCGCACTTTATTCTTTTCCAAATAAAATCCGATACCGCCTCCCCGTTCTCCGAAATTGTCAATATCGCTTACGGTAAGAATCGATGATTCGTTGAGGCGTTGCAGCCGTTCGTGCAATGCATGCTTTTCCGAGGCGCTGATGAAGACCGCATGACATTTGCCGATCTCATTGATAGAGCGGAACCGCGTGATGAGAACAGGATGAGTACCGATCTTTTCATTGCGGAACGTCTCATCAATGATGTCTCCAAATGGATCGTCACCGACAATAGAGAGAATGATCGGGGATTGATCTTTTTCTATGACGGAATCCGGCCATTCGACAAACTGAAGAAAGTTCAGAAGATAGACCGCTTTGAATCGGTATTCGATCTCTTTTTGATTTTGAGAATATGATATCATTGAAACAAAAAGAATATTCACGGCTATCAGAACGGCGATATTGAGCCCCGTACCGCGCTTGTAATTTTTGATGTTCTGTCTGTTGATCGTACTCATAATGACACCGTTAACTTTCCGAATACTTCGCGGCCGATTTGGTAGCGCGTTAAAGGAGATCCGAATTCAGGATGCCACGGTTCTGTAATATTCAGAAGCAGCAGCGCTACCGTGATATTATCCGTTATTTTTTTTTCGATGCGGGCATCTACCGCTGTGTATGCCGGGACCGGGGCATTAGCATTGGGCAGCGCATCGATATATCGCGCCCAAAGATCAATTTCCCAATCTTCTCCAATATCCATTATTGATTGCACGAAGATGCGATGCTTCGGATCGTTCCCTTCCCCTAATCCTTTATTGGCATCGTTACTCCATGATTTTGCCGTAATTGTTTTCCGGAAATACATATGCGATGTTTTCATCTTCCACCACGGCGCAAGATGAACAGTTACCGCTGCTCTCGAGCCATACGTTGTCGCTTCCAATCCATTCTTCAACATGAGCGTTGAATCCTGCTGAACTTCCACGCTGCGAATGTCATCATATGTATTGTAATACAACGCCGCATCGACAAGAATATGTTTGAACAGATAGGTGCGATATCCCGCCTCGTAAGCAAGAACCTTCTCCGACACAAATCCCGAACCGCCCGCAAGCCGATAGGGGGGGTGCCCGGAACGTAAAAATCCCGATCAATGCGCGATGGAGTGCGAACTGCCCGTGTGACTGAAGCCCAGAGAAATTGTTCTTTGTTTAAACTCCACCCGAACGAAATTCTGGGTTGGTACTCAAAACCGGAGAAATCATTGTCGCTGAATTTGCTTCCAACTGTTACTTTCATTCCGCCGCCGAGTGAAACGGCATCCTGAATGAAAGCATTGTACTCCTGCGTTCGAAGATTCGGCGGCAAAAATGCCAATGCGGCTGAATTACCCACCCGGTCATTTGAATTTCTGAAACCAAGTCCCCAGTTTAACTCATGCACCTGCGCGATGTTCATCTGGTGCTCGAATTCAATGTCGAACGTTCCGAGGTCTTCACTGAAAGTATTAGGAATCCGTCTGTGGGAGTAATCAAAAAAGGATCGAAGTGATAGTGAAGAGACATCCGAAACCGTATGATGCCATGATGCAAGAATATTCCCCCCCTCCATTCGCGCCGTTATATTCGTCCGTTGGTTTTCCTTCAGCCGGTACGCGTCACCCTGAATGGTAAGTGCATCAGCGGGAGAAAGATCATGATCAATGCGGAAACCACCCTGCAATCCGGACCATCCATCGTTTGGATCTCCACCCCTTTCCAGTTTCGTCTCGTCCCGCTCAAAATACTTCAGATACGTTCGGTGGGAACCGGAGCCGCCGAATGTTCCGCCGGAGCGGGCAGTGAATGAAAAGTTTTCACGTATTCCCGCTCCTGCTTCAATTAGCAAGGGAGAGCCGGCTGTTTCGCGGGAGCTCTTCGTAATAATATTGATGATACCGTTCACAGCGTTTGTTCCCCACAACGTCCCCCCGGGACCGCTGATCACTTCTATCCTGTCAACATCGTGCAGAACGACATCCTGCACATCCCAAAAGACGCCTGAATATAATTGTGTGTAAACGCTTCGTCCATCGATGAGCACAAGAAGTTTATTTGCCGTGGTGCTGGTGAAACCACGCGTACTGATCGCCCATTGATTTGAATTCACCTGGGCGATATTCAAACTTGGGGCAAGCCGCAGCGCTTCAGGGATGCTTCGCGCGCCGGACCTTCGAATATCATCCTGCGAAATGACAAAAACGGCGGCAGGGGCTTCAAACCATCGTTCGCTCCGTTTTGAAACGATGGTGATGTCCATATCCATCAGATCTTCCAGAGCACGAAGTTTGAGTGATGATGTTGAAAGCGAATCGGGAAGCAATTGCGCAGTGAGCGGAAATTGACATCCGATGATGCAGGAGATAAACAATCGTAGCATAGTCGTCGGATTTCTCATATGCTTCATTCCTTTAGAATTTTATTGAACAGATCATCCGAGCGCAGATGTGTGTTGATTGCGCTCTTTATCGGGTCCGTTGAATGGTTCATTGAAACGTCGGGAAAAAAATTATTCATACACGGCATTAACATTTGGTAGAGATCCGATTTTGATACGTATCCGTCTGCACCCGCTTCTCGAGCGGCTTTTTGATATTCTTCGCTCTCATACATGGTAAGAATTATGATGCGAGGGGGATTATGTGCTGTTTTGATTACATGCGTCGCCTCAAGTCCTCCCATTTCAGGCATCGTCAAATCCATCAGAATGAGATCCGGCTTCAATTCCAATGATACTCGGATTGCCTCTCTGCCGGAAAAAGCTTTGCCGACGATGATGATTCCGGTGCCGGTTGACATCAAGAATTTTTCAATCGATTCAAGAAAGTACCGGTTATCGTCCACGAGTAAAATTTTCACACCCTGCATTTGTTATTCCCGCCGATAGATTGAGTAATTATGAATTCAAGACCAATCTATCCGAAAAAGAGATTGCCGTCAATCGGGAAAACACCTGAGACTGTGGATCAGTAATAATAAGTAAGGAGTATTGTACAACGTCAACAATTCGAGTTATTGAAACGGCCAGACAGTGAGAATATATGGCTACATGTGATACATCGGCGGAGTAAATTATTTGAATGGCGAAATCAGCCCGCTTCGGATAGCAAACCGTACTAGTCCGGCAATATCATGAATATTCAAACGATCCATCAAATTTGTCCGGTGTGAGTCGGCAGTTTTAAGGCTCATCCCAAGAATTGAGGCTATCTCTTTTGTGGTGTGTCCCTCGGCGATCAGTTGAAGGACTTCTCTCTGCCGGGGCGTTAATGAATCCGGTCCGCCGATTGGAAGGGTATCCGGCTTCTTGAGTTCATTCTGCAGACAGGATGAGATCGCAGGGGAAATATATTTTTCACCGCGGGAGATTGCGAGCAACGCAAGTTCAAGTTCGACGGCGGCAGCATCTTTGATAAGATATCCTGAAACACCGATGTGTAATGCTTTCGTTACATATTCCACCGTTGTGTGCATGCTTAGAATAATTACTTTGGTTCTATTACCCGACCTGTTGATCTGTTCGGCTGCTTCAAGACCGTTGAGGTTGCTCATGGCAATATCCATAAGAACGATATCCGGCTCCAGTTGTTCGGTCATCTTCACAGCCATCCTTCCGTCGTTTGCCTCACCGACGACTGCAACGCCGGGAATGTTCTCTAATAGCGAACGTAATCCTGCGCGCACAAGGGCATGGTCGTCTGCAAGGAGGACATGCATGGAAGTCATCGCCAGTTCCTTCTTATACTATTTGTTCTGTCTTTTTTGGCATACCGACCGGAAGAGATACCTGTACGACCGTACCTTTTCCTTTTACCGATGTGATCTCTAAGTTTCCTCCAGTAAGATTCACACGTTCGCGCATGCTGAGAATTCCGACCGTTGTTCCTCGTGATGCCTCTTCCATTGCCGCGGTGACATCAAATCCTTCTCCATCGTCCCGAATGGTCATGTGAATCTGCCCATCGACTACGGTAAATGTAATCTCAACATTTTGAGCATGCGCGTGTCTGGAAATATTTGTCAACGATTCCTGTGCTATTCGGAAACAGGTCGTTTCAAGATCGGTGTGGAATCTTTCGGGAAGGTCATCTGCGATGATCTGCGTTTTGAATCCGGCGCGTTCTGCTTGACGCTGCAATTGCCAATGCAGAGCGGCAACAAGGCCGAGATCGTCGAGCACGGAGGGGCGTAGGTCCAGGGAAAGATTTCGGACCTGTTGAAGACATCTGTCCAGGGTGGCGATGTTCTCTTCGATTCGCGAGTGAAGGTTTTCGGGTAAGCCGCTTTGTCCAATCACCTGAAGATCGATCTTGATTGCGGTCAAGATCTGGCCTATCTCATCGTGCAGTTCACGGGCTATCGTGCGGCGTTCATTTTCCTGCACTTCTAACAAACGATGTGAAAGGGTTTGTGAGATATCTGCAAGCAATTGCGTTCGGTCGGCTTGAAGACGAATCGTTTCTTCCGCACGTTTCCGTTCTGTAATGTCTCTGTAATTAACGACGATCGCCCGTACGCTTGGCTCGTGAAGCAAGTTGGTTCCTATTCCTTCAACCCACAGCCAATTGCCGTTTTTGTGTCGGATACGTGTTTCTGCTGTATCGTTTTTTCCCGGTGACTCCAGCAATCGCACCAATTTATTCAACATAAATTCACGGTCATCATCATGGACAAGATCAAAAATATTCTTTCCAAAATACTCATCGGCAGAGTAACCAAGCATCCGTGCTGTTGCGGGTGTGGCATAGATAATCTTTCCTGTTGCGTCGAGCAATTCTAAGCCGTCGCTTGTGTTTTCAATAAGAGATCGGAATCGTTTTTCGCTTTCGAGCAATGCCTCCGCAGCGCGCTTGCGTTCCGTTATATCCTGAGCTGTTCCAAACAACCGTGAGACAATGCCGGTATCGTTCTTTGTTGCGTATCCCGTTTCGCGAATTACTTTCTGCTGTCCGTTGCGAGTAATGATGCGATATTCGAGTTCGAACGGCTCTCCTGTTACTCTGCTTGTGGCATTCACCTGCATCGCCCTGACTCTGTCGTCCGGATGAATTCTGGATATGAATGTTTCATAGGCTATATC
This sequence comes from Bacteroidota bacterium, assembly GCA_040751955.1. GTDB lineage: Bacteria > Bacteroidota > Ignavibacteria > UBA10030 > UBA8401 > SpSt-333. The sequence continues at coordinate 32,930 of JBFMFY010000002.1, forward strand.
TGATGATGTTCTTTCAATATCGAATATGCGGTAGAGTTCTTTTGACCACCGGAGGGTAGATTTGGAAACGTCGAAACTCCAACTTCCCATCCGCGCAATCCGCTGTGCTTCTGCAAGGTCCGCTTCACTCTGCCGCAACGCTTCATCCGCCCGTTTGTTTTCGGTGATATCCCGTGCAATGCCGAGAACATATTTGACTTTTCTATTCTTATCAAATTCGGGGTACAAGTGTGAACTGAAAATTCTCGTTTCGTCACGCACGGGCCATGCAATTTCAAATTCCGCCGTTTGCCCGGTATCGAAAACGGATTGGATGTATTTCTTGACGATCTGTACTTTTTCTTCGAACTGCTCCATTCCGATTTTTTTTGCAACAGAGCCGACGACGGTTCCAATAAATGATTCTCTCGGTACACCGTAGGCTTTTGCGACGGCGGGATTAACATACGTCCGGCGAAATGCACGGTCGTATCGTATGATCTGGTCTGATGCATTTTCAACAAACGCCCGAAAACTTTCTTCCTCATCATGAAGTGTACGGTGGAAGGATTTCGACGATCTACTTGGTGCGCCATTCACTACAGACATAAATAGGGCAGCCAGTGAAAAGAGAATCAGATGGAAAATCCGCCCTTGCTTATCATCCGATGAATACGCCTGCGAGAGGAAATAATAATCGATCGCGAGTACGGAAAGCAGCGTGGCGACTACACCGGGACCGAGTCCTCCAAACCAAGAGGCGAAAAATACTGCGCAGAGAAACAGTATGTAATAAACAGAGACATGCTGTGTCTCATTCATAAAAAAGGAGACTATAAGTGTCGCCATAACCGCTGCAACTGCACTTCCGTATCGTACTATCATCGGCGGGTTAGTTTTGCTGTGAAGATTAAGTTTCATAACACTCCAATTCAGAGACATAAACCATATAAGAAATCTATCTCAGGCGGCATTGTGTTACATCTGTAATTTATTCAAATCTATAAAACCTGCAATGATTCAAGATATAATAGTCCGATTTAAATTAGATCGGATGTTTCAAATGTTGCTTCCTTTATATACTTGTACACGAAAAATTAAAAAAACAGAGCGGAAAATAGGAGTTTATTTTAAAAGGATCGAAAACGTAGCAAAACCATAGATTTTTTTAAATCTCTTGAAGTTAAATTCTTAGCTGTTTGTGGAGCATAGTCATTCCCGCGAGAATCTACCAGTAATCCTCCATTATGGTGCCGTTGAACAACTTTCGAGCAGAACAACGATATTCGCATATCGAAAAGAATTGTGTACTTTACCGATATCTATATTTTCAATACCAATCAAAAATCTATGAAACTTGGCTCATTGGCATTTCTTACCTTTTATACCCAAAACATTGATTCGGCAAAAGCCTTCTTCAATAATCTTGGGTTTAAAACCATCTCAACGGAGAATCAGACTTCGCTTTTGACGGACGGTGCTATGTACTTTGACATTCGATCATCGGATCGATCTGCGACGGTACTGTCATACATTTCCTCTGATATTGCAAACAGGATCGAAATGGCAGTTAACCTGGAACTGAGAATTGTTGAACAATCGGAGCACCATGCAATCATCCTCGAACCAAATGGATTGAACATTCTCATTGTCGATTCGACAGTGGTTTCGCTTAAAGAATTTGCCCCCAAGCCAATCTCTTTGTGCGGCGCCCTGTACGAGGTAAGCCTGGAAACGGACGACGTTGAAAGATCAATCACATGGTGGCACAATGTCGGATTCAAGGTGACAACACGAAAAGAAACATGGTGCACACTTGATGACGGAAAGATCAGAATCGGATTGTACAAACGGGGAACGTGTTACCACAAATTCAAAAATCCATCATTGACTTACTTTGAACCCGACATGCAATTGAGAATTACAGAATTGCAAAAGAGAGGTATAACATTTGTGCAGGATGAAAAAGAAATTGGAATGGAAGGTCACGCAATCGCAGAGTCGCCGGACGGACAATACTTCTTCTTGTTTAAAGTATAGAAACATACTTCGTTCGGCGATGGTTAAACAGCCGCCGAGGTTTCTGTGCGAGAATTCAACTCTTGCACGACAACGTAAAACTATCTCTTCAGCACAAAATCCACCTCAAGCATATCGTACTCCGTAACCTTCATGCCTAATTTTTTGTACACGGCGCGGGCTTGTTCGTTTTGCTTCTCAACGTACAATCGCAGCCCACAGACATTTCCTTCTTTTTTTGCAAGGGATACGGTATGTTCATACAGTGATTTGAATATTTTCTGCGCGCGAAACGCTTCTTTGATGTACACGCTCTGTATCCACCAGAAGACACCGTTGCGCCAGTCACTCCATTCGTATGTGATCATCAATTGTCCGGCAATCTCGCCGTTAGCCTCTGCGAGCAGATAAAATCCTCTCGCAGTATCATCGAACATGGCATTGACGCCGCGCAGCGTCCGTTCGAAATCGAGATCAAAATGTTCGGTCTCTTTTGCGAGCGCTACATTGAATCTTGCAATTATCTCAGCGTCCGTACGTTGTGCTGTACGTATTGTTGTCATAGAAAATTAAAAATCAAACATGATGCCGACGGTATGGAATACATTTCGTTGATTGTAAAATTGTCCGCGTTCTTCCAACCCGGTGCGGTATGTGTACGCCAATCGTACGGAGCGTAAGTTCTCGTTTTGCGATTTCAATCCCAGTTGATAACTTTGTGTGGATCCGTATGCCAGCTCACCGCGAAATTTGAGATCCACCGCTCCATACATCACGACGGTACCAAACAGTCTTGCAATTGTACCTTCTCCGCCGAATTCCGGGAGAATTTTTCTGCCGACATTTCTATTGATTAAGAATGAATAGGTCCACTGCAATCCGCCGTACACAAATCCGCTCATCGCCGCGATTCTGTGAAGTGCAAACAATTGATAATAGTCACGGGCATAGTTTACGGCAGTGACCCCCGGAAACATTGCATCGTCTGCAAGATGATGACTGGTATGCCCCCAGCCGGTGCGGAGAATGATTTCGGAAGTGACCGGTATGTCGAAAAAAATATCGACGTAAAAGTTCACGTCGGTAACCTTAAATTTTATTCCGGCATTTTGAAGTGTCGTATAAAGGGAACTTGCAGCGCTTACCTGGCACAGAAGATCGTTGTATCGGACATCGGCAACGGGAAAAACGCCTCCCATGCTTCCGATGAACGATCCGCGCGTCATCTGTTTGTTGTACGAAATCCGGTGTTCCGTTCCCGATGCGGCGAAAGGGAGAACAATTTTCTTTTCGGGAAGCAACGTTATCAGCGACGGAGAATCTCCCGCCGCGAGAAAGGAGATACAGACGAACAGCAGGATCGGAATTCGTTTGTTCATGTTAATTCAACAGCAGTACTTTTCCCTGCGGCTTTTCTCCGGTATATATTTTAAATCCCGGAGCCGGGAAGTGAATTTTATCAATAAGATTTTTTATCACACCCCACGTGTCGCCGGCAAGCGGCAGTTCAGTCATCTTCCAGTCAAGACTGACCGCAAACTTGTGTTTTTTTATCCCCGTGTCACCGTACGAAACATTCTTTGCTCCCATGCCGACGGCGATGTTTAAAAACTTAGGCCAATATTTTCTTGCCGGCTCAGGAAGCAGATTGTGAACATCGGCTGCAATCCAGTATATATGCCCGCTGTAATCGCTTGCCGGTCCCCAATCAGGATCGTTCGAGCCGCCGTTCGCCGTGGGAATGTAACTCCATTTGAGGTTGAAATTTCTCAAGAATGGAGAGTGCGTTTGCACAGCGCCATAGACAATACCGATTGAATTAAACAACAGGTCGGATGGATTGAAAGCGTACTTTGAATACCCGTCTGCAAATTCGATTGCCACTGCATGGGCTGCCGGTACGGCAATGGCGCTTAACAGCGCCGTATTGTCATCATAATGCGCCCATTTTAAGAAGTCGTAAGTGGTGTGAAAAAAAAGATACGAAGTAAATAAATGTCCAAGTTTATCGACACCGTAGCTGTAGTTGTAAAAGTAGCCGTCATTCGCAAGGCGGAATTCATGCTGTTTGTACATAAAATCATCACGCCACCACCACTGGAATTCCATAACGACAGCGCCGACAGACCATGCAACAGTTGTATATGTTGCAAAATCTTTTCTTGGTACAAACAAGAACATCGAATCTTGTTCGGCAGATTCTTGCGATGACGTTAACGATATGCATACGAAGAATAGTAATACAAATTTTTTCATACCGAAGAAAATGTACGAAAGAAAGAGGGGACTTCAAAAAGTGCGGAAGCGGGGAATGGAGACAATAAATTCGGTGCCGGCACCCGGTTCCGACGTAAACGTGATGCTTCCTGCATGGAGCTCAACAAGTCGTTTGACCGATGCCAATCCCAAACCTGTCCCCTTTTTCTTGCCGTAGGTAACGAACGGTTCGAACAGCGTGTCATGAATTTCTTTCGGGATCCCTTTACCGTTATCGGATACCGAGAAAACGACCGCAGAATCTTGTTCGTACATCGTCACCGAAATTTTTCCGCCGTCGAGAAGTGCATCGGCAGCATTGTTAACAAGGTTTCCTATCGCACGCAGCAGTCGCTCTTTATCCGCCGTGATTGTTCCTTTACATCTGTTCTCCACTCTGAACGAGATTGACGAATTGTTGAAGAGAAGTCCGTACTCATTGCTTAGCGCAAGAGCGATTCCATCGAGATCGTGCTCGTTGTATTGAAGAACCGATGCGCCGCTCGAATAATCGAGCAGTTCCTGCATCATGCCGTCAATCCGTTTCACGCTGTCATACAGAATGTTGAACATCCGTTCCTTGCGTTCCGGTTTGCTTTCATCGGCATGCTGCAGCTGTTCGATCGCCAGTGTTAGATTGGTCATCGGGTTGCGGAAATCATGCACGATGGAACTTGCCATTTGCCCAAGCGCGGAGAGGCGCTCGTTCTTCATCGCCTCCTGTTTCAGATGCAGCAGATTTTCTTCCATCTGTTCAAATGCAACAGCAAGCGCACCGAATTCATCACCTGCGAATTTTTCTTTGATGACATTTGTCTTCCCCTTGCCGATTTCATCGATGGCATGCAGCAATCGTCTCAGCGGCGTGTTGATGAACTTCCTGAAGACAAATGCATTAACGACGAGCGACAGCGCGATGAATCCGAAGAAAATATAAAGCGACCGTTTGGCGTTTTCTTCAAGGTGCGCAGCCGTTGCATCGAGCGGTACATTCATCACCGCCGCACCGAGAACAGTTCCTTCCTGCACCTCGTGACATTCGGTGCATTTTTTTTCCGCAACAAACGGCACCAGCGCCTGCATCTCTTCGCATGTTTGAATGAATGCCGGTTTGTCGCGCGGAAGATCGGTGATCTGGCGAGAATCATGGATATGTTTGTTGCAGATAAGTTGCCAGCGCGGTTGGTGCAGCGAAAAAATATCGGTTCCGACATCTTTATGAAGTGTCCATACCGTCGATTCGCGATGCAACAACCGACGGATACGTGAGGAATCGTCGCGATATCCTTCATCGAGGTGCAAACTGTCGAGTTTGAACAGAATGCTGATATCCTTGATGTCACCAGCCGAACTGATCTTGCGAAGGAATGCATCTTCCACCCGCTCGTTGGTGATCATCATGTTCACTATCGATTCGCGGATGGTGTTTGCCTGTGCGGTTGCCGCGTTCTGAACCTGGAACATCATCTCTTCCTGCGTTGTGGAGTAGTTGATGTATGAAATGATCGCGACCGTCGTAAAGAACAACGGGAAGAATGTGAGAAAGACCTTGATCGGAAGCGAAGTGTTTTTAAACATAGTGGAATATGTGGACTAACAATATCGCAATCGTTGACAGTGCACACGTTACTGTGGATAACGGATTCTTGATCATCTCACATTTTCCGCAGGATGAAGTAGTAGAGCAGCGCCCCAATCGCCATCGTACCGAGTAAGATATACATGGAATACAATACATTCCGTTTGAGCATCGTAGCAGTAGCATCCAACGGAATGGTGAGAACCGCAGCACCCAGCACCTGTCCTTTTTGGACATTATGACATTGTGTACATTTTTTTTCCGCAACAAAGGGGATGAGCGCCTGCAATTCATCACCGCTGGAAATGAAGGCAGGTTTATCCGTAGCAAGATGTTCCAATTTTTGTGCCTGCAATTTATTGTCCGCTGCTATGAAGTACCATTCCGGCGTTATGGTTTCAAATACCCGGAGGTTAAACGTTTTGTGTGCGTCCCATACATTCACTTCCCGTTGTGCAAGCCGCAGTGTGCGCGAAGAATCTTCAAGATAGTCATCAGCGAGGTGAAGACTGTCGAGACGAAAGAGAATGCCGATGTTGCGGATATCTCCGGAGGAGCTGATTTTTTTCAGGTACGCATCATCTACACGTTCGTTGGTCACCATCATATTCACGAGCGCTTCTTTAATTGTCGTTGTCTGCGCCGTTGCCGACGTTTGAATGTGCGTCAGCATCTGTTCCTGCTGTCCGTTGTAGTTAACATACATGACGGCGATAAATGCAACAACGAAGAGAACATACAACAAGAGAACAATTTTTGCAGCCGGTGTAGGTTTCATAGACAAATCTCCCCTAAAATGGTTTGTCGTTGCGCGCCCGTGACGGATGGAACATTGGCAGGCACTTCATGAATAGTTTCGTTTGCAAGCACGGCAAAGCAGAGCGCCTCTTTTGCATCGCTGTCGATGCCGAAATCGGTGCTCAACAGAATTTTTGCGGGGTGAAAATATCGTCGAAGCGAATCCATGAGCGCATCGTTCATTGCTCCGCCGCCGCTGACGACTAGTTCATCCAGAAGATTTTTCCCAAGACGGTGCTGTAAAAACCGGCAATACTGTTCAAAGATAGAGAGTGCAGTGAATTCCGTTACCGTGGCAATGATATCTTCTTTTCGGTTTCCGCGGCAAAGCCTCAGTACCCGGTTCACAAAAATTGTTCCGAACAATTCTCTTCCGGTCGATTTTGGGAGAGGTTGAGAAAAATATTTATGCTCCATTAATTTTTTCAAGATTGCCGGCAGAATCTTTCCTCGCCGTGCCGTCTCGCCGTTCCGATCGAATTCTTCTCTGTAGAATTTTTTCATCAATGCATCGATCACCATGTTTCCGGGTCCGGTATCAAACGCAACAACATCCTTCACCGTGCAGTTCTTTTTCAGCAGCGTCATGTTCGCAATGCCGCCGATATTGAGCAATGCCCGATTCTTCTTCGTCGATCTGAACATCAGATACTCAAAATACGGAACCAGCGGCGCCCCTTGTCCACCGAGTGCCATATCTGCCGTGCGGAAATTTCCGACCGTCGGCACGCCGGTCAGCGCTGCGATGGTGGAAGGATCACCCAATTGCAACGTAGAACGTATTTGCTTACCGAAAAGTTTGCGTCCGACAGGGATATGATGGACTGTTTGACCGTGGGAACCGAGGAGATCAATTCTATCAAGGGGTATATGCGCTTTTCGTGTAACTGCTTTTGCTGCATCAGCAAAGAAGTGGGCGATGAGGACATTCAATTGAGAAATAGTATCTACTGTTCCGTTTCCGGGCAGCGAATTGGTCAGTACATATTCACGAAATCCTTTTGGGTAAGGAAATGAAATGAACGCACGCTGTTGCAACCTCGTGTTAAGTCCGACCCCTGTTATCTCAACAAGCACCGCATCGATGGAATCGACCGACGTACCGGACATAAGACCGACAACGAGTTTCTTCTTTTTTCGCTTGAGTTGTTCGAGTTTTCCCATGTGCCTTGCAAAGTATAAAGTTAAATGATAAAATTCGACAGAATAATTTTGACTTTGACAACGAATACTGGTTACTTTTTCCCATGATTTCATTCTGGGAACAACAATCATTTCTTCGCACGGACATCATTATTGTCGGCGGCGGTATCTTAGGACTTTCTGCGGCATGTTCGATGAAAGAACGCAATTCAAAGATGAATATCACCGTTCTTGAACGGGGGATACTTCCAACAGGTGCCAGCACCAAAAATGCCGGCTTCGCCTGTTTCGGAAGTTTGACGGAGCTCCTCGCCGACGAACGGACACTGGGAAAAGAGAAAATGATGTCACTGGTTGAAAAAAGATGGAAAGGGCTGCAAAAACTTCGCGCCCGTCTCGGAGACAGAGCGATTGATTTCCAACAGCATGGCGGATATGAATTACTGACAAAATCAGAACTGTTTGCGCTCGACCATCTCGATAGAATGAACTCGGCGCTTTTTCCGATTTTCAATCAAAATATTTTTTCCGTCGTTGACGGAAAAATAAAAACATTCGGATTTGCTTCCGACACCGTGCAATCGTTGATCTTCACCGCTCTTGAAGGACAGATCGACACGGGGAAGATGATGCTCACATTGATGCAGAAAGCGGAGTTCCTTGGGGTAATGATAGTTACCGGTGCAAACGTTTCGTCGGTCTATCCGCAAAACAATTCTGTCGATGTCGGCATTACATCGGGTGAACAAACAATACAAATGAAATGCCGCACCGCCGCCCTCTGCACGAATGCTTTTCTTCCCGGACTTCTTCCGGACTTGAAGATAACTCCCGGGCGCGGTCAGATCATTGTGACAAAACCGATCGATGGACTGAAATTCCGCGGTACATTCCATTTCGATCACGGTTTCTACTACTTCCGGGATTTCAACAATCGTATTATTTTCGGAGGAGGACGGAATCAAGATTTCGATGCGGAAGCCACAAGCGAGTTTGCGCCGAATGAAAAAATACTCGCTGACCTCAACAAGAAATTGACAGAAGTAATTATTCCGAATACACCGTTTGAGATCGATATGATGTGGCAGGGAATTATGGGATTCGGGGAAACAAAAATTCCATTTATCAAAGAAGTCCATCCGAATCTTTTTGCTGCTCTCGGCTGCAACGGAATGGGAATCGCATTGAGCAGCGTGCTGGGAGATGAACTGGCGGAGAGAATGATGCAATAGATAGACCACCCCTTTAATTCCCCTTCTCATGAAGGAGCGGAAGAACTCATTGCCTGTTAGTTAAACTATCTCGACAGGGGTGGTGGAAAGAACATATGAGCAAATCATCAAATCATGGAATCTTACTGGGCGCGCACATGTCGATCTCCGGCGGCGTTCATACGGCTGTCGATCGCGCGGCATCAATCGGATGTACGGCGCTGCAGGTCTTCACGAAGAACAATAATCAATGGAGCGGGAAACCGTTTACGGAGAGCGACATTGCACTTTACAAAGAAAAAATCACGGTAGCCCGAATTTCGCCGGTTGTCTCTCACGACTCGTACCTGATCAATCTTTGCGGAACGAATCCCGACATACTGAAAAAATCGCGTGCCGCGTTCATTGATGAACTGGAACGATGTGAGCAATTGGGAATTCCTTTACTCAACTTCCATCCCGGCTCGCATCTTGGCGCAGGTGATGAAGAGGGAATTAAGAAAATTTGTGAAAGCCTGAACGTTGCTCACGATGCAACGAAAAATTTCAAAGTGAAAAGTGTCCTCGAAACAACCGCGGGACAGGGAACGAACGTCGGCTACAAGTTTGAGCATCTCCGCACGATTATTGATGGCGTTGAGAATCCTGAACGGATGGCGGTTTGTATTGATACATGTCATATCTTTGCAGCGGGATACAATATTTCAAATGAAAAAGGGTATGAAGAAACATTCAAACTATTTGACGAGATTATCGGATTAGATCGGCTCGTTGCCTTTCACATCAATGATTCTAAGAAAGGGCTCGGCTCACATGTGGATCGGCATGAACACATCGGCAAAGGGGCAATTGGGTTGACAGGATTTCGATTGTTGATGAATGACCCGAGGTTCACACACATTCCCAAAATTTTGGAAACGCCGAAAAGCGAGGATTTACATGAAGATGTTGAGAATATGAGAGTGTTGAAAAGTCTGATCAAGACGTGAATACTGTGTTCCGATAGTTCCTATCGATTCACAAACCAATTCTTTCCGGTCTTCCTTTTTAATCCTTTAATCACTTTCTCCACATTTCTCGTCACCGCTTTGTCAGTCTTTAGATAATTCAGATACTTCAACACTTCCTTTTGGCGTGACGGCGTCAGCTGTTTGAACTTCCGGTGGAGATGTTCCTCATCCAATCGTTTCTTGAATGTTTTCGGCATCGGATACGTTTTAGCGCCGCGAGGAGCAAAGTCTTGCTCAATGATGAAGCGCGCCCTGTCGTCGTTCTTCGTCTGCGATCCTTTCAGCATCGGACCATTGACATACAAACGGTACTCCGCATTCTTCACCGGCACGAGCGTTTGAATGAACGGATGCCCGTTGATTGTTCCTTTGACAGGAATGTATCCTTTCACAGGTCTCATCTGTGTTGTGATTTTGAAAGGAACTTTGACGCAGGGATTGATGCCGACCTTGTAAATTTTTGCAGCAAAGGAGAACTTTTTGGTCATAACAACAACCTTAGAGAACGCTCCGTCGAGTGTGTTCTTGAAGAAGCATCGCAAGGATCAATTTTAAGTCTAGAGAAGATAAGCAGGTTGTAAGTGAGTATCAACATCGTTACATTTTTAAAAGTCAAACGAGAACTCCCTGCGGTCTCGCCGCAGAGATGAATCGCTAAAATAATACGAAGTTCTAACAAGGAAGACGCCCTGCGCTCTTGGCGCAGGGTAATTCACAAACACGATGAGTAATTACATGATGGACATTTTTTCCCGTCGTACAATGCTCAAGCGTTTGACCACGGTCGGTATCTGGACATCAATGTTGCCTTTCGGTTCTGTCTCCGGTATTATGAATTCCATGTCAGGTACAACAATGCGGAATAGAAGTATTCCTTCCTCAGGAGAACGTCTTCCCGTCGTCGGTCTCGGCACGTGGCAGCAATTCGATGTCGGTGAGTCGGACGACGAACGGCAGCCGTTGCGCGAAGTGATTTCGCAGATAGCGCAGATCTCTCCGCAGATGAAACCGGTGATCGATACTTCGCCAATGTACGGAAGATCGGAAAAAGTAGTGGGAGATTTAACGGCTGAATCAGGTATCGCCGAGAAATTATTCTACGCGACAAAAGTCTGGACGAGCGGAGAGCAGGAGGGAATAGACCAGATGAATGCATCGATGCGCAAGATGCGCCGTACGAGAATGGATCTAATGCAGATTCACAATCTTGTCGATTGGCAGACTCATCTTAAGACGCTAAAGCGATGGAAAGAAGAAGGAAAGATCCGTTACATAGGCATTACGCATTACACCGTTTCTGCACATGATGAATTGGAGAAAATACTGCGGAAAGAAAAGATCGATTTTGTGCAATTCAATTATTCTCTCCGCGTACGTAATGCCGAACGATCACTGCTCAATGCGGCGGCGGAGAAAGGCGTTGCCGTCATCATCAACGAACCGTATGAAAAAGGTTCGCTCTTTACCGCTGTACGAGGGAAGCAACTGCCGGAGTGGGCAGCAGAGTACGACATTAACAGTTGGGGACAATTCTTTTTGAAATTCATTCTTTCACACCCCGCTGTTACCTGCGTTATTCCCGGAACCTCAAACCCCAAACATGTTGTAGATAACATAGGAGCGGGATTCGGCGCGCTGCCGGATGAAAAGGGAAGACAACTGATGATCCGCTTGATTGAAAAAATGTAACAGCATCCTGTATCCCCAATGTCGAAATATATCCCTGCTTAACGACTATAAAGCAGAGTCATCATTTTCCAACCATTTTTTGAGGAAGAACATGAAATATATCTGTCTTGCCTATGAAGAAGAGAGCATATTGAACAAACTGTCTAACGATGAATGGAATGTGTTAAGAAAAGAAACCCTGGACTACGTTGAACAATTGAAGAAAAGCAGCCGTTTAATTGCGGCGGAACCGCTGCAGAGTGTACGGAAAGCGGCTTCCGTACGCGTTCGTAACGGTAAAGTTTCTGTCACCGACGGTCCCTTTGCAGAAACAAAAGAGACGCTCGGCGGATTTTTTTTGATTGAAGCAAAAGACCTGAATGAAGCAATCGCGGTAGCATCAAAGTGGCCCTCCGCCCGTTTTGGAACGATTGAAGTACGACCAATTGAACAAGGATTGAGAGAAGAGAGCAGGTATTGAAAAAAAACTCTCGCGGAGAGCATCATAGTTTGTTGAACATACACAGAAAGGGATCATGGTAAAAAAGAAATTTAAAACCATAGATGAATACATCGTTACCTTCCCGAACGATGTCCGGCAGAAGTTGAAACAGGTCCGTCTGACAATCAGGAAAGCATTACCGAGAGCAGAAGAGACGATCAGTTATCAGATCCCGACATTCAAACTGAACGGGAAGTATATCATCTATTTTGCGGCATGGAAAAATCACATCGCGCTCTATCCGATCAATACAGGCGTCGAATCGTTGAAGAAGAAATTGGAGAAGTATAAAGAATCGAAAAGTTCGATCCACTTTCCGCTTAAGAAGCCGATACCGTTGTCGTTGGTGCGGAAGATCGTGCAGCTGAAAGCAAAGGAACTTGCTCCGGTCGTCAAAAAGAACAATGGTATAGATAAAGGGATTCAGAGATATAATAAATCTCAATCTGAAAACGACAAACAGATCTGCAACGTGCTGGCGCAGGAGATCACCCGCAATCTTCCAGAAGCGGAAAATAAAATCTGGCACGCACATCCTGTGTGGTTTTTAGATGGCAACCCTGTCGTCGGGTACAGCAAACTGAAAGATGGCGTGAGACTTATGTTTTGGAGCGGAGCCGGTTTTAACGAAGAACGGTTGAAACCAGGAACAGGAAAGTTCAAAGACGCTTCGATTCTCTACACTTCAATCGGGCAGATACACAAGAATGACCTGAGGCGGTGGTTGAAAAAATCAAGAACGATCCAATGGGATTATAAAAATATCGTGAAACGAAGGGGAGTTTTGAAAAGACTGAAGTGAATATTTTGAAAGGAGGTGCGCAATGAACAACGAACCATTTGTCATTGAACGGACATTCAACGCTCCCGCAGCAAAGGTGTGGAAAGCGATCACCGACAGGAGCGAAATGAAACAATGGTACTTCGATCTTGCCGAGTTCAAAGCTGAAGTGGGGTTTGAATTTCAATTCTCCGGAGGACCCTCTCCGGAGAGGCAGTATCTTCATCTCTGCAAAGTCACGGATGTAGTCACAGGAAAGAAATTGACGTACAGCTGGCGGTACGACGGTTATCCGGGCATTTCATTCGTGACCTTCGAATTGTTCGACGAAGAGAACAAGACACGTGTGAAACTGACACATGCCGGACTCGAGACATTCCCGAACGATGAACCGGATTTTGCCGCAAAGAATTTTGTGGAAGGGTGGACAGATATTATCGGCAGGTCGCTGAAAGAATATTTGGAAAAGAAATAACTCCTCTTATTTTCCGGCAATCTTTTTTTGCAGAATGTGCTTATCGTTCTCGGTTTTTGCCAGCGAAAACGCCTTTTGAAAATATTTTTTTGCTTTTCCATTATCAATATCCGTGTATAACTCGCCCAGTAGTGCGAAGTAAAATTGATTGTCTGTCAAATTCAGCTTTTCCGCTTCACGGATTGCATCTTCTTTTGAGTTTGCTTTGGAGAGAGCATACGTTCTGTTCAGTGCGGCGAGGGGAGAATATTCGATTTGCAACAATTGATTATAGAGCTGCAGGATGTTCTCCCATTTTTCCTTCGTGTCTTCCTTGTGCGTATGCCAGTATGCAATGGCGGCTTCCAGATGGTACCGGGAAAGCGTACTCCCGCTTGCAGAACGGTTCAGAAAATATCCGCCGCGGCTTATCAGTTCCGCATTCCATAGATTCGTATCCTGATCTTCATACAGAATCAGTTCGCCGTTTTGATTGATGCGCGCATCGAATCGCGAAGCGTGGAAGCACATCAGCGCCAGAAGTGCGTTCACCTGCGGTTTGTCGGTGCTTTTATTTTCCACAAGCATGGTGCAGAGCCGCATCGCTTCAAGGCAAAGGTCTTTTCGAAGTGTTGTATTGTTGCTGGTAGAATAGTATCCTTCGTTGAATAGCAGGTAAATTGTTTTCAACACAGTCTCTAACCGCTCATCAATTTCTGCTGGATTTGGTATTTCAATCTTAATTTTTTCTTCACGCAATTTTTCTTTCGCTCTGAACAATCGCTTGTTAATCGTCTCTTTGTTTGTCAGAAAAGCATCGGCAATTTCTTCAATGCCGAAACCGCACAAGATGCGGAGTGACAACCCGATCTGCGCTTCGGGCGGAATAGAAGGGTGGCAGATGGCAAACATCATCTGCAACTGACTGTCATTTATATTGTGCGGAGAAAGATCGATTTCTTGTTCTTGCGTGTTTGATGGTGTGTTCTGTAATTCAGGAGCAATCGTGTTTTGGAAGAGAGAATGACGCTGAAGATAATTTCTTGCTTTGTTCTTTGCAACAGTGTATAGCCATGCCGTCGGATTCGGCGGGGTTCCTTCGTAACTCCATGACTGAGCGGCGGTCAGAAACGTGTCGCTGGCGATGTCTTCGGCTATTTCGATCTGCTCAAAACCAAAACGGCGCACCAGAACAGAAACAATTTTTCTGTACTCAGTTCTAAAAAGATGGGGCAGCAGCTCGGTTTTGTTCATTGAGCACGATACTCATCAGTTCGTGTGCTTGCTATCGTATCTCTAAAATCATCGCCGTTTCAGCAGGAATGGTCAGAACGCCATTGATAGTAAATTCTTTATCCGACACAATATCTTTCACATGGAATTCAGAGGGTACCATTTCAGAATATCTGTCCATGGTTAACGATACGCTCTCTGAATTCTTATTCAACACCACCATTACCTTTTCTTTCTTGTTGTAACGGAAATAAACATACACATCATTTTTTTGAGGTGCGTAATGCAAGAATGTTCCCTCCATAATTGCCGAGTTTGCTTTCCTCCAGTTCAGCAATTTTGAAAAATATGCTTTCGCTTCTTTTTCGGTGTCAGTCAACCCTTCTCCGGTTCTTGCATTTTTAGAATCACCGTTCCACCCGCCGTAAAAATCGCCTCTTCGTTGTCCGTCGTTTCCCAACTTGTCATTGGTCATTAAGACTTCCGTTCCATAAAAAAATTGCGGAATGCCGCGCATCGTCATATACAACGCAATTCCGATTTTCCAGCTGTTGAAATTCTTTTTCAGACGAGTATAAAACCTGTCTAAATCGTGATTATCGGGAAATATCAACTGGTTTTCCGGGTGCGGGAAAAGATAATCCTCGGCGATACTTGTGTACGTATCCCGCCAGGTTGAAAACCAATCGTTCTGACTCGTCAGACTGGAAACGATTTTTTCATTCAGTGAAAAATCCATCAATGTCGGCAGATAGGATTCATAGCCGTCGGAATTCTTTTTGTCTTTTTGCCAGTACGAGGTTTGGGATTTGACGCTTGTCATCTCTTCACCGACGATATTCAAGCGCGGATACTCATCAAGGATTGTTTTTGTCCACAGCGCCAAAAAATTTTTGTCCGCATACGAATAGGTATCTTCCCGCAATCCCGAAATGCCGGCATACTCTATCCACCAGAGTGTATTTTGAATTAAATATTTTGCCATGTACGGATTACGCTGATTTAAATCTGCCATGTGATTGTCAAACCACCCGTCGGTGTATTCCTTCTTATCGATCTGCGAGGCGTATAAATCCATGATGGTCGTTTTCAAAAAGTTAGACCGAGTGCGTGTATCCGGAAAGTTAACCCAATCTTTTGTTGGCAAGTCCTTAATAAAATAGTACTCGGTGCCGCAATGGTTCAACACAACATCCCATATCACACCGATGTTTCTCTTCTTCGCTTCTCGAACAAATTGCCGAAACAATTCATTTGTACCAAACCGAGGATCAATTTTATAAAAATCAGTCGCGGCGTATCCGTGGTATGAATAACTCGGTTCGTTATTTTCAACCAGGGGAGTGCACCATGTGTACGTAATGCCGAGGGATTGAATGTAGTCTAAATGATTGATGATACCTTGAATATCGCCACCGTGTCTTTTCCACTCATTATTTCTATCAACGGTGTTTTCTAACAACGTTGGGATGATATCGTTTGTTGTGTCGCCGTTTGCAAACCTGTCCGGAACAATAAGATAGATGGCATCTTTGGGTGTATAACTTTCTCTTTCGGCGCTGTTGTCATCACGTTTGAGAATGGGAAAAATTTTTGAAGTAATAATTTTTTCCTTTTTGCGAAAAGTCATAGGAATATTGCCGGGTTTTGCAGCGGGATGAATCTGAAGCGTAATGAAGAGATAATTTTTGTTTTCGACTGTTTCACTCTTCAGAAGTTGAACATCAGGATAGGCGATAGCCGGCTGCAGTTCTGAAATATTTTTTCCATACACCAGAAGAGTAATAGTATTGTATTTCATTCCAACCCACCAGTTCGGCGGCTCTATCCTTTCGATGTGTTGTGACGATGCAAAATGTTGAACAAGTAGTATGCCGAAGAGGAATATAATTTTTTTCATAGCGTAGAGAATTGTTTAGGTTGTATTGATTAACGGTACCGAATTTCTGTTGAAATTATATCGTCAAGCAAGCGCGGAATCCTCTGGCGGCGTAGTACGATTCCGCGCCGTTGTGATACGTAAAAACATGATTGTAGCGACGGTCGCAAAAGAGCGCACCGCCGAGTTCTCGGATCTCTTCTGGAGTTTGCACCCAGCTTGATGTTTTGGTATCGAATGCACCGAGTTCTTGTAATTGCCGGTATTGCTCTTCTGTTAAAATCTCAACGCCCATCGCAGCCGCCATATCGGCAGCGCTGTTCTTCGGTTTATGTTCTTTCCGCGAATCAAGCGCTTCACGGTCGTAACAAAGATTCCTGCGGTCCTTCGGACTTTCCTCCGAACAATCGAAAAAAATATATTCGCCTGTTTTTTTATCGTACCCGACAATATCGGGTTCGCCGCCGGTGCGTTCCATTTCGTTGAGCGACCAGAGTTTTTCACTTCTAGATTCTAACTTTGCGCACACTTTATCCCAGGCAATCCCTTTGTGGCGGTTCATGTTTTCTTCAAAGCGGGATTTCAATATGTTCAGCAATGTTTCTTTTTGTACAGACGATAATTTTTTTGTCGTACTTGTAACGCCGCTCATATTTTTTGCCCTCATATTTTTTGCGCTGAAGAAAGTGATGAATGATTATTATTGTGCAGAAATAATTTTTCTCTCTGCAGGTCTATAGTACCATGATATTCCTGTTAACACAAGTAATAACAATGCGGGTAATAATTCCACCGCGGAATCGCCTGCGGCAATATGTGAATACATCGCACCGGTCATAATAAAGAAAAAGCCGGCGTACGTCCACTCCTTTAATAAAGGAAATTTAGGGATGAGCAGTGCGATTACACCCAACATTTTCCAGACGCCGAGTATTGTAAGGACATAAACAGGATAGCCCAAATGCGCAATCATGTCCGGACCTCCCTGCCCGTTGAATTTGAGCAACTGTCCTAATCCTGTTGATACCATCCCTAATGCAAGCCACAACGTGGCAACCCAATAGATGATTTTGTTTTTCTTTGTCATAAAATTTTTTCCTTTTTTAAGTATTTCCGCCCGCTTCTACAACGGGACGGACTTCTACACTTCCTGAATCAGTTACAATAAGCGGACATCCTTTCACCATCTCGGTTGCTTCAGCAAGCGATTCCGCTTTCACAAACATATAGCCGCCGAGGGTTTCTTTTATTTCAACATACGGTCCGTTAGTGACAATATCTCCCGGCTTCACCACGCTGCCGTCGATTCCCAATCGTTTGCCGGTGGCGGACAATTTATTTTGTGCGGCAATACCGCCTATCCAATCCTGCCATTGCTTCGGAGTCATTTTAGTGTTACGCCATGTGGCGTCTTTAAGATTGTTGAATCTGAAAATCATCATGAATTCTTTCACAGTTATTTCTCCAAAAAAAATTTGAGTTTAAAGTTTCAGGCTGATAATAGTTTGCTTGAAACATGAACTATGTAACATTTCTTAGTGAACTCCGTCATTCTTCGCAATCTTCCGCACTTCAACGCTGTTTCCTTCCCCCTGCAGGACGGGACATCCTTTTGCAAACTCCACTGCTTCTTCCACCGATGCCGCTTTCACGATGATGCTGCCGCCGATTGTCTCTTTGATATCGCCGAACGGTCCGTCGGTGACGACGTTTTTGCCGTTCTTTTTTGTTACAACTCTCGCATCCGCAAGGGGAAGACCAATCCCTTTCACAAATTTATTCTGCGCAGATATACCGCCGATCCAGTCCATTGTCTGCTTCATCCAGATCTGCATCTGTTCCGGCGACGCCACTTTGGCTCCGTCTTCGTGACGGAAAATAAGCATGTATTCGTCCATAAGTCCTCCGTTGGTAAAATTATTAATTCTGACATTTACATCCTAATAACAAATGAGGAAAGGGGAATTGGACAGAGAATAGGAAAAATTTTGATATCACACTGATTGGCGCGAAGTCTCCGGAAAGTGGATTTTTCATTCCCCTTCACGGGATTCAGAATGACCGGCAGTATCTGTTGAATTGAAAAATGTTGCCACTTTCGTACGGAAGAGGAAATAGGCAACGACTGCCGTCAGTATGGTGTGCATGATCAATTCGGACATAGTGTGGAAATAACTCAGCACGGTGTGGTACGCCAACCAAATGACCAACAACCACCTCCCCAAATTAGCGCCGCGAAGCGTGAAGATACCACCGACGATGGCAATCAAACGGATGAGCAGAACCCAAACAGCATCATTGACGAACGGATCGCTCAGATTCAATTCCGATGCGTGGTACGCAAACCCAACTGCGCCCGCAGCAATGAAGAACCAACCCATGATGGTGATGGGGAGAGTTTGTTTGGATATTATCATAACCCGTTTACTGCTATTCCGTTTATACGTAGTTATAGAGTATCGTTTTCCAGTGTTCGCCTTTTTGCCGCTCGGTGTACCGCTGAAAGAAATGCCGAGTGAATCCTCCCAGATCGTACAACTGCACCTCGTCCAGCGGCGCCCAGACGAACGCGTCTGCCTCGCTGTTCAACGATACGTCGGAAGAATCTGTCCGGCAGAGATAGTCGATGAAGATGAAGTGTTTCCGTTCGCTGAACGTATCGCTGAAGATGCTCTCCTGCAGTCCGATCAGTTCGATGCCGTAGATATCGAGTCCGGTCTCCTCTTTCACTTCGCGGCGGAGCGCCTCTTCCATCGGCTCGCCAAGTTCGATGTGCCCGCCGGGAATTATGTACTTATTGTTCCATTTTTTGGAGCGACACAGCAGCACTTTGTTTTGAGGGTTGAAAATAATAGCGCCAATTGTCGGTTCGGGATAAGTGGTCATAGGGTTGAGAAAAGATGAATTGGTTGATACCAGATTATACTAATTTTGCGTTATGATACACAAGTCTAGTGGCGATAAAGAGCCAGCCGATGATGATGAGGGCATTTTTATTCATAGATTCATATCAGAATCTATTTTGCTTGCAGGATACAATTTTGAACATATCGAATCAACGTAAACTCCGGATACTTGCGTAAAAAGTGACTTAGGTACAAGCGATTTGGTAGTGTCTTAATTTAAATGTTAACACACTCGTCATGCCGACGAATGTCAGCATCTTTCCCGAAATGGATGCCGAAAGAAGTTCGGCATGACGTTGTGCTGCTAATTAAGACGGCACTAGTGATTTTCAATCCTTGCCTTTTCCCTCCGCTTCGAGTATTATGGTTTATTGAATCGAGAGCAAATCGTCCGTACATGGAAAGAATTACACAATTGGAAGTCGTTAAAAACGACTCCCGGTATTTGAGACGATGCCACATAGCTCACGACTTAAGTCGTGGGCTAACGATGCAAGAGAGCCAGAGGTACGAATCGTTTTAACGATTTCCTTATACATAAATTTAGGTAATGGAAAATTCCATACAAGACATTCGCAAAACACTCGACAAAATTTACACAACCGAGTCGCGCCGCATTCTTGCGACATTGATCCGTCTGCTCGGCGACTTTGACATTGCCGAAGATGCGATGCACGATGCATTTGCGGCGGCGGCGGAACAATGGAGTAAGGATGGAATTCCTGAAAATCCGAGAGCGTGGCTTGTCTCCACCGGAAGATTTAAAGCGATTGATGGAATACGCCGCCGCGCACGATTTGTTCCTGACGAACAAGATGGAACAGAATCGGTTGAGCGGTTGACCGAGCAACTTGAATCCGAATCGTTTGATATTGCCGCACAGATTGACAAGGGAATTGAAGATGACGAACTGCGGCTGATCTTCACCTGCTGCCATCCTGCGCTCTCGTCCGATGCGCGCATTGCGCTCACACTCCGCGAAGTATGCGACCTGACGACGGAAGAAATTGCCCATGCTTTCCTTACCACGCCTGCGACACTCGCACAGCGCATCGTCCGCGCGAAAGCGAAGATACGCGACGCAAAAATTCCATACGAAGTACCGTCGCAGTCGGAACTTCCTGAACGATTGGATGGTGTGTTGCATGTGATTTATCTCGTCTTCAACGAAGGATATGCCGCTTCCTCCGGCGCTTCGCTCACCCGCGCCGATCTTTCCGGTGAAGCAATTCGCCTTGGACGATTGCTACTACAATTGTTGCCGGAACCGGAAGTGAAAGGTCTTCTTGCACTCATGCTCTTGCAGGAATCGCGCCGCACAGCCCGTACGTCTTCCGAAGGCGATTTGATTTTGCTGGAAGACCAGGACCGTTCATTGTGGAATCAGGCGTATATCAAAGAAGGAATTGCGCTTGTTGAAGAGGCGCTCGCATCACGCCGGTTTGGTCCGTACACCATTCAAGCCGCAATTGCCGCGGTTCATGCCGAAGCAAAAGATGCCGGAGCAACTGACTGGGCTGAAATTGTGGGGCTGTACGATATTTTGCTGCGTGTTGAACCGTCGCCGATTATTGAATTGAACCGCGCCGTTGCCATTGCCATGCGTGACGGTCCGCAGGCCGGACTTGAGATTATCGATGCTATTCTTAAACGCGGTGATCTTGCAGATTATCATCTTGCACACTCTGCACGCGCGGAATTGTGCCGCAGACTTGGAAAGAATGATGAAGCGCGTGCGTCGTTCGAAAAAGCGCTTGCGCTAACACAATTGGAACCGGAGCGGAGGTTTTTGGAAATGCAAATAAAAAAAACTATTTAATTGCTGCAAGACAACATTTCTATTCGCCCGGTAAAAAAATACAGGGATTTCTATGAACGTAAAGCATACACGATACGTTGCATTGCTCCGCGGCATCAACAGCGGAAAAAATCCCGCTACCAAAATGGATGTGCTGAAGAAAGCATTCGAAGATCTCGGCTTCAAGAATGTAAAGACGGTGATCGCCAGCGGCAATGTCATCTTTGAGACGGCTGCAACCGATAAAACCAAGATTGCACAGAAAATTGAAAAAGGACTGACGCCAGTCATCGGTTTCCGCAGCGATACTATCGTGCGAACGATCGACGAGATTCAGGCGCTGATAAAGAAGAATCCTTTTAAAAAAATCAAAGTGACGACTGAAACACGGCTGTATGTAACATTCATTAACGGCGAAGGAAAAACCGCATTAAAGTTTCCCGTGAGAGGAAAAGGATACACCCTCCTTGGAATATTCAACGAAACAGTCTGCACCGTTATTTATCTTGCCGAAACAAAAACACCCGATGTAATGAAAATTCTCGATAAGAACTGGAGCCCCAACACCACGAGAAACTGGAATACTCTTGAACGAATATTGAAAGCAGCCGAGTAATATCGTTTCTGTTCCTATCCTCTTGAAATCGTCCATGATTTCTAAAAATTTGAGGCTATCGTGTCGATTCTTCTACCAATCAATCGACTATAGTATGAATCCAGCATTTAATACCAATGTACAGGAGATACAATAATGAAATTCATGGTCATCGTAAAAGCAGATAAAGATTCAGAAGCGGGAGTAATGCCGAGCGAAGAGTTACTGACCGCAATGACAAAGTACAACGAAGAACTGGTCGCCGCAGGAGTAATGCAGGCAGGAGAAGGGCTTCATCCGAGTTCAAAAGGGAAACGTGTGAAATTTTCGGGTGCTAAACGCACTGTTAGCGATGGTCCGTTTGCCGAAACGAAGGAATTGATTGCCGGATTCTGGATCTGGAAATGCACATCGATGGATGAAGCTGTGGAGTGGGCAAAAAAATGTCCGAACCCGATGCCGGGCGAATCCGAACTTGAAATCCGGCAGGTGTTTGAAGCGGAAGATTTCGGCGAGGCATTTACACCGGAGTTGAAGGAACGGGAAGAAAAAATGCGCCGGCAGATGGAAGCGAAAAAATAATTTCCGGAGTGAGTCGATTTCAAGTCTTGTCCAACGACAATGTCATGTAAGCAACGACCTACATGATTGAGGAGAAAAACCATTATGAGAAAAATAATTCTCCAAGAATTTATTACGCTGGACGGCGTAATGCAAGCACCGGGCGGACCAGAGGAAGATGCATCGAGTGACTTTAAGTACGGTGGATGGGTTGCGCCGTATTTTGCCGAAGCTGATGAAGCTGCAGGTGAGTTTATGAAAAAATGGATGGCATCTACAGACATTCTTTTAGGCCGAAAGACCTTTGATATTTGGGTGCCTTTTTGGCCCAACCATGCAGAAATGTGGCCCGGCATCAATGACGTCACCAAATATGTCGCGAGCACTACTAAGAACACGTTAGATATTGAGAAGTCAAATTGGAAAAACTCTGTGTTGCTTAAAAACGTTGACGACATCAAAAAGATTAAAGCAGGAAAGGGCGGTGATATTAAAGTTCACGGGAGCAGTAATCTGGCTCAAACATTGTTCAAACATGATTTGGTTGATGAGCTTTGTCTCATGACGTTTCCCATCACTCTGGGTTTTGGTAAACAATTGTTCGGCGAGGGTACTATTCCCGCCGCTTTCAAATTAACGGATAGTTTGATTACAAAAAATGGTGTGATTCTTACCTATTACGAACGTGCCGGAGAAGTAAAGACAGGTACTATTGGGGCTTAACTCAAGAATGAAAAGATTTGCCGCCAAAGTAAAAATAGATTAACAAATATATGAACTACATAACAATTGGTATTCACTACCCGAGACAAGAACATAAAGACGATATTATCAACGCGATCAAGAAAATCGCACAACCAGCGAGAAACTGCAAAGGGTTAATAGACACCGGCGCTCTGGTTGATGACAAAAACGATAGAATCATTCTCTTTTCTTTGTGGGAAAGCGGCGAAGCTGCGTTGGAAGCAAGTAAAATTCTCCGACCAATGATCGCAGAATTACCTTTTTCTGAATGGGAAAGACAGCCGAGTGATAATATGGTCGGATTGCAACGAGTGATTTAGAAAAGAATTGCGAAAGAATTTGTTTCAAAGAGGAAAATCAAACGGGGCTGCTGAAACCGAACAGAGCAAGCACCACTAAATTTCATATGAACACACAAGAACAAATCAAAAAGTATATTACCAGCCAGCCTGAACCCAAACAGAGCGACATGCAAGAATTACACCGCATCATTCTGCAAATAATGCCGGCATGCAAATTATGGTTCCTAGATGGTAAAGATGAAAAAGGAAAAACCGTTTCTAATCCTAACATAGGATATGGACTTCATACGATAAAATATACTGATGGGAAAACCAGAGAGTTTTATCGAATTGGATTGAGCGCAAATACAACCGGAATTTCTGTTTATCTCCTTGGCATTAAGGATAAGAAATATTTAGCCCGTACGTATGGAAAAAAACTCGGCAAGGCGAGCGTGACCGGATATTGCATTAAGTTCAAAACGCTGAAAGATATCAACGTTGATATACTTGAAGCGGCGATACGATATGGGCTTGAGGCATCGCATTAAATAATGAACACCGAAAACAGAATAATGAATGTTGAAGGTTATAAAAAAGAAAAAGGAGATACCACTATGCGATTTATGATGTTTATGATCCCCGCCGTCTATCAGGGCGAGCAGGGAAAGAAGGCAGGAGCGGATTTTGCCCCGCCCGCCGATGCCGTCGAACGGATGATGAAGTACAATGAAGAATTAGCAAAAGCGGGAGCGCTGATTGCGTTGGACGGATTGCACCCTTCTTCAATGGGCGCCAGGGTTGCCTTCAAAAGCGGCAAGCCGGCGGTGACCGACGGACCATTCACAGAGTCAAAAGAAGTCGTGGGCGGCTATTGGATGATCAATGTGAAATCAAAGGAAGAGGCGATTGAATGGGCAAAACGCATTCCCGCCGCGGATGGAGACACGATTGAAATCAGACAAGTTTTTGAAGTTTCTGATTGGCCCGAAGATGCAGCGAAAGCAGCTGAAAGCAAGATCGTGAAAGATGCTATAGAGAAACATCGATAGCAACATTGGCAGCAGCCATGTTTGCGATCGCTTGTCCGGCTCATTCATTTCAAAATATTAGGTAACAGCACATTGCAAGAGGAGAAAATTATGAAATACATCTGTCTAGGCTACTTAGCCGAAAGTCTCTGGGACGGCTGGAGCGAAAAGGAACAGAAAAATTTTGTCGATGAGTGCATGGCGTACGACAGAGATCTCAGAAAGAACGGAAACTTCATCGGAGGCGAAGCATTGCAGAGCATCCGCACCGCGACGACGATACGCTACAAAAATGGCCGCCCGTTGATAACCGACGGACCATTTGCAGAAACAAAGGAACAACTTGGCGGCATTATGATACTTGAAGCACGCGATTTGAATCATGCAATCCAGTTAATGTCGAATCATCCTTCCACACGGCTGGGAGGAACGTGGGAAATCCGTCCGGCGGATGAACAGATCAACGCTCTGTACCAGGAAGGGGAAAAGCATTCCATGACGTCGCAGCACAGGGAATAGCGAAACAAGCGCAAAAATTGTAAATCCGTTGATGAAGAAAGTATAACAATGAAAAAAAGTACATTACAACAAATGCACAATGTCGGTATCGTTGTAGAATCACTCGACAATGCAATTTCTTTTT
Source organism: Bacteroidota bacterium (assembly GCA_040751955.1). Classification (GTDB taxonomy): domain Bacteria; phylum Bacteroidota; class Ignavibacteria; order UBA10030; family UBA8401; genus SpSt-333. Next base: position 58,001 of record JBFMFY010000002.1, read on the forward strand.
TCGCAGAGATAGGGCTGAAACTTGAAGGGCGTATGATGGTTGAAGGTGAATGGGCCGGACGTGTAACGGGACTGGGGAATCAGACCGTAGAGATTGCCATGATGGTTACCCCGGACGGACATAGTCGGCTCGAACTTTCGCGATTTCTCAACCCGCCTACTATATCAGATCACAGAACCGCCCCCGTGAACTCCCTCGGCTATCTGCGTATCATGTTCAGAGTTGACAACATTGACGAATTGGTATCCAGACTTACGAAGCATGGCGCTCAGCTCGTCGGCGAAATGGTTCAATATGAGGATGTATACCGGCTCTGTTATATCCGCAGTCATGAAGGACTTCTCATCGGATTGGCTGAGCAACTTGGCGATACATCGGCGACAGATATTTTAGAAAATTCTTGACAGAGAAACTTTAGATTATAGAAACAGTGCATAACAAATGCAGCATCCAGTTGATACGAAAATTTATTGGGTAAGGATGTTTGTGATAAACATGATGAGGGTGTATGGTAAATTTCACTCACATAATTAAAAAGAAATCTTTCTTACGTTTTTTGCCGCTGGCAGCGGTAACTTTCTTCGTTGCGTTGCAGACAAACAAGCAGGATCCGGCACCAATCTCACAGCAACCAAAGAACATAAAAATAACTGGATACAAAATGGATGACACATTCACATTGATTACAACAAGGGAAATACAGGCACCCCTCAAGAAAGTGTGGGAGGCATGGCGTGATCCTAAAAAGATTGCGAAATGGTGGGGACCGGCGGGCTTTCACAGCACTGTCAAAGAACTCAACATCCGTCCGGGAGGGTGCTTCGAAATAATCATGCATGGTCCCGATGGCACGGAGTACCCGAACCTGTATATTTTCGATCATGTTGAAGAATACAAGCAACTTGTTTATACCAATACAGGCTCTGAGAAGTTCGGATTAGCTCCTTTCCAATCGGTATTCGATCTTGAGAGCGTAGGAAATAAGACGCGGGTAGTTCTGAAGGCTCGATTTATCTCGGAAGAAGACAAGCGCAAACATGTTGAGGAGTTTCATGCGATTGAAGGTTCTAAACAGCTCTTGCAGCGACTTGAAGAACAAGCGAAATAATCGAGTGAGATAGTTTGATGCGCCTACTCATCGAGTATCGTTAGTCGCTTCACGACAATCTCGACAAAAGGAGAAATAATTTTGGGAAAACTCATTATGTGGAATATGGTAACACTGGACGGCTATTTTGAAGGTCCAAAAAAGTGGGATCTTGATTTCCATACCATTGTGTGGGGCGATGAACTTGAACAGTTATCCATCGAACAATTGCGCCAATGTAATGCCTTGGTTTTTGGACGCATTACGTATGAAGGAATGGCGGTATATTGGAAAACAGCGCAGGGCGAGCCGGGCGAGGTCGCCGATTTCATGAACAATCTTCCGAAAGTTGTCTTTTCCAGAACCCTCGATAAAGCCGAATGGAACAATACCCGGCTCGTGAAAGATACTATTGCGGAAGAAATTGCGGCACTCAAGCAATCCGAAAAAGATTCGTACATCTTCGGGAGCGCCGATCTTTCTGCAACTCTGATGAATCTCGGATTGATTGATGAATATCGTATTTGCGTTGTGCCGGTTATTCTCGGCGGGGGCACACTTCTTTTCAAGTCAGATGTAAAGCAATTGAAATTACAACTGCTGAAGACACAAGTGCTGAAAAAAGGCGGCATTGTTCTTCGCTATGCATACAATGCAAACAAATAACTAATTTTTCATTCATAATATTTTTAAGGAGTAATATCATGGGAAAATATGTTGATGGTTTTGTCATTCCGGTTCCCAAAAAGAAACTTCATCTCTATCTCAAAATGGCGCGTATGGGTGCAAAGGTTTGGAAGAAACACGGTGCGCTGGAATATTTCGAATGCGTCGGTGATGATCTCAATCCGGGATTTGCAGGAGTTTCATTCCCAAAACTGGCAAAAATTAAAAAAGGCGAAGCGGTGATTTTTTCCTTCATTGTTTTTAAATCGCGCAAGCATAGGGACAGTGTGAACGCCAACGTGATGAAAGACCCCATCATGAATGAACCTATGAATACACCAATGCCGTTCGATATGAAGCGCATGGCATACGGCGGATTTAATAGTCAAACGAGAACTCCCTGCGGTCTCGCCGCAGAGATGAATCGCTAAAATAATACGAAGTTCTAACAAGGAAGACGCCCTGCGCTCTTGGCGCAGGGTAATTCACAACGATCGTGCAATTTTAAATGTATAGACGGAGAAACAGATTATGACAAAATTAAAACACCACATCATCCCGCACCTGTGGTACGACAAAGAAGCAAAAGAAGCGGCTGAGTTTTATTGCTCTATCTTTCCCGATTCCAAAATAACAAACATCACGACACTGCATGATACGCCATCCGGAGATTGTGATGTGGTATCGTTCAACCTTTCGGGGCAGCCGTTTATGGCAATCAGTGCGGGACCGTATTTCACATTCAATCCGTCGATCTCGTTCATTCTCAATTTTGATCCGTCAAGAGACAAAGACGCGCGGAAGAATCTCGATGCCACATGGAAGAAATTATCTGCCGGCGGCACGATACTCATGGAACTCGACAAGTACCCGTTTAGCGAGCGGTACGGCTGGCTGCAGGATAAATACGGACTTTCATGGCAACTTATCTTGTCGAATCCCGACGGCGAAGAGCGCCCCTTCATCGTCCCGTCATTATTGTTCGCAGGCAATGTCTGCGGCAAGGCGGAAGAAGCAACTGACTTTTATCTTTCGGTGTTTTCTGCCTCTGGCGAAAAGAATACCAAACGCGGATTGGTTGCACGTTACCCCAAAGGAATGGAGCCGGACAAAGAAGGGACGATCATGTTTACCGACTTTATGATCGAAGGACAATGGTTTGCCGCAATGGACAGCGCGCGCGAACACAAGTTCGCATTCAACGAAGCAATTTCTTTTATGGTGCCCTGCGATACCCAGGAAGAGATTGATTACTTCTGGAAAAAACTTTCTTCAGTGCCGGAATCTGAACAGTGCGGATGGTGCAAAGACAAATACGGTTTGTCGTGGCAGGTTACTCCTTCCGTATTAGACGAGATGATGCGAAACGGCACGCGTGAACAAGTTGACCGTTTAACAAAAGCATTCCTGCCGATGAAGAAGTTTGATATTGCGAAGTTACAAAAAGCGTTCGATCAGCGATAATGGGCAAAGCAGCCGGAGTCAGGATCGTTTGCAAAGAAGACTGCGGGAGCTCACCGAAGAAACTGTTCCTGAGAGATTTCAATATTGCGGCAGCAAAGGTGAACCTTCCATTCATTAAGAAGAGCCTTACCGAAGATGTCATGTGGCATCTGTTTGAACCGGCAGGACAAAAGGAAATTTTCGGTCGTGATAATGTCCTTCAGGAATACAAGAACAATCTTGTCATTGTGCCTATTGAGTTTGTAATCGATACTATTATTACCCACGGTTATGGTGGAGCAGTGAAGGGACAAATCAAATCAAAAGACGGAAAGTTGTACGTCTTTGGAGATTTTTACGAGTTTAATTCTGCCAAGAGCGTGAAGATCAAAAGCATGACTTCATATATCGTTGAAATAAAAAATTGATTAGGACAGTAAGAAAGGAGAGTAAAAAAATGAAATTATATTTGAACAAACATGTTCTCACCCGTCTTTCATTTCTCATTGTTGCGGTGCTCGTGATATCCTGCCAACCGGAGCAAAAAGAAAATGCCGCAAGTCAGAGTATAAGACCGGATGAAAGCGGTTATGCCGACGTCAATGGACTGAAAATGTATTACGAGGTGTACGGCAAAGGTAAACCCATCGTGCTGCTGCACGGCTCCTACATGACTATACCTTTGAATTGGTCGCACATTATACCTTTGTTAGCCAAAGACCGGAAAGTAATAGTAGCGGAAATGCAAGGGCACGGTCGCACACGGGATATCCCCCGCGAATTTAGTTACGAATCAATGGCGGACGATGTGTCCGGCTTGCTTACGCATCTCAAAATAGATAGTGCAGACATTTTAGGGTACAGTATGGGAGGCGGAATAGCCTTTCAGGTAGCCGTGAGACATCCCGAGCAGGTGCGCAGACTCGTGATCTTATCAGGCACCTATACGCACGACGGATGGTGGCCTGATGTAGAAGCGATGTACGCTACTATCAACGCAGATATGTTTAAGGGCTCATCCATACAAAAACAATATGACAGCCTTGGAAACGATCCGGCTCACTTTCCGGAATTTGTAAAGAAAGTTATCAGCATTGACCTAAAACCTTATGATTGGACCAAGGAGGTAAAAAATATAAAGGCTCCGATATTCATAGCAATCGGCGATGCAGATGGGGTGAGATATGAGCATGCATTGGAACTGTTTCGCGCCAAAGGGGGCGGAAAGATGGGAGATATATACGGACTGCCTAAATCCCGTCTGGCAATTTTACCGGGCACCACCCATATAGGCATGATACAAAAGACAGATTGGCTGATGCCGATGATAACTGATTTCCTGAATTCCGATCTCAATGCAGCACCCCCTACATTTTGATGTTGAACGATGAGCATTCTTTTAAGTCTTTGCAGATATGTAAGAGTCGTCGTGCAGCCAAACGGTAAAAAAAATGAAGAACGAAAATTTGCGGTCGTCAAACGCTTACAACAAGGCGAATCTATGTGGTGGAAAATAACAATGTTCGAAAATATCTTTTTGATCTTTGCGTTATTTATGAGTGCAATGATTGAATATCCCTCATCCCTGAAAACCGGCTACGCGTCTGTAAACGGACTGAAAATGTATTACGAGATTCACGGTACAGACAACGGCAAACCGCCATTGGTACTTATTCACGGCGGCGGCTCGACAATCACCACGACGTTCGGAAGAGTGCTGCCACTCTTCGCACAACAAAGGCAAGTAATTGCTGTTGAATTGCAAGGACACGGGCACACTGCTGATATTGACCGTCTCGAAACATTTGAACAGGATGCGGATGATATCGCCGCTCTCTTGAAAGAATTAAACATCACACAAGCGGACTTCTTCGGGTTCAGCAACGGCGGAAGCACTGCACTGCAAATCGGCATCAGGCATCCGAGGATAGTACGTACATTAGTTGTTGCATCCGCCATCTTTAAACGAGACGGAATGCCGCCGCAATTCTGGGAATGGATGAAGAACGCTTCGTTGGAAAACATGCCGGTAAAACTGAAGGAAGCATATCTCGCAGTCGCACCGAATCCCAAAGACCTGATCAAAATGCATGATAACGATGCGAAGCGGATGGTGGAATTCAAGGACTGGCGTGCCGAGGACATTCAATCAATTAGATCGCCAACACTCATCATCAACGGGGATGCCGATGTTGTTCGTCCCGAGCATGCAATGGAAATGTTTCGTCTTCTTCCCAACGCAAAACTGGCGATTCTGCCGGGAGGACATGGGGAATATATCGGTGAAATTTTGGCGGCAAAGGATGGAAGCAAACTTCCCGAATTGACAGTTGCGTTCATCGAAGAATTCCTTGACGCACAACAAACGGAAAGGAGTATGAAATGAGAAAGGTTGTCTTCGCAATCAACATCACAATAGACGGCTACTGCGGTCACGAATCGGCGATTGCCGACGATGAATTGCACGAGCACTTCACAGGGCTTTTACGCGATTCAGGTGTTGAAATTTTCGGACGCAACACGTATAACCTGATGTACCCATACTGGCACGATGTTGCGGTGAATCAATCGGAAACGAAAGTTATCAACGAATTCGCACGTGTGTACGATGCGGTGCCAAAGATCGTTTTTTCGACAACGTTGAAGAGCGTAGAATGGAACAACACGACGCTGCTTCGCTCAAATCTGCGGGAAGAAATTCTGAAGTTAAAACAGCAGCCGGGAAAAAATATTTTCATCGGCGGACTTAACATTGCATCGCAGGTTGCACGGTGGAATCTTATCGACGAGTATCACTTTGTTGTTCATCCGGTGATTGCCGGAAAAGGTCCACGCTTGTTCGAGTCGGGCGGGGAACATTCATTGGAACTTATTAGCTCAAAAAAATTTCAGTCCGGTGCTATTGCACTGCATTATAAAAATATTCATCAATGAAAGGAGATAACATCATGCTTATCATTCGCGAAGTCATCACGACAAAACCGGGGCAGGCGTCAAAACTGGCAAAATTGTTCAAGAAAGTCTTTGCCTCTGACCCGACCGCAGTTGTGATGACCGACTTGGTTGGGAATTACAACACTGTGGTGGTAGAGATGAAGGTGAAGAATTTAGCGGAGTTTGAAAAACAAATGGAAGAGGTAAAATCCGGAAAGCAGGATCCAAACATGGACCCGAAAGTTGCAGAAGAAATGTCCCATTATACAGAGATGTACCAAACCGGACGGAGAGAGATTTATCAAATTGTTGAATGACCGTTAAGGATCGGTACGAAATCGGAGGACAAACATTCTTGTTTGTCCATTTTAAAAAATGAGGTGAATGAATAATGAAATACATGCTTCTTGTTTATCTCAGCGAAGATGCCTTGACGGAAAGAGAACGTCAGCAATGCTACAAGGATTCGGCGGCACTTGCGCGTGACCTCGGCGCGAGCGGAAAATATATCGACGCGTCGCCGCTGCACCCCGTTGCTGTGGCAACCAGTGTCCGGATCCGGAACGGCAAACGGCTCATCACCGACGGTCCCTTTGCAGAAACGCGCGAGCAACTTGGCGGATTTTACCTGATTGACGCGAAAAATCTGGATGATGCAATTGCGATTGCAGAACGTGTGCCGGTTGTAACTGTCGGAACTATCGAAATCCGCCCCGTGCTGGAAATACCCGGGCTGCCGGAGAATTCATGAACAATTCGCAAGTGCTCCTGTCGATTTTTATTCTCTTCATTCGACAATATGATGAGAGTGGTCATCATCATTTTCATCAATAAGGAGGCACCATGACAGCATCAACTAAAGCAACAATAACCGTACAAACCACAGTCAATGCACCGGTTGAAAAAGCGTGGAAGATTTGGAATGAGCCGGAACATATCACCAAGTGGTGCACCGCTTCTCCGGATTGGCACACGCCGCGCGCTGAAAATGATCTGCGAGTCGGCGGAAAACTCTTTTCACGTATGGAAGCCAAAGACGGCAGCGCCGGTTTTGATTTCGTCGGAACTTATACCGACGTGCAAATTCATAAAGTAATCGCTTATACCATGGATGACGGACGAAACGTAACAATTAATTTTACGTCCGAAGGAAAAACGACAACGCTTGTTGAAACATTCGATGCTGAAAACGAAAATCCGGTAGAGCTGCAGAGAGAAGGATGGCAAACCATTCTGAATAATTTCAAAGCGCATGTTGAAAAGATATCATAACTTTTTTGATTGTCATTTCGAGCGAAGCGAGAAATCTCGTTATCCAATCAAGAATATTTAAGGTGAGATTCCTCGTTAAAAAATGCTCAGAATGACAGTGATTTCAGATCGCTAAAATTAATTTTCGGAATAATAATGAATACAGTCATCTCCAAAGACGGAACCGTCATTGCGTACGAAAAAATCGGCAGCGGCAAACCTTTGATCCTTGTTGACGGTGCGCTCTGTTACCGTTCGTTCGGACCGATGCCGAAACTTGCACCGCTGCTCGCAAATCATTTTACGGTCTATTATTACGACAGGCGCGGACGGGGCGACAGTACCGATGTGCAGCCCTATTCTTTGCAGAAAGAAATTGATGATATTGTAGCGCTCGTGAAAGTGGCGGGAGGTACGGCGTATATGGCTGGTCTTTCTTCCGGTGCGGCGCTGACGATGTTTGCCGCGGAGGCAGGACTGGATCTTCCCAAAATAGCGCTGTATGAACCGCCGTACGTGTACGAAAAGAACGGTTCACAACCAAAGATCGATCACGGCGCTACCCTGAAATCTCTTCTCGCGGAAAATAAACGGGGCGAGATGGTGAAATATTTTATGGTGGATATGGTCGGCGCTCCTGCGTTTGTTGCCTTTATCATGAAACTGATGCCAGCGTGGAAAAAGCTAAAAGCAGTTGCTCACACGCTTCCGTACGATACGGCAATCATGGGAGATTTCACAGTACCGGCGGCACGGATCGCAAAAATTAAAAACCGAACGCTCATTGCCGGTGGAGGAAAAAGTCCCTCCACGCTGCATACCGCAGTACAATCCGTTGCCGATGTGCTGCCGAATAAGGAACTCCGGTGGCTCGAAGGACAGACGCACAATGTTAATTCACAGGTGCTGGCATCCGTTTTGATTAAATTTTTCTCAGCATAATCTGCAATCACATACTGCATTGTAAAGAAATTTCGCCGACCCAAGTCGCAGTTCACCGAATTAAATCGAATAAATTAGTGTGAATTCATTATCTTGAAAGAAAAAAAGGAAATCTATGAATTCACAACGCATCCAAGCGCTAAAAAACGAATTTTCAGGCAAAGTAATTGTACCTGGCAATGGTGCATATGAACAAGTGCGGAATTCATTTATCCACAAAGGCTCGCCGGCAGTGATACTGCGTCCCGCTACAGCGAACGATGTTGCTGCCGCGATTCGTTTTGGAAGGACGAATGGGCTTACTATTTCTGTCCGCAGCGGCGGGCACAGCGGCGCAGGACTCAGCACAAATAACGGTGGATTGGTCATTGATCTTTCTGCGATGAGTACAGTCGAGGTGATCGACAAACAGAAAAATTTGGTCCGAATCGGCAGCGGCGCAACGTGGAAAAAAGTTGCGACGGCACTCGGCGAACATGGACTCGCTCTCTCTTCCGGCGACTCAACATCCGTCGGAGTCGGAGGAATTTCACTTGGCGGCGGTATCGGCTGGATGGTGCGCAAGTACGGATTAACGATCGACCGCATGAAGGCGGCAGAGATCGTTACCGCCGATGGAAAAATAATCCGCGCAAGTATGAACGAGCATCCAGATTTATTCTGGGCAATCCGCGGTGGCGGAGGAAACTTCGGTGTTGCAACATATTTTGAATTTGAAGCGGCTCGGGTAGGGCAAGTGTATTCAGGAATGATTATCTATAAACTTGAAAACGTTGCTGCGCTGTTGAAGGGCTGGCGTGATTACATGAGAATTGCTACAGAAGACCTGACGACGATGTTCCTGTTGCTTCCTTCGATGATGGGAAATCCTCCCTCTGCCATTGCGTGGTGTTGTTACGCAGGAGATGATGAATCTGACGCTGCAAAGGCAATTGATCCGCTGTTGAAGATCGGTACGGTTGTTCAAAATACGATCACGAAGAAAAATTATGCGGATGTGCTTGAAGAACCGCATCCGCCTCAAGGTGTACAGTTCTTCGTTCAGAACGGATTCACGCAAAATTTCAGCAACGAATGCATCGATGTTGTGGCACAACAGTACGGTACAGAGGTAAGTCCTGCGCTGCAAATACGAAGTGTTGGCGGTGCAATGAAACGTGTTGCAACGGACGCAACAGCGTTTGCTCATCGCAATGCTGAAGTGATGCTTGTTTCGGCGGCGTTTGTTCCGATAAATGCTTCCGCCAGCGACATAGAGAAAGCGTTGATTCCGTGGAATTCGATCGCACCATTTACGTCGGGCGCCTATGTAAATTTTTTCAGCGAGGCGACGGAGAAAGAAGTTTCGGCGGCGTATCCGAAAGAGACATACGAACGGCTTGCGAACATTAAGAGGCAGTACGATCCGGAGAATATCTTCAACCGGAATTTTAACGTGAAGCCGGCGAAATAAACAGAAGTAATGAGAAAGGAACGCCATCAGTGGGGAAACAGACATGATCGGATATGAAAAATTATTATTCCTTTGTATTTTATTCACTTTATGGACAAGCGGATATGCCCAGCATTCTTCCGGCGAATTTGCCCGAGTGGTTGTGATACAGCCTAAACCGGGAGCATCTGCCGATTTCACTGCAGGGTATGAACGACACATCGCCTGGCATAGGAACAACAACGACCCATGGAGTTGGTATGGCTGGTTTTTTGTGCTTGGGGATCGTCTCGGACAATTTATGGATGGAACATTCAACCACGCGCTTGCGGACTTTGATAAATCAATTTTACCTGTTGAGGATGCCGCAGATAACCAGAAGAACGTTGTTCCGCATGCAGACTTTATTTCTCACACAATTTACGAACGGCTCCCACATCTAAGTCATGGTCCGTCATTACCCGATACCTCGCCGTACCTCGCACTTTATACTTTTGTTGTAACTCCGGGAAATGAGCAGAAGTTTGAATCCTCACTGAAAGGTTTATCCCCCGGACGAATGTCCGTTTTTAAATTGAGAATAGGCGGTCCAATGACGCAATATCTGTTAATGAGGGCGGCAACGTCGTTTTCCTCAGGGGCATCGTTGCCAGAGATCAAATTGCCGGCAGCAATTGTGCGTGATGCAAAAAGTGAACTCCTTCGTTTTCAGTCAACAATGAGTTATTTCCCCTGACCATAACATCAATTGAACGTTACTGTAAAGCAGGCAAAAATTATCCAAACACGAAATAGTGTAAGACATCAATGGAAATGAACGAAGACAACAGCGCCGTAATCGGCGAACGGAATCAACCCGTAAATACAGTTAGATCGTTGATGCGCGCATTGGGCGATGCGATTCGCGGTACCGAAGCGGATTACACGCAGATCCCGATGGGAAAAGCGATCTTCCTACTCGCAATTCCGATGATCCTTGAATTAATCATGGAATCGACATTCGCTGTGGTGGACATTTATTTCGTCGGAACGCTCGGCGCTTCCGCCGTTGCCACGGTCGGACTGACAGAGACATATCTGTTCCTGCTCTATTCGATCGGTATGGGATTGTCGATGGCGGTAACGGCAATCGTCGCACGGCGCATCGGTGAGAAGGAAAAAGAAAAAGCAGGTGTTGCAGCAGTGCAGGCAATATTTCTTGCAGTCATTGTTTCCGTTCCGTTTTCTGTCGCAGGAATTTTCTTTGCAAAAGATCTGCTTGCATTGATGGGCGCCGATCCGTGGACGCTGGAACACGGATACGGCTACATGCAGTGGATGCTCGGCGGCAACGCAGTGATCATGCTTCTTTTTATTATGAATGCCATCTTTCGCGGAGCGGGAGATGCGGCGACGGCGATGCGCGTTCTCTGGATCGCAAACGGATGTAATATCATTCTCGATCCAATCCTCATCTTTGGATGGGGACCGTTTCCGCAATTAGGTATCGAAGGGGCGGCGATCGCCACGACGATCGGGAGAAGTGTGGGAGTGCTCATGCAATTGTGGATCCTCTTCAAAGGAGGGAAACATATTCGTGTGTATCGCAAGCAACTACAGATCCATTGGGAGACGGTCGTCAATATTTTCCGCACGTCGCTCGGCGGCATCGGGCAGATGATCGTCGCAATGACGTCGTGGATATTCATCATGCGCATCCTGGCGGAATTCGGAAGCAATGTTGTGGCGGGCGCAACAATCGCGTTGCGGATTATGATGTTTACGATGATGCCGGCGTGGGGAATGTCGAATGCGGTGGCAACACTTGTGGGACAAAACCTCGGCGCCAAACAACCGGATCGAGCCGAACGCTCCGTGTGGGTGACCGGTGTCTGGAATATGCTCTTTCTCGTTTGCGTTTCTGTTGTCTATAATCTTTACAGTGATTCACTGGTGGGATTATTTTCGGATGATGCCGGCGTCATTGCGGTGGGATCGCTCTGGCTTACGATCGTGTCGTATTCGTATTTCGTCTACGCCTGGTGGATGGTGGCGACGCAGGCATTCAACGGATCGGGAGACACCGCCACACCGACGAAGATCAATATCGTTTTCTTCTGGCTCTTCCAGATCCCGGTGTCCTACGTGATGGCAAAGGTTTTCGGATTGGGATACACCGGCGTCTTCTGGGCGATCTTCATCTCTGAAACATCCGTAGGATTGTTTACACTCTGGCTCTTTACCAGAGGGGGGTGGAAAAAAACGGAGGTATGATTTGTTTTCATCTCACTAAAAAACCTTGTTAAGGTTTCATATATTTTTCCTTAACCTTAACAAGGTTACTTGTTGCAATTTCCTGCATTAATTTCCTTTCTTGCTTTCCTACACAGCAACATTTACATTTGCTGAAAAAAGAAAACAAACTTTTTCAATCGGTGGGGATTTCATGTCCGCAATAAAAACTAAAGCGACAAAGACAAGCATCGCCGACTTTCTTAAAAGCGTAGAGCCGGAGAAGAAAAGAGCAGACAGCATTGCGCTCAAAAAAGTTTTTGACAGCGCGGTGAAAGAGAACCCGGCGCTTTGGAACAACAACATGATCGGCTACGGCTCGTTCCATTACAAATCCGAGCGGAGCGCGCAGGAAGGGGATTGGCCCTTAACTGCTTTCTCACCGCGAAAACAGAATATTACTGTGTACATCATGTCCGGAGTAAAAAATTATCCGCAACTGCTAAAAAAACTCGGCAAGTTTAAAATCAGCGGCGGCTCATGCATCTACATCAACAACCTTGAAGATGTTGACCTGAATGTGTTGAAGAAACTGATCGTGGCTTCGGTGAAGGATATGAAGAAGAAATACGGTTGATGGTTATACCAGATTTGCCAAGTCTTAAAGACTTGGCAAATCTTTTTATTCTACTCTACGCCGGCAGCACTTCCTTCTTTCTCAAAATCCCCGCACTGATCAGCGTAATGACGAGTCCGACCGGAAAGATCTCCAGCAGCGTCATACCGAATCGGATGAGCGGATTCTTGTACCATTCTGCGAACATTTTCATCTCTTCGCGTTTTTTGTCGATCTCCTCCTGCGATTTTCCGTCATGCTGCATTTTCTTTATTGTCAGCTCTGTGTACCGCTGCATAAATGTCTCTTTCAAATCCGTACTGTTGTAATAGACTTCCCATCCCCCGGCATAAAACAGCGACGCAACAGCGGCAATGGATATTCCCACTTTGAATCCTTTTCCAAATGTCATTGTGCCATTATTGTGTTTGTCCCGGAAAGATTTCATGCCGAAGAAAATCAAAGACAGAACGACAATCATTGTTGTGTAGCCGAAGAGTTCGGAATTATCGAACGATAGAATTCCCTGCTCCATTAACGAAAAACTAATAAGAAACATCGAAATCATCAGTATGCCGGCAATACCGCCGTACGCCAGAACTATTTTACGCATGAGTTACTCCTTTAGTATGTTGAAAAAAATGTTTCACGAAGTCACAGAGTCACACAAATTTCACTTCGTGTTTTTGTGCATTTGTGGTTGATAAAATTCTTATACAAGATACTGTGCTTGATAAGTGAAATGCATCATCCGAAAGTATGATTTGCAGGTTTTCATCCGAAAGTCTATGGGAGAATCTGCAATTCCTTCGCCTTTTTAATTGCTTCGGTTCTGCGGCGGACGTTGAGTTTGAGAAAAAGATTTGACGAGTGTGTTTTTACCGTAGGCAGAGAAACAAACAGTTTCTCTGCGATCTCCTGATTCGACATTCCCTGTGCAATCAGTTCAAGTACCTCATACTCCCGCTTGCTGATGCCGATCTGTTCCAGCCGTTGTGGATCGAGAACAAAATTCGGATCGGTAACAATAACTTTCGTTCGGGTCAATTTTCTTCCTGCCCAAATACCGAGCGCGGTGAACATCACCGCAATGGCGCTGATGTAGATTTCGGCAGAGAGGTCTTTGACAAAGAAACTGTATTCAAAATATTTCAGCACTCCGACCAGCGCCGCCATGGCGCCGCCGTACAAAAGGATCGTTTTTCGCATGCAGGAAACTGCGAAAAGAGAAGATAAAAGGCAAGATGTCGTTAGATAAGGGACACCATGCGGGGAATATTGCTCCCTGCTCGGCAGTTACTATTTTTGGAAAATTAATTTTTTCGTCTGCGCAAACTCACCCGCGCGCATTTGAAAGAAGTAGATCCCGCTTGATAGATTCTTTGCGTCGAATGTTACATCATAACTCCCCGCGCTTTTTCCTTCATTCACCAATGTTGCAACCTCTCGGCCGAGCATATCGAAGATCTTTAATGTTACATTGCTGGTCACTGGTAATTGGTAACTGATAACAGTCGAAGGATTGAACGGATTGGGGTAGTTTTGGGAAAGGAAAAAATTGACTATGCTATTTTCGGTATTAAGGTCGTCTGCGGACATAAGATCGGATATCGATCTTCTCCACAGTCCGGCCGGATTACCGACATAAACAAAGTGATCGTCTGCCGTGATAGCAACGATACTTTCCGGGGAAGATATGTCGTGAACCCATTTATTATTCTGCCAAGCGTAAAGTCCACTATCCACAACAGCCAAAAGCGTATTGCGATAGGAGAAAACCATAGGCGTTGAATCATTGCCAATAGATGAGATTGACCATGTGCTATCGGCAAGATTAAAACCATTGAACAAAGGGAAAGGACAATACGTATCAAGCGAACAATACTCAAAAGAAGTTCCGCTAACAAAAACGAAATTGTCGAATAGAATTATCGAAGAAACGGAAACCCCTTGGTATCCGACATATTGAAAACTATCCCCGTTATCCATTGAAAGATATACTCCGGAGTAGAATGATGGTTCGCCTGGAGGCAGACAAGTAAGCAGGGGACAATAGTCAGTCCCAATGCATATCCGCGAATCGCGGTATGCAAGACTTGTAATGCTCCACCATTCGCTATGAAGTACCCCCTTCCAGGATTTCCCGTTGTCGGAACTTTTATAAAGAGATTTTTCACTGCTGACCCATACATCATTCTTATCACCTAACGCAACCGAAGAAAGCACCAAATCACCCAAACCAGAATCGATACGCGTCCAGTCATTTCCAAAATTGGTAGATAAAAAAAGCGCATGATTTGTATCGGATACAACGCGGCCGGTGGTGTCAACAGAAAGACGTGATGATGCGGTTACCGGATACTTGTCATTGAGTTGCCAGGTTACGCCAAAGTCTTTAGAAACATACGCTCCGGCAAAAAGTATCGATCCATTTGTTTGCGGAATTGCCGCCAAATGAGGAGTCTCCCATACTGGAGGTCCATCCAGTTTTATCCACTGTGCGTGCATAATCATTGTCGGAACAAAGATCGCAATCAATAGTGATTTCATTATTTCCCCTTTATTTTTGCAACACCAATCTCCTCGTCTGCACAAAATCTCCCGCTTGCAGCCGATAGAAATATACACCGCTGGAAATATGCTTTGCATCCCATGTAACTTCGTATGATCCCGGCCGCTTTTGTTCATTCACCAATGTCGCCACTTCCCTGCCAAGCAGATCGAAAATTTTTAATGTTACGGTACTGGTTACTGGCAGTTGGTACTTGATAACCGTCGTCGGGTTGAACGGGTTAGGGTAGTTTTGCAAAAGCATTGATCGTGGAAATACGACGTCATCTTGTTCCGCTCTCATCAAAACGTCGGAAAATGACAGCCGCCAAATGTTGTCATTGTACGCGAGATAAAGAAAATTGGAATCGTGGGAAAAAGAGACCGATGAGTGAATGGTAGTATCTGCAGGAAGATTCTTACTGATGTTTCTCCAATGTCTCCCTTGATCACTGGAGACGAAAACAACCTCACTGCTGTCGGAAGGCGGCACAGCATGATATGGCGTTAGTACCGCAAACAGTAAATCAGAAACATAATATAAACCAAGGATTTGTTTTCCATTATCTAAAATCTGCTCCCACGCTGTTCCAAAATTTGTTGTCAGCAATGAATAGCAGTGGAGAGGGTATGTAGGAACGTCCGGAGAAGATACTTCACATCCCGAAATAATGATATTTGTATCCTGAAAAAATAAAAGCGATGAAACTTCGAACCACCACCCCGAATGAATGATATTCCATGATTCTCCATTGGCAGGTCGATAATGTAATTTTCCCCCTCCGTTTGTTACTACACCAGAGGGAGTACCTGATATAAAATTGTAATCTCCATCCGGAAGAACGACTTCTTTGTTCCAACTGGCACCCGAATCTTTCGACATAAACATTCCGTTTTGAGTGCCGGCAAAAAGGAGGGGTCCGCTTGTCGCCACATGCGCATGGAGTATCGTTGTATCCGCTGCCGTCCAGGTTATTCCTTGATCATTTGAGAGAAACATACCTCGGGGGGTGCTTGCAATCGACCGTTGACCCATTGTAACTAAACTCGAAAAGTTTTGAAAAGGGAGGGATACAGTATCCCAGATTGTTACGGGATCGTGAGTGCGAAGTATTCCCTTTCCGGTATTAACGAAGAAATATTCATTCGTCCGGAATAGTTTCCATGATTGTGGGGCGTTGCCTTCGAATTGTGCAACCTTAATCCATTGCCCAGTTGAAACAGAGAAAAACAGGAAGTACAACAAATAATAATATTTCATCTTTTCCTCCTTTTACTTTTGTAACACTAATTTCTTTGTCTGCACAAACTCACCGCTGCGGAGTTGATAAAAATAAATTCCGCTGGATATGTTAGTAGCGTCAAATGTTATTTCGTGACTTCCCGCATCTTTTTTTTCGTCCACCAGCGTTACAACTTCACGACCCAGGAGATCGAAGACTTTGAGCGTTACCAAACTGCTCATTGGTATTTGATACTTGATCGTTGTAGTCGGATTAAACGGATTGGGATAGTTTTGGGAGAGTGAATACTCACGAGGGAAATTTTTCGCCTCGTCAACACCAAGCGTATAAGTAACGGTAAACGGCTTTTCCCAATGATTCATGGCGTAAGAAAAACGCGAGTCAATATAAACTTTTCCTGTACGAGTTCCTGCCGTTGTCAATTTTGTCGTATTGATTTTCAAGGTAACGATCTGCGAATCATTCGGTTGAACGACAAATAATGAGGGTATGATGCTATACGTTGATTCAGGAACCGCCCCAAATAGAGATTTTACTGTTATGTAGACAGAATCAAACGCCCCTCCAATGTTTTTTACAACAAATGTCGTATCACGGTATTGTGTGCCGCTATTTGCTGCAATAGTAATTGTTCCCGTGTTGACAGTTGTCGCTGCTTTATACGATTGCAAATATGCATGGAACAGCGCGCTGGTGTTAGATGTAGCAAATCCAGTCGGTAGCGGATATGAATTTCTGTGGGTAACAAAAACAATTCCGGTATTAAGGTCATAATATGGACCGGATATTGAGCCCCAAATACTTCCCCCTTTTGTTACCAAAGAAAGGTCGTAAAATGTTCCGGTTTCAACACCGAGGCCAAACGTACTGGTTGAATCGTAGGTCTTCATCATTTCTGCTACGGATGACGGCTGAAGCACCTCGTTATGAAACAGTTTTCTAAACCATCGGGCTATATTTTCTGTTGTTGAATACATTGCACCAACCGCCCACATCGAACTGATCGCTGCATCAATCGGTACAGTTGAAAGATCTTTCCAACCCGGAAAATAAAAACCATTATAGTTGTACCAGCCATGGGAGATATCACCGTGTAACGTATCATCCATAGGAAAGTACGTATTGGTCAGATTCAGCGGCATAAGTATCTTTTCGCGCAACACATTGGAAAATTTTTTTCCTGTCACTTTTTCAATAATCAATCCCGCAAGCAGATATGAAGTATTGGTATAACGATACTTTGCACCCGGTGTATGTTTGGGTAAGCCGAGGAAGCGGGAGAGGGATTCTTCGGGCGTCCATCGTTTTAGGGGATTATCAAATGTTTCCTTTATCCATACACCCGCAGTGTATCCGTTAAGAAGAGAATCGTTAATGTAATCAAAAAGTCCGGATCTCATATTTAATAATTGACGAATCGTAATTGTGGAATCAACATTCTTATACTTGGGAAGATATTTGTAGATCGAATCTTCCAATGTAACCTTCCCTTCTTCCACAAGCATCATCATCAGCATTGCGACAAATGCCTTCGTGTTGCTGGCAATACAAAACAACATATCGGGATGAAGGCTATCCAGTGGCGTTTCCGTCGAAACGCCGATTGCACCCTGCCAAATTCCTTTGCCGGGTACCAACACAGCAGCGTTGAATCCGCCTTTGATTCTATTATGTACAGTGGCAAAATATTCCGCTTCCATTGCCCGTTGAAACCGGAATGCGAGTGAGGAATCAAAATCAAGCGCGCCTTTGTCATCAGGCAAAATTCTGTAACGCCCGACGGATGTTGCGGGAGCGTACGAAAGAATGGAATCGATGTTGTATGAAGAACGAATGCTCTCATCAAATCGCAATGATTCCTCCGGTGATTGCACAAATTGCGCATGAATCAGCAACGGAACGTTTGTTAATACAATAAATAGGAAAGAAACAAATCGGTTCATCGTTACCTCCTTTTACTTTTGCAGTACTAATTTTTTTGTTTGCACAAAATCGCCGGATCGCAATTGATAGAAATACACGCCGCTGGATACGTCACGAGCGTTCCATGTGACTTCGTACACTCCCGGTTGTTTTTGTTCATTCACCAATGTTTCCACTTCGCGACCGAGGAGATCGAAAATTTTTAGCGTAACAAATCCCCCTTGCGACTTGGTCGCATTCCCCCTTTGGAAAGAGGGATTAAGTGGGATTTGAAATCGAATTATCGTCGTCGGATTGAACGGGTTGGGGTAGTTTTGAAAAAGGGAGAACCTTCTCGGAATATTATTTTCTTCGGCAACAGAATTAGGACCAATAATGTAATCTATCGCCGCATCAAGCACTTCATCCTTCCCTTGCCTAATACCGGCAATCGTCGGCTTCACTTCCATATCCGGTTTTATGCCGATGCGCTGCGTAGGAGTATAGTCAGGATAATACCATCCAAGACCTGTAAACCATACCTGTAGTTTACCGGGAAGATAAACATTGCTAACATTTCCGTCTGCCCCCGAGGTCTGACTTCCGATTTTGTGCGCCTTTATGCTATCCTTGCTTTTGTACTGTTCAATTGCCATGACGGTCGCTTCAGAAAGACTTTGAGTCTCTTCGTTAAAAAGGATCACCACTTTACCTGAATACGGAGTAAACAGCGGTGTTCCACCGATCACTTCGTTTCGCCATCCGAATGTTCCTGCATAGCGAACATCCGGATAGGTATATTTGGAAAAGACAAAAGAAGATGGGTAGAGATGCTTTGCAAACTTCCAATTGGTCCATTGTGGATAATTGCGGAGGTCAAAAATAATACCGTCTGTTGCGGCTAAATCTTTGAACATCGAGTCAATTTCACTCTCCACAAGTTTTTCCATGTTCACGATTCCTAATGTCGTTCCACCACGAGTTATTTTTTGCCAACTCGGCGTTGATTGAAAGACC
This sequence comes from Bacteroidota bacterium, assembly GCA_040751955.1. GTDB lineage: Bacteria > Bacteroidota > Ignavibacteria > UBA10030 > UBA8401 > SpSt-333. The sequence goes on from JBFMFY010000002.1 coordinate 77,296, forward strand.
TGGGAACGCCACGTTGCGTATTCTAATGTTCTCGTAAGAGTTACCGAATGAGCACCGTCGGAAGATTCGATATCCCACTGGACATTCTCGTTCTGCTTTCCGCGGGTCAGTCGATAGTTTATATTGCGATCAATAACTGTGGCATTTGATCCAGCCGTATACGACCGCAACCCATCACGAATAGTTAGAATGTCAACGCCGTTGATCTTTGTGACGATATCGCCTGACTGAATTCCTGATCCCGGGATAAGAACTTTCATTACGACTGTTTTCCCTTCAACATAATTCAGGAACACCGGCAAGTAGTACCCACCCCAACTCACGGGTAGGTTTGGATACAGTGTGTCAATTACCGATCCGGCGGCATTTGTAAATGCATGAGAATCGTTCAAATTGTGCTGAAGAGCCAGCACCGCACGGAGATATGATGCTTCAGTAGTAGCAGAAAAAAATTTTGGGATATTCTCCATAAGCAGGTCATCCCATATGCGATCAAGGATGTTCTTATACGGATAGAAATAGTTAATAATATTCCAATACCGGAAGAGACTCAGCAACCGAATTTCTTGCGACAGCGGAAAAACGGTGTCATAAAATTGTTTATCGTTCGGGAAAATCGGGTTTGAGTTTGCAAAACTTGGCTCTTGTTGTACGTAGTAATTGTTTCTGTTTCGTGCCCACGTTTTTATTGCATTCAACGAATCTTTTACTTCGCTGGAAAAAATTGGATCATTGATCCACGCAAGATCAAGATTGAATTTCAGACTTTCCGGTATCACAGGCGGCGGAATAAATGTACGAGCAGTCATTCCCGGTTTTTTAATCATGGAAAGTATTGCCGTATTATACTGCGTCTCCGATGAAGCATTAATGACATCCGGCAGGGTTTGAATGAGCACCGAATCCCAATTGTATGCTCCTTTTGCGACCTCGGAATGGAAGTACTTCATGTAGCCCCATACTTTGGCAGTATGGTACAGGCGGTTGACAACGTTGGAATCAAGTAACTGAGCAGAGAGTGAAGAATAACAAGCAGCAGTAAATAAAAAAGATACAATAAATCGTGATGCTGAATTCATACTTACTCCATTAATTTTGTGAAACAAATTTACAATCGTATTCCAACATTGATAAGAAGCATTGAATAATCTGGACCTTCATCTTCAACTTCACTTCCGCGAGGGTCCCAATCTGTGCTTGCGCCGCCAGTTAGAAGCAATCTATACTCGGGAATAATAACGAACGATGTTACATCCAAATTTATTCCAAACGTCAACGGTATGCTAAAAATAGTTTCAGTCCAACCGCTGGCGTATTTGTATTCAGACCAATTTGCATACCCTCCACGACTGATTCCCTGTCCGTTAGATGTAATGGTAGTGAATTGAAATCCTGTTCCTAGAAAACCACCTACGTTCACTGAAGCACTTTTATGAAGTGGGTACGTAAATTTCAGTAAAGCAGAAAAACCAAATGTTCCTCCTCCGTCAGAAATTGTTTCGTTGCGAGGTAGCCAATCTTCATTAGTTCCTCCATTGATACCAAACTGCAATTCGGCATGGAAACCTACATGCATTACTCCCCATGATAGAATAGAACGTCTTTCATAGAAAGCCGTGATGAGCATTCGATCAAATTGGTGCAAGGGGTAGTTGTATTCGGCAGGATTGTATCCATCCCAATAATAATAATACCAGGTTGTGGTATACGAAGCGGAATTAATTCCAACGCCGAGTATATGTTGAGAATTTGTTTCGAAAGATTCTTTGTGCTGAGAAAAACTTTCCATGCTGAACAAGAGAAGCGATGCGATGTATATCTTTTTCATATAGCACCTATATTTGAGTCATTTTTGTTTTTGTGGATTGCAGATAGTTTACTCTTGTACACTCCCGGTATTTTTTTACTGACATGTTTTACCGCTGCCGGATTTGGTGTAAACAAGTTCGGTGTATCCTGTAGGCCAAAGTTTCATTGCCGGATAATCAAACGTTAGACCGCGAGATAACCCTAATCCCTCAACGGTGACAGTCTTTTGATCTGTTATACTCCATTTAGGGTAAGTTTTTTGTTTAAATCGTTGGTAACTGCTGCTAGTTTCTTCCCAATAACACGCAGTTCTATCCGAATTGAAACAATAATATTCTTCATGTCCATCCGAAGAATAATATTTGTACCATGTACCGACTAATTGCTGTTCATAGAAATTAAGCGATGCTGTCGTTTTTTCTTCTGGCGACGTTGTTGCTGATGGTTCATCTTTACTGCAACTAAACGATGCGCCGGAAAGTAAAACGCACATTGTGAACAAAGCCAATTTGTGTTTCATACTTCCTCCTTAATAATATTATGATTGCTAATTCTCGCCATCAAAATACAACAGGGGTATATGCATCTCTACCAATCTTGTAACATTCTCATTTGGTTTTGTAACATTGGGAAAAAGTGAGGGATTTTTGGTGGGAAACCTTCTCAAGGTTATGAGATGACGTTGCTGAACCTTGACAAGGTTAACCATATTCCGAAGGACTTACGCCGAATTTTTCTTTAAACTGCACTGAGAAATGGGAAGGGTTGCTATACCCAACCTCGTACGCAACTTCAGATACGTTCCCTGTTTTTTTCTTCAGCAATTCTGCTGCTCTCTGCAATCGGAAGTTGCGAAGCAATTCACCCGGACTGTATCCCGTTATCGCTTTTAATTTCCGATGCAATTGCATCCGGCTCAAAGCAGAATCAGTGGCAAGCGTTTCTACATCATACTCCGCATTGGAAAGATTGGCTTCAATCTTCTCAAATACTTTTCTTAGAAATTTCTCGTCGGCGGATTGAGTATTTTTTCCAGAAGGGATAACAACAAGTTCCTTTTGAAAATGTTCTCGAATTCTTTTTCTTATCTCAAGAAGATTGTTCAGACGGACTGTGAGTTCTCTTGCATCGAACGGCTTTACAAGATAATCATCGGCTCCCGTTTCCAATCCTTCAATCTTATGTTCTTGTCCTGCTTTAGCAGTAAGAAGAATTATTGGAATGTGGCTTGTTCGGTGGTCGGTCTTCAATCGTTTGCACACTTCAAAGCCGTCCATTTTCGGCATCATCACATCACTGATAATGACGTCAGGAATCGTTTGGATTGCTTTTCCAATTCCTTCTTCGCCATTTGTCGCTTCTATAACGGAAAACGTTTCGTTAACGTGAGACCGAATATACCGGCGCATATCGGCATTGTCTTCTATGATAAGAAGTAAAGGAGGGGAAGAACTTATCTCGTTCCCCAACGGAGTTTGGGAATGAGATGCAATTTCGGTTTCTTTATCTTCCCCACCATCGTATAACGACGAACCTTGTCGTCCTGCAGGTTTTAATTCAACATCATGTGCTTCGTACTGTTCTTTGTCGGTCGGCAATTGCACTGTAAACGTAGTTCCTTTCCCCGCTTCACTGTGAACAGTAATTGTTCCTTTATGCAATTCAACCAATTCTTTTACTAATGAAAGCCCGATTCCCGTTCCTTCATATTCTCTGGTTTGTGAAGTATCAACCTGATAAAACCGGTCGAAGATTTTTTCTATTTGGTCGGAAGAAATGCCTATGCCCGTGTCTGTAATGGAGATAACAACACGGTTACGGTTTTGATCATTCTGAGGAAGCGTTGCGACCGAAGAATCCAATCGTTGTATATTGGATTCTTCGCTACGCTCAGAATGGAGGACAAGAGAAATCATGCCGCTTTCTTGTGTAAACTTAAACGCATTGGAAAGCAGATTATTTAAAATCTTTTCCAAAGCATCGTTGTCGAACCAACCGATGAGTGAATCCGTAGATGCATTCACCGTGAATGTAATTTTTTTTCGTACCGCAGTGGATTCAAACGCCGCCGCAATACTTTTCACCGCTTGAACAATATCATCCTCACGTACGCGAAGTTTCATCTCGCGCGATTCTAATTTTGCAAGATCGAGCAGTTGATTTACCAGACGCTGCAGTCGCCGCGTGTTGCGAAACATCATCTCGTATAATTCTTGCGCGCTTTCTTTGTATTCGCCGGAAAGCAGTTGTTTGAGCGGACCTTCAATGAGCGTCAGCGGCGTGCGGAATTCGTGAGAGATATTGGCAAAAAAGCGGGTTTTGATTTTATCGACTTCTTTCAAGTTTTCCGCTTCGCGGTGTTCCATTTCTGCAAGATGCTTGTGCTGCTGGCGATTCAGTTCGTACCGGCGTGCCGAATAAAGGAGTGAAACGAACAGAACAAAGTAACTTATGTACGCCCAGGTGGTTTTCCACCACGGGGGTGTAATAATAACAAGGAGGGATGCTCCTTGTTCGTTCCACACGCCGTCGTTGTTTGAGCCGAGCACGTGAAAACGATATTCGCCAGGGTCAATGTTGGTGTAGTATGCCACATTGCGGTTACCCGCTTCTATCCATTGTTCTTCCAGTCCTTCAAGGCGATATTTATATTGATTGCTCTTTGGCGCCGTGTAATCAAGCGCGGCAAATTCAAAACTGAAATCGTTCTGATCATACCGCAGCCGGATCGTATCGGCGAGAACAATATTCTTAGTAAGGATGGAATCTTGTTTAATAGGCACAGGGTTGTTGGCAACAGAAAAACCGGTGATATATACAGAAGGAATGTTTGGGTTCTCCTTGATTTCCTCAGGTCGGAATATCACTAAACCGCTTCCGCCGAGGCCAAAAACCATTTCACCGTTAATAGTTTGCGTGTGCTGTGCATTGCCGGTTGCGGTCAATTCCGAATTTGTTGAAGGCGGGACACCGTCCCCAAGACCGAACGCACGTGGTTGTAATATGCTGAGATTTAAACGCGCAATGCCGCCATCGGTAACCATCCAGAGATTATTGTCATCGTCCCCAAGGATTCCGTACACGCGTTTTCCACCAAGCCCGTTTGCACGGTTGAATATTGTTATGATTGAATCGCCTGTCCGGTAATACTGTAGTAGTCCGATGTTTGTTCCCAGCCAAAACCTCTTGTTCGAATCTTCATACATATCATAGACCGGACGTTTTATGGACGTAGTGAAAAACGAATCTCGAATAGCGTCATACCGGTGCAGCCATCCTTTTCCCAAGGCGCCAATCCAGACGGTACCCGCTCGGTCTTGAAAAATTTTAACAATATTTATTCCCTCAAGTCCGCGCTCACCGGCGGTAGTGATTCGGTACTCTTTGCCATATTTGTCGATGCGTAACAATCCGTTATGATATCCGAGCCAGATCGATCCCCATGTGTCTTTCAAAACGGTGTTTGGCGGATAACTTATATTGGATGTTTTTAAGAGAGAGACCGACTTCGTCGGCGTGAAAGTATCCTTCCAATGATCGTATTTGACTGGCCTCGAGGAACCCACCAAAATATTTCCATCAGAATCATTAAGAAGTATTCGCATCCAGGGATATGACAAACGATAATTTGTAAACGATCCGATTTTCTTGTTGTAAAGGCTGACACCTTTTCCTTGAACGGCAACCCAAAGATTTTCTCTTCCATCTTCAGCAACCGCTACAATTTCTCCTTCCATTAGACTGTTGGAATCGTCTGTGTTGTGTGAAAAATACCGGAACGGTTTTGTCCAGCGAGGAAGGAACGATACTCCTTGATTGGTCCCAAACCACACATTCCCGACACGGTCAGTATAGACCACATACACAGCGTTATCGCTAAGACTGTAAGGATTCCCGGTACGATGAATGACAGAATCCCAAGATGTTCCATCCCCGACAATTGCTCCTCGAGACCAAGAACCAATCCACAGACGCCCCATGCTGTCAACCGTCATTGTGTTTGAATAGAATCGGTGATGGATTGTGTCTGTTTTCAGGATAATCGAACCCGTTATTCTGTCGAACACAAAAGGAGTTATGGCAGAGAGAACCCAGGTTTTCCCGTTCGAATCAGTAAAAACATCGTGAAGTTCATAATAAAATGGTGAGCGGAGAAATTTACCTTCACGTTTGTACCATTCAACGTTCAGCGTTGTTCCATCAACCCAAAGCAGTCCCTTATAATAAGTCGTGAGCCACGCATTCCCGCGACGATCTGATGCAACATTAACGATAGAATTGAAGCTTCCTATTTCAACACGTCTAAAGAGCCTTTCTCTAATATCATACCTGTCAAGAAAGTTGTACCCCGCAACCCACAAGATTCCACTTGTGTCGTATGCAAGATGGGAAACAAAACCGTGCGGTCTCTGTTTTCCCACAGAGTCGGGCAAATACCATTCAAATGAATCCGTCTCCCGCACATAACGGTGTAATATGCCTGCCGCAATCCAAAGATTGCCATCCCCGTCTTCGGCGAGTGAAGTCACTTCGCTCCGCCAGAGCCACGTGGAGTCTTGCCCACGGTTTCTGTAAGCCTTGATTGATTTTCCATCATATCGGTTTAATCCATCTTTCGTCCCAATCCAAATAAAACCATATCTGTCTTGAATAATAGAGTTGACAATGTTGCTTGAAAGTCCATCTTCAACTGTTAACCGGTTAAACCGAAATTGCTGCGGCTGTGCGCAAAGAAAGTGAAGGAAGGAAAGAAGTCCAACAAACCGCAATAAACGCATAGTGTGTGCGCTTAAATGAATGTTGTAGTGGGTTGAAAATGTGCGTTATTCTACGATTTTGGACAATAAGATGCAAATGTCTCTTATTGCCTGCAAATATGGAGGATGCAGTAGAGATTGCTATGGCATGGATTCACCAATTCGTGCGTTGTGTTTTTCTTCCACAATCTTCTGCACACTTCGCATCAACACCACACAAATCAGCATCAATCCAACGCAGTAGTAACCGAGCAGATCGTAATTTTCGAGAGGTCCCGCTGCAGTTTGCACTACAACTGTTCCTGCAAAGACCGATGCGATGCCCCCTGCGATCTGTTGTAATGACGAGTTGATGCTCATGAATGCGCCGCGGTCTTTCAATTCGGGCACGGCAGTCATTGTTGCCATTGCAGGTATCATGCGGGACATAATTCCCGCGAACAGCACAACATTGACGAGCACCACGGTCCAGAACGGAGTGACGGAAAGATTTGTATAGATCAATATCATCACTGATGCGAGCAATGTTCCTGCGGTGAATGTCTTCATCGCACCGACAATGTCGTTGATCCTTCCGACGGCAGGGAGGACGATGATAACCGACAGACCAGTGAACATAAAGACCAGCGGAAGATCGTGCTGTGAAATGCCGAGATTATTTACAGAAAATGCGGATGAGAATGGCATCAGCAGAAATCCGCCGATAGAAAGCATCGCCGTTGTCAGAAATGCTTTTTGGTAGAAGCTCTGACGCACAGTGCTCTTCAAATGATTGAATGCGTTGTGTTCGGTTTGAATTCGCACATGAGCATCGATAGGTTCCATCCACCGTATGATCGCAAATCCTGCAACGATGCAGAGCGTTACAATGAAAAAGAATGGCGCGTGCCATCCGTACGCATTGGCAAGATAAATACCGAACGGAATCCCCGCCACCTGACTGACAGCAAACGACATCTGGATGAAGCCCATCACCCTGCCGCGCACTTGTAAAGGAAAAAGATCTGTCACAATTGCCATGGCAATGGACGCCATGACGCCGCCAAAGATTCCGGTGACGATCCGTGCAATGAGCAGAAAAACAAAGTTAGTAGCAACGCCGCACAGGAACGTTCCGACCATGAATCCGGCGTAGAAAAAAAGGAGAAATTTTTTTCTGTCGTACTTATCCGCAAATCCCGCGGCGAGCAAGCCCGAGATACCTGCGCTGAATGCATACACCGACACCACCCAGCCGAACTGTGCGGGGGTGAGATCCATAATATCAAGCAGCATCGCCCCCAGCGGTGCGATCACCATAAAATCGAGGATGACGGTAAAGTGGATGAACGAAAGGATGACAATAATGAAAATTTGGTAGCGGGAAAATGTTTTATCAGGTTCAGAGACAATCATACAGTGTTAAGTTGAGTGTTCATAAAATGGAGAGAAAGCAAACATGCTCAATATAAGACGAAAACATCTCATATCGAATTGTATTTATTTTAAGAATCGTTTCCTTGCTGGCTGCTTCAATATCAGTTTGATATGATCTATACCGTCGTTAACCGGTCTTTGGACTGTTTCAAATCTTCTCATAATAATAATGTAGGATGCATCCATAAGAAGTTGTAGGATAAAAAATACATTCAACTGCCGATTGTTTTTCTATCTGCACTCACTTACTATAGCACACGACAGCCTGCCAGTATGCAATATTCCAAAGAGTGATACTAAGATGTGATACGGGAGGAAAGAGAACTATGGCGATAGAACTATGGAGAACCCCTGCACTGCAGCACCGGCGTCATTACTGGGGAATTGTATTGGCTGGAGGGGAAGGGAAACGGCTGCGGGATTTTCTAAGAAATGAATACAATCAAGAAAGCCCGAAGCAATTTTGCGCCATCATCGGAAAACGATCGATGTTAAAGCACACTCTCGACCGCGCTGCATCGCTCATCCCTGAGCATCGTCTGCTGACTGTCATCAGCCGGCAGCACTTGCTCTACGCCATTGAAGATATTTGCACCAGAGAACCGAAAACGGTGATCACCGTTCCGGTGAACCGGGATACAGCGCCGAGCATACTCCTTTCTCTGGTGCATATTTATAATACCGATCCGAATGCGACCGCAGCGATCTTTCCGTCCGATCACTTTATTCTCGAAGAAGATATTTTCATGGACTATGTCAGCAAAGCATTTGAGTTCAGCACAATGCATCCCGACAAGATCGTCACGCTTGGCGTGATCCCCACCGGCAGCCAGACGGGATACGGATGGATTGAAAAGGGAAACATACTCTCTTCAAAAAGTGAAGTAAATTTTTACCGGGTCAGAAAATTTCACGAAAAACCGGATGGCGAGACGATGCATGCTCTTCTTTCTCAGGACTGTGTGTGGAATACCATGACGATGATCGGCAAGGTTGCATTCTTTATTCAGATATTCAAAGAATGCATACCGGAATTGTGCAAAGCATTCGAGAGAATCGCATATGCGGTCGGCACTCCGTTTGAAACGGAGGTGGTCAGCGATGTCTTTGAGACACTTCCCGCTCTTAATTTTTCGCACGTTGTGCTCGAGCGTATCCCGCAACATCTTGCAGTGCTTCCGATGCACAATGTGTATTGGAACGATTGGGGAGAGGAGCAGCGCATCCGGTACGATCTGCAACGGTTTGTTCGGAACGATCTTCCGCAGTCACCGGAAGAAGAATTAAACGCTCTTGCCGGAAAAGAGTATTCGATTGAATTGTTACCGCAGGTGCAACGGCAAAAAACAGCGGTTGTGTAACGGGAAATTTATTTTTTCGTCTTTGCTGTAACGGTTTTATATGCTGTCGTCAGTACATCTTTCAGGGTGGTCTTTGTTACCAGGGTCAGATCGATGACCGTCCATCCCTGCTTCCCCCACCCCCTGGGAACAGGATAGATGATCGTCGGATCGAACGCGCAGAAGGCGGATTGGTCGACTACTGAAAGCTTGACGACAGCTTTTTTATTTTTCTCGTCGAGTGTGGCAAAAATCTTCTTCTTCACTCGAAACGACGTCTTCTCGAAATGAGGCATCTCTTCCGATCCGTGGAACGAAAGCGCCATCGTCCGGAACAGTTGGCTTGAGATCATTTCATCACCGTCATTTTTTTTGTGATCGAAGTTCCTCCGCTCGTCAACCGGTAAAAATATATTCCACTCGGCTGCTGTGTTGCATCGAAATCAACTGTGTATTCTCCCGCCGTCATCATTGCATCAACAAGAGTTGCGGCAGCTGTGCCGAGAAGGTCGTACACTTTCAGCGACACAAATCCGGAACCACGAACCGCAAAACCGATCTTTGTCGTCGGATTGAATGGATTCGGATAATTCTGTTTCAACCCGACCGCTGCCGGAATAAAAGAAGATCGACGTACAACTCCCGTCCGCGGTCCGGTCAGTTTGTAAATTCTACCGTTGGTGCCATACGAACAAAGATAGATATTGCCGCTCGTATCGGTACCGAATGACGAAATGCCGAATGATTCATCGGTAAGCTGTGCGTTGACAGGTGAGGCAACTCCTTCGTACGTCAGCGCAAACGTTCTTCCCGAAACGTAATCGCCGTAAATATATTTTCCGTACAACGACGGGATTGCGGATCCCCTGTACACATATCCGCCGGTGATAGATCCTTCGAGCGGCGGATTGAGATTGGGATAATCGAACACCGGACGGAGCAATCCCGCCGTGTCGCTGCAGGAAGGATTGACAGACGGATTGCATATATTTCCTTCCATTAACCGCCAGCCGTAATTTCCTCCGCTTATGATCGTATCGATCTCTTCGCGAGCATCCTGTCCCACATCACCCGCCCATAATGTTCCGGTGACAGGATCAAAACTGAATTTCCACGGATTACGGAGCCCGTACGCATAGATCTCTTCACGGAATCCCGAATCGTTTTTGTAGTACGGATTAGTTGGCGGGATCGAATAGTTCAGCCCCGCATCGGCGCTGTCCACATTGATACGGAGAATTTTTCCCAGCAAAGTTTTCCTGTTTTGTGCACGGTTTCCCGGATCGTTCCCCGATCCGCCGTCGCCTGAACCGATGTACAAGTATCCGTCAAGACCGAATTCCAGCCGGCCTCCGTTGTGATTGGAGTAGGGTTGAGAAAAAGAAAGAAGGATCGCTTCATTTTCCCGAATTGCAGAATCGGGATTTGACGGACTAATGCTGTACCGCGCAACGTATGACCGAAGTGAATCGGTCGTGCGTGTGTAATTCACGTAGCAGTACGGACTGTCCGGATACGCAGGATGGAATGCAAGCCCGAGCAGCCCCGTTTCGCTGCCGGACTGAGAGACGCGGTCCGACAGATTTAAAAATACTTTTCGTGCTGCGACCGACGGATTATTCTCAAAGACGTAAATAATTCCTCGCTGCTGAACAACGAAAAATCGGTTCGTGCCGTCGTAGGCATGAACAAGTTCGACAGGATTTGAAAATGCGGGAAGCGACGTGAACTGCATCTGCCAGGAGTATTGTGCAGAAATTATACGGGGGAAAATTGCCGCAACGACAACGATGGACAACAATATTCTCTTCATCTACGTATCCTCCCCTTCATAGTATCGCCTTGTCATACTTGGATGCGATATCGCCGTTTCGTACAACCGTTCGACGCGTACAGCCATATGATAGTCATCCTGAGCAAACGAGTGTTGTTTGCGAGTGCGTCGAAGGATGAACCAAAATTGGAGGCTGCACTTGCTCAGGGTGACTATTACGGCGACATCTTGCTCAGTATGACTTTGTTGTTGTATTTCGACTACCATGATAACGTAACTCGGTGACGTTCCTGTAAGTTCCATAAACAGAATCGTTGCTCAATTTTTTTTCTTCCCGGTCACAAAATAAATCGCCGAAAGAACGATCGCTCCGCCGATAATCATTGCAAGCGTGATCTCCTCGTTCAAGAAGAGCCATCCCCAGATGAATCCGAACACGGGAATGAGAAATGTCACCGTCGTCGCTTTGGTCGGTCCCAGTATTTTTAAGAGACGATAGTAAATGAGATACGCGATTGCGCTGCAGAAGATGGCGAACACAAGTAAATAGAGAATTATCTTCGCTGTAATTTCCTGCATCGGCGAAACTGCGAGCAGCGGCAGGAACAATATCCCTACGATCAACTGACTGCCGGTTGCGATAGCGGGCGGACCGATATCGTGTGCCTTCAGTTTTACGTACACTCCTCCCATGCCGTAAAACATCGTTGCGAGCATACACGCACCCATGGCTAGCGTCGTCATGCCGGAGAGTTCAAAACTTCCTCCGCCGCGGATGATCGCCACACCTGTAATGCCGAGCACGATCCCAAAGAATATTTTCATTGTCATTTTTTCTCCGAGCCAGATCACCGCGGCGATCGCGCCGAAAAGGGGTGTCATGGAATTGATGATGACCGAGACCGATGCAGGGAGGTGCAGCGCTGCGAACGAGAAAAGCAGAAACGGGATTCCCGAGTTCAGCAAGCCGATGATGAGGTACCGTTTCCAGTTCTTCTTCCATTCAAGGTCGTGCTTCTGGAATTTTAGGAACGCCGCGAGCGAAAGTCCCGCGATCAGCACTCGCAGGTCTGCGGTTGCCATGGGACCGAGTGCCGGCGCAAGGATGCGCATGAAGATGAACGACGCGCCCCAGATGGCGGATAGAACGATCAACAGTACATAATCATACAATAGCATGGTATCTCCAAAATAAAAGTCATGGTGAGCAAGTCCCGATTGCTATTTAATCGGGACGCGTCGAACCATGATCAAAAAAAACGATAAATGTTTGGCGGTAATGAATAATCTTTGAAAGTAATTCTTTAGTATATGCTTTTCTTCGATTGTTCGCCACCGAAAAATGGACGTGGAATTTTTATCGATAGCCATCCGATTACTCTCGGCAATCGGATGGCTGTACACAAAACAAATGCAGGAACGGATGAACTTGTCCGCCATTCTGTTTGGCGGAAATCCGTTCCTGCAATGTGCGAATTGTCATCCGCGCCTACATTTTATTACAACAGTCTGCAGCCACTGTTACAACATGCTGTTCGTGATCCACCACCACACCGCCGTTGTTGCAAACGAAAGGACCAATCCTATGCTCACCATCCTGTTTGCCAATGCGGGATTCAACCCGTACTGCGCCGCAAGGATTGCGGAGGTGATCATCGGCGGCATGGAGGCTTCAAAGATGCTCGCCTGTGCATTGACGCCGCCAAATTCAAAGAGAAGCGCAACACCGAAAACGATCGCAGGAGCGATGAGCAATTTATATGCGAGTCCGAGTGAGAGCAGCGGCGCACCGTCCTTCCATTCCGTGAAACGCACCTGCAAGCCGACAGAGAAGAGTGCGAGCGGAACGAGTGTGAACGACAATGACTCGAAGAGCGGATCGATAAATGCAATGTCGATGAAAAAGGGAAGAACCAACGCTGCAACAAATCCGATGAAAGGAGGGAAGAGAAGAATTTTTTTCAGAAGTACCTTTGCGCTCACATTTCCTTTGTGCGCAGAGTGCATTGCGGTAACGACGCCGAACGATGAGAGCATGACGAACGACATCTGATCGCACATCACAGCGATGCGCAGCCCGTTGTCGCCGAAGTACGCCTGCGTGAGCGGAAAGCCGATGAACGACGTGTTGCCGAGTCCCGCAGTGAGGATGAGCGCCGCGCGCGTATGGCTGCTCATGTGCACGAATCGCGATGCGAGCGTAACGGCACCCCACGCGCCGCACCATACGATAAGCGGCATGATGAACGGGAGGATCACCTCGCTGCTCCAGTTGATGGATGGGATGTAATGGAGCGCCACCGACGGAAGCGCGACGTACAATATCCACGCGTTGACGCTCGTGTGTGTCTCCGCCGGGATGATGTTCGAGCGGCGCAGGAAAAATCCGGCGGCGAGACAAAGGAAGATGAGGAGGAAGAGCATGAATCAATACAAATAATTTATCTAAAAAGTGATTTAGTCAGATTTAGTTTTTGTAGTTGCACTGTTTCCGAAAGGCAATAATTTTTTAGCCAATTTGAAGAAAAGGGAGAGTATATATATCGTTCTGAAATGGAAAACATCCTTTTATTGATCTCTGTTGCGAGAGAATGCCCTGATTTGAACTGTCTTTTCTTAATATTGTACCAGTTGATCCACAAAATAGTTTTCGATGAGATTGGAAAAATTACCTCTGACTCTTTATTTGATAGACCAATGCCCCTTGTAAAAAAAAATGGGCAATCCCCCGTAATGAAATAATCATCTTTCTCGGAATGGACCGTAATCCAATTCATTTTTAACATTGTTGACCTTATCAAAGGAAATTTTGCTTCAATAAGTAATCTTAACCAAATTTCATCGTTTGAGAAATCACCACTTTCATATTTTGAAATAAATAAATTTCGTCGTTGTTGAATTATATCCTTTTTGTCAGGCATCTCTTGTATTAATCTATCTGTTTCGTCCTTAATTTCTTGAATTCTTTTAGGGACTTCTTTTTCTAGCTGATTTTTTATCTCATCTCTTTTGTAAGGTGTTCTTTGCCACATTAAAATCATATAATCAATAAGGGTTAATCTATCCTGAAATTCTGGGTGAAATCCATCACGAAGTCTTTTTAATATCTTATTAGCAGGATTTTCGTAATTAGTAGTGAGAATTGTTTCAACTTGTTGCGGATAGAGTTCCTTCATTTGAGCGACTTTGTCAATAGGGAGTCTTTTCGGTTCAGATGAATTTTTCTCATATCTATAAATCTCTTGTTCCTCGCTATTTGGGATAGAAAATCCTCGCAAGTATTCCTGAGGTATGTAATGTTTTCCCATTAGTTTTAGATATTACAAAAATATTATTCTACTAAACTTTACTGACACACCTGCTTAAACACACGCATAAAATTCTCACATTCAAACGTAGAATATCGACACTTGTAAAACTAACACAAATATGTTACTTTGTATTCAAAGGAATGAAAACCAAACAACCGCTTATATCGTCAAATAAATTCCTTCGCAATACAGAAGTCCGCGAGCAATTGATCATCCGTCACGCTGCCGCTTCTGCAAAGATTGAGGGTGTTAAAAACGCAAAGCGTCGGGCATCCAAAATCGCAAAGCGTTCAATCAGATTCCGCTCTGCGTAATGCCTCCAGTATGATATTTTGCATTGGTTGATAATTCCTTTTCACTCCGGTATGGATTGCGTTGATATACCTATTGAAGTTTTTTCCTCTGTTTCCGATAAAACCAAAATCGATTCCTTTTAAATCTGCTTGATATGCCATCAGCGTAGCAAGCAGACGCGCAGTTCTGCCGTTTCCTTCCCGGAACGGATGAAGCAGCAAAAATTCGGTGTGCACAATAGCAATCTTTGAAGCTATATCTTCAAGTGTTTTTCCATTACAAGGAGTATTAGGTTTAACACACTCGTTTCAAATTCCTTCATTGCAGCGGGCAGAGCGTGAGCTGATGCAAACGGAAATCCCCCTTTCGAAATATTCACAGTACGATATGTACCTGCCCAAGCATATATCTTACCTATAAACAAACGGTGAATGAGATTGATATCTTCAAGAAGTAATTGTTGGTCGCTGGTAAATATTGTAAGCATTGACCGCTCAGCGGTCATATAACCTTCCAACTCTGCATCTTCAATATCTTTTTGATGTGTGATGCCAAGTTGGTTTTTGAGAACACGATGGTGTGAACCGGGCTGATACTCAGATGTGTAATCGGTGGTGTATTTTGAACTAATTTTTTTGTTTGTCATGGAAAATATTCCACTAAATTCTACACTTCACACTTTAAAAAATCCGCGCAAGACATCTTCAAAGCCATCCCCGCATACATCATCAACAATGCAAATGTAAACTTTTTAGATAGTGCTATTAATCTTTCAATTTACTTTTCACACACTTGCTTAAACACGCGCATAAAATTCCCACCCAATATCTTCCGCACGTCGGCGGGAGTGTAGCCCCGCTTCAGCAATGCAAGTGTCAACGCCGGCATCTTTGAAACATCTTCCAGTCCCACGGGAGCGGTGATGCCGCCGTCATAATCGGCGCCGATGGCGATATAGTCTATACCGACGAGATTTTTGATGTAATCAATATGCTTAATCACGGTATCGATGTTGACCGACGACCGAGGTGCAGAGGAGAGGAAGGACGTATAAAAGACCACGCCGATCACTCCGCCTCCCTGAGCAATTTTTATGATCTGGTCGTCGGTGAGATTGCGCGTGTGGTTGCGCAGTGCCCGCACGCCGGAATGGCTGGCGATGATCGGATTCTTCGTCGTCGCGAGAATATCCTCGATCGTTTTGATCCCCGTGTGCGATACGTCGATGATCATCCCAAGCGAATCCATCGTTCTAATCACCTGCTTGCCGAAATCATTAAGCCCTTTTGTGGCAGACTGCGCATCCGCCGCGGACGTTGCCCACGAAAGAGAATTGTTCCAGGTGATCGTCATATACCGTGCGCCGAGATTGTACAGTGCGATCAATTTATTCAAGTCATCTTCGATTGCAATTCCACCTTCAACGCCATAGATGCCGGCAAATTTTCCTGCAGCGTTCGCAGCCGCAATCTCTCCGCTCGTTCGTGCATGCGCCATCGTTGCGGCGTTTTTCGTTAACTGCGATTGGAACGAATCCGCCATCTGTTGCACACGCTGGAATGCGGTTGCCGCAAAACTGCTTGGATCGACCCACAGCGAGAGCATCTGCGCATCTACGCCCCCCTCTTTGAAGCGCGGAAGATCCGATTGATTCGTCGTGTGGCGTGTTCCCATCTGGTATCCGTCCACCACCAGTTCGAGAATATCGTTGTGAAGATCGATCACGAACGCACGCTGGTGCACGGTGGTGAGTTTGAAGTTGATATTTGGATTGTCAACAGCCAGAACCGATGCGGAATCAGGTTCATATCCTAATTTTGTAACAGTAATCGAATACTCAGACGCTAATTGTTTTGACAACGATGAGGTTACAGCAACGCCGTGTACGAGTACCGGCTCGCCCAATCCGCCGGATGTTCCCCCGTCAAGTTGAATCATTTTTTTTGTAATCGTCCTTCCGTGAAATTGCAACGTGTAAAACAACGCTCCCGCCGCTCCCATGCTCGTCCATCGCACCGTGTATTCGCCCGGCGCAGCGTTGTACGTCCGTTCATCCAGCAATTGCCCGATAGAATTATAAACGGAGATCGTTGCCGGTCCGTACTGTTGAACGGAAAAAGAGATCGTGGTGGAAGGATTGAAAGGATTAGGATAATTTTGTTTGAGTCCGAACGATAGCGGAAGTGTGCGATCACTTTCGACACCGGTTGAGGTAATGGTGTACGACCACTTTCCAAGGTTGTTCGTGAAGACTGAATATTTTTCTGCGGGATTATCTTTGTTGACGATATTAACGCGCACGGAGTCAAGTGCCGCAAGTGATGATGAATCTTTCACCGTTCCGCCGATGGTGATTTGATCTGCGCGAAGCGTAATAACAATGAAAAGGAGAAGAGCAGATGTGCGAAGCATGATGAGTTCCGAAATAGAAGGTATACTGTGGCTGGAATAATGTAGTGAAAATAGGGCGGAATGTGAAGAATGAAAGTCATTGCGAGCGAGTCCCGCTTTCTGCGGGATAAACTACGCGACCGAAGCAATCCCTTAGGATTAAAACAAAAAACGAGATTGCTTCGCCGAAGAACGGCTCGCCATGACATTGATCTGGGATTTTTGAGATGGTTTCTAACTTCAAAGCAGTCTTTACAGGAAAAAATCGTTGCACACAAAGCACGACCCTTATTTTCTTCTTGCATCTTTTTGTTGTGCTTCGCACATTCTTGCGTCCTATCCTGCCACTGCAAACCAAACATGAGGAGGGAGTATGATGATCGCAATCTGGTTCATCGCCGGTTGTCTTGCTGTTGCAGTACCGTTTTATCTTTATCACGATCCGTTTGACCTCTGGCCGTCGCTCTATGCCGCCGGATTTGGAGGGACAGTCTATCTGTTCGCGTTGCTTTACTATCTCTCCAAAACGAAGCTCACAACAAAAATGAAAATGTTGACCGGATCGCTGGTCGGGATCTTTCTGGTCGCAACCGCCGTCTCATGGGGAACACTCGATGCGATGAGCAGGTATCAGCGAAAACTCCTGCCGAAAATACGTGTCGTGATTGGTGAAGGGATCCTTGTCGGAGAAGATGTTACTGTCCGGGGCATCCCGGTCTATGCAGCATACCATCGTCAACAAGGAAAGAAAAAGGGAATCGGAACGATGTTCCGGGAAATCCACAAGGGTCATATCCGTCAAAACATGTCCGGTGAAGAGATGTTCGTGGATGATCTTTCCATGAACGGGGCAAATAAGACGTACGTTTTTTTTCACGGCGATACATCCGTGGTGCTGGTGAGTGTTGATACCGTCGCACTCGGAAAGGAAAAATTATTTGTGAACGCCAACGGAGATACCGGGCGACTGCAAACGACAACGAACATTTCAGCACGGGGGGTGGATTATGAACGGAACAATTAACCTTCAGGAAGCGCCGGAATTTTCGGCAGGGTTTTTACGCTGGCTCTTTTCACTCACGATCGTCGTTCTGCTGCTCGTTTTTTTTATCGAGCCGAGAGTGTCGCAGCGCATGCGTGGTCAGAATGACTATCTAATACCCGCAAGCGCCATCGCCGGCGGCGTACGTGTAGAACAGGGGATTCAGGAATTTCATGGGAGCGAGATCGAACCGGTAGATTCCGGCAAGAGAACACAGGTGTTGATCTATCTTCTTGTTACTTTTGTTGTTGTGCCGGTATGTTTTCTATTTTTTCTCCGTACTTCTGAACCTGAACCCGCCACAGCGACAACGACATTAATTGCATCGTTGCGGACGATATTCATGCTCATGTGTATTACTGTTGCATCGATTATTTTCATTTCAACAGTCGTCTCATCGGTCAAGTCGCCGGCTGTGTTCAAGACGATGAAGAGCGATAATGCTGCATCCGAGGAGCGGGACATGCTGGTGAAAGATCTTATCTTCGCATACAACGACGTTGTCCGTTACCATTATCAAACCAAGCACTACGGCGGAAAAAAGAAGAACTTGACGGAAGTGAAATCGCTTGCGGAACTCGGCATACCGGAAACAACCGGCAGCGGCACGCTGCATTTGCAGCCGATTGTCTCGGATTCGCTTGTTATGATCGCCGCTGTCGGTAATACAACGGTAGGCAATGGAAAGTATAAGAACATCGACGGCAGCAGCGGCAAAATTCAATATGCCGTTCACATTTTTCCGTCGGTGCCGCGGCATATCATTGAAAGAAACAATTGAGGAGGAACATGCTCATGAACACATCACAACAACAATGGATCTCATTTCCTCCCAATTGGACATGGATCACCGTCGGTTACTGTTTCTATATTCTCGGGCATCTTTTTCCCCTTGCACTGCTCTATTGGCTGGCGGGAAGCGGCGGGATCGTCCGCATGATTGCGGGTGCGTGGTCGTTCGGCGGACTTGCAGTAGTTGCATTCATCATCGGGTACCGGTCACGCGGAGTGACGATCATCGAGCCGGTCGTTGCTGCGTTGGTCTATGCAGCAACAATGAACGTAGCGTTCTCCAGTTTTTGGACCGGAACGCTGGAGATCAACGGTACGCTGTGGCTGGTGCTTGCCTTCGTCGCTTCATCCATTTCGGCGACGATCGGCGAAGTATTACAGCATATGAAAACAAAACAGGCGTAAAAAAAACGACGTGCAATAAAAGTGATCTCGAAAAAAATTAGCATTGTCATCCTGAGCAAGTGAGCGAAGCGAGCGCGTCGAAGGATGCTTCGACGCGTCACATTAAAAAAGCAACTGTGACTTGCTCAGCATGACTATGATTTAAGAATGTTACGTAAGACTACTGTTGAGACCACCCGTACTATACCACAACCTTCGTGGCGAGACGTTCCATAATTTTATCGGCGATGAACTTTGCATCGTCACGGATGCCGTAGATGATGCCGGACTTCCGCGTGCGCAGCCACGGGAATCCTATGAAGTACAATCCTTCCACATCAGAGATCCCGTTTTTGTGTAGCGGCAACCCGTGTTTGTCGAGGACGGGAATGTGTATCCAACTGAAATCGGCAGTGAATCCAGTTGTCCAGATGATCGTGCCGATTCCCTCTTTTTTTATGTCGAGGGAAGCAATATCCGAAGCGCACGATGCCTCAATGTCCGGCTGATCCGCTTCATCATACTCGTTCTCTGGTGCATCCATTCCCGACGTAATGATGAACTCGTCGATCATCTTTTTAACCGTCAGTGAAAACTCATCTGCAAAATGGACGCTCTGCGCGGCATTCAGTTGAAAGTACAGCGTCGTATTGTCGGCGTTTTCAAGCCGCCCGAGGATCGTTGCGCCGTCGCGCGCGAGTGACTGCAAACTGACCGTGTGTCCCAACGGTCCAATGCCGGAGACTTGCGGCTGCGTCATGGAGAGAATGCGCGGATCGGGGACTTTGTCCGCCGGCATTTCAGTAAATTTCAGCAGCGTCAGCCATTCGAAAATATCCTTTCCTCTGTACCGCCGCGGTACGCGAGCAACCAGACTTGAAGCGAGAAATACTTTTTTTCCTGCCTGCAGCAACTCTTCGGCGATCTGGCAGCCCGATTGCGCACTGCCGACAACGAGGACGGCGCCATCAGGAAGTTGTCGTGGATTTTTATACGTGCAGGTATGCAACTGCACAATCGACTCAGGAATTTCTTTTGCAAACGGCGGGACCTTCTTTTCATTCATGCATCCGGAAGCGACAACAATGCTGGTACACCGCAGATTCCGTTCAACACCATTCTCCGAGGTTGCGACATTGAAATACGGAGATTGTTTTTCAACGCTGAGAACGTTCGTTTGCTCGCGAACGGGTAAACTGAATTTTTCGGCGTACGATTGGAGCGAGTGAATGAATTCCGCAACAGAAGAAAAACCTTCGGGATTATCTCCGCAGTATTCATCACCCGGAAGGACACTCAATGCGTTGGGTGTGTTCAGTGCAAACGAATCCCACCGCTGCGACCGCCATGTCTGTCCGATCAGTCCTCGTTCCAGCACGATATGACGGATATTGTGTTGAGAAAGAAAATAGCTGATACTCAGTCCGGCATGTCCGGCGCCGGTAATAATGACGTCGTAGATCGCGTCATCTTGATGTTGTAGCTGTTCCCCCATGGAGTGTTCCAGATGTTTTCACAAACCGACATCGTACGCCGTGTTCATGGATCGTCGGAATTCCTCTTCGTTGTCGTGTTCGTTGTAAATTTTAAATTGATGACTGTAATCGTCTTTTGGAAAATAGACAATAGCATGGAATTTTTTATTTTCGATTTGTTCTTTCAATCAAATAATCACTTTCGATGTAATTTTTTTCATCGAACATCGCCACTCCTCGTTCTTATCATGTCGCTCATTTTCCCATATACATGAATCGGAACGGAATTTTCGGTTGACGAGGACTGGTCGTCTCAAGATAAAAATATGTATCGGTAAGAGTTTTTGTGCGTGGGGTGTAGATAAAAGAAATTGTAATGCTATCTGAAGGATTGACCGTACGGAGAGCGATCCCTGTGCGGATCGACGTATCGGTACTCGTAACGCCGCGGAATGTGATCGTTTCCGGTGATGTATTCTTGAAAACGAATGATGCTGTTGACGGCACGCCGACATTCGACGAACCGAAATTTAGGATCGGCATTTTCGGCACCACGTCCAATTCTGTTGTGACCGTTCCCGTGATTACGGCATCTACGAACATCGCCGCCGGATCGTTCGATTGGATCGTAACTGTCTTCGTGATCTTTCCATCGAACCCGGCTGAATTGTACGACACCTCAATCGTATCGGCGGCACCCGGTGCAAGCGTCGGTACCGAATTTTTTGCCGACGTACACCCGCACGACGTTTCAATACGGGAGATCGTCAATGGCTTGTTACCGGTGTTGCTTACTACCAGGTTGATCTTTTTTATCTCTCCCCGGTAGATCGTTCCCAGATCAAATTTTTTACTGTTCAGACGGATTTTCGGCTGTGCGGCAAGCATACCTGTGCCAAGAATAAGCGATGCAAGCATACCGAGGGAGAATAAAACGCGTGTCATGAACATTCCAAATTCTGTTCCTTCAAGATAAACTTTTCTTGGATGAAAGGGAAAAGAAATTTAGAGGAGTTCAAGCAGACGTGGTTTGCCTGGGCTTGATGTGATCATGAGACAAAATAAAAAAAATAGTTTATATTCATAGAGCGCAGTTGTAATTCTTCTAATGAAAGAAAGAGATATGATCAACCGTTCGTTCACTTGGAAAACGATCTTTGCCTTTACCGCCATTTACGTTATTTGGGGATCGACGTATCTTGCGATCCGTTATGCTGTTGAAACGATCCCGCCGTTCCTGATGATGGGTGCCCGTTCAGTGATTGCCGGATTGATACTGGTCTTGTGGAGCCGCTCCAGAGGAGCAGTTGAACTCCGTCGGGAACACCTTCCGGCATTGTTCATCATCGGCATTTCGTTCTTCCTTGTTGGGCACGGACTGCTGGCATGGGCGCAGCAGCGTGTTCCATCGGGACTTGCCGCAGTGCTTGTGGCGTCTGAACCGTTGACGATCTTTTTAATTGAACGGTTCTTCACCCGCGATACAAAAATAAAGATGCAAGGGATGTTTGGTTTGCTGTTGGGATTTGCAGCGATCGTTTATTTGATTGCTTCAACAAAGGGAATCGATACCTCGGACACCGATATTTTCGCCTCCATTGCCATCGTCTTTGGCGCATCGTCCTGGGCGGCGGGAGCGGTTTATTCGCGTGTTGCAAAACTTCCCGGTTCTCCGGTCACTTCAGCCGGGATTGAATTGATCATTGGCGGCATCTTCCTGCTGCTCGCCGGCGCTGCGTTCGGCGAAATGCGGGAGTTTAGAATAGATGCTGTGTCGCTCCGCTCACTGCTCTCACTCGGATATCTGATTGTTTTCGGTTCTGTTATTACATTCAGTGCGTACATCTGGCTGCTTGGGCATACATCTGCCACGCGTATTTCTACTCATACGTATGTCAATCCTTTGATCGCAATTTTGCTCGGATGGCTGATCGCAAGTGAAGAGTTGACGATCGAGATGCTCATTGCGACGGTATTCATTGTTATCTCCGTTGCACTCGTACTGAATGATCCGCAAAAGTCTTCTTCACGAGATTCGCACTGACATCAGTTGTTTGCTTGACCAGTTTGTCGCATTTTTACAATCGGTCTCGTCTTTCCTTTGTTATATTATGTGAAACATGATGGAGGGAATATGCTCAACGATATGATCCTGAAAAAAGAAACTGTGTTCAACGCTCCTGTCGAAGCGGTGTGGGATGCACTGACGAATCCGGAGAAGATCAAATTATATTTGTTCGGAACGAAAGCGATCTCTGATTGGAAGGAGGGGAGTCCGCTTCTCTTTACGGGAGAATGGAATGGGAAGCAGTACACGGACAAAGGAACAATACTGACATTTGAGAAGAACAAAATATTCCGGTACAACTATTGGAGTTCATTCTCTCCGCTGCCCGATGCACCGGAGAACTATTCCGTTCTCACATTTATCTTGTCATCAAACGGCGGTAAAACACAACTGACACTCGAACAAAAAGGATTCGTCGATGAGAAAGCATACAATCATTCCGTCGAAAATTGGGAATCGGTAATGAAAACTATGAGAGAAATCGTGGAAAAGGGGTAGAAGATTCTATCGGATCGTCCCGAAACGCTTGTTTGCTGCAGTCATCCTGATGAAATACCGTAAACGCTTCCTGAATTCAGCCGGACGCTTGCGCGCGCCGTCGATCCAACCGACACGGATGTGTTTGTACGCCGCGGGAAATTTTCGGAAGTTTTTCCATACTACCGGATCGGATTTCAATACATCGAGAATATCTTTCGGCAGTAAAAATTTTTTTGGTGCGGATGTCTTCTTTTCAAGATGAAGTTTAATACGTTCGAGTCCGAAGCGTGTCATCTTTTTCGCTTTGATAAGCCGCCGGACTCGTTCCTTGTTCAGCTCGGAAAGAATACTCTTCGGTCTTCGCGGACTGAATCGCTGATACCAACTTTGATTGTCGCGTGGTTTTGTAATACTATCGATCCATCCGTAACAGAGCGCTTCTTCCACTGCAGCGTTATACGGAATACGGGGCTTTCCGCTTTCTTTCCTGTAGTAGATCAGCCAAATCTCCGCAGCGGTCGTGTGGTTTTTTGATAACCACGATCTCCATTGTTTCCGGTTTGTAACATACAACGTAGTACCGACTTCCATATTCTGTCTGATATCAATGGATTGTTTCGTTACCCAGTGGGCGTCCAGTCAGCGAGTACATTTCAGGGGAGCCGGGTTTCAGCAAACACGCATTCCCGAAAACTCTTGTGAGTGCATTATTGATGGATTCAACAACTGCATTGAGGTCCTGCTCGCTTGCAACCTCACCTCGATAGAATGTGTCTTTTTCGCCGTTGAGTCGTTGTATAAAATGCACCCATTCGAATGCGCCGTTCTTTTTCTTTTTTGCGAGCAGTTTGTAAAATCCGATATCGGGGATCTGTGGCGTAATCCACGCTCCGGCGATTGATTCTCCTTCGCCGATATTCATTACCGCTTGAACGGAAGATGGGTCGCTCATCACAGGCTCACTTTTTTTTGTTCAATAGCCAATGCAATGCCGCGGAGGTTTCGTAAAACAATTCCACATTCACTCCGCGGATGTGGGCAAGATTTTCTGCAAACTTTAATCCTCGTTTATTGTGCGCAGTATTCAGGTCAACATAAGCCAAGCGGGCTCCGATGGTTTTCGCCTTCGTGAAGTTCTTAGTAATGACCTCGAAAATTTCAAATGTATCCAGATTAGATCCCGTGAGGTTTTCTTCGATAAGTACGTTGCTGCAGTGATACTGCAGACATGCATCATACACGTCATTGAAATAGCCCAGTACATTTTCCAATGTGTTTTTACCTTCAACTTTCACGTGCAAGTATTCTTCTTTGAATTCGATTTTTACTGTATAACTCATAGCGTATTTTAAAGGTAAATATTTTTGTGTACAGATAATTTGATTGGTATACTATAGGTGACATGTAAAAATAGCAAAAATTATTTAAGAATTTTGATAATTGCAGAGTAATCTTCTTTTCCAAGTCCCTGTAATACTGCCTGCTCCAACACTAATTTCATCGCTTCAGAAATCGGTGCTTTCAAAGAAAATGTTTGCGCTGCACGAAGAAACAGATTGGTATCCTTCAGTAAATTTTCAAGGAAGAATCGGGGAGCAAAATTATTTTCCAGGATAGATTTTCCCTTGGTCTGATACATTACTGAATTAAGTGCAGAAAAATTCAACACTTCAAGCACCTTTTCTCCCCCGATCCCGGCACGATCTGCATACACCAACGCTTGTGAAAGTGTTCCGATCATACCCGTGATAAATGAATTCATAATCAGTTTCATGCTTGATGCCTGCTCTGATCGAGGGAACCGCCAGATTCTATTGCCGAGGATTTTTAATGTGGTTTCAGCTTTTGCAAACGCTTCGTCGGTGCCGCCAACAAACAGCATGAGCGACCCATCGGTAGCCTGAGGAATGCTGCCGAGCACAGGCGAGTGGAGAAAATACCTGCCGCTTTGGCTGAATTCTTTTTCAAGGGATGAAGTAAGGGAAGGGGAAACGGTGCTGCAATCGATATGAAGAGATTCCTTCCGCAATGTCGATTCTATCTGTGTTGCAGTTGACCGCAATGCCTCGTCATTTGTCAGCATGGTGATGATAACATCTGTTCTTGCGGCAACTTCTGCGGGGGATGTTTCGAGAATCGCTCCTTTCCGTACAAGTGGGGCGCATTTTTCTTTTGTTCGATTGAATATGTGAACCGTGTACCCGGCATCGATGAGTCGCATCGCCATCGGTGCCCCCATCAGTCCAATCCCGATGAATCCAATTGTTTGTTTCATAGCATTATCGTTGTGTAGTGACCAGATCGGTTAATTTTTTCCATGTAAGATCCCGTTCCGCTTGTTTCCATATCCGTGCAAACGCTTTATACTGCTTCATCTCTTCGGTTCTTGCAGTATCTGCAAGATACAAAATTCCTTTTTCAATACGTGAAAATTGCGACGTGTCTCCGAAGAATTTTGCGGTCCGCTTCCGTTCCTTTTCAATGAATTGCGGCAGCGTTTGCAGCCACACAGTGCAGTCATGCATCTCTCCCAGCGTATCCTGAATTGCCCGTACGATTTTGATGAACCGTTTCAGTCTTCCGCGATACACGGAGTTGAAAATTTCCATCACATATCTCAGCCGTTTTGCGGCAATACGCATCTGATGCAACTGAATGGTTGCCGAAGGCTGATGCACAAATTGTTCGAAGGAAAGAAGCGATGAGAGGTGAACGACAACCTCGCGCGTCGCGCGCTGCCGCAGCGTCAACGGCAAGCGGCGTTTCGGCATCGGCGCGGTGAGTGCGCGTTGCATGATTTCGACGACGCGATGCCGTTCAAAATATTTTATTGCCGCCTCAATCTTTGCAGTTTGTTTTTCCCGTTTCTGTTTCAATCGTAACGCCAATCGCTCCAGACCGAACCGATACTTTCGCGGGAGAAAATTTGTCAATAAGCGCTGTATGAACAATCGCTGCACATCGCAATCGCGTGCGGCGCCTGCCGATTTCCTGAGTCTGCGTACGCACCGTTCGCAAACATGAAGCGGCTGCGCAGGGATGCAATCGGAAAAAAGCAATGCCGCAGCGTGAAATCTCCGTGAGGCAACGCGCATGTCATGGACTGCATCGATATCGCTTCTTGAGTGGACGTTATTGATTTCAGAAAGAAGAACGGCAAATCGTTTTGCAAGTGTGCGTCTGCCAAATACAAGGTACGATGGAAGGCGATGGATCATTGTTGACAATAAATAAAAAGTGCGGACAGGCTCCTATTGTTATTGCTTCAAGAATATAAAAGCATGATTTTCAAACGCCGGGAGATTTGAAAACCTGCCGTGGTTTTTGAAATAGACTTCGCGGAATCCAAAGCTGCTCATCGTTCTCCGCAGATCATCATCCGTGATTCCCCATTGAAAGATGTTGTGAATATCCTTCCACGGCTTTTTATAATCCGGATGGATCTCGTTCGCATGGGCATACACGTATCTGTATGTCTCCTCTCTTCCACGCGGTACGAGAGAGATATATGCTTCGATCGGAAGATCGGTCAGGCGGACGGTGTTGTTTCCTTTGATATACTGTTGATTGAAAATGACAAAGCAGGAAACATTCTTTGCATAGTTGGCAATGACCTCATTCCATGAGGGATTTGCCTGGTGCAAAAGAACATCGAAGAAAAATACCGCATCGACCGGACCAATCGTATCGACAGTTTCTTTCCGCGCAAAATCCTGCTGCAGCACTGTCAGTGCCGGAACTTTTGAGAGTTTGTCCCGAAGTCCGTTCGGAAAGTTTGTATCGACCAAGATTCCGCGCCGGATCGGATGTTTTCGCAATGCATACAGTGAATATCCGGCATTCACGTTCCACACGCCTCCCAAATCTGCAAACGATTGTGCGGATGGAAGAACATTCCGGAAGACCATGTCGATCAACCTCAATTTATCGGTATCGACGTAGATGTTATATCCGGACAAAAGGTTCGGAGCATTCTTGATTATTTTTTTGATGCGATGGAGTGCAAGAGAAGTCATGATTGTGCCGGCAGATATTTTTCTTTGATGATATTCAGATGAAGCAGTTTATATCCTGCAAGAGAGTAGATTACCACTCGTACTAATATAATGAACATTTATCTTTCTGCCGCGCAACTAGTCATTCCCACGAATGGCGGCGAAGAGTTTTGTGACGCTTACATTTGTTTCTTTGATTTCCGCAGCCACACGTTGCATTATTACCTGGTCGTTCCAAAATTATATGCAAAACCGAGCCACGGAATGAAAGGGAATCCGTCGGTCTTCAGGCTCGTGATCCGGATAAGTCCCAAATCGGCGGCGAGGTTGTTGCCGAAGAATCGCAAGCCGAATGAAATGATATCCGCATCAGAATCGGGAATCAGCCAGTTTTCGGTGATGAATTTTGTACTATTGGAAAGGCGGTATTCTGCGCCAAGCAACAGGATCGGTCTATCTGCCGTTTCACTTCCGGAAAATCCCCACCCCAATCCTCCGGTCAGTGATGCAGTTTGGCTGCCGTACGATACAACACCGTAATAAATGCCCGCTCCGTCGTTATTCCCGGTTGTTGGCGCAATGTACAGCATGCCGGCAGCCGCATGAAAGTTTTCTGTCTGAACAGGAATAATCTTCGGTGCAAAGTAAACGAGTTGGCTGCTCGCACCAGGAAAGAGAGAAATGCCGCCGGCAAGTATCGCATAATTTCCGATGCCGAATGCAAGGAATGGAAAAAAGACCTGATACGCAGAGAAATATCCTTGTCCCCTACGCAATGGTCGTGCAGTCGGTGCAAAGAAGAGTCTTGTGTTATTCGGATCCCATCGCACGTATGTTCCTCCGATGACCGTTCCGGAAAGACGTTCGGCAGATCGGATCTCTTTGCTTGGAATTGTCATCGAAATGCCGCCGGAGGTTGTAAATTGAACTGAAAAGGAATCACGGTCGATAATGGTGCCTATGAGTTCGGAACCATCTCGAAGGATTACTTTGGTCGGATGCTGTGTCAGCGAATCGTTTTGGGACAATGCAGTGTGTGGTGCCGATGTGCCGATGACAATAACGAAGAGAACAACAAAGTTCGCGCTTTTCATAGTTTATGTCCTTTTCTGAAAAGCAGATGAGTTGCGGGCGTGAATGCTATGTCACCTTGAACCACTTCTCTGTCATTTTCACGATCGCTCCGTTTTCATTCTTGTGGTGATATTCGTTGGAGTGTCTGTCGTAGATATAATCGCTCTGCCAGAGAGAAATATTTTTCTCAATCTGTTTTAATGCATCGACAATAAACTGCACCTCGTCGTACGTTGTAGTCGGATGGAGTGAGAGCCGCACCCATCCCGGTTTTTCAGAAAGGTCTCCTTCGTCAATTTTATCGGTGATGGATTTTGAATGTTGTTTGTCCACGTGAAGCAGGTAGTGTCCGTACGTTCCGGCGCAGGAGCATCCGCCGCGCGATTGAATGCCGAATCTGTCGTTCAGTAACTTCACCACAAGATTGTAATGGATGTGCGGAAAGTAGAATGAAAACATACAGAGCCGCTCTTCAATGTTGTCTGCAAGCAAAACAAGGTTCGGGATCGAACGCATTTTCTCGAACATCATCACACACAATTCATGTTCACGTGCGCCGATATGTTCTGTTCCCATTTCATCCTTTAATTGCACAGCCAGCGATGCTTTGATCGCCTGAAGAAACCCCGGTGTACCGCCGTCTTCGCGAACTTCGATATCGGGTGAAAATTTATGCTGTCCCCACGGATTGGTCCAAAGCACGGTGCCGCCGCCCGGTTGATCAGGAGATTCAAGATTGTACAAATGTTTATCGAAGATCAACACTCCCGGCGTTCCGGGTCCCCCCAAAAATTTATGAGGAGAGAAAATAATTGCATCCAATTTTTCTTTAGGATCGGCAGGATGCATGTCGATCTTTACATACGGTGCGCTGGCGGCAAAATCGACGACAGCAATGCCGCCGTGCTCATGCATGATTTTTGCCAATTGATGATACGGAGAAAAAATTCCGGTGACATTGGAACAGGCGCTGAATGAGCCGATTTTTAATATGCGGTTTTCGTACTGCATCAACGCGCGGCGAAGGTCATCTACATCAACCAAACCGTTGTCATCCGCTTTCAGCACGCAGACATCAGCAACCGTTTCGTACCAGGTGGTCTGATTGGAATGATGTTCCATATGCGTAACGAAGACAACGGGGCGTTCATCGTCGGGAATGGCAAATGAACCTTTATATCGCTCCGGCACTTTTACGCCGAGAATGCGCTGAAACTTGTTGATCGCCGTTGTCATTCCGGTGCCGACAAAAAGCAGCACATCATCGGCGGATGCGTGAACATGCTTTTTGATGATCTCGTGGGCATGATGATACGCATGCGTCATTAAACCGCCCGTTACGGAGGACTCGGAATGTGTATTGCCGACGAACGGACCGAACGATTCGAGCATTTTCCGCTCAATCGGTTCGTACAGGCGTCCGCTCGCCGTCCAATCGGCATACACGATCTTCTGTGTGCCGTACGGCGATTCGAACGAATGGTCAATACCGACGATATTTTTGCGGAATTGTTGGAAGTAAAATTCGTAGTCCATGATGTAAACTACGAAAGGTATGAAAGCAAAGCAAGGCAGATTTCTGTACGAACAAATTGATTAGCGATGCTTCGTACCGACGACGTGCCACACTTCCATTTCACCTTTTCCTTTCACAAAGACGGTTCCGCGCGGTTCGCAGACAAAATCATTCCGGATCAGTTCATATGTCGAACGGGTAATCTGTATCGCACCGGCGGCGCCGTGCGATTCCATTCTGCTTGCCGTGTTCACCGCGTCGCCCCACAGATCGTAGATGAATTTCTTTCTTCCGATCACCCCCGCAACAACATTGCCGGAATTGATGCCGATGCGGAATTGCAGTTGTTTTCCGCGGAACGTTCGTGAAGCAACAAACTGCTGCATTTCAATTGCAAGCGTTGTCAATACCTGTGCATGATCAGCGCGGGGACGGGGAACACCGGCGGCAGCCATGTAGCAATCGCCGATAGTTTTTATTTTTTCCAGTCCATGGTTTTCAACAAGCGTGTCGAAATGCGAAAACACATCATTCAATAATTCGACAAGATCGGACGGCTTCATTGCAGCCGACATCGGAGTAAAGTTGACGACATCAGCAAATAAAATTGTGGCTCCTTCAAAATGGTCGGCAATCACGCGGTTTTCGTTCTTCAATATCTCGGCAATCTCTTTTGGAAGGATATTCAGCAGAAGATTTTCAGATTTTTCCTGATAAATATTTTTCTGCTTCACGAAATAGTACACCATAAAGAACACCAGCGTACCAACGCCGATGATGTTCATGGAAAAAAATACGGTTTGCAATTCCTGCGATAAGTGATTGGATGGTGAAAGAAACGGCTGCATTACTCCGCTGATTGCTATGACAACGGCAAAGGCAAGGAACCACCACGGCGGACATCTTCAAACAGCAGCGCCCCCAGCGGTGCAATGAACGCCCATATCACTACGGCGCTGCCGCTGACGTATCCTCCCAATGTCATCATCAATGCAAAGGGAAGCAAAAGGATCAATGTGAGTTGGCTGAAACGGAAAAACCAGTACTGTGCGGTTAATGCAAAATGGACGATACTTAAAAAGGAAATGATACTGTATGATAAAGGAATAAGCCCCGCGTTTCTTTCATCAAACGCGATGTACATCATTCCCCAAATGAATCCCGCAAACATGAAAGGAATAGAGCAGAGCACGAGCAGGGTCTTCTTCAACCGGCTCTCGTAGTCGTCGCTCTCGCGAATACCGATGTGGCTTAATTTTTGAACGACGGATTGAAACCGCCGAGAAGTTGAAAGCACTTTTCCCCTCCCTGAATTGAAAGAAACTACAAAACCTGAAGGAGGGATGCAAGAAATGTAAACGAAGGAATTTAGTCTTGGTGCCGTTTATTAAGATAATAAAACAAAGGAATCGAGAATCCCAATCCGCCAATGAGACTCAACAGAACAAACAATTTCCACGAGTACTTTCCTAGAGGATGTTTTGCGAAGAACCACGTCAGAACGCCCGTTGCCATGAATGCGTCGAGGATGAATCCGAGTGCAAGGAAATCGTTCATCACACCGGTCAATGAATCGAATTGTGTGAGAAGATAATAGAAGAACATGCCGTTCGGAACAAAGAGACCGAAAGCGGCAGTGAACAGGAGAATATTTTTTTCAAAAGAACCAGTCACACTTTTATTATCATCCCGATTCCAACCGACGCGATCAGCAATGCGAGTACGATGCGGAGGGAGGCCGGTTGTGCTTTGTGACTCATTCTGCTGCCGGCAATCATTCCCGGTATCGCTCCTGCAATTGCGGCAATTGTTTCGGCAGCCGGTATCTGCTCCGTCGTTAGTTTTCCGACGGAAGCAGCAGCAGATGAGAAAATAACGATACCAAGCGTTGAACCGATAGTAATGCGCGTCGGTATTTTTAATATGATCATCATCAATGGAGCAAGAAGAAACGCGCCGGCGGCGCCGACAATGCCGCCAAAAAAACCGACGACAGAAGCAATGACGACAGCACGTGTGAAGGAAAATTGGAATTCAGTTTTCTGATCTTCTGCTGCATTTCTGATTAACAAAATTACGGCACTGAACAATGCCATTGTTCCAAATATTGTAAGCACGGCGTGCGGCGAAACATCTTTTGAAAGATATGCACCGGCAAATGCCGTTATCGTCATTGGGATGCCCATGGAGAGTACAAGCCGTTTATCTACAGTTCCTTTTGCACCATGGATCATCATGCCTGCTATTGACGATACTAATACCTGCATACTTGTCATTCCTGAAACGTGGGGGACGGAAAGAGGTGATAATCCGAACATCTGCGGAAGATAAAGGTATGCCGGAATAAGTATCACCGCGCCGCCAAGCCCCAGCAATCCCGAAAGAACCGCGCTTGTAAAAGCGATCAATGCGATAACCAGCAGTTCCATTACCGGCGGACTTTCATCGCGCCGCGTTCAACATTCTTTCCGCTGAACATCCAGCCCGAAGTTCCCCCTTCAAGATTATACACGTTCGTATATCCTGCACGCGTTGCGAGATAGTTCGCCACCTCGTATGAACGGCTCCCGCTCTGGCAGATGCATGCAATCGGTGCCGATTTGTCGCTTGGCAATTCGCTGATGCGCGAGATCAATTCACCCGTCGGTATGTTGACGACATTCGGAATTTTTCCGTACGCCATCAATTCAAACGGCTCGCGGACGTCCAGCAGAAAAAGATTTGACCGGGTATTGATCAATGTTTCCAGTTCATCGGCAGAGACCGAACGGAACGGCTCGTTGTGATCAGCTACAACACGTTTTGTTCCGCACTGCACCGTCATCTTTCCGTCCTGTATCGATTCGGCGAGGGGAGGAAAGAAGTCCGAGACGAATCGCTTATACTCTTCTTTTGAATGCTGTTGCAGGAAAGGATTTGTTTTCTTTTCATCCCGCAAATATGCGAACGTATTCTCCTCGTAATCGTGTCCGGGCCAGATCTTCGTATTGTCCGGCTGTGTAAGAATTTTTTTTGTCAGACTTTCATACTGCTCTTCCGCGCTTCCGCCGGGAAGATCGCTTCGCCCTGCCTGTCCGATGAGCAGCAGATCGCCGGTGAAAATATTGTCATCAATCAACACCGCAATGTGATTGTCTGTATGTCCGGGTGTGTGGAGAAATGAGAATTTCATCGAATCGACAATCAACGTGTCGCCATCCTTCACATACCGATCTACTTCCAGTTTTGCATTCTCGCGCAATATATCGCCGATGCCGAACTTGTCTCCCTGGTCAACCACTTTCCATTTATTCTTTGTGTTCTCGTGCATGATCAACTGCGCCGGAAAAAGTTTTTTCAATTCGTTCGTGGCGGAGATGTGATCGACGTGCGTGTGCGTTTCAATGACATGTGTAACGGAGGCGCGGTGCTCTTTAACGACACGAGTGATTTCCTTCAGATCCTCGATATTAGGATCAATGATGACGGCATTTCTTGTCTTTTCATCGGCAAGAATGTACGACAGCGTTCCCGTTCCGTCGGTAGAACGTATTTGTTGAAGAAGCATTGTGGGAAAACCCTTTCTTGTTATAAACAAATTCTCATTTCTACAAATGAGATGCAAGAATGAGAAAAAAGATTCTTTAGCTGACCGTCACTTCTACAGTAACGGTCGCTTTATATATTTTTCTGCAGAATGACGAGCGAAAGGTCGTCGGAAGCGGAGGTTGTGCCGATGAATTTGTCGATCTCGCGGAGAATAGAGTGACCGATCTGTTCCGGCGTTCCGGAGGCGGTTTGAAGAATGCGAATCAACCGTTCCTTCCCGAAAAATTCTCCGCGTTCATTCTTTGCTTCGGTCAATCCGTCGGAGTAAAGGACAAATAATTCGCCGGAAGCGAGAGTGATCGTTTGTTCGAAAAAATCTACCGTGCGCATCAATCCGAGCGCTGCATCTCCTTTTCCTGTTTCCTGAATGCCGTTTGTCCTTACGATCACGGCGGGAAGATGTCCGGCGTTGACGTATCGGAGAATTGGTGTACGCTCGGTGATTTCAATATAGAATAACGAAGCGAAGAGATGTGACGGACTGTCGCGATGAAAGATCGTGTTGATTTTTTTGACAAGCGATGAGACCGATACTTCATCGAATGCCAGTGCGCGGATTGTTGATTGCAGTTTCGTGGTCAACAGTGCGGCGTGCAATCCCTTCCCCGCAACATCGGCAATAGCAAGCCCGATTCGTCCGTTCTCCATCCGCAAAAAATCAATCAAGTCGCCGCACACTTCGTTGGCGGAACGGGTGTAGAGCCATGCCGACCATCCTTCCATCGCAGGATTGCGTTCGGGCATCAGCAATTCCTGAATGTGACGACCTTCTTCCAGTTCGTCGTGCGCGAGGAGTTTGTCTTTCAGTTCCAGAAGAATCACAAGCACAAGCAGCGCGCCCCCGACGAGGGCGTTGCCGTCGAACGTCAGAGTATCACCCGATGCACGCACGGTCACGATCATCAATATTCCCACCACAAACAACAAGCGTCGGAACGGCGTCAGTTTAAAGAACATTGCCTTCAACACCCATCCTGAAATAAAGAACGAGCGTCTGATGTTCTTCATGCGCTTCAATTCTTCACGTTGTTCCGGTGTCAGATAGAAATTCGTGATCGCTTTTGATTCTTTGCGAAGTGTTCTTACTGTCTCGGTGTTTCGCAGGTCGTCGCGGAGTGTAGAGAATACGGTGCGTTGGCTTTGTTCTTTATCGGCTGGCATGGGATAAGATACGGGAAAAAACGGAAAATGTTTTGTTAGGCGGATAATTATCGTTTTTTCTCGAACCACACTTCCACCTCGTATCCGTCGGGATCAGTAAAGAAAAGATACGGCTCGCCAGGGACGAACTCGCCATGCTGGAGAATTTTTCCTCCCGCTTTCTTTACTGCAACGATCGCCTTTGTAATGTCGCGAGGATGAACCAAACGGAACCCGAAATGCAGAATACCGCCTCGTTTGCCGGACTTTTTCGACAATTGCTCGAAAACGATCACATCTTTTCTTTTCGGCGTTTCGATTTGGATGAATTCCTTGCTGCGATAGGTGATTTTTGCACCGAAGACAGAACAATAGAATTTCGCAGAACGTTCGACGTTCTTTACTGCAAGGGCGATATGAGTGAGGCCGTAGGTCTTGATCATGATGAGATGTTAAATACAAAAATTTTCATTCATTCTCATTCTCCTTTTTTATATGACCCGACAGCGTCCGAGATGTGCGAACTTAAAGATAGACAAATAATTCTGGAGCCGCTTCTTCTACTAAATAAGTAAGGTCGGTAGAGCGGGCTGTGGATTAATAATTTTTCACATTTTTTCTGTAACTTTTTTCCTAAAACGGACTATACTATCCAGTATCACCGTAAAAACATTGGAGAATATTTGTGAAAAGGACGATTTTTTCACACCGCCTTCAGGCATGTACAGCAATTTTACTTCTCGTTACATCAGGGTTACTTACCGCACAAGAAGATCAAATTGAAGGCGTACGCCGCTCGCCGCTCCGGCAGGTATTGTGGCAGCAAATATACTCATTGCGCTCATCAGTTGAAAAATCGAAGTCGAAACATACGACTCCATTTTCGGCTGTGGTGAGCACACGTTCGCGAAACGATCTTCGCGCCTCCCTTTCGGATATCTACAAGATTGATACTGCACTTGTCCGCTTGACCATCGACACGCTGCGTTATATCTTCACTCATGATGGAAACGGCGATGAGATCACCGAGGTGCAGCAGCAGTGGGTGGACAACCACTGGGAGAACATGTACCGCACGACCAACGTATGGAACGACGGCATGACGGCGATGACGACAACAGAAGAAGCATGGGAGGTCGATCATTGGACCGGATATGAACGATTCACATTGTGGTTTGATGCCGCTGGGCATACGACAGGATATCTTTCGGAAATCTGGTGGGAAAACCACTGGCAGAACGTCGACCGGTACACCATTACATATGATGCTGGGGGATTTCCGCTGGTCTATCTGTATGAATCGTGGTTTGAAGGTCATTGGATAAAAACATACCGCTATACGGCAACATACTCCTCGCCTGGAATCATCGAAACGTACCTGCGGGAAGAGTGGTCCGATACCACGTGGAGAAATTTTGTCCGCAACAGATACACCTGCGATATGCTCGGAAACATACTCACTTCTGTCTCCGAAGAATGGTACAACGAGCAGTGGAATGTGAAAGACAGCATCGCGTACGCATACGATGCGCACGGCAACCTTTTGCAGCGGATCATCACAAAGCGAGGAGGGGATGTGTGGGTAAACGTGGAACGGAAGATCAACACGTACGACGGGAACGAAAAGATACTGACGGAACTGATCGAACAATGGAAGAACAACCAGTGGACGAACGTCAGTCAACGGACGTACAATTACTTCCCGAACGGCGGGCTGCAGTCGTTGCTGAGCGAGAGCTGGTCGGTCGATCACTGGGTCAATCTCAACCGCACCACGTGCGACCAGGATGCGTACGGGAACAGGCTGCTGTACCTGTACGAGTCGTGGGGGAACGGGGCATGGAAGAACAACATCCGCATCCTCTCCGTGTACGACGACGGGAAATTCGTCAGCGGCACGTATGAACGATGGCTGGATGATGGATGGAAACCGGGAGACTCCTACATTTCCGTTTATCATGACGGTGCCATCGTCCGCCAGTTCTACGGACATATCGTGACTGTTTCTGCATCGACTGTTCCGACAGGCGTGGAAGAAAATCCAGGATCAGCGCCGGAAAAGTTTTCACTCTCGCAGAATTATCCCAATCCTTTTAATCCATCGACATCGATCGGATTCATGCTTCAGGATGCAGGATTCACGTCGCTGAAAATTTATGATGCGCTTGGCAGGGAAGTTGCAACGCTGATCGACGGAGTAAAAGATGCAGGGAACCATACCGTTGCGTTCGATGCGGCAGGACTGACGAGCGGCGTTTATTTTTACGCGCTGCGTGCCGGCAACACCGTTGCGACCAAAAAAATGCTCCTGCTGAAATAATCTGATGTTGAAGTTATTGCAGTTGTTGGAATCTGTAGGCGCGGATGAGAATCCGCGTATTGTAGGAACGGATTTTCATCCGTTCCTACAGTTGTTTTAAAGAGGTGCTTTTTCGAACTCTTTCAAAATTTCTTGGTATACAATCTGTCTGTGCATAAGCCCGAAATCGTTTGGGGTGAGCGAATGGGAGGATTCAATCAGAAGGGTATTTCAATTTCGATGCATGGGCACAATGTGGCAATGTTCTGCTTTTCTTGACGCATCGAAATTGACGGGCTGTGTGCCTGCGATTGAATCGCGCGTTACGATTTCGGAGGTTTCTTTGGTGACTTTCTTTTCCTAAAGAAAGTCACATCGTTACAAAAGGTCGCTCTTACTTTTCTTTCCGAGAAAGAAAAGTAACAAAAGAAATCTGTGCGAAATGTAACGCGCGTGACGAACGCCGGTTCGCTCATGCCGTTGTGGTGCTGAACGCGCCACAAAAGTCCCTTCGTTCATCGCTTCCCCAATTCACTCTTTTTTACGAAATTTCGCCTGTCCGCCAATGGCGGACGGCGCGCACACAAAACAAAAGCAAAGAGTCATCCTGAGCGTAGCGAAGGATCGGTAGGAAAGGAGAGATGATGCGTGTGCGTTTAAAACAAACGTTCCCAAACGGAGTTTGGGAATAAAATAGAGATTATGTAATCAAAAATATTCGAAGGAAACAGTAAAGGTAACCTTAGTTAATTTATCATTAGCGGGTATACATTTTACTTGTATCAAAGTGTTATGCTGGTTTGCGACAAGTTGAGCAACATAAAGTCCATACCCTGATCCATCTGTGTCAGTAGAGTTTCGTACTCCTTTTGAAAAAATTGAATCATCTAAATTTTTTTCAAGCTCAGCAAGATTTGAAACACTTACCATACATTTGTTATCATCTCTATCAATAGATATTTTTATTGGTTGTTTCGGGGCAGAATATTTTAATGCGTTTTCAATCAGCACGGTGGGTATTATCGGGAAGGTTTTATCATTTGCTGTTATTTTTGGAAAAAATCCACTCTGAGAATGCAATTTAATCCGTTGATCAGGCGTTTGATAAATATGAACACATTTATCAAAAATTCTATAAACCTCGATATTGCTTTTCCTTTCTATTTGAGTCAATGTCTCATTTGCCAAAATTTCAATTATATCAAACTGATTTGACATTAACTCACTTGTCTTTTGAATTTGAAGAAGTTCAGGCGAGCTATTTTTTTGAGTAAGACGTTCGGCAGTTTGTTTAATGGTTCGATTCAATTTTCTGATTTCATGTAATGCCATAGATTGATTTTTGATTACAGCAGTTTCAATAGATTCAATTCTATGCGATACATCCTTAATAAATGATATCGTTTTGGTCAGTTTGTCAATTGAAATTTTACACTCAGGATGCTGTTTGGCTAATTTTGGTTCATCTTTACCTCCTAATCTTGGATAGGGGACAAATCCAGTTAGTGCGACTTTTTCATTGCATACTTTAAAAACAATACTGGCAAAACCGAATGGACATTGAACTGGCGTAGGTGATTCTAAATTATTTTTTTTCAAATTTTCATAATGCTTAATACATTCATTTTCTTTGTGAAAATATTTTAAACATGATTTACTTAACTGAACCGATAAACCTCCGTTTGGTTTTCCAATATTATTCAAATTTACAATTGGCAATGGACTAATAGATGAGATTTCATCGAATGAGGGCATTTATGCTCCAAGAAATGATTTTATACCGAGTTCAATGGCTTTTTCGAGGAGAGCGAATCCAATTTTTTGCGTAACATCAGAATTTAACACATGCGACAATCTGGACTTTAACCTTTGTAACTTTTTTTTACTGTTCAAACCGCGAACATACAAATCCTGAAGATCTTTATCTTCCTCACTATTTATTTTAATATCCGCCACTTGCATTAAAGCCTTCCATATATTTGGAAGACTATGTGCTCGTCTTAATCCCTCTTCAATTTTTTCGAGTGATTCAGCAATTCCAGCATCTTTTGATAAGACCCCATCAGTTAATCGATAAAAGTCCGCTTGATTGCTATCTAAAGCTTTTGAAGTATAAGTATAAACGACGAGCGCAGGATTCACTCTTTTTATGAAACGTAAAAGGGATAGTCCTTGATCTTGACCAAAAGATTTACCCACATTTCCATAATCCAATAAAATAAGATCGTATAAGGGGTTTTCGAGAATCTTCATGTTCTCTTTTGTGATATCTTGTTCATAATCTACTGCAAATCCTGCCTTCTTTAAATCATCAATGAGGTCAGGTCTTTCGTCGTCGATAATTAGAATTCTGCTTCTTCTAATTATTTCTTCCCGAGTCAAATGAATTTTAATATCTTCAACTTTATATTTTTTAAAGAATTCCATATTAATACCCTTTCGATTTACACCTCACTCACCCTCGCCACAATAATCCCGGTCTGCTTGCTGTTCTTCGCGAGATAGTCGTGCATCGGCACGTCGGTGATCTGCACTTTCTTTCCAAAGATCGGCGCGTGCATAAAATGGAGAGCGCCGTTCGGCATCCGCACAGCAACGCCGGTGTGAGAGATATCCATCCCTTCGATGTTGGTCGCAATGCCGATAATGTCACCGTGCTTCACTTTGTCCGCGAACATGTGAAGATTTCCTTTGGGGAGGAAATAATTTACTCGCTTGTTCAAATCATCTTCCTGCGCTTTGATCTTCTCGAAGTTCGCGTCGTTCGTTGCGAGATGTTTGTAACTGGCGCGGTGCGTTGTCATAAAATTAATCGGGCGAGGGATTTCGACGACGTTTTTTTCGCCGAAGATTTCTTTTGTCACCACTTTCATGATCCCTTTCTTCTCTGCATTGTACCAGTAATCGGTAGTGTAATGCAGGCGGCTCGGGTAGCCGTCGATCTTTCCGTCGCGGTAGCGCAGAAACTGCAACTGCGCTTTGTAATCGTCGAACGTCGTCTTCTTCATCTTAATGCACCGGGCGAGTGTAATGCAGTTTTCGTAAAATGTCACGCAATCCAGCGCTCGTAGATTGATGACAAGTTTTTCCGGTCCGTCTTCTTCCAGCGTGTGTCCGGCATAATCCACACCGATAAATGATTTTCCGATCTCGACGATGATCTCATTGATTGGCTTGTCGACGAGATTCAGTGAAATAGCAAGGTCGAATTTCAGTTTGCAGATCTGTTCGTCGGTGAGTCCTGCCTCTTGCATAAGTCCTCCGAAAAGTTTTACCGGAAGCGAAGAAGCGAGGGTTGCGAGTGCGGATGAAGCGATGAAGTTTCTGCGGTTCATATGGAATTCCTTTCCAATGAGATTATCAAAATTGCAAGATTGTATCATTTCAAGATTCAAGCAGTGTAAAAAACAATCATATAACCTGATAATTTTGTAATCTTGAAATTGTTATTAGAACGCCGGTTCTCCGCCGCCAGGCACGGGGGCGTATTCATCGAACGTCGGCATGGCGAGATTTTCGAACCGGGCGTATTGATTGATGAATGCCAGTTCTACTTCGCCGGTCGGTCCGTTACGCTGCTTGCCGATGATAATCTCTGCGACTCCTTCGGCGGAACTGCCGTCGTCTCTTGACAGCCCGTATTTTTCCGGACGATGGATAAACAGCACGACGTCGGCATCCTGTTCGATTGCACCTGATTCGCGCAGGTTAGCGAGCGTTGGACGTTTGTCGGTAGTTGTTTCTACCGCGCGATTCAACTGCGAGAGTGCAATGACAGGGATGTTCAATTCTTTTGCCAAGGCTTTCAGAGAGCGGGAGATCATCGAAATTTCCTGTTCTCGGCTCTGTGCGTTCTTCGGACCCTGCATTAATTGCAAATAATCGATAACGATCATGTTAATGTTGTGCTCCGCTCTCAATCGCCGCGCTTTAGCACGGAGTTCAAGGATCGAAAGGGCAGGTGTATCATCGATAAAGATTTTTGCGTTGTACAGTTTTCCAATGCGCGTGCTGAGGTGACGCCATTGTTCTTCCGGCAGACGACCGGTCCGGACGCTGTGCGCATCAACGCGCGCTTCTGCGCAGATGAGACGCAGCACCAATTGCTGAGACGACATTTCGAGCGAAAAAAATCCGATTGCTTTGTCATGATCCACTGCTGCATTGCGGGCGAGAGAAAGAACGAACGCCGTTTTTCCCATCGATGGACGCGCTGCAACAATGATCAGATCCGAACTCTGAAATCCTCCTGTCATATTATCCAGCACCGTGAAACCTGACGGCACGCCGGTGACTCCGCTGTGGGTTCCGTGGATGCTCTCGAGCAGTTCCATGGTGGAGAAGACTGCTTCCTTCATCGGGATGAAACTTTTCTTCATCCGTTTTTCAGAGATCTGAAAAATTTTATTTTCCGCTTCGTCCAACAGATCGAGAGCATCATCCTGCTCGTTGAATGCGCGGCTGGTGATCTCGGTGCTTGCCGAAATGAGATTGCGGAGGAGCGCTTTTTCCAGCACGATCTTTGCGTGGTATTCCACGTTCGCGGCAGATGTTACGCGCATCGTCAGGTCGGAAATGTAGAGAGGACCGCCGACGGAATCGAGTTTTCCCATCCGCCGCAGTTCTTCTACAACGGTGATCGAATCTGCTGCTTCGTTCTTTTCAAAAAGGGAGACGATTGCATTAAAGATCAGTTGATGCGCCGGTTTATAAAACGCCGTCTCATCAAGTATTTCCAGCGTGCGTGAGATCGCTTCTTTATCCAGCAGCATTGCGCCGATGACGGACATCTCAACATCCATCGCCTGCGGCGGCACGCGCCCGGAGGTTTGTTCTATGGTTTGTTCTGTCATGGTTAACTCTGGATAACGTTACTTCTTGATTTCATTCAACATCATGTTGGCATACTCATCGCGGGGATTTACTTCCAGCGCTTTGCTGAACCACTTGATTGATTCTTGTTTATTATTTTTGCTCATATAGATATTTCCGGTAACATTGTACAACGGTGCTTCTGCCGGAAACTCCGCTCTGCCCAATTCCAGAATTCGCAGTGCATCATCATGCCGGTTGAGTGCGCTGAAGATGTCGGACAGACGGATATAGACCCAGGCGTTCGGTGTTTTTTCAATATGATGGCGCTTTAAAATTTCCTGGTACTGTGTTGTAACAAACTCTACTCCTTTTTCTTCCGCCGCCTCAAACAAAATGTTCTCCAGCGGTTTTTGCGGTTTCTCATAATAGTTTTTGTACAGAATGGTAAAAATATTTTTTGAAATCTCCCGTGCCGAAATATTGTTGTTGATAAGGACAACAACAACGGTTTTGTCGTTCAGAGAAATCTGCAGATCGGATGAGAAACCGTGTCCGCCGCCGCTGTGACCGACGATTTTCCGGTTGTGTGCACTTGTGTTGATAAACCACCCGAGTCCGTACTGTTCTCCGTAATTTGCATCAACATATTCTTTCCACATACTGTCGCACAACGCTTGAGCAAGCAATCTATTGTTCAGCAATGCTTCGGCAAATTTTGTCAGATCAATTGCGTTGGACTGCATGCCGCCGTCGGAAAAACCGGGAAATTCATCGCTGATCCCGTTGACGCGGGTTTTGGATGAAAACACGTAGTACGGAACAGCTTCTTTCGGCGCGTGAAAGGTTGCGGGATAGTGAATGTAAGAATTTGTCAACCCCGCCGGAGTAAAGATCCTTTCTTTGAGGTTGGCGATGTACTCTTTTCCGGTAATTGTTTCGATGATCCTTCCCAACACGATAAAACCGGAATTCGAGTAATCAAACGATCCGCCGGGGGCGTCTTTCGTCGGTTTCATCTCCACGACAAGATTCATCACATCTTTGAGAGAGCGTAATGATTTCATTGCAACGGAAAAATTTTTGTGCATCATGTAATTTCCAATGCCGGACGTGTGCGTTAAAAGGTGAGCGACCGTTATTGTTTTCCCATTCGTAATGGTATCATCCGAAATGTATCTGTTGACAGGATCATTCAACGAAAGTTTTCCTTCCTGTATCAACTGCATGATCATTGCTGCAGTAAACACTTTGCCCATCGAAGCGATGTTGAAATTTGTCGAAACAGTATTGAAAATTTTCTTCTCGGCATCGGCATACCCGACCGCTTTTTGATAGAGCACCGTGCCGTTCCGCGAAACCATTACTACGCCCGAAAAATTTTTCTCCCGCACCTGATCGGTTATGAAGGAATCAATTTTTGAAATCGCTTCAGCCGAAGACTGCTGGGCGTTTGCAGAAAACAGAAAGAAGAGGAGGCATCCACAATAGAGTAATAATTTTTTCATGCCGGAAATTCTCTTGTAGTTTACAATACAGCGATGGTACGTGCAGAAGAACGTTGAGATTATTTTATTGTTTCATCGTACATCTTTCGCAGCCTCTGCACATCCTCCCACGTCGGACGTTTCCAGTTCGGATTCCGCAGCAGCGCAGCGGGATGGTACGTGACGATCACCGGAGTGTTCCTGTACATGTGCGTCGATTGCCGCAGTTGTCCCATCGATTCGGTCGTTCTCAATAATGTCTGCGCAGCGGTGAGTCCAAGGCACAGAATGAATTTCGGTCTGATCAGTTCGATTTGTTTCCACAAATACGGTTCGCACAGTTCGGTTTCTTCCGGCAGCGGTTTACGGTTGTTGGGGGGACGGCATTTGAGGATGTTCGCGATGAAGACCTCTTCGCGCTTGAACTGTACCGCTTCCAAAATTTTATTCAGCAGTTGCCCCGCACGTCCGACGAACGGTTCCCCCTGTGCATCTTCATCCGCTCCCGGCGCTTCGCCGATCACCATCACATCCGCA
The DNA here is from genome assembly GCA_040751955.1 of Bacteroidota bacterium. Classification (GTDB taxonomy): domain Bacteria; phylum Bacteroidota; class Ignavibacteria; order UBA10030; family UBA8401; genus SpSt-333. Next base: position 121,077 of record JBFMFY010000002.1, read on the forward strand.
TTCGGATTGCCGACGCCGAAGACGAACTTCGTCCGCGTTGTGCCGAGTGTGCACTTGACACAATTACAAATTTGCTTGTTCAGAATATCGAGATCGGTTGATATTTCCCATGGCTCTTTCGGCGCGGATGATGCCACAGTCATGTTGGGGAAGAGAGCTGGTTCTTCAGGTTGTGTTTCTGGTACTTCGGCAGTCGGATATTCGATTTTTTTGTTTTGTTTCACCGGTTCTGTATAAATGATGTTGCCGAAAAGGCGGCGTTCCTGTTTGAGGAAATTCTCTGCGTCGGATAAAATTTTTTCGATTTCGTTTTGCTGCATTGTAGTTTAACCACGAATGTACAAAGCCACAAACAGAATTATATTTTTGTGACTCTGCTGTTACTTTAATTTTAGGACGCAATGCAAGATTTCCATTGCAACATCAAACTTCGGCATCTTTGGCAGTTTCGTCGCTGTGCCGTTCTTCTGAATGATCGTTACGACATTCGTATCGGTGCTGAATGCCGCCCCTTTGTCGTTTGTCGAGTTCAGCACGATCATATCGAGTTTCTTTTTTTCCAATTTCTCTTTTGCGTGCTCAAGTTCGTTCGTTGTTTCCAGTGCAAAACCGACGATGATCTGATTTGTTTTCTTTTCTCCTACCGAGTGAAGGATGTCGTGCGTAGTCCGCATTTCGATGGAAATGCCGTGCGCATGCGAGCCGAGTTTTTTTATTTTGTGTTCCGCTACTTCTACCGGTGTGTAGTCTGCGACAGCTGCCGCCATGATAAGAATGTCGTTCCTCAGAAAATGATCCATGACTGCATTGTGCATCTGTTCTGCAGTTTCGACGTCGATCCTTTTAACATTCTTCGGTGTGCCGAGTAAGACAGGCCCGGAGATGAGCGTTACTTCCGCACCGCGGAGTGCGGCTGCATTTGCCAATGCAAATCCCATTTTTCCCGACGAGCGGTTGCCGATGAAACGGACAGGATCGATCGGTTCATGTGTCGGTCCTGCAGTGATGAGAATTTTTTTCCCGGTCAGATCACGAGGAGTTTTTTCAAGCACATTATCAACAAAGTTTACAATAGTTTCCGGTTCGGGTAATCGTCCTGTGCCGACAAGTCCGCTCGCCAGTTCACCGCTCTCCGGCGGTATGATGAATGTTCCTCTTCCTTTGAGGATTGAAACATTCTGCTGCGTCGCATCATTTTCCCACATATCGACATCCATCGCCGGAGCAATGATGAGCGGGGAGCGCAGCGCAAGAACAGTGGAGGAAATAACGTCTTCAGCATACCCATGAGCGAGATGTGCAATCGTATTTGCAGTTGCGGGGGCAATCAACATTATATCTGCCCATAAACCGAGATCAATATGTCTGACACCGAGATCGGTGAAGGAATGTTTGTCGTTCGGCCAGAGGGAGACGACCACTTCTTCTTCAGAAAGCGTGGAGAAGGTGAGGGGTGTGACGAATTCCGTTGCCGACTGTGTCATCATTACGCGGACACGGGCGCCTGCTTTTTTCAACAGCCGTACCACTGTGCACATCTTATAGGCAGAAATTCCGCCGGTGATACCGAGTAGTATGTTTTTGTCGGCAAGCATGGGGATGTTTGAAAGTCTCACGCACCTTTGCCGTTCAAGGTGTTCAATGTCAACGAATCACACCGACTCATTGTTGAGAGGTGCGTGGGACTTTTTGATTTACTTCTTTTCTTCTGCTTCTTTGTAGCGATAGACGAGCTGGTCATTCATCAGTTCTTCAATCGCTTCCTCGGTCGGTTTCGGGCGCTTTTCAAATTCCAGACTGATCTTCAGTTGGTCGGGATTCGCTATATCTTCGACCTCATCGGGGTTGCCGGGGAGTGCTACGAGGTTCTCAATACGCTGCTGGAACTCGAGTTTCGTCTCTTCGTTGATTTGCCTTGATCGCTTGGAAAGGATGACGATTGCTTCGTACACGTTCGCCGCTTTCGCTTCGAGTTCTTTGATCTCCAGTGTTTTAATTGCCATTGCTTCCTCTTAATTGATAATGGTTATTGAATATTCTTCTTTACGATTGCATCGACCTCGTCGATTGCGCGCTGCAAGACGTCATTTACCACTACATGATCGAATGTTTTTCCGATCTCCAGTTCCATCGGCATCCGTTCGAAACGTCGTTTCAATTTCTCTTCGTCTTCCGTCCTGCGATTGCGCAGGCGCTGCTCCAGTATCTCTTTACTTGGCGGGGCGATGAAGAACTGCACCGTCTCGTTTGGGTATTTCTTCTTGATCGATTGTGCACCCTTGACATCGACATCGAAGATCATCGAATGTCCTTCGCGCAATGCACGGTCAACTTCCCGCTTCAATGTGCCGTAATGAGTCTTGTAAAAGAATTCGTGCTCTACCAGTTCATCCCGCTCGATCAATTCTTTGAACTCTTCCTCCGTCAAAAAAAAGTAATCTTTTCCGTCCTTCTCGCCGGGACGCATTTGCCGTGTAGTCGCAGAAACAGAAAATTCGAAATCAGGATGCCGCTCCATCAATGCTTTGACTATCGAGGTCTTTCCTCCGCCGCTCGGCGATGCGATGACGATCAATTTCGGAGTGCTCACGGCGTCTACTCGATATTCTGCAGTTGCTCTCTGGTCTTCTCCAGTTCTTCCTTGATGCCGACCACCATGTGTGCGATCTGCACATCGTTGCACTTCGACCCGATCGTGTTCGCTTCGCGGTTCATTTCCTGAATAAGGAAATTCAACTTTCGCCCTTCGGATTCCTTCGAGTTCAGCGCTTCCAGAAAAAATTTGTTGTGGCTGCGGAACCGGACACATTCTTCCGTCACGTCAAGCCGGTCAGACAGCAGCGCAATTTCCAATTCCAACCGCTGATTATCCATAATGCTCTTATCGTCAAGCATTGCCGCGATCCGTTCCTGCAATTTTTTCCGCTCTTCCGGTATGCGCTGCCTGGATAATGTTTCAACCGTATCGATCGCCGCGTTGATCTTCTCAATCCGCTGCTTCATGTCGCGCGCGAGTTCGGCGCCTTCCTTCATCCGCATTGCTTTCAATTCGTCGAGCGCTTTAGTCAATGCCTGCTGAAAGACTTTCCACTCCGCTTCATCTTCTTCTGTCTCCGGCGTAGTAAAAATTTCGGAGAAGTGGAGGAGATGTTCAAGTTTTACCGGTTCTTTGATCTTTGCTGCTTTGCGTACTTGAGACAACAATTGATAGATTGCTTTTGTTCTTTCCTTATCAACCGAGATCGCCAATTCGTTGTCGCTATCGTCTTCTTTGTTCACATTCACCGTTACTTTGCCTCGCGCAATCTTGGTTCGGATGATGTCCCGAATCTCATTCTCCTTTTGTTGAAGTGAACGGGGAACGCGAGACGACACTTCCAAAAATCGATTGTTGACGCTACGCAGTTCAACGGTAAAAGAGATGCCGTTTTTTAATGCCTCTCCCTTGCCGTATCCGGTCATGCTTTCGATCATGTTGTTCATCCAGATTTCTCAAATCTTTAAGATTTTAGAAATCCTCCTTGCATATTGACGAAAAAACCTTTAGAACTGATGCCCTAAAGGTTCAGAATTTTGAACAAATTACGAAAAAATGGCAGGTCAAACAAGAAAAACCTTTCAACAGAAATCCACGAGTTATCCACACTGCTAAAGGTCATTCTTCAACAAATTAAACCAAATTACCCAATTTCATAGTATGGTTGATAAATATTCTGTAACATCGCTTTTGAGTTACCTTTTTACTCACTCAAATTCATCTAAAATTTAATCAGAAAAATTTGATGTTGGGCATGAAAACTAATCAAGAGATGTTTATCTTAATTAAAGTCAGAGGGGAACATTTTCAAAACGAGGAGGAAAGATGAAAAACCTGATAACCATAATACTTGGATTCTCATTGCTGGCAACAGCACAGCAGAAGGAAACCTCTCCGTCCGATAAAAAACTACGCCAATATTACAGCGGAAAGTTCGGATATTACCAGCCGGATAAAGGACTGAATAATGGATTAATGCTGGGAGTGGACGGTATTACCGAGTTTGTAAAATATGATCTCGGATTGACCGGTGCGATTGATTTTTATCAGAAGCAGACATTCAATCCGTTCTCCGCACCTGAACCGAATGTTTCGCAGCAGGCACTCATTCTTATTCCCTTGCATGCGAATATCGGATACCGACTGTTTACCGTCGATGATGCGGATATGCGCATGTTCCTTGGTGCCGGCGGCGGATATTATTTCTACTTTTATGCAGTAGAATATTCCGAAAGTTCAGGCGGTGGCGGGTTGCTTGGCGGCAGCTTGGTTCCGGTGAATAAAAGCACATCTGAAAACGGCGGCGATTTGTTTGGAACGGCATTCGTCCGCCTGCTGATCGGCAAAATATTTTTGGAACCGCGGTTCTATTTTGCATCGAAGACGGAGAAAAACATCGGCAATTACAAGTTGACGATTAATCCGTCCGGCTTTGCAATTACCATAGGATTCCAGTACGAATAAAGACTTGCTCACTGAGATTTGTTTTTCTATACTCCAAAGACAGAAGCATCCCTTCTGTCTTTTTTATTTTTTGGGACAAACGATGATCGTACAATTTCTCGGAGCTGCCCGGACTGTCACCGGTTCAATGCATCTCATTCAAGTGAACGGAAAACAAATTCTGCTCGACTGCGGACTGTTTCAAGGACGCCGCGCTGAAACCTATGAACGCAACCGGCGTTTTCCTTTCGAGCCATCATCAATCGATGCAGTAATCCTTTCCCATGCACACATCGATCATGCAGGCAATCTTCCAAATCTTGTAAAGCAAGGATTCAGCGGACCGATTTTTTGCACACCGGCAACCGCCGATCTCTGCCGCATTATGCTGATGGACAGCGGGCATATTCAGGAAAAGGATGCAGAGTTTGTAAGCAAAAAAAATGCAAAGAAAAAACTCCCGCCCGTCGAACCGCTGTATTCAATTGACGATGTTCAGCCGACGCTCGATCTGTTGACAGAATTCCATTACCGCACATCGTTCGACGTTGTGGAGGGAGTGAGTGCGAAATATTTCGATGCAGGACATATTCTCGGTTCGGCTTCGATTCACCTTACCATCAAAGAAGCAAAAGGGAGAGAGAAGCATTTCGGGTTTTCCGGCGATGTCGGCAGACCGAACATGCCGATTCTGCGCGATCCTGAATTCATGGGAAATGTTGACACGCTCATTTGCGAAAGCACGTACGGCGGAAGAGTGCACCCGCCGACACATGAGGTACCGGAAAAATTTCTGGAAGTAGTGAAACGCACGGTTGATCGCGGCGGAAAGATCATCATTCCGTCGTTCAGCGTTGGAAGGACGCAGGATATTGTGTATCAAATGAACAATCTCAAAAATGAGGGGAAACTGCCCGATATTCCCGTGTATGTTGACAGTCCACTCTCGACCAACGCTACGGAAGTATTCCGCAAGCACACGGAATGCTTCGATAAAGAGACGCTGGCTGTAATGCAAAAGGATGATGATGTGTTCGGTTTTGATCGGCTGCAGTATATCCGTGATGCAGAGGAGTCAAAAAAATTGAACGAGAAGACCGAACCGTGCATGATCATCGCGGCTTCCGGAATGTGCGAAGCGGGACGGATCGTGCATCACCTCAACAACAATATCGAGAACCCGAAGAACACTGTGATGATTGTCGGCTATCAGGCGGAACATACGCTGGGAAGAAGAATTGTTGAGAAGAATCCCGAAGTATCAATTTTTGGAGAGGTGAAAAAATTAAAGTGTGAAGTTGCCGTGATGAACTCATTCAGCGCGCACGCTGATAAGAATGAGTTGCTGGACTTCGTTGGCAATTTTGACAAAAGCGTACTGAACAATGTGTTTCTTGTGCACGGAGATGTCGATCAGGCAGAGAAATTTTCTCTGGCGCTGCAGGAGAAGAAATTTAAACGAGTAAGTATTCCTGAGCGAATGGAAAAATTTGAGTGTTAGAAGTTATTTTCTTTTCGTCTCGGCAGATTTTTTTTTCCTGTTGAAGCGCGTCTTTTTTTTTGTGAAGCAGTCCTTCGTGCTTTTGCCACCAGCTGCTCCAGCATGCTGCGCATGTCAAAAAACGCCCACATCCCTTCGATCTTTCCGTGATCGAGATAGAAAATATCTGTGCCGGTAATGGAAAGGTGCCTGCCGGTCGGCGGCACATCGCGGAATGTGTTCTTGTGTGTTCCCGTCATTCGCCAAACAACGACGACCTGATGGTCTTCAGCAATTTCATTCTCGATGGAAACGTACAGATCAGGGAATGCTTTGCGCACACACGCGATAAAATCATAGATACCTTCCGGCATCCCGTTGATTGGTTTGGTGAGCGATGGACCGTGGAAGATGAAGGATGGGGAGAAGATTTGTTTGATAACATCGTACTTGCCGTTCCGCAAGACTTCGGTGAAATACCGCCGAACAACCGCTTTGTTCCGTTCATTCATGCCACCCCCCAATCGATTGTTGTACGCAAAAGTACAGAACCTAAAGGGGATGCGCAAGTGTTCTTTTTTTCCGTGAGGTGAAGCAACTACAATTCACATTCCACACCAAAGTTTGGCGGATATTTGTGGCGTTCTGTTAAAAAACGGTTCCGATCGAGAGAGAAACATAGTACAGCGTTGCATCGTACCTGATTGCAGTAGCTCCGACACTCACGAAGTAAAACCGTGAAATCAAATAATCGTAATTGGCGCCGTAACTGTACCCGGTTCCGTTCGTACTTTTAGAATACCGTGCATACCCGGTGGGAGTGTTGAGCGAACCTTTCCCATAGTTTCCTTCACATGAGTAAAAGTTTTGATTCAACCCTGCGCGAAGTGAAAGAATATGCCTGTCTGTCATCAGCGGATTGATCTTCAGGCTGACGCCTGTCGTAAACATATTTTGCGACGCATAGTAGGCGTTAGGATTGTCGTCGGTAGCGGAAGCATAGGAGATTCTGCCGGAAACAAAAAAAATATTTGCAATATACCGGGTGTATTCAGTATGGAAGGCGACACCCGGAATCTTGTTGAACTCACTTGTCCCTATGCCAAGTTCGAGAGCATTCTTGTAATGAAAAAAACTAGGACGTGATACAAGTGTGTCACTGCAAAGCAGAAGCAACGACAGAAGGAAAGAATATTTCACAAAGCCCCCTGAAAATATAAAGCGGCAGTGTGCCGTATCTGCCTGACGTTCCCCAAAGAATTCAGATACGACCAGCCGAAAAATACCATATAAACATAACAAAATAGCATGCAATGCGCAATCGCACCGAAAATAAAAAATCCCGCTTACATGCGGGATGCGTTAGATTCAGGAGTGTGCGTTAGGATTTAGACTTCCACAACCGTTTTTTTCTTTGACATTCTGTTCCGCTCGTTGTGGTCAAGATATTTTTTACGGATTCGGATATTATTCGGTGTGACTTCGACGTACTCGTCGTCGCCGATCCATTCGATTGCCTGTTCGAGCGTCATCAATCGCGGCGGTTCAAGTCGCACTGCTTCATCGGAGCCGGAAGCGCGCATGTTGGTGAGCTGCTTTGTCTTGCACACGTTCACGGTCATGTCCCCTTCGCGAGAATTTTCGCCGACAATCATTCCCGCGTACACTTTTGTCCCCGGCTCGATGAAAAACTCCGAACGCTCCTGCAATTTCCACATGCCGTAGGCGACTGCCTCGCCGGTTTCCAGCGCAACCAACGCGCCGCGGGTGCGGTGTGCCAGTTCTCCTTTGTACGGTTCGTAACCGTGAAAATTGTGATGGAGAATTCCCGTTCCCTTTGTCTGTGTCATAAATTCATTTCTGAATCCGATCAATCCTCGCGCCGGTACGAAAAATTCCAGCCGCGTATTGCCGTTGGAAGAGATCATGTTCTTCATCTCTCCTTTGCGCTTGCCGAGGTTTTCAATGACTGTTCCCGTAAATTCATCCGGAACATCGATGATGACATGTTCGATCGGCTCACACAGCACATCGTCGATCTTTTTCAAGATCACTTCGGGGCGCGAGACTTGCAGTTCGTACCCTTCGCGGCGCATGTTTTCGATCAGCACTCCAAGATGAAGTTCGCCGCGTCCGCTCACTTTAAAAACATCGGGTGAATCGGTCAATTCAACCTGCAGACTGACGTTCGACCGTAATTCACGCATCAATCGTTCCTGCAAATTTCTCGTTGTAACATACTTCCCATCTTGTCCTGCAAATGGAGAATTGTTGACGACAAAGTTCATCGACAATGTCGGTTCTTCGATTGCGACAAAAGGGAGAGGAGTTGGATCTGCTGCATCTGCAATTGTTTCGCCGATGTCAACATCTTCCATTCCCGACAGGGCAATAATATCGCCGACCGACGCTTCATCTACTTCGATCCGTTTCAAACCTTCGAACGTATAAATTTTCGTCACACGGGCATCTTCTTTTGTTCCGTCGCGATGGATCACTTCCATCTGTCCTCCCATCTTGATCGTGCCGCGGTGCACTTTGCCGATGCCGAGCCGACCGAGGTAATCGTTGTAGTCGATTGTGGTGACGAGCATCTGGAACGGTTCGTTCAAATTTCCTTTCGGTGCGGGAACATTGTTCACGATCGCTTCAAACAACGGTTCGAGCGATGTGCTTTCGTGTTCCAACTCTCGTTTTGCAATTCCTTGTTTTGAGATTGCGTAAATAGTGGGAAAGTCCAACTGCTGGTCGTTTGCACCGAGCGATAAGAAAAGTTCGAATACTTCATCGAGCACTTCATGCGCACGGGCATCTTTCCGGTCGATCTTGTTGATGACGACGATCGGCTGCAGGTTCAGGTCGAGAGATTTTTTTAAAACGAATTTTGTTCCCGGCAACGGCCCTTCGGAGGCATCGACAAGGAGCAGCACACCGTCCACCATCTTCAAGGTGCGCTCCACTTCACCGGCGAAATCGGAGTGGCCGGGCGTATCGACGATGTTGATCTTATATTTTTCTTTGGTCTTTTTGTCGGTATAGAAGACGGCGGTATTCTTTGCGAGGATCGTGATGCCGCGTTCTTTTTCCTGCGCGTTGGAATCCATCACGCGCGTTTCCACCTGCTGGTTCTCGCGGAACGTGCCGGTCTGTCTCAATAACTGGTCGACCAATGTCGTTTTGCCGTGGTCAACATGTGCGATAATGGCGATGTTGCGGATGTTGCTTTGCTGAATCATAATTTCCTAACGAAAATGGAGGAACGGTCTTTCGACCGTTCCTCATGCACGGAGTTTCATCCGTGCCTGCGAAGTATTAATAAAAAACGTCCCGCACTACCCCGGGACGTTCAATTGACTGCATCAATATACGAAAAATATCTCAATTATCCATGCAGGTATGTGGTAGTTCGTGTCATTGTTCGATGTTTCTCTTTACTTTCTCTTTGAAATATCCGTTTTGAACATATCGGTATAAATTTTTCCCCGGACATACCGTCTGTTGCGAGTAATCCCTGTGCGAACGTATCGAATCAGCAGGGACGTTGTATTTGACTGCAAGCCATGTCATCGTCCACACTACTGCATCTAATTGCGCTTCGTTCGGTTCTACCTCTTCGAAATTGCCGACTACTTCTATCAACGCATGTCCTGAAGGATCGTATTCGGTGTTCGTATCGCCGGCGTAGTTGATGTTGCGACCTTCGTACACTTTTCCGTCAAGATCGATGATGTAATGATAGGGGATGTCGATCCATTTCTTGGAATTGCGCGACCATGTTTGAAGGTTGCGCAGGTATTGGATCGGGTCTTTTCCTTTCGGGAATGGCTCACCTTGATGATGAAGCGTGATGTGAGTGATCGTGTGCTTCCGTGCGAGCGAGTCCGCCGCAGGAATGCCGCCCCATTGTGCAACAGAGATGATGCCGGATTCGAAATTGTTGTACGAAAACTCTTTTGAAGAAGAGCAACCGAGAATCATCAGCGAAAGAAGAAAAGAGAGGAAGTAACGCGTAGTCATTGCAGTTCTCCAACATGTGTATAGTGAAATCTACGATGACTTGATGATGAAAACAAGGTACATATCAGTGCGACTCACTTGAGAAGTGAGTCGCACTTAATTTTTTACGGCTTCTCGGCGTACACAGTGATGCTGAAAATGCCGACTTTTGCGTTCTTGAATTCCCGCAATTCATCCAGAGTGATGTACTGAAGATACAGATCGTTCGGAAGAGTGATCTCCCGTTCTTTTTGAACGGTGATGTTCACGAATCCCGCATTCCTGATTGTTGCAAGATAGTCATCCATCTGCTGCGCGCCCGCAACACAGCCCGCGTACATTGCTGCGGCATCTTTTAATCCCTGAGGGAGTTTTCCCTTCAGTACGATATCGGAAATTGAGAAATGCCCGCCTGAGTTGAGAATGCGGAATGTTTCTGAAAATGCTTTTTGTTTGTTCGGCACAAGATTCATCACACAGTTACTGACGACAACATCGGCGGTGTTGTCAGAGATCGGCATATTCTCGATATCGCCGAGACGGAATTCTACATTGGTGAACCCGAGTTTTTCGACATTCTTTTTTGCTTTTGCGATCATCTGTTCGGTCATGTCAATGCCGATGACTTTTCCGTTCTCACCCACGATGGATCGGGAGACGAAGGCATCGTTTCCCGCGCCGGAACCGAGATCAACCACTGTATCTCCCGGTTTGATCTGCGCAAATTCTGTCGGAAGTCCGCATCCAAGTCCGAGATCGGCGTCTGCAACGTAGCCGGAAAGTTTTGTGTAATCTTCCGCCATCACGGCAAAGTCGGAAGGACCGCAGCCGCAGCTGCTGCCGCAGCAGGAGGTTTCGTTCTGTTCTTTGGATTGAAAAGCGATCTCGCCGTACTTTTCTTTTACCAATTCTTTTAATTCCTGATCGGTTGCCATATTATTTTTCCTTTTTGGTTGTTGTCGAGCAGCAGTCGGAGCCGCAGCATGGTTCTATTGTTTCGTTGTTGAAATGGATGGGAGTGTTCATTGAAGTATCCTTTCTGTTGATGAAAAATATAAATCGTAATATTACGATGAATGTGTCCAAAAAAATTTCAGCAGCACTTCTCCACGGTCGTCAGGAACTGTCCGAGCATTTCTTTCGCTTCCGCCCATCCTTTTTCATTGATGCAATAACAAACTTTGGTTCCTTCAATTTCGCCCTTGATCAATCCTGCGTTTTTCAATTCGCGTAAGTGCTGCGAGACAGTTGATTGGGAAAGAGGTAGCACTTCAACAATATCCCCGCACATACAGATATTGGTCTTTGCCAGATATTCTACAATCGCAACACGGGCTGGATGTGCAAGCGCCCGCGCTATATCCGACAACCTGTTCTGCTTCGATGTGAATGCTTCTTTTTTTGAGAGTCCCATATGCTTATTTATCTATCGTAATATTACGATAAAAGTTTCAGTCTGTCAAGAATTTTTTTCTGAAGAAATACATCAGCATTTCCGGCATTCGCTCACGCCAACTTCCCCATTGGTGTCCGTCGTTTACTTCTTTGTAATAGTGAGGAATGCGGAGCGAGGAAAGGAATTCGCTGAATGTGCGATTTAAAGTCAGGAAGTCATCATTGCTGTACCGCCGCATGTCGTATCTTCCGCAATCCAAATAGATTTTCATCGATGCAGGCAAGAGATTTTGCACAGCCTTCTGCCGGGTGATCTCTTCCAACGCCGGAGTTATTGCGGTCGATTGTCCACCTGTATTTAGGAAAATATCCGGTCTGGTGAATGCAACGTATAATGAGGCATTTCCGGCGCTTGAAATACCGATCAATGCACGTTTGTTCGGAGATCGTCCGGTCTTGTATTTTTTATCTATCATCGGCACAAGTTCATCGCACAGATATTTTTTGTATTGATCACGCAGAAAGCCCATCTGTTCTTCTTCTCGCCGCAGCGGCGGGATAAAAACAGAAATGACAGGCATGATTTTTTGGTCTGCGATCAAATTATCGATGATCGTAGGGAGGGAAGCAAACTCGATTGTTTCAAACCCATCCTGCACATAGACGACCGGCAGATTTGAAAGCGTATCGTATCCCGGCGGCAGATAGATCTTCAACGGACGGGCACCACGCCAGTATTGTTTTAAAGGAGCAACAACATATGGATTTACAGGAACATCTTCGATCCTGCCGTGCGCAATTTCTGAACGGTAGAGAAGAAATGGGGAAGGGACAAATTTCGGCATCTGCACTTCGGAGTGAGAACCGAAACCGCTCTGTGTTGTCAACGGATTTGCCGGGTCAAGCATCTCACGCCCATCGACGATGAATATGTAATCTAATCTTGCATCGGAAGGAAGAATGAATGTTCGGTAAAACAACGAGTTGTTTCCGCAGTTTATGGTATGGAGCGTATCCGGTTCAAGCCATCGTTGCAGATCTCCATTGATAAGGACTCTGTTCGCGGCACCATAGAAGACAAAGTGAACAAGTGTGTCATTTTCTACAATAGGTGCAGACTTTTGTGTGGATAAATACCGTTCAACAATACCACTGCGTTCTTCAGCAGGAGATTGGAGAAGCCGCTGAATGAAGAGACCGAATGATTGGCTGTAACTAAACGAAACGCAAAGAATCCATAAGAAAAAAAATCTCATTTTCAGAACCCTTTACCCGGAATGTCGTTCCTGAATTTTTCCATTCCTTTGCGATCCTGCAACGTTACAAAGACAGACCTGCCGTCGGGACCGCCAAAGACAAGATTGCTGCAATTTTTTCCGGTGAGTTGTACTTCGCGAAGAAGTATCCCTTCGGGTGATACAACAGCGATTGTCCCTTTCCCGTAGCGAGTGATGTACAAATTTCCGGAGCGGTCGCATTTCATCCCGTCCATGCCGAAGTCGGGAAATTCGATGAGCAAACGCTTGTTCGAAATATTTCCGGCATCATCAATATCATATTTCCAGACTTTGCGTTGGATGCTTTCGTTCACATACAATATTCTTTCGTCGGGACTCAAACAAATACCGTTGGTTGTTCCCATCGAATCTTCCAGCAACACAGGTGTACCGTCAAGATTAATGCGCCATAGTTTTCCGGTACTTGTCGCCCAATGCGGGTCGGAAGCGAATAACTGATCTTGTTTATTGATGCAGATGTCGTTCGGCTGGTTAAAGAGATCGCTGTGGCAGAGCGTATCAACATACTTTGTTTGCATATTCACACGGAGGATGTTATGTCTGGGCCAATCTGCAAGAAGCATTTCGTTCTTAGAATTGAACTGAATTGCATTTGCATTGCTTCCTTCCGGCAGCACGACAAACATTTCAACGGAGCCATTCATGTTCACTTTGCCGATCGTGCCGTTCCGTTCAAAGTTGACGACGTAGAGATTCCCGTTTTTATCGAAGGCAGGACCTTCAATATTTTGAGAGAAAAGATTTTCAGCGGTGAAATCGGTTGAAGATACATCCGCTGCGTACCGGGGAGAGGAACAAGAAAAGAAAAGGGATGCAACAACAAAGAACGTAACGATATGTTTCATATGATTCCTGAGGATGGTGACAATTTATCCTTTTAGAGGCGTCGATCCGCCTGCTCTATTGGGAACGGTATGCTACACGTGAAACAACGCCAACGCTACCGCTGTTGACCAGGAAAGTACTTTGAATTCTCCACTTAATAAAGCGGTCATCAGTTCATTGCGAGTAAGAATAACGATCTGCTGTTCTTCAAGGTCGTCGGCAATAATCTCACCGACTTTATGCGACCCGCGCGCAAGAAACAAATGTGCCGTGCCGTTGCCATGGTTCCCGTCGCACGGAAACGTACCGAGATGAATCCATTCGCGCGCTTCATATCCCAGCTCTTCGCGCAACTCTCTCTTTGCGCACGTAAACGGTTCTTCTTCAGGATCAAGATACCCACCGACAGGAGCCAGCGTAATGCCGTTCGACGCATATTTTGTCTGCCGGAAGCAGACGAAGTCGCCATCTTCATTTTCCACCACCACGTTCACGTAGTCAGGTGAGATGATCCAGGGCCATCGTTCGATGATTTTTCCGTCGGGCAATTGAATGGAGTGATCTTCCACTTTCAGCCATTTGCTGTGGTCGAGAATTGTCGTGCGGGAGAGCGTAATCCAAGGATTCATTTCGTGCCATCCAAAATCGTTGTTGTTTTACGATTCAAGTTTCAGGATTCAGGTTGCTTGCCCGAATCGCTATTTTGTCTTTGCGTACATCAACACATCACCGATCTTTCCGTTCTTATAGATCGCTTTTTTCAATCGTGCTTCGAATACGAATCCGTTCTTTTCCAGTATGTGAGCGGAAGCTCCGTTCCATTCAAACACATCGGCATAAATGCGGACGATGTCGAATGTTGCAAAGCCGTAGTCCGTCACCGCGCCGATCGCTTCGGTTATGATACCACGTCCCCAGAATTGCTGGCTGAGCCAATAACCGATCTCCATTGATTTTCGATACACATCTTCTTTGCGAACAAGACCTATCCCGCCAACCGCTTCATTGTTGACGACGATAGCGAACACTGTGTCCTGTAGCGTTGTAGAGGCGTGGTGCACCCACCGTTCCGCATCGGACATGGTGTAAGGATGCGGAAAGTGATCACGCACGTTTATCCAGATGTTGATATTATCAGCATGTTTCACGAGAGCTGATTCGTCGCCGGCCTGCCACGGGCGAAGAAAGGATTTTTGCAGTTGCAATTCCATTACACAGCAACTTTAACGATCGCTTTTTTTGTCCGCGTCATCGGCGGCTGCGGTGCATGTGCGTCTTCGGGAAACAGGACTGCGAACATATCAGGGATTAACTGCACAGTGAAAAGGGGCGGATCGTTATAGAATTTTACATCCTTATCGGGATTGTAATCCTGCGCTACATTCTTGCACGAATCGATGTCATGCCACTCTACTGGAAACGACCCTTCGATGGGAAGTTGAATATCAATATATGAACGGTGCGATTCAAGTTTTCTTCGTTCATTCCCGTTTTCATCCGTTGCGATGATAATGTAGAGATCATCGCCTTCGATGTCGGTTCTCCCGAGCGGCAGTGTGTTCAGATCGTTGTTCGCAACGAAATCGAACGCATGCTTGAAGCTGGAATGAACGTTGAAATACTTTTCCGCCCGGGAGAGATGATCGAGTATCATGGGAGTATCCTCCAGATTGTGGTGGGACGTGTTTCTTTGTCTGAAAGTAGAAAAGATTTAGTGAGGCGGCAAGAGGATCGGGGGAGTTTTCTTCTGCTCACCGCTGCAGCAATTTGAACGCAATATTTGGTCCGATTCCCTGCTGATACGCCAGTGTGATCCACAATTTTGCCATCGATTCAAGCAATTCGGCGTTTCTCAATTCGCCTACATCAACCGGGCGCAATCCTACCTCTTCCGCAAGCTGTGAGATGATTTTTTTCGATGCGGGATCGTCTCCGCAGAAAAATCCGTCCGCTTTGACGGAATGGAACTGCACGTCGTACAGATTTGCCGCCCCCAGCGTGTTGAATGCTTTTACGACGTGAAATCCGGGAAGGCGTTTTGCGATCTCCTCGGCGGCAGATGTTCCCTGCGACAGCGGCCATTCGGGATTCGGACGGACGGGATTGGTGCAATCCACCAGGATCTTATCCTTCATATCCGCTATCTGAAAAACAATCTCCGGCACCGCTTCCCACGGCGTCGCCAGCACAACTACATCGGATTTATCTGCCGCTTCTTTTATGAACATCACCCGGGCAACAGATTCCAATCCTTCCAGGGATTTCAACGTCTTCGGCGATTTTGGATTCCGCACGCCGAAGATGATGGAGTGACCTTTGGTTGCCCAGATTTTACCAAGGGATCCTCCGATATTGCCGGCGCCGATGATGGAAATGTTCATGCACGCTCCGAAATGGATCAATGGAGAAATGTAATCAATTCTTTCCGATGAAGCACGCCGCTATTGTTTTCAATCTTGCTAATGGAAAGAACTTTTCTTTATTTCAAGTCGCCCGATAAGTGTAACTATTTACAACTGAAAAAGGTTTCTATGGCACAACAGCGCGTTGAATGGAATGAATACTTTATGAACATCGCCGATCAGGTTGCAACACGGAGCACCTGCGGACGGAAACATGTCGGCGCCGTCATTGTACGGGATAAAACGATCCTCTCGACCGGATACAACGGAAGTTTGCGAGGAGCGCCGCACTGCGACGAAGCAGGGCACGATATGGAGAATGATCACTGTGTCCGCACAGTGCATGCCGAGGCGAACGCAGTAGCACAAGCTGCAAAGCACGGCGTCCGCATCGATCAATCGGAAATTTATGTCACTGCCTCACCGTGCCTTACCTGTTTTAAGTTGGTCGCAAACGCGGGAGTTACGACAGTGTATTACAAAGAATTTTACCGCGACGAGCGTATTACCGAGTACGCCAAACAAGCGGGAGTAACACTCGTTTATATGGGAAAGCAATAAGTGCTTTACGCTTTGTTCCGCAGTTTGTAAAATAGTACCGGCGATACGCCGACCCACAAAAGAAATACGGGCCACATTTCTCCCGCCGCGATATTGTGAGCGTGACAAAAATCTGCAAGCGTGTGTGCCGGGTTTGAGAGAATCAGGAAGAGCTCAAAAATTTCCGTCAGAACAAACCAGATCGCCCCGACAAGCATCGCCTGATGCAGTGATGTGAAGTTCCATTTTTTAACTGCGTACCAAACGGCAATTCCTACAAATAACATTCCCGTCACAACCGAAATATGGTGAGCCCACGGTTCACCCACGACGCCTTTGTAGATTATTTCCCGCAGCGTGCCGTTTACCAATGCAAGTACTACCAGTGCAAACCAGAAAAGAAAATATCGTTTCATGATATCTAATAGTTTTTAAGTGTACGATGTGATAAAAGTACAGGAAAATTGGAGAACAGCAATCGAAATTTCACACAGTTAATATATTGTTAAGACAGTTTTATCGTATTTTAAGCCAACCGTAACTTCTCCGTAACAGAAAATTAACATACAATGCCGAATTTTGTGCCAATCCTTTTAAGAATTTCACAATCAAGGCACACTAATGCAAAAGATCCTGTTACTTTTTTTTGTTACTACGCTGCACCTATTCTCACAAGATCAAAGTGCGCTGGAAAAAATCCGTCAACAGCAGTCAGTGCAAGGAGGTACGCTTGCCGGGAAGGTACGGGATGAGAAATCCGGCGACGATCTGATCGGCGCCAACATCTTTGTTGTGAAGACGAAGCTTGGTGCATCAACTGATATTGACGGGCGATACCAGATAAAAAAAATTCCGGATGGGGTGTACGATGTGCGGATTTCTTTTTTAGGATACGAAACAAAACTGATTGCGGGAGTTGAGATTAAAAAAGGAGAGCAGACAACGCTGGATATTAGTCTGCAGGAAGATCAAGGTATTCAGCAGCAGGAAGTGGTCATCAGTGCAAGCGCAATTAAATCGGGCGAAGGTGCAATGCTTGCTGAAAGGAAAAAAGCGGCAAGCATCGGAGACGGCATCAGCGCCGAACAGATGAAACGCGCACCCGATGCAACATCGGGCGATGCGTTGAAACGAGTTCCCGGCGTAACGATTGTTGATAATAAATTTGTCTTCGTCCGTGGTACCAGCGAACGGTACAGCAACACGATATTGAATGGAACGGCAATCTCCGGTTCGGAACCGGAAAAGAAATCATTTTCTTTCGATATGTTTCCGTCAAACCTATTGGAAAATATCGTCATCGCCAAAACGTTCACACCGGACATTCCGGGTGACTTTGCCGGAGGGAATGTGCAATTGAGCACCGTGGAGTTTCCGGAATATTTTACGGTGCGTGCCGGTGTCGGCAGCGGATTTAATACGAAGGCTTCATTGAAAGACTTTCAATCGTACGACGGAGGAACGCGCGACTGGCTGGGAATGGATGACGGGAAACGTTCAATCCCCAAAGGCATTCCTGCCGACGTATCGAAGGCAGCGCTGACACCCGAAGCATTGCAAACCGCAGGGCGGTTGTTTCAGAACAATTGGAAAACAAGCAGCACGGGAAAAGCACCGATGAATTCCGGTTTTGACCTTTCCATAGGGAATGCATTTGATGCATTTGAGGAGAGCCAGTTCGGGTTCATCGCAGCGTTGACATACAAAAACAGCTACACGTATTCACAGATCGACCGGAACGATTACGACGCAGACAAAACAAAGTTTGCATACACCGGATACAAAACAAGTTATTCTGTGCTCTGGGGCGGAATGGCAAATCTTACGTACAAATACAATCCTTTCAATAAAATATCGCTGAAGAATGTGTACAACCGAAATGCGGATGACGAAGTAAATTTTCTCTCCGGAGTTGATTACGACGCACCGTACGACCGGCAGACCACCGCAATCCGATATATCGAACGTGATGTGTACTCAACGCAAGCCGGTGGAGAGCATGTATTTACCGGTCTGAGCGGCATACAATTGCAATGGCGAGTATCGAATTCCGAGTCCAACAGAAACGAGCCCGATTATCGCAGGTACAGTTATGTTCGTGATGCCGGCACCTCAGATCCGTACAGGATTTTGATGGATTATCAGGCATCGCTCAAGAATGGCGGTCGGTACTATTCGACGCTGAAAGATATTGTCCGCTCGTACGGGGCAGATATAACGATTCCCGCGCAGGAGTTCAGAATAAAAATCGGCGGGTTATATGAAGATAAAGATCGCGCTTTCAACTCACGGCTGCTCGGATTTGTGTATCCTTTTTCCGGATTTGATTTCAATCTGTTGTATTATTCCATTGATTCCATTTTTGCGCCGCAGAATATAAGACCGAACGGCTTTCACCTTGCCGAATACAGCAGCGGATTCAACAACTATTCCGCTGCTCAGGCGACAGTTTCGTACTATGCAATGATTGATCTGCCGTTTGTCTTCTTTGGACAGAATTTTCGATTCATCGGAGGCTCACGAGTGGAAAATGTTGATCAGCGCGTCGCTTCCATGGATTTTGCCGGTACGACACCGATTCGCGGCGGCGCAAAAAAAATAGACATTCTTCCCTCAATTAACCTTACATGGATTGTCACCGACAATACCAATCTCCGGCTCGCGTACAGCAACACCGTTAACAGACCTGAGCTGCGTGAACTTGCACCGTTCACATACTACGACTTCAACACGCAAACGTCCATCTATGGCAATCCTGCGTTGAAACGTGCTCTGATAAACAACTACGACATCCGGTTCGAAATCTTTCCGCGGCCGGGCGAAATAGTATCATTCAGTATTTTTTACAAGAACATCGAGGATGCAATTGAACTTGCCTCCGTACCGGGAAGTGCGCTGGGAGCAGACCGAACGTACGTCAATGCCAGTAAAGCAAAGAACTATGGCTACGAGATTGAGTTCAGGCAGGGATTGGAGCTCTTTACCGAAGTGCTCGCAGATTTTGCCGTGACGGGAAATTATTCTCAGGTCACATCGAGTGTCGATGTTCCGACGTCAGGCATCGGTCTGGGAAAAACGGGACGTCCGTTGCAGGGACAATCACCGTACATGATCAACCTTGGAATTATGTATGGAACCCGGGAATATGGACTAAACGTGTCGTTGATGTACAACAAGTTCGGGGAACGTATCGCCGAACTGGCGACACAGTACACCGAAGATATCAAAGAGCAACCGCGGAATGTGCTTGATCTGACCATAACCAAATCGATTGGGCAAAATCTTGAAGGAAAAATATCGGTAAAAGATATTTTCAGTGAGCCGCAGATCTTCACGATCGCAGACAAAATTGCACGAAAAAATACAATCGGCACGGTGTACTCGCTCGGGTTCTCGTACAAATTGTAATTCGCTCCTCTCTCCTGCCGGAATTGATCTTCCGGCAAGAGAAATGCTGCCTCCGGCTTTAAAGTTTCATAACGCTCCCTTAACCATCCCACAATTTTCAGATAACACCCTTTGGGTATTTTTGCGCAGGAAATATTTCCACTTCGGAACTCACGATTCATACTCACATTCAATTATTAACAAAGGAGCTCTCGATGAAAAAAACAGTACGTTTTGCCGCTGTCCTATCTCTGGCATTCGTGATGTGCAGTGCTTCTTTCGCTCAGCTGATCGAGTTGAAAGATTCCATAACTGCCGATTTGAAACTGGATTCAACAAAGCAATACCTGCTGAAAGGATTTTTCAAAGTAAAATCAGGCGCAAAACTTACCATCCCGCCGGGAACGGTCATTTACGGCGATAAAGACACAAAAGGTTCTCTGATCATCGAACGTGGCGCAAAGATTTATGCCAACGGAACCGCTACGCATCCGATTGTCTTCACAAGTTCACAAGCACCGGGTTCACGGGTGACGGGGGATTGGGGAGGTATCTTGGTTGCAGGAAATGCATCCATCAATGTTCCGGGTGGCGTCGGTACGTTTGAAGGTGGAGTCGGCGTTCAGTACGGCGGCGGTGCTTCACCGAACGATGACGATTCGTCCGGCGTGCTTCGCTATGTCAGAATTGAATACTCCGGTATTCCCTTTGTTCCCAATTCCGAAATTAACGGATTGACATCCGGCGGCGTCGGAAGAAAAACGGTGTACGAATATATCATGATTACTGAGAACGGAGACGACTCGTTTGAATGGTTCGGTGGAACAGTCAACGGAAAATATCTCATCTCCAACAAACCGGTTGACGACGATTTCGATACCGATTTCGGTTTCCGCGGAAAACTGCAATACATTATTGCTCTTCGTAATCCTTCAGTCGCGGACGTTTCAGGGAGCCATGCGATGGAAGCGGACAACGACGGCAGCGGATCATTCAACACGCCGCGCTCTAATCCCACTATTTCTAATGCAACATTCGTCGGTCCTATGCAGACCACAGCGGCAACCGGATTTAACCCGAACTACAAAAGAACGGGACATTGGAGACGATCAACGCAATACGGATTGCACAATTCCATTGCTATGGGCTGGCCTGTTGGTATCTATATCGATGGAAAAAATACAGCAACGGCGGCACAGGGAGATACACTGACGCTTCGCAATTCGATCTTGGCGGGAAACAAAAAGCAATTTGATACGACATCATCCAACGGCACATTTGATATCGTCGCATGGGGTACCGATGCTGCGAAAGGAAACACGCTTCTTGCCGAACCGGCGGATGCGATGCTGGAAGATCCGTTCAACCAGAACGCGCCGAACTTTTTGCCGAAAGCAGGTTCACCGGCATTAAGCGGAGCAAGTTTTACGCATCCGCGTGTTGCTGATTCATACTTTACCGCAACAACATTCCGCGGTGCGATGGGTTCAACCGATTGGACAAAAGGCTGGGCGGTGTGGAATCCGCAAATGGTTGTGTACACCTCTCCCTATACAGTGACCAGCGTTCGTACAATGGATGAAGTCGGAAGACCGCACAACTATTCTCTTGCACAAAATTACCCAAATCCATTCAATCCTTCGACAGTGATCAACTTCTCATTGCCTCAGAGCGGGTTTGTAACGGTAAAAGTGTACGATCTGGTTGGACGTGAAGTTGCAACGCTGGTAAACGGTTATCAGAACGCAGGATCGTATGCGGTGGATTTTGATGCGACAGGGTTTTCGGCAGGTATGTATTTGTATAAACTTCAAGTGAACAACTTCTCACATGTAAAGAAAATGATGTTGGTGAGGTAAAAGAGTGATGCATATGAGCATTAACAGAGAAAACCTCGAACGAGGCTTTCTCTGTTTTAGTACATCAGTCTTCCCTTAACACAAACGTAATGCTGACGTTACGATAGTGTGATGCGTCGAAAGTACATTGTACAATGACACAAGAATACCGTATTGCTCATATTTCCGATCTGCACCTGAGTCCCGATTATTTTCCAGAACGGACAGAACGTTTCCGCATGGTGCTGCTTCAATGCCGTCAACTGAATGTTGACCACATCATTATTACCGGAGATGTTACCAATCAAGCGCGGAGGGAGGAACTGGAACATTTCAGGAGCGTGCTGAAGGAGTTTTCTCTGCTTGATGGAAACAAAATAAGTGTTGTCATCGGCAATCATGATATCTTCGGCGGACCGTATCACGCAGAAGATGTGTTGAAATTCCCATCGCTGTGCAAATCCACAAATTATGATGCAAAGGTAGATGAATTCTACAACGGGATCAAAGAAACATTTGAGGGAGCAAGATTTTTTTCACCAAAGAGCGCGTTTCCTTTTGTAAAGGTGCTCGGCGACGTTGCGGTCATCGGGATCAATTCCATTGCACGATGGCATGCATTGAAAAATCCTATCGGCTCCAACGGTAAAGTGGACGAAGAACAGAGGGAGATGCTGAAAAAGATTTTTGATAGCACACCCGTGAAAAAAAAACATCTGTTTGTCGCCATTCATCATCATTTCAACAAGAAGGAAGATGAACAAGAGAGGACAAAGTTTGAACGACTGTGGCTTGCATTTGAATCGGCAACCTTAAAATTGCATAAGAAGAAGCGTCTGTTGAAATTATTCCGGCACGGCGGGGTACAACATGTGTTGCACGGCCATGTTCATCAGCATGAAGAATATCATCATAAAGGAGTGCGATTTTTGAATGCAGGAGGGAGTATTATACCGGTATCGGAATCGAAGCAAGCATTCCATCTTTTTATTGTTCAAGGTGCTCATGTTACGGTAAAGACCATTTTGCTGCAGCGCCGGGCGGAGAAAAATGCCGGAATGAGAAAAAACAAAACCACACTGCACTCACTGCCGATCAAAAAGCAAGCCGTTGTTATGACTTAATGTCGAACAACGGAATGTATCCAGCCGATCGTATCGCTTGCTGACCTTCCGTACATATCACCCAATCAACAAAATTATTGATCAACTGTTCCGGTTCACGTACAGTGTAACGGTTTAAGTACGGAGAAATCCGATACGTTTCATTCCGCACGTCATCCGGCATTGAGCATCGGTTCATTATACTTATAACCGACTTTTTTGTGGACAATGATAATATCCCTGTTATTCACCTTACCGATTTTCTTGCGGATGTTGCTGATGTGGACATCAATCGTTCGTGGAAAATTGATCTCTTCTTTTCCCCACACAAACTTTGAGATCTCGCGTCGGGAATGTACCTTTCCACCCGTGCTCATCATGAGGTACAGAATATAAAATTCCGTTTTTGTCAGGGCGATGGGAATTTCGTCTTTAAAGACAAGGAATCGCTCCGGGTCGATCGTGACATTTCCGATAGTTATCTGTTTCATGGAATGCATGGTACAAATCCGCGGTAATGAAGGATTAAAGTTGATGTTAACTTTGCGTTAAGTTCAAATAATTTCTGATTTCGAATGGTAACAATTTGGTAACATTGGCATAAAGCACACATAATGAGTTTTTGACATTTTCTTGACGTTGTCTGAACATCAATCATACTACCTCGGAGTATCAATGAAATTCATCCTGCTATTTATTTCTATAGTATTCATATACCCAGCACTGCTTGCACAGGAAAAACCCGCTGCAAAACTCAGCGGCTACATGTTTGGTGATTTTTTCTATAATGTTGCACGTGATACATCAATCGGTTCAATGAGTAATACGGCAACCGGTGGTGTACAAGATCTCAACGGATTTCAATTCCGTAGAATTTATCTGACCTACGATGGCGATATTTCGCCGACATTCACGAGCCGACTGAGATTGGAGGGATCGGTAGGATCGCCGTTCATTAAGGATGCATACATAAAATGGAAAAACATTTTTAACGGATCCGATCTCGTCTTCGGTCTTCAACCGACTCCCGCATTTGAAGTTTCGGAAACAATATGGGGATACCGATCGCTCGAGAAAACAATCTTGGATTTGCGAGGCATCGTTTCACCGCGCGATTTGTCGGTAAGCCTTCGCGGGAAAATTGATGAACAGGGAATGCTCGGTTATTGGATCATGTTCGGCAACAACAGCAGCATAGGATCGGAATCGGATAAATATAAACGGCTTTACGGACATCTCCAGATTCTTCCTGCAGAAAAAATTCTGTTGACCGTTTATGCCGATTACAAAATGCAGCGTGCCGTCAACGATCTTAAAAGCACTTCAACTCCCAAAGCAACATTGAATCACAATGTATTGACCACCGCACTCTTTGCGGGATATTCGGAGAAAGGCTCATTCAATGCCGGTGTAGAAGGATTCCTGCAATCAACGCCGAACGACTTTAAAGATGGTTCACCCGATTCTCTCGTTACAAAAAATTCCATCGGAGTTTCGATCTTCGGCTCCGTCAATGTTGGCGGCGATCTGACGCTCGTCGGGCGGTACGATTTTTTCGATCCCAATACACACAGCAAAGCGGCAGGCGATGTAAGGAATTATTTCATCTTTGGCGCAGATTGGAAGGCAGATAAAAATGTGTCGATCATTCCCAATATTCAGTACGAAATGTATGAAGAAGCGGGGGGACGTTCATTCGATCCATCGCTAACAGCCCGAGTTACGCTGTTTTATACGTTTCTTTAATAAGTGATTAACATATTCTTAACACACATATAACACGCACGTAACTGAAAAATTCTACCTTTGAATAAAAAAAGGACAATCTCATGAAGAAAATTCTCTCGATCATATCACTCGTCGCATTAGCGAATATCGCGACTGCACAATTGCAACTGAATGGCGCGGGAGCGACATTTCCCTACGTAATATATTCCAAATGGTTTGATGAATATCAGAAGAAGACCGGTGTTCAATTCAACTATCAATCGATCGGCAGCGGCGGCGGTATTAAACAGGTGATCGAAGGAACAGTTGATTTCGGCGCAACCGACGGTCCGATGACAGATGTGCAACTTGCTGAAGCAAAGACAAAACAAGGAACCACCGTGCTGCACATACCGACGGTAATGGGAGCAGTTGTTGCAACGTACAATGTTCCGGAGATCGGTGCGGATTTAAAATTAACACCTGATGTTCTCGCCGATATCTTTTTGGGAAAAGTGATAAAGTGGAATGACGGAAGAATCGCAGCGGTAAACAAAGGAAAAAGTCTTCCCGATAAATCGATCGTTGTCGTACATCGTTCGGACGGCAGCGGTACAACGTACATCTTTGTCGATTATCTTTCCAAAGTAAGCGTTGAGTGGAAATCGTCAGTCGGTGTCGGCACATCGGTGAAGTGGCCAGTAGGGTTGGGAGGAAAAGGAAACGAAGGTGTTGCCGGACAGGTGAAGCAGATTGAAGGTTCAATCGGGTATGTTGAACTTGCATACGCGATTAAAAATAATCTTCCCTATGCTTCCATCAGGAACAAAGCGGGAAATTTTGTCTCACCGTCGCTTGAATCTGTAACCGCAGCCGCGATGAACGAAGCGAAGAAGATGCCGGACGATCTCCGTGTTTCTATTACCGATGCTGCGGGAAAAGATTCGTACCCGATCAGCGGATTCACCTGGCTGCTGATTTATGCCGATCAAAAAAATGAAGAGAAGGGAAAAGCGCTGGTGAATTTTCTCAAATGGGCGTTCAAGGAAGGGGAAACATTTGCTCCTTCACTATACTACGCACCGCTTCCAAAGGAAGTGATTAAACTGAACGAAAAGAAGATCGCATCGATGCGATACAACGGCAAACCGATTAAATAAGCATGCAATCTGCTTCACATACGGAACCAATCACCTCGCCAAAGTTGTCTCGTCCCAACTTTGGCGACGCTGTCTTTAAATACCTGACCACGTTTTTCGCAGCGTTGGTACTACTGCTCATCGCGCTGATGGCGTATGAAATGTACGCGTCTTCATCCCTTTCAATCGAAAAATTCGGGTGGAGTTTTCTGACAAGTTCAGAATGGGATCCGGTGACGGAGCAGTACGGCGCGCTGCCGTTTATTTACGGTACGCTTGTCTCATCTTTGCTTGCTTTGGTATTGGCGCTCCCCGTCAGCATCGGCATCGCAGTGTTTCTCACGGAACTTGCCCCGCCGTGGCTTGAGCGGCCTTTTTCATTCGTTGTGGAATTGCTTGCCGGCATCCCGAGCATCGTGTACGGCTTGTGGGGATTTTTTGTGATGGTGCCGTGGATTCGCACCACCGTTGAGCCGTTCTTAAGCGAGCATCTCGGATTTATTCCATTGTTTGAAGGGGCGCCGTACGGAGTGGGGATGCTCGCAGCGGGAGTCATCCTCTCGATTATGATCCTGCCGATCATCGCCTCCATTTCACGCGATGTGCTGAAGGCGGTTCCGTTGTCGCAAAAAGAAGCGGCGCTCGCATTGGGTTCGACGCGATGGGAGGCGACAAGGATTGCACTGAGTTATTCCCGCTCCGGCATTGTCGGTGCAACAATTCTCGGTCTCGGAAGAGCGCTCGGCGAGACCATGGCTGTAACAATGGTCATCGGCAATCGTCCTGAAATACAATTGTCGCTCTTTGAGCCGGGCTACACGATGGCGAGTGTGCTTGCCAACGAATTCACCGAAGCGACTTCCGAAATGTACATCAGCGCACTGATTGAAATTGCGCTGGTGCTGTTTGTTGTCGCGATTCTCGTGAACGCCATTGCGCGGCTGCTGGTGTGGAGCTTCACTCGAAACACAAGTGCCGGAGGGCGAATGTAAATGAACAACAATCTATTCTTCTACTTCAGGAAAATTAAAAGCGGAGTCATGTACGGACTTTGCGTGCTCAGCGTGCTCGTGGCACTGATTCCCTTGTTGTTGATATTTTATCATACAATCTCACTCGGTGCTTCTGCATTAAATCCGGATTTCTTCACGCAGCTTCCCAAACCGGTCGGCGAGAGCGGCGGCGGACTTGCCAACGCAATTACCGGCACACTCATCCTTGTCGGGCTCGGAAGCGTTCTTGGATTGCCGGTGGGAATTTTAGCGGGAATATTTCTTTCTGAATTCGGCAACAACAAATTTGCTGCTACTGTCCGCTTTATGACTGACGTGTTGAACGGTGTCCCTTCAATCGTTACGGGCGTGGTGGCGTACACAATCGTCGTTCTCCCGATGAAACATTTCTCGGCGTATGCAGGTGGCTTTGCGCTCGGCATTTTAATGATTCCAATTGTTATACGAACAACTGAAGAGATGTTGAAGACGGTTCCAAATTCGTACCGCGAAGCGGCGCTGGCGCTGGGAATACCGCAGTGGAAGACAACACTCCGCATCGTCATGCCGACCGCACTCGGCGGCATCGTTACCGGCATCATGCTGGCGGTTGCGCGTGCTGCCGGAGAGACTGCTCCTCTGCTCTTCACAGCGCTGAATAACCGCTTCTGGCATACAACACTCGATCAACCGATCGCATCGTTGACTGTCTTTATTTACAATTACGGCGTCTCACCGTTCGAAGACTGGATCGAGCAGGCATGGGGAGGGGCGCTCATATTGATTTTTCTGGTTCTGTTGCTCAGCGTTGCAGTCCGAATCGCCACACGGCAGCGGTATTAGACGAGGAAAACTATGGAAGATGTACTTGAAAAAGAAGATATTGAAATCAAAACTTCAACAATTATTCCCAATACAACACCGGCAATGGTCAGTCCTCCGCGTACGGTAAAAATAAAAGCTGAGTCGCTGAACTGTTATTTCGGCAACGTACACGCGATCAAAAATGTATCGCTGACGATCCCGGAGAACAGCGTTGTCGCCATCATCGGTCCTTCCGGTTGCGGTAAATCGACATTCCTTCGCTCGATCAACCGTATGCATGAACTCGTTCCCGGCAGCCGCATCACCGGCTCGTTGAGGCTCGACGGCACCGACATTTACGGAATGGATGCGGTCACCGTACGGAAACGGATCGGGATGGTTTTTCAGAAGCCGAACCCGTTCCCGACGATGTCGATCTTCGACAATGTTGCGGCAGGTTTGCGCATGAACGGCATGAGAGACAAAAAGAAAATTTCGGAGATTGTTGAGCGAAGTTTGCAGCAAGCAGCACTGTGGAATGAAGTAAAAGATTCTCTCTCGAAGAGCGGCGTGAGCCTTTCGGGTGGACAGCAGCAGCGTTTGTGTATCGCCCGGTCGCTGGCGGTTGATCCGGAGGTATTGCTAATGGACGAACCGGCAAGCGCGCTTGATCCGATTTCCACGGCGAAGATAGAAGAACTGATTCACGAACTGAAGCAGCGCTACACGGTTGTGATCGTTACACACAATATGCAGCAGGCAGCGCGCGTGAGCGATTATACCGCGTTCTTTTATATGGGTGAGTTGATCGAATACGATGAGACAAAAAAGATCTTTACGATGCCGGCAAAGAAACAGACGGAAGATTATATCACAGGAAGGTTTGGATAGCCTCCTACCCTTTCCCCTCCTCCTGAGGAGAGGGAAAAAGGGGCGGCGGTGAGAAAGAATAGTATGGAACGACATTTTGAAAAAGAACTCGATCAGTTAAAAACAAAACTCATCGCTATGTGCAATCTTGTCACCGAAGCGCTCGAAACATCGCTGGAAGCTGTGCTGAACGATTCCGAAGAACAGGCGGAAAGAGTCTTTGATCTTGAAAAGAGAATTAACGGATATGAGATAGAAATTGACAACGGCGTTGTGGATGCGCTGGCGCTTCAGCAGCCGGTGGCAAAAGACCTGCGGTTGATTCTCGCAATTCTAAAAATCAACAACGACCTTGAACGGATCGGCGACCATGCGGTCAACATCGCCGAATCGGCGATCGGACTTGTCAAAACACCCGGACGTGAAGCGCTGTTGAGAATTCCGGAAATGTCCAACGAAACGGTAAAGATGCTGAAGAATGCAGTGCAGAGTTTCGTTGAACTCAATCCTGAGAAAGCGCAACGAGTGCTGGAGAGCGACGATGCGATCGACGATCTGAACCGCGGCATGATCGCTGAGATCGTCAGGTTAATTAAAGCGGATCAGACGACAATCGAAGGGAACCTGCAGCTGGCGCGCATCAGCCGCAATCTTGAGCGCGTTGCCGATCTCACCACCAATATCGCCGAAGAGGTGATCTTTTATACACAGGCGCGGTTCGTCAAGCACCACGCTGCGGATGATAAACCGGTAGAATCACACCGATAAATATTTTTTCGGATCATACCCCGCTCTCTCCAATGCACGCCGCGTTGCTTCAAGCACGTTCGGATCGGGATTATTGGGGAGGGATTTTACTTCGGGTGCGTTCTTCACTTTATCTGCAATCTGTTCGATTGCTGTCTCATCATACGCATCGGCGCGTTCGTAGAAACCGCCGTTCTTTTCCTCAAGTTCGTTATGTCCCGTCAGTATCGCAGTAAGAGCCTGCACGATTGCAAGTGATGGCGGCGGAACGAGGAGCGCTACAATAGCGGAATGATCTAAACGAATCCGGTCGAGGGTCCGTTGCATTTCCGCGTCTAAATTTCGTTTTAATGCAGGGATCAAAATTTTTTCTTCAATCCCGATATGCCGCAGCAATCCCTGCCGGAACTGCTGATACGCTTCGTTGTTGATCTCACCTGACGGCGTCAGCGATTGTTGAAGCAGACGATCGAGGCGGTCATGGTCGTTAGTCAGATATTCAGTGATACGTTTCATTTAAGATCAAAAAAATGCAGGACGATTTTCCAAATCGTCCTGGGGTAAGATGAAATCTCGCCCTACAATCATTTAATAACTCACTGCACCTTGCCGTTCTTTCGCTTTTGCATCCCACACGGGAAGAACCTTCTTCTTCCACTCATTTTTTGCAGCAACTAATTTCGGCATATCCAATCCGATGAATGCCTGTGCCTTTGCTTTCGTGGAAAGGTCAGGCATAGCAACTATCGGCGACGCTTTGTGTTTGATCAGCACTTGCGTGATGAACCGCCGCGCTTCTTCTGCACGTTGTATGGATGTGCTCAACACGCGTGTCGCTTCAAGCGGTGAATGGAATCCCACGGCGTTCGCCGCGCTCACCCAATCCCATCGCCACTGTGCGGAGCGGATCAGCTTCAGCGCAGGTACAAGTTCGGATGAATCTGCCCCCGCTTTGTACGCAGCGGCAGCTTCAATGTGCGCAGCAACGAGTGCTTTTTCTGCGAGGAGTTTTACTTCCATCACTTTGTCCTGACGGTCGTTCACATTTTTGATGAGTGTCTGTTCGCTTTCGCGGTGACAGACCTGGCATGAGCCGGCGATATTTTCCAGCGGTGACGCGATCTTGTGATTGGTGAACTTTACGCCGCCTTCATTTTTATACGGCATGTGACAGTCTGCGCACGATACGCCCCGCTCCGCATGAATGCCGGTGCGATACAATTCATAATCAGGATGCTGTGCTTTCAATATCGGCGTTTTGCTCAGTTTGTGGACGAAGTCGATATGTCCGACCTCTTCGTAATACTCTTCCATTTGATCCGCAGAGAATCCTTTGTCCCAGGGGAAGGTGAGATATTTTTCCACTTTCCCCTTGAAATAATATTCCACATGGCATTGCGCGCAGACGAGTGAACGCATTTCCTGACGCGTTGCTTTGTTGATGTCTTTTCCGAGCCGCGCCCATGCTTCGGCAAGCGCCGGACGGGTGATGCGGAGATTCATCGTCTTCGGATCGTGACAATCCTGGCAGCCGATGTTATTGACCACTTCGTGACCGAGCGAGTCCCATGAATCTTTGTAGAATTTTGCCGGAGTCATTTTATTCATCAACCGCGGAACATCGGTACTTTTGCACGTCCAGCATGTTGCCGGCTGCGGCGTGCCGGTGCGAAGAATATTTCGGATGTCGTTGATCGCATAGTAATGTCCGCGCGCCTGATTGTATTCGCGGGAGAATGCGTATCCTGCCCACAATACGACATTCAGCGGATCTTCGCCGAGCAGATCGCGCTTTTTGCTTCCCCCGTACTTGCTCACGAACGACGTATCGGTGGTGGAGCGGTACGTTTCAAATTCGCGCGGAAAATTTTCTCCCCACACTTCGTTGCGCGGTTCCCAATCGGCAATCGGCTTTACCATCTGGTATTGAATGTATGCTTCATTGCGGCGTTCCATAATTGATGCGCCGAGCCAGCCGACGAGGAAAACGATGACTGCTGTTCCTCCAAATAGTACCCAAGCAAGCCACGGGTGTTTTTGAATTAGATCAGTAATTTTCATAAATGCTCCATATAAAAAATCAACTTGGTGGTTCGGCGTTAACGCCGACCTGTTACTTTGAATATTTTTTCATCCACATCGGTGTAATGTCCGACGGAATCGGTACGCGGGCGTATGGCACCGATGCCAGACTGTTCACTCTTCCGTGTGGTGTTTCACGGTGGCATTCCCAGCAGAGTTTCCCTTCACCGTGATCCCGCAGATCGAGAGTTACGAATTTTTCTTTGACATTCTGCGTAAGTGATGAATGACAGCGGATGCAATTTTGCTGAACCACGGCAGTCCCTGCATCATGAATACGAATGACCTGTGGCTCCATACGGAACGTGAACATAAAGGAGTGACGTGTTCCATCCATCGCTTTGAACAAAAATTTATTGAAAACATTATTGTGAGGAACGTGACAATCGTTGCACACGGTTACACGTGCGTGACTGCTTCGTTCCCACGTTGCGTACTGCGGTGCCATCACATGACAGTTCATGCACGCTTTCGGGTCGTCGGAAAGATATGATGTTGCGTTACCGACATAGAGCGTTAATGCACCGAGACCAATCAAAACTCCTGTGAGGAGCAGAACGGGAATCCGCCATTGAGGGGGAGGTGAAACAGCAGCTATGAAACGGTCTATGGAATCGATAATGTTTTTCATAGTCGATATTCAGGAGATTGAAAAACAATACTGTAAATGTATGAACTTCGCAAAGGAATACAAAACAAAAAATCTGACCCGATGTATCCCGGATCAGATTTTTGTCCATGTTAATCGTGCGGACCGTACTTGGGCACGGTGCCGTGGGCATGGTTGTACAGAGGAGAATCGAGCTTTTGAAAGCGGAAGAGATATTCATCTTTTTGCACGCTGTTTTTCCAGTGTCCGGTGAGCATGCCGAGTCCCGTAATAGCGATGAAGACGCCGACCACCAGCGATCCCATAACCCAATTGGAAACAGCGCGGGAGGATTTTTTTGTACGAAGCATGAGTGTATCTTTTACAGGACATTCTTCAACGCATCGCATGCAGCTTGTACACTCATCACTCCATACTTGTCCTACCGCGTGCACTTTGATATTCGAAGGACAAACTTTTGTGCAGAGTTCGCAGTCGATACATGTTTCTTTTGTCCGTGTGATTCGTAACGGAGAAAGCAATCCTGCCAATCCAAGCAGTGCGCCGTACGGGCAGAGGTAGCGGCACCAGAAATTTTTGATGACGACAGAAAAAAACATCAGGATGATGATCGTCCAGAGCGCAAAGGATGAGATCTCGGCAAAGAAGAGGTACATTTTGATGTCGGCAACCTTGTTGTACGGACTATTGATGAAGATCTCCAGTTCTTCAACAGACATTGCTGCGATGGAATAGAGAAAGAAAAAGAGAAGCAGGTACTTCAATGATCGGAGAGGATAATCAAGCCATTTCCAGACAACAATATTCCGTTTGAATATTTTCTGACCAAGCATCCAGAGCGATTCGCTGATCGTGCCGACGGGGCACATCCAGCTGCAGAATGCTTTTTTCATGATAACACTGACGGCGATAATACCGATGAGAATAATTGTTCCCGCCGGATGAATTGTGTTCAACGAACCGCTCCCGATCCAGTGCAGCATTCCCATCAATGCGCTGATGGGGAGGAATCCTTCAACGCCGGGAGGGCGCTGGAAATACGGTTCAACTCCTGCAGACAATCCCCATTTCATGAATAAATGGAACTCAATGCCGATCCACACGCACAACAGTGCAAATGCAAGCTGCACGGAGGAACGGAAGAACTGCGAGTCATTTTGTAATTGATCAAGCAGCCGCTTGTACCACGGGAATGAACGATTCGGTTTATATTTTCTCCGCCGCTGATCGAGCGGAATTTTTTTGATTCGTGGTGTTTTGGACACCGTATCTGTTTGTACGATCGATTCGCTTGTACGCTCAATCTGTGTTATCATTGCTCTATTCATAAATACGATAAAACGGTCTTTTTCATCCTCAAAAAATTAGCGGGATCCGATGTGGACAAAAACCTGTGACGGAAGGAGGAAGTCCGCTGCAGGTTTTTCGTCCACACTCTGTGGCTATGCAGCCTTGTACCCGCTCTTTTTAATTTCTTTTGCCATATCGACGATATTCTTCTTTGTCAGCGCGCCGAAGAAGAGATCCTTCGTTGCTTTCCATTCGTTGTGCAGCGGACATGGTTCGGTGGTGCTGCATTCGGTATATCCGAGCACGCACGAATCGACAATCTCGCGCCCGTCGATCGCTTCGATGATATCCATCAACACGATCTCTTCCGCCGGCTTTGCCAGCCAAAATCCGCCGGAGACTCCTTTCATCGAGTGGAGCAATCCTTTGTGCGACAATTTCTGGAAAATCTTGCCGAGAAAGTGGAACGGGATGTTGAGATGTTGTGAAATCTCCTTGATTGTTGTCATCTCTCCCTGTTTCTTCTGTGCCAGGTAGATGACCGATTGCAATGCATACTCGCATTGCCTGCTAAAGAAAACCGACATGGTATCCTCTCCTTCTGTTCGTTAATCGGCTGCCGGCGTTCTGCCGGAATGCCTGTTAGTTACATGTACGTTTGTAATGCTTTCATATAGTTTGCCCGTTCAAACGACGACGGATCGGCAACAGATTGATGGCTCATGCTACCGCGCATATCGCTGATAGACGAGTACTCATGTTCCACCATCCATTGCTGCACACCCGTCAACACTTCGCGGATCTTCCGCGGACCGTACCGCAGCAATGCCGAGCACATCATGGTGACGTTTGCACCTGCCATGATCAGCTTCAA
Source organism: Bacteroidota bacterium (assembly GCA_040751955.1). GTDB lineage: Bacteria > Bacteroidota > Ignavibacteria > UBA10030 > UBA8401 > SpSt-333. Next base: position 154,936 of record JBFMFY010000002.1, read on the forward strand.
CACATCGTCAGATGTATGAACGCCTGTTGTTGCGGCAAGATCGGCTTTTATTTTTTTATGGAGGATCGCGATCCAGCGGAGCGGCAGACGGAGCGAATCCGAAGTGCTGAGCAGCACGCCGGGTTCGATATTCAGCGTATCGAGATTGATATCCGGCTGGTAAAATCTGTTGAACAGAACCAGCCCGTTGACACCCATATGATCCAGTCTCTTTGCCACATGCGGAATTGAAGTGAAGAAGGGGGATAGTTTCACTGCGACGGGAATCTTGATCTGATTGCGAATATTTTTTACAATGTCGAAGTACGTCTGTTCAATGTCGTCACTGGAAAGATTCACATCGGTGGGGATGTAGTACACATTCAGTTCCAACGCGTCGGCACCTGCCTGCTCGATCTTCTTCGCGTACTCGACCCATCCGCCGTCGGTAACACCGTTAATGCTGCCGATGATCGGAATACCGACAGACTGTTTCAGTTTGTGGATGTGTTCTAAATACTCTTCGGGACCGGTGTGATATTCATGCGGCTCAGGGAAGAACGACGTGGCTTCGGCAAAACTTTCCGCGTGGTACGTCAGGTGGTGATACAACTCTTTTGTTTCGTGACGTATCTGTTCTTCAAAGATAGAGTACATCACGATTGCCGAAGCGCCGTAATCTTCCATCAATTTTACATTGCCGACACTGCGCGACATAGGCGATGCCGAAGGGACAATCGGGTTTTTGAGTTTCAGTCCTAAGTATGTGGTCGATAGATCCATAATGTCTCCTGAATTCATGAAGGTGACCGCCACCTTGGAGGTGACGGTCATCTGTGGTATTAATGTCCGTTTGTTACCGCATTCAACGCTTGCGGTCCATAATTCATCGCGGCGAGTTGCTCGTAGAAACGCCATTTCTTTGCGATATCGTCCTCCGCATCGTGCAAAAGTTTTTTTGCTTTTTCCGGCGCCATCTTTGTCAGCATTTTGTACCGGATCTCGTTGTAGGCAAATTCTGCAAACTTGATCTTCGGCGGTTTGGAATCAAGCTGGAACGGATTCTTTCCTTCCTTTACGAGGGACGGATTGTACCGATAGAGCGGCCAGTACCCTGAATCGACCGCAAGTTTCTGCTGATTCAATCCGTACCTGATGTTGATGCCGTGGTTGATGCAGTGGCTGTACGCAATGATGAGCGACGGACCGTCGTACGCTTCTGCTTCGAGCATTGCTTTCACAGTATGGAGATCATTTCCCCCCATGGCGATCTGCGCCACATACACATTGCCGTAACTCATGGCGATCAATCCGAGATCTTTTTTTCCCGCCCCTTTTCCCCCTGCGGCAAACTTTGCTACAGCACCGCGCGGCGTTGACTTCGACATCTGCCCGCCGGTGTTGGAGTACACTTCCGTATCGAGCACAAGTATATTCACGTTGGCGCCCGAAGCGAGAACATGATCGAGTCCGCCGAAACCGATATCGTACGCCCAGCCGTCGCCTCCCATAATCCAGACGCTTTTCTTTACGAGGTAGTCTGCGATCTCGAGGAGATGTTTTGCATCGATATTATTCTGATGCTTCTGTAACAAATCTTTCAACCGTGCTACTCGTTCGCGCTGCAGGTAAATTTCTTCTTCGTTCGTCTGTTTCGCAGAGAGAATTTCGTTTGCAATTTCCTCTCCCAGTTCGGGTATCAATCGCAGCAGCAATTCACGCGCCTGATTATTCTGCTTGTCGATGGAGAGCCGGAATCCCATCCCGAATTCGGCGTTGTCTTCAAACAATGAGTTCGACCACGCGGGACCGCGTCCCTCGTTGTTTTTTGTCCACGGAGTTGTCGGCAGATTGCCGCCGTAGATTGAAGAGCATCCTGTTGCATTTGCCACCACAGTGCGGTCTCCGAACAACTGGCTGACAAGTTTCACATACGGAGTTTCTCCGCATCCGGTGCAGGCGCCGGAAAATTCGAACAGCGGCTGCAGGAATTGTGAACCTTTGATCGTGTTGACTGCAACAGTTCTGCGGTCTGCTTCAGGTATAGTCAGGAAGTAATCCCAGTTTTTCGCCTCCTGTTCACGGATCGGCGGCTGCGGCATCATGTTCAGCGCCTTGTACTTCGTCTCTTTCTTGTTCTTTGCCGGGCACACTTCAACGCACAAACCACATCCGGTGCAATCTTCCGGTGCGACCTGAATCGTGTATGCCTGTCCTTTGTACTCGTTTCCTTTATACTGCATATGTTTAAATGTTTCCGGCGCGGCTGCAGTCAACGCATTGTCATACACTTTAATGCGGATCGATGCGTGGGGGCAGACAAGTGCACACTTGCCGCATTGGATACACCACTCGGCATCCCACACCGGAATTTCGAGAGCGATGTTTCGTTTTTCCCACTGTGTAGTTCCAACCGGATATGTACCATCCGCCGGCATAGCACTCACGGGAATCTGGTCGCCGTATCCCGCGATCATCTTTCCGGTCACATTCTTCACGAACGCCGGCGCGTGATTCGGTACCGGAGGACGCAATTCGAGCTTGCTTGTTACCTGTTTCGGATACTCGACCTTGTGAAGATTTTCGATCGTCGCATCGACCGCGGCGAAGTTCATCTTTACGATGTCTTCTCCTTTTTTACCATAGGTTTTCTTGATTGACTTTTTAATTGCTTCGATTGCCTGCTCTTTCGGAAGCACGCCGGAGATTGCAAAGAAACAAGTCTGCATGATCGTGTTGACGCGTCCACCCATGCCGGTCTTTTGCGCAACAGCGGTTCCGTCGATTACATAGAGATTCAGTTTTTTCTTGATTACATCTTCTTGCACATTGCGGGGGAGTTCATTCCAGACGCGATCTGCGGGGAAGGGTGAATTAATGAGGAATGTACCGCCGTCAACAATGGAGGAAAGCATATCCATCTTTTCAAGGAACTGCCATTGATGACAGCCGACGAAATTTGCTTTCGTGATCAGGTATGTAGAATGGATCGGACGGGGACCAAAACGCAAATGCGATGTGGTTGTTGAACCGGATTTCTTTGAATCATACACAAAGTATCCCTGTCCGTAATACTCCGTCTCTTCGCCGATGATCTTGATTGAATTCTTGTTCGCTCCAACCGTACCGTCCGCACCGAGACCGAAGAACAGTCCGCGGAAGACATCATCTTTTTCCGTCGAGAAGGAATAGTCAACGTCGAGCGACGTGTGCGATACATCGTCCACGATGCCGACGGTGAAATGATTCTTCGGTTTTTGCTTCTTCAATTCATCGTACACCGCTTTCACCATCGCAGGAGTGAATTCTTTGGATGCGAGTCCGTACCTGCCGCCGATGATACGGGGCTGTGATTTGAATTTTGGATTGCCGTCGGCAGCATATTCATTCATTGCGGCAACCACGTCAAGATAGAGCGGCTCGCCCGATGTTCCCGGTTCTTTTGTTCTGTCGAGCACTGCGATTGCTTTCGTTGTTGCGGGGAGTGCTTCGATGAGATGCTTCATAGAGAACGGGCGATAGAGGCGAACTTTCACGACGCCGATCTTCTCTCCTTTTTCCATCAACGCTTCGATCGTTTCATGCACTGCTTCGGAACCGGAACCCATCAGCACGATAATCCGCTCTGCATCCGGCGCGCCGAAGTAATCGAACAAATGATATTGTCGTCCGACAATCGTTGCGAATTTATCCATCCACTGTTGAACGATGTCTGGCATCTTTTCATAGTATGGATTCACGGTTTCGCGTCCTTGAAAGTACACGTCGGGATTCTGTGCCGTTCCTCTCATTACGGGATTGTCGGGAGTCAGCGCCCGACGTCGGTGTTCCGCTACAAGGTTATCGTCAATCATCGAACGGATATCATCATCGGTCAGCTGTTCGATTTTCATCACTTCATGCGATGTGCGGAATCCGTCGAAGAAGTGGAGGATCGGCAGTTTCGCCTCGAGTGTTGCTGCCTGCGCAATCAATGCGAAATCCATCACTTCCTGAACGTTGTGAGAACAGAGCATTGACCATCCTGTCGATCGTGTTGCCATCACGTCGCTGTGATCGCCGAAAATGGAAAGTCCCTGTGCGGCAATAGCTCGCGCTGAGACATGAAACACCGTTGAAGTCAGTTCTCCCGCAATCTTGAACATGTTGGGGATCATCAACAGCAATCCCTGCGATGCGGTGAATGTTGTGGTGAGCGATCCGGTCTGCAATGCGCCGTGCACTGCACCTGCGGCGCCCCCTTCCGACTGCATTTCGGCAACAACGGGAACCGTGCCCCAAATATTTTTTCTTCCTTCTGCCGACCACTGATCGCACCATTCTCCCATATTGGAGGAGGGGGTGATCGGGTAAATGGCGATGACTTCGTTCGTTTTGTGCGCAACATACGCGGCGGCTTCGTTGCCGTCGATCGTTACTTGTTCTCTGATAGAGTTCTTTTCGTTCATTGACATATTTATACCTTGTTATCTTGGTTAAGAGAGTAAATCTGAGTCCGGAATTGCAAATACATTGCCAGACTTGAACTTACGGCAGAAGGGGAAAACGGACTAAAATGCTGGATTTAGAAAGAAGGGCTTTTCAAATGTGCAAATCGAAGGATAATAGTGTCTTAATTGTAGGAAACAAATCGGGGTGTTTTAGTCGGAGTTGAGGAAAGATCAAAATGCCGCACACTTCAAAAACGGGTGGCATTTAATATAAGGGAGGAAAAAATTCAACCACAGATTCACATATTTGTGAGTGTTAGTGTTTTAGCGATTTGGTGGTTAAGAAATTTCTCCCTTCAAAATCTTCCTTACAATGAACTTCGTATGCTCGGAAAACTCTTTCCCCAGCATCCACTGTAGCATGCCGGGATTGTCTGCAACAGGCATTCCCTTGTTCTTGCCGAACATGAAAATGATCTCGCCGTTCTTGTCCCGCCCGAATTTGTTGTCGTAGTCGAGCGTGGGAGTTTTTTGTATGGCGAATTCCTGAAGTGAGCCGGGGGTGGGAGTGATGTCGGAATATTTTTTGGGGCTTGACTAGCAGAGAGTAGTAAAATATCTTGTAAGTCAATGCCACAGAATAAGTTGAGTAAATACAAGCAGAGAAAAATTATTTTCTGCTTTTCCAATGAGTTGACAGCAGTGCAAAC
>JBFMFY010000020.1:0-49888 GCA_040751955.1 Bacteroidota bacterium
TCATCGCCCGTTTCGGACCGAGTTTGCGTTGGTACACGCCGTTGCCGAACGTAGCCGCGTGGATCCTTCTGTCCACAGGTGAATAGACAACGTCAAGCACCATTGCGTAGGGCATTCCTTCGAACCATGGCTCCCAATTCGCTCCGGTATTTTGTGTTCGATAAACGCCGAGATCTGTTCCCACATAAATATCGCCGGGATTCAACGGATCGACACAAACAGCCTGCGTGGGAATATCGGGAAGGTTGGAAGAAATATTGCTCCATGTCATTCCCGCATCGGTCGATCTATACACATGAGGTGTCCCATATCCCGAGAAGACCGCGTATGCGATCTTGCTGTCATTCGGATCGAATGTTAAGTCGGTCGGATAGCGATTAGGGAGAGCGGAATTTGATTTCGTCCAGTTTGTTCCACCGTTCGTCGTGTAGAAAATTTCAAAGAGAGGGTTCGTCCGTTGTCCGGTTGCAGCAAGTGCCGTGTCGGAACTTGTATAACTCACGGCAAGGCACGACACATTTGAACCGTTCAATCCCTGGTTGTTGTTTGTCCGTATCCACGTTGTTCCGCCGTTGGTGGATTTTATCACCTTCTTCATTCCTGCATACAGTACATTCGGATTTGATGGTGAGATGACGAATGGTGCTATAAAATTTGCTGAATCGGAACTGCCGTTGAAAATATTGCTCCAACTCGTGCCGCCATCCGTCGTTTTTGATATCAATAAGTACACATACTCTTCGTACATGATCTGCTTATTCACAGGGTCGATAGCGCACCAGCCGCCATCGCCGCCGTACACTTTATTCCATGACGGCATCCCTTCCCACTTCACCGTTCCGTTGTCTTGCAAACCTCCGAGAGCAATCAACGAATCGGTGACAGCATTGTCGAAACCGTTGTAGAATTGCGTCGTCACAAATCCGCCGTTGCGCCCGGCGAATGTTTCGCCGCCGTCAGTTGATTCGAATACTCCTCCGTCGTTCCCGAAGAACATCCTGCTTGGATTCTTCGGATCGAAAATGATCGCGTGGTGATCGGCATGTGCGTAATCGTCGGGACCTTCCGGACCCCCTGCCGGAACAACGCCGCCAAAATCCTTATACCAGAATGATTTTTGTACCAATCCGCTTCCACCTGTCGTCGATTTATACGCGTCGAGCCCTGCTCCATACACGATATCGGAGTTTGTGGGGTGAACGGCGCAAATATTATTGTACCAACCTTGACCGCTCAGATAATTTGTTGTGGACATCAATTCCCATGTCGTACCACTGTTCGTCGTTCGGTACAATCCCGCAAGATTGTGCGTTGAAGCGTTGGCAATACTTGCATAGACTATTGCCGGATTGGATGGAGCAATCGCAAGCGATGTCCTCCCGAAATTCGTTGCCGGCAGCCCGCCGGAAAGTTTCGTGAACGAATTTCCGCCGTTCGTCGATTGATACATGCCGGAGTTCGGGGCGGTGTTCCGCTGCCCGCATGCAACGTAGATGATCGAGGTATCAACCGGATTGATCGCAACATCCATCGCCATCAATGTGGAATCGACTCGTATGAAATTTTTTCCCGCATCGTACGAACGGTATGTTCCTTCGGATGTCGCTGCAAAAATGGTATTGGGATTCTTCGGGTTGATAACTACTTTCTGCACAGAGCGATTCTGTGAGAAGAGCCAGGTCAATCCAGTTTCTATCCATGTCTTTCCGCGGTCGGTACTTTTAATAATGCCGAGTCCGTATGTTGTGCGGGCGCCGGGAGTACCGACCTGTCCGAGATTGTATCCGCTGATCTCCCCCGTGCCGATGTACATCTCGTTCGGATTCGATTCATTGATCGCGATTGTGCTGACCGAAAGGAGATAAAATCCCGTGTTGACATACTCCCATGCTTTTGCGCCGACGCCGCCCGTTGACGATCTCCACAACCCGCCGCTGGCGCTTCCAGCCCAGAGAATATGCGTGCTGTCTGGATCGATGCCGAGCGAAAGAACCCTGCCGCCAATATTATCGGGACCGATCGATTCCCACGGATCTTCCGCAGATGATTTCCGGAGAGAAGGCAGCATTGTCCGTTCGGTATATTGTACGGCGCGCGCCAATCCTTCCGGCGGAATTGTCGTGCCCGGAAGGGCACGTTGCGCATACCACCACTCGAACGCATCGTCGGCATGCCCTTTTTCTTCGTACGGTTCTTCTCTCTTTGTGATAAAATAGAATGTTGCACCTGCGAATAGAAGGGCAATAGCAGGAATAGTAAATTTTTTCATGATCTCTCCAAGGAAAATTCTTCTGGAAGGTACTAAAAAGAGCAACAAAAGTGGTGATGTATCACACTACTCCACATCGTTTGTGGATTGGTGCATAAGACGAGAACGAGAATAAAGACAGAGTCTATTGAAAAATTCTGCTACATGTCTAACATCGTAGCGATGAACAATTTTTCTGAGATGCAGGTATCGGAGTAAGAGATTCAATAGAGAGTGTTGTCTGAAAATTCCCAAATCAATCCCCTCCTGAGTTGCCGGTGAACGAGGAATCCCGTTTTTTTTTTCAAATTCAACAGCGAGATTTCTCGCTTCTTCCACCCTCGACGGACTTCGCTCAAAGTGACAGTGCCAAGATAATTTTTCAGATATCTCAAATAGTTACTTACATCACGATTCGCTCAGCACTTGCTGCACCAGCGACATCAATTGCGCAAATGTGAACGGTTTCTCAACGATCCCTTTTACGCCGAGGTTTAATATCTCTGCACGGGACTTTGCGTCGATGTTGCCGGTTGCAAAAATTACCTTCACCGCCGGATTCAACGCAACCAGATGCCTGAATAGCTCCTCGCCGTTCATGTTGGGCATCGAGATATCAGTTACAACAAGTGCAATCTCATTCTTGTAATGTTCGTACGTCCGGAGCGCCTCCTCGCCGTCTGCCGCCGTCAACACGGAGTACCCGTGTGAAAGAAATTCCTGTTCATACAATGTGCGGTACGCCTCCTCGTCATCCACCAGCAGCACAAGCCCTTTCCCCTGTTTCGGCGGTTCCGGTTCCGCAAGTTCAAACGGAATATCTTCATGCCGCACGATAGGGAAATAAAGCAGGAACGACGTTCCGCGTTCCGCATCGCTTTCAACGCGCGCGTAGCCATGGTGCCGTTTCACGATGCTGTAGGTGACGGCAAGGCGAAGTCCTGTGCCGCTTTGCTGCACCTGCGTATTAAAATACGGCTCGAAGATCGTCTGCTTCTGCACTTCATTCAGCGGCGGACCGTCGTCATTGATGATGATGGCAACGTACTGTCCCCCTTTTGCATTCGGATACATCAGCCGGACATCTTCGGATACAACAATGGAGCTCGTTATTGATATTTTTCCCTTGCCGTTCATTCGCTCGTTTGCCGCCAATCCGAGATTGACCACCGCCTGATGCAATTCATGAATGTCTCCCATAACAACGGCATTGTTGTCTCCTAATGTCAGAGAGAGAGAAATCGACGGCGGAAGGGAATATTGCAATATCTTTCTCGCGTGCTCAAGACTTTTCGGAATTGAAACCTCCCGTTCTTCTTTCTGTTCCGTGCGGGCAAAGACCAGCAGATCGCCGGCAACCTCGCCGCCGCGCCGTGCATGCGAGACGATCATCGAAATATAATCGACGACATCTGTGCGGTGCTGTAATTTCGTTTTCAACACCTCAGCGGCATTCAAAATGATCCCGAGGATATTGTTGAAATTGTTCCCGATCTCCACGGCAAACCTGCCGAGAGCATCCATCCGCTGCACCTGTTGGAGGTTCTCTTCGAGTTTTTTCCGCGCTGAAACGTCCCGAAAAATGCTGAGCATCATCTTCTCGCCGCCGGCAAGGTGGATGAAAGAGTTGATAATCTCGACCGGAATTTCTTCTCCGTTTGGGCGGCGGATCGTTTGCGCCACAGGCAGCTTCACGATGCCGGCATCGAACATGTGCCTGTATGTTGAATCTGCCGCGTACCGCACATTGTCCACGTTACCGGAGCGGTACTCTTCCGTCAGTTTTTGCGGCGAGATGCGGACCAGATCGCAGTACGCCTGGTTCACCATCACGATGCGTCCGTATCGATCTGTTAATCTCATCCCATCAGCAGAATGTTCCCACAAGATGCGGAATCGCTCCTCGCTTTCGCGAAGTGTCTTTTCAGCGCTCTTGAGCAGCCTGATATTTTTAAGTGAGGAGTACATCCATACAAACATCACACACGCGATCACACCTCCTGCGACGACCGAAAGAGTTGTGGGGATATCCCAATAGGAAAATGATGCATCAACCATTTCGAGCCGGAGATCGCTGCCAACCTCATTCAGCGAGTAGCCCGCATGAATCGGACTGGCGAATGAAATGGAACTTGTTGATGCAAGGATATCGGAAGTTTTGGGACTCAAGAGCGCTGCATCGTACGATGCAATATCCATCGTACGAATCGAAGCGCTCAGCAGTTTGTTGAACGACACGACAAGCCCGACAACACCGTAGAAAGCGCCGTCCTTCAGGATCGGTCGTTCAATACCGACGTATTTTTCCTTGTTCTCGCGCCACACGGATGTGTAATAGACCGGTTGCGAAATCGTAACGTAATACAGCGAATCCTTGATGGAGGAAAAATCGATGTTCACACTCTGCACGTCCCTTTGGCGCACATGTTTCACAGGTTTCAATGCACTATTCTTAACGTAGATAGCAGCGATCTCTTCGTGCGAACGTACGTAGGTTGAACAGAGATCCGAAAATTCATCGTCCGGAATGGTGACCACTGCTTCAGCCAGCGAGATTGTCTGCTGTTCGTGACTCAAGAGATCCTTTTCAATCGTCCGCCCGAGCTCCCCTGCCGTGACCGACAGCTGGTGACTGCCGTTGGAAACTCGTACGGAAAACAATTCGTACAACGTCCAACACCACACACCGATGAAGAGGGCGAAGAGAAGCATCGGCACATAGTGAAATGCCGACGGCGAACGATCGGACTGTTCTGAGCTCATAGATGCCTCGTAATTACGGATAGAAACTGATGCGCCCGGGCCACAAGCGCGTAACAATGTTCGGCAGCAGCATTTTCTTGCTTCGCTGTGTCATGGAAAGCATTGACAGAACGCCCCCGGCAAATGTATCAAGACTGTACGACCGAATGGTACGAAACGCTTCTTCTCCGACTGACTTTAGTTCGTCCTGAGAAAGGAACGTTACTTCTTTCATCAATTGAGATAAACGATGATGATCGCGCGGCTGAAACATCCAGCCATTCTTCCCTTCCTCAATCAACGCCCGTGCCGCACCACAGCCTGTGCTGGCAATAACGGGAAGACGGCACGCCATTGCTTCGTTGACCACAAGACCCCATGTCTCAATTTCACTCGGAAGAATCATTGCAGAAGCCAGCGCGTAGTATGCACATAATCTTTCTCCAAACTGCGCACCGACAAAATGAACCCCTTCCCCCTTTTTTGCCTTGATTGTGTATTCGGTAATTTCAACATCGTCACCAACAAGGACTATGTCCCATGCAGCCGGACCGGTTTCTTTCCTGTACTGTTGAAATGCGTGCAGGAGTGTGTCAATTCCCTTCCGCTTGATGAATCTGCCAACAAAGATAAAATATTTTTCCGGAAGATTCAGTTCCTTTCGTATTTCATGGCTCCGTTCCGCAGCAGAGCGGGCATGACAGGAAAAAAAGTCATTATCCACAACATCTACACCGACAACAATCCGCTCGGGGGGGAATCCCATGCGTTCATAGTACGGGGCATGGAATTTGGACGGAATGAAGACCGCATCCACATTGTTGTGAATGATCTTTTTCACAGCCGTAACCAGGTGTCCTCGCGTATCGGACAGGTGCCATGCATCATCCATGATCGCAGAAAACTTTTTGTTCCTCAGGCAGTATTTGATCGACGCCATGCCCGATGGGAACGGAGTAGAGGGAGAGATAACGATATCGGGAGAAATGCGCTCAATCGTCGAATAGATCCGGTGGTGGATCGTCATTGGATGGAGCGCCCTGTACGATTTGCCGGAAAAGATACAAACGTAATCGGTGGTCGAAACATTTGTTTCGGGAAACGGATACAATGCGTCTTTCGATGCAACCTCAATCGCTGTCAGCCGGTGCCCTTCGGCATGAAGCTGCTTGCGTACATGGTTGATGCGGGCGACATGATACGGCAAAAATTTTGTCCAGATGATGGCAACATGCCTTGAACCATTCTTCATAGGATCACGTTGACATTGGTTCGCGGTCTTCTGCAGTATGCTGATGGTGCCTTTCCCGGGTTGACCGTGACCGACGATGTCTTCCCCGCCCCTGTTGTTCGTCCTCTTCAGGTTCTCTCTCACGCATCTCGCGCCGATCCGCCGCATACGCAAGCCCGATGACGACAAATTGGATATTTCCGAAGAATGCTGCATACAGCAAAATGTTATCGGTGAACATGATAAACAATTGAGAGAGGAACGATGATGCACATGCGTAAAAGAGTACCTTTCTGTTGCCGTCGGAACTCCTCCCTCTTCTCAGCAAATTGATTACTTGTGCTGAGATCGTGATCGTGAAAATTGCCGTCCCAAAAATTCCATAATCATAGAGCAGCCGCAGCCAGTCGTTATGCGGATGCGTCAGTTGCCCTGCGGTCAGTTTCACCACAAAGTCTTCGGATGCATTTGCGCCGTGCCCCAGCCACGGGTCTTTTGCAATTTCAACCGTCATCATTTCCGCCATGTACCTTCTCCCGTGAGTAGCAACATTTTCGTACCGTGTCAAATCGTCCACCGTCCCCTTCCCTTCAATGAACATTTTACTTTGCACTCTGTCTGTATAGAAGAGCGCCAAACCGCCAATGGAAACAAGGACAAGCATGATGAACCGCACCTGAATTTTTTGCGGTGAGAACGACAATGGAAGCGAAAGCCCGGCAACGACAATCGCCCCGCGGACAAGTGCTATGATCGGTATGAATGAAACGAGTCCGTACCAGAAAATGTCTTTTACAAACCCGAACGAATATCCGGAAACGAAAATTGAACAGAAGAACAGCGCCGTGATCGATTGAGGAGCAAGAGATGTCCGTTTCGGAAGAACACCTGTCAGCAAAAGACCGGTGATAAATGCAATGATGATAAAAAGGGCAAATGCAAAAATTTTCAACGCGACAAAAACCGATTCGAGTTGTTTATCGGTAACGCGCGCTGTTGATGCCGCGATGCCGACAATGACCGGGCAGACGATCATGATGCTGCGCTGGAGATTTGTGTATTCAGAAAGATACGAATAGAAAAAAACGATGAGCATCCAGGGAAGCCAGATTCTGATGGGAAACGTGACGCGTGTAAGATTGGCTGTCAGGAACATGCCGGCAAACGCAAGTGTCACGATCCATGCAAACCCGCTGATGGTATAAAAGAAAAATGCTTCACCGGTGAAGGTACAGGCAATCAATGTTGTGATCAGCGTAACCCAAAAGAGAATCGGAAGGCGTGAAGAACGAAGCTGATGCCCGAGGCTGGGGGTAGCAGGTTTTTCTGCAAGACGCTCTTCCGGTAACTTGTTCATTGAATTTTTCTCCGCCGTTCTGTCTTAAGATACGAAAAAACATCATACAATTTTGACCGGATAAAATTCGGCAATAGCGCCAGCACGGCATAGGTATATGGGCGAATATTTACAGGGTCAAAATACACGCTGGTTCGCACTTCCCGGAATGTTTTCGTGCGGTCGTTCAACCCCAAAAACATCGCTGCGCGCATTCGATGCCACAGAGCGGTGTACCTTTCAACAGATTCTTTTATGTCCGGCGGGGCAGCATCCGACAACTCCTTCAACGCCATTCCTACAATGTCCGGCTCTTGCGGAACACGGGAAGGAACGCCTGCAAGGGGAGATTTCAAATGAAAGATTGCATGTTGTTCCGATGTGTATGCAATGGAATGCGAGACTGCCAACCGCGCCCAGGTGAGCAGGTCTTCTCCGATCGTAATGCCAATGGGAAATCCGCCGACCGATTCGAACGCCGCTTTCCGTACCGCCACTGCCGACGACCAGAGAGGCGGATCGGATTGAGCTGCAACAGAAAAATAATCTCTGAGTACTCCTTTATACGGCAGGGGGGACAAACCTCGAATAATCGTTTCACGTACCGTTCCGTCTTGTTCCATGTAAAAATAATTCGTCGCAAAGACAGAGCATTCTGGAAATTGTTCCGAGAGAGTGATGATCGTCTTTAAGAAATCAGGTTTCCATTCGTCATCGGCATCAAGTAAAGCGATAATTCCACACCGCGCAGCACGGATGCCGATGGTACGCGCCGCAGATACGCCCTGATTCTTCTGATGGATCACAGAGATTCGTTCATCACGGTACGACTGCACGACGTACAAACTGTTATCAGTAGAGCCATCGTTGACGATGATCAATTCGAAATCGGCGAATGACTGACTGAGCACTGACGCAACCGCGCGTTTCACTTCGTGCTCGTTGTTATAGAGCGGCATTACTATACTGATGACGGGGAGGGGCATTTTGTTATCACTTGTTTGGAGTTTGCCTTTTATCGCATACGTTCATCAACAGATCGATCCACTCCAATCTGAAACGTTCGAAAGAAAATTTTTCAGCCACGGCTTTCTTCCCTCCATTGATACAACGTTCGCGAAGATTCGTATCACGTATCATTCGCACCATTGCTTCATACAAACTCGTCGTGTCCTCGGGTTGGAAGAGCAATCCTGTTTTTTCATGTTCGATGATCTCCGGCAATCCTCCGACTGCGCTTCCAATGACCGGCACGCCGAGCGCCATCGCTTCAATGGCTGCAAGACCGAAGCCTTCATAGCGGGAAGGGATCACCAAACAATCGGAACTTGCCAGCACATGCGCCAGCGCAGTGTGCGGTAACGGTCCACTCCACGATAACTTCGACGCAATATGTAATTCATCGGCAAGATCCACAAGAAATTCTTTTTCCACCTGCTCGCCGATAATAACGATGCCGGCTTCCGGAACATGTTCCGCCACACGGGCGAACGCCCTGAACAATAAATCGTGTCCTTTGTGCCGTCCGGCTCTTCCAACGATCGCAAAGAGGGGCGAATGTCCGATCGAATATTCCCTTTTAATTTTTTCTTTTTCCAAACCTTTCACACTTTTTCCCAATTCAACGGTATCAACACCATTGTAGATCGTCCGAATCGTATCACCTGCATGTGCCCCAAACCAAAACATCCGGACGTCATTCGATACGCACACAAATGCATCGCACAATCGTGCTGCTGCGTTTATCATGAATTTTGCTTTACGTCCGTACAAATATTTTCCCGACGTATGCACTCCCGCCGTCACTGTTGCAGATGACATCCGAGCGGCGGCAAGAATCGGAACAAAGCCAGGAGCGACATACTGGATGTGAATGAGTTGAGGATGTATCTGAGTAAGAAGTCGTGAGAACGAGGTGTACACAGTTCTGAGTTCAGAGAACGACATACCATGAAGAGAGCGGAAAACCTTTAGTAACCGAACCTGAATGCCAAGATCGGTAAACTGCCGGACGATCTCGCTGTCATATTCATGGTAGCAGCAGACAGTTACATCGTACTCTTGCGACATGAGGACACGTGAGAGGAGCAGTGTATGCATCTCAGTACCCCCATTGTGAAGCACCGGTATTCCGATAACGGCTCGTTTATTATTGTTCATTGCCGTTTCCACTCTCGTGCTCTCATTTCCAGCGCACGACATACGTCCATGACGGCTATATCCCTCACGCTCCCTTCAGCGCGGAGAATATGTGCGTTCGATTCATCGCCGTACCCGCCGCTGAACGGATTATATCGTTTAAAATTCAAGTAACTTCCCATCAAAAGTATTCCAAAGGTGCCGACAGCATTGGCAATATGTGCGGGTCCGCTGTCAATACCGATGAACAGGTTCGCCTGTCGTATAATGTACGCCGTTTCAAGGATTGATGTCTTGGTACACAGATTTATATATGAAGGACTGGAAATCCCGCCAAGGACAGATTCTGTTCCCACTTCAAGAATTGATATGTCGTATGATGTAAGAATGATCTCTGCGAATTCCCGCCAACGATCATCCTGCCAATCTTTTTCATCGGTGTTGGATTTGCAGTGAACAACAATGTATCGGTCCGGTAGAGCAGGGATTCGACCGGATAGATTGAACGATTGAGGGAAATAGATTTTCGGAGCATTATTCAATTTTGGAAGTCCTGCCGATTGTGAGAAGGTCTGAAGGATATTTCCTCGGTCGTAGAAATTTTCCAGCGTGATATCGGTTTGGTTATTCGCGAGAACAGCATGGATCCGTTCGCCGCACAATGCGCAGTACCGTTCTTTGAAATGCAGATCGAACTGCATGGTGAACAATCCCGACCGTATCAACATTTCTTTCACAGTAAGGCAGTGCACCAAGATGATCGCATCAATGTCCGGATTTGTTTCGACGATGCTCTTGTATGCCGGGCGCACGCACCATACGAGGATTGCATCCGGATATTTTTTCCTGAGATGACGCGCAACCGGTTCGCATGCCACGATATCGCCGAGATGCTCAATGAGAATAACGCCGATGATCTCGCGTGATGATCTCCGTGCCTGTTCCCGCAAACGAAGCCAGAGCAGTTTGAGGATACAAGCTGCAACGTTGAGAAATACTTTTGTGCGATGCCTGACGTAGTTCATGCGGTCATGTATTCAATACGGCGAACGTTTTGCCTTTGCGTACGCGCAATCGGCAATCGAATTGGCATCAACGTCGTTTTCCGGATGAAGTGCAACAATATCATAATGCCAGTCTTCGTACTGCTTGCTTGCCAAAGAAAAATCAGCAAGTGCTTCAACGGACTCTTTATCATATCCGATCATGATATGATTGAATTCACCGAACTTCGTAAAAAACAGGAATCGTGTGTACCCGCATTGTGCAAGAACGGTAAAGTGATCCTTCCAATTATTTTCTGCCCGTTGGCAGAGCAAAGGATGCCACTCAAAAATAACGGCAGGCTTGTGGCGGCGAAGAATGTTCTTTGATCCCTTTAGGACCTCGCCGTCAAAACCATCGACATCTATTTTTACAATATCTATGATTCGTTGTTTGTCGAACAATATTTTGTCCAATGTTGTCGCACGGATCTTCTCATCACCGATGGCACTCGCTGTACCGGAATGCGTACGCACCAGCGCAGGTACCGGTGCATCGTGCGAAGAAAGCATCACGGGAAAAAATTCGATCCCCCGGCGGAATGCGAGGTTTGCCGTCAGATATGAATAGAATTCCCGATCACCTTCGATGCAATAATACTGTTCAACCATCCCGGAACAATTTGCTTCAATGAGTAATACTGTGTCACCGACAGACGATCCGACATCGATAAGTGTTACTTTCCTTTTTTTTACTCTGAACGTCTGATGCACAATTTCAACAAGAGGGTTGTTAAAGGAAGAAAATTGCCGTGCAATAAACGGATACGGAAAACCATAATTCACTTCAGCCGTTCTCCCGTGGATCTTTGTTGCCACTCCTTCGTGAATCAACGAACAACTTTTTCTCCACAATGCGTGCCATATCTTTGAAGTGAAACGAAACCTGCCAAGCCGTTCAGTTGCGACGAAAGCATTGTACACCATAGAAAGTATATTCCTTCGTATGCTCATTCAGTACACCGGATAATCTCTTTCACGGGAATGTGATGTTTCTTCAACAGTGACAAGCCTTTTTGCTCACGGGTAAAATCAAAAAATGCCAGTCCGCGTTCAAATGTGTTGACGACAGCGTAATCGCGTTTCATGCTCATCGCCCAATAATGGATCGCCTCATGGTTTGCAGTGTTTGCGTAGTCATCGAGAATGATGTACTTGGGGCGGAGACTACTGCACACCATCAGGTCGCGCAATTTCCCCTCATAGGTATGTTCTCCATCAATGTGAATAAGGTCGAAAGTACCTGCATGAATGTACCGAAGCAGATCCCACGATTGATGATGAAACTTCAGATCAGGGATTGTGACATGCGGATGAAACGTCCGGTAGAATGAGTGAATATTCTCATAACACATCTGGTTTGAATTGGGCAGGTAGAGTTCATTATCCACCCACAATGCTTTCTTGACGGAAGGAGCGCCGTTCAGCATGGAGATAAGACTGAATCCCTGCAGTGATCCGATTTCAACAATGGATTTAGGCTGCAGAGCACGTGAGAGTAAAGAATACAAAGGGTAGTATGTTTCAGCCCAGAACCAATCCGAAGAGAGATATTCGGGCTGCACGTGAGGAAGATGAGCCAGCATATTTTGAACCGGCCTGTTGTGTGGAGAGAGCCTGACAAGTTCTTCAACCGTTGTGGAGTGATGGGAGCCGGATTCTTTCTTTCCAATGAAAAATTTTCCTCCGAGCAGACGTATGGCAAGTGATCGCCGCCGTTCTTCAGTCAATATTTTCCGTACCATCTTTTTTATCGGTGTGATCATTCGGGAGTATCCTTTCAATTCAAGCGGTCACTGATTTTAGTGCACAAATTTTTTCTTCAGCTGCATAACAGCGTGAATCAGCTTTCCGTACGAAGCGGCGCATTGATGCAGCATTCCATCGCTGCTGTCGAAACGCCATAACAGTCGTTTTGCCGCCGACAGATGCCGGTCCCGCCAACCCGAAACAGTTTCATCAAGCAACCTTCCATAGTTGCGTGCCTCGTTCATCCATTCTGTATTTCCTGCCGTGATCCCCTCATACAACAGTGTCCAGATGAAACGAGTTGCCAGCTGTTGCAGCATCATTCTTCCTTCATCATCAAGATATTCCTTATTGTGAAGATGGAATTGTACTTCATAGATGTAATCGCGGGCAAGCTGCCGGGCTATTGATTCCAGACGACTTGTTGCGGAATTGTCATGGATTCGGAAACTCGCCAATGGTTGACCGATACCGATTACGTCGGTATATGTTCCGACACGGATAAAAAAGTCATCGTCTGCAATCAATCCCGCCTCTTTGCGATACGAACATGTTCCCACAAGCAGCGACCGGGCAGTTGTAACACCGGGGCAACGATGCAAATGTTTGTTTTGGACCACTCCATGAAGATAACGCTTTGCATATTCTTTTCCGGTAATCAATACCGGAGCAGCAGTATGCGGAAGTTCCGAACTTTGTTTGCGTTTCCCCTCGGCGTCGATAGCATGGTATCCGCAATAGAGATGCTGTGCGTCCGGATATTGACGGAACGCTTCTTCCGCCCGCATCAGATAGTATTCGTCCAACAAATCATCCTGGTGAAGCACACTGACGTATTCAGTGGTAGAATATTTGATGGCTCTGTTCCACGCATCGACAAATCCTGTCGGTGTGTCGTTGCGAATATACCGGACTGCTGCTTGTTTTGATATGTCGTTGATGATATCCTTCGATCCATCCGTCGAAGCGTCATCAACCACAAGGATCTCGTCCGCAGGCCGTGTCTGCCGTACGGCGGACAGCAGCGTCTGCCGTAAATATTTTTCTCCATTGAACACGGGGATGGCAATCGTAAACGTCACCGGCGTGCCTCCATCACGTGTTCAATTGCACGTTTCACATCTTCAATCTGGATCCGTTCGATGTTCTTTTCTGTTCCTCCCGTTTCGGAATACGAATAGCTGCTTTCGGAAAAACTGCAGAGTACTTTTACAGTACTTGCATCCGGGAACCAATGCGTCGGACTGATCCACGTCCCAAATATCGCGACGATAGGGATATCGAGCGATGCGGCGGCGTGCATTGTTCCGGTATTATTCGTCACACAAAGCGCCGAGAGCCGTAAGAGTTCGATCAATTCCGCTTGGGATAATGTTCCGCACAGATCAACCGCGCTGTGTCCTGATGTCTGTATCACAGTCCGTGCGATCTCCCGTTCGTTTTCCGTCGTGTTCACAAAGACGACAGCATTATATCGTTCTTTCAGCCACAATGCAATTGCGCCGAACCGTTCCGCATTCCAGCAGCGGGAAAGATATTTGGAACCGGGATTGACAACCATAATATGTTTGCCGCCGATCTCGTTGAAACCGATTTTTTGTTTCATGGAGGATTCTGCGGATTGTCGAATCGGAAGAAATTCCGACCTTGATGATACCGGTATATTCAACGAAGCAAGGATCTCTTTCCAGCGGCGCGGTTCATTCTTCACAAAATAGTGTTGAAGATCGAGAAACCGATTGTGTATGGAGAACGAATGAAGCCGGAATCCGACGCTCCATTGTGCGTTGATCTTCTTTGCAAAAATCATTTCTCGCAGGACAAATCCAAAAACTCCCCTGTTGCCAAATGGTGAGAGGTTGACGAACAGGTCTGCTTTTAATGAGGACAATTCTTCCGCCGAGTACATTAACCGGACACCGCGTCGAACGACCGGCTGATCATCCAGTTGAATAGCATGATCGACATACGGAAGGTGGAGAAAAAAATCGCGGATCGGTAAACCGAAACAGGTCGTTACAACTGTTACCGTTGCCGAAGGATACCGTTTTTTCAGCGATGCAATGACAGGAAGAAGCACAACATTGTCACCCAACGCTCCAAACGTGTACACAACAATCGTTCGGGGAGAGCATGTTTCCGCATTCCAACGTTTGAATAACACCAATTGCAAGATGGAAAGCACGACATTGCACAATGCAACCAATATCGTAAGCAATCCTTTCCCGCCGAGATTTCGCAATGAAAAAGAATCAAGACTTCGTTCGGTTGTGTACATCTCTTCAAGCGAAGAGACGGTGTACACGGTAGTATTATTTTGCAATTTGTTCATTGACTACCGATGTTAGCGTAGAGATTTTCAATTTCGTCCACATACCGGTCAATTTTTTTTACAGCGGGAATCCTTCCGCTCATCGCAAGGATCTGCTGAGGGTCAGCCGCACAGCGCTGCATTGCTTGCGTCAACGCATCCACATTATTCCGTTCAACCACCATACCGTATTCAGACTTCACCAATTCGGGCAATGCACCTGAATTTGAGACGATCACAGGTCTTCCCGCAGCAAGTGCTTCATTGACAACAAGCCCGAACGCCTCATGCGCAAGCGAAGGGAGAATGAGTACGTCAAAGGAATTGTATGCCTGCTGCAGGTGATCCTCCTGAACAAAGCCATGCGGAACAATTTTTGCTTTCCCATTGTACCGTTTCACTGCCGAGGTATAATATTCGTTCCCATCCGTGTCACCATAGACATGCAACTCACAATTTGTTGTCTCACTTACTTTTTCCAACGCTGCAGTCAAAATATGGAATCCTTTGATATATCCGATGTGGCTCACATATCCAAATCGTACAGGGCGGCCGTCGAACGGCGCTATGGGTGATGTAGTAAGACGCGAAACTCCGTGCGGTATCATTCTGATGCGGTTTTCCGAAACACCGTTCCGCACAAGCAGCATTTTTATTGCATCCGAAGGGGCAATGAATGTGTGCGGAATGTTCAATCCCAGCCGCAATTGCTCCATTTCCTGTTCAACAAGCCAAGGGTAGTGCAATACCCGAAACGGCAACGGCATTTTTTTTTCGGTGTCGAATAGTTTCCCGAACGGCATATAAAGCCAGCGCGGAATTTTTCCCACAGCAAATCCCAGTAACCGTGATTGCGGGATGCGCTGATAGCTGCAACAGGGAATACACACGTTATGATGCATACTGTGCGGACATATCGTTTCATCGTGATACATCAACGCACCCGCAGGGCAGGCAATGCCGGAATGATGGATGGTGGCAATCGTCGGAATCCCCAATTCGCTTGCGACGGTAAATGATGCTGTATTCATTCCGTTCAAATGAATGAGATCCGGCGAAAACTCTTGCATTACATCTTTGATCATCGACCGCAGCAAGGGATGATTGACCGCATATTTTTCTCCCTGCGTGAGGAACCGGGAATCGATCGACAATCCAAATACATCAATTCCTTTCTCCACATAACGAACGATCTCTCCTTTTTTGCCTTCAGTGTTTTGCCACGCTTGTTGCAATAATGTCACGACGGCAACTGCATAACCGCGTTGCCTAAGTTCTTTGGCAAGATGGGAAACGTATTGCTGCCCGCCGCCGAAACCGTGCGGGTAATAATTGATGATCGTGAATAGTATTCTGTGCGGTCTTGCCATTGTAGATCGTGACGTTATCTGAGTAACTTAAAAAATATACGACACATACTGGAGAAATCTTTGAACATGCTGAACCATTTGTTGCTGTTATCCTCCTGCGATCAACTTCCTGATGCTCTCTCTCTTGTTTCTGTGAACAGCCAATATATTGAGTTGACCGGGCAGCAGGCATCTGTTTTCTATGTGAAGCGGGAGAAGTGAAAATGTGTACTCACCGTACCGTTCGATGAAATTGTTGTAATCCTCCCCGCTCGTAACTCTGAGAATATCTTTTCCGGATTTAAATTGAAGCACGGGTATATAAAAAGAATATCGCAGTGCACTCAGTTCGTCAAAAATCCTGTACGAAAAATCAGCACCAAACCGATAATGTTCGAACACGATGTGCGGTTTGTGCTTTGCAATCGTTTGCTTTCCGCCACGGATCACATTCGCTTCGCTCCCCTCAACATCCAGTTTGATAATCTCCGGCGGCGGCAGATCGAGCGAATCGATGCGCTTTACGTTCACACTCGCCTGCTGCACATTCTCGACAGAAGAGAGCAGCGCCAGCCCGCTCCGAAACCCGTCCGGAAGCGACATGACCGATTCACCGTCAAAATCGCTGAGTGCGAACGGAAGAGTCTGCACCCTCTCTGTTAATCCTGCTTGCCGGATCGTTGATTGAAGGTCGTCAAACGTCGGAGGAAACGGTTCGAATGCAAAGATCTTCCCGGTGTACTTCTCTTTAGAGGCAAGGAAGAGAGAAAAATATCCCCAGTTGCTGCCGATGTCGTAGAAGGTCTTTTCGTGCGTTGCAAGCGCGTCAAGCGTCAGTGACGTTTCCAACTCGTATCCGTGTCTCGTTTGTTTAGCGTACAACGAATCGAACTGCGTATTTGCGGCATTAAAGCGAATCGGAATAATGTCATTTCCAATCGTGTAGTGGAAAACTCCGTTGCCGGTTCCCCATCCCGTCGTACGCCACATTCTGTACAACGATTGCCCGAATGTACGGCGCATTCTTGAGAACAAATCCCGCCCGGCAGGATTGTATGCCCACACATACAATCTCGCAAAAAGGGGGAGATATTCAACATGGAATGGTTGACGGCACGGTAAAAATCTGTTTTTTTTAAAAGGCACGTACGTAATCTCCGTAACGATCAATTGAGTGATGATGACAGCTTTGCCTTGAGGCGATTGACAATCTCTCTTGAGTAATACGGAACATAACCGTACTTCAACGCGGAATAAAAATAATATCGCCGCCGCGCACCGCGCAATGCTGTGATCCTTTCAATAAATTGTTCTGCTCTGCGACTGGAAAGATGTTTTTCGTGCAGCGCTCGTTTGCCGTTGTCGAGAAGCAATGCCAGATCGGAACATTGCTCAATTTTTGTCCGCAACTCACGAACGGAAGAAAATGTCAAGCAATTGACTCCGTCAACGAACGCTTCCTTTAATATCCGAGGTGTGGAAGAATCCTGATAGATGCACAATACGGCATTCCCCAGTATTTCATAGTGCCGCTGGCAATCATATCCTTCCCCTTTGGGCGAAATGCCGAACCACGATTTTTTGATATCATGCATGTATTCGTGCCATGTGTTGAACAAGCGGCTGCCGTACACATCGGATATTTCCTGCCGCAAGCCCGGATAGACCGAGAAACTTGCATGAACCTTTTGAGTTTTTTCAACCGGCGTCGTATCGATCAGATGATCGGGAAATGAAAACTGGATCGGCTGTACATCTTTTACGTTCCACAACAATTCGCGTTTGAAGTACGCGACCACTCTTCCAAGATATGTCGGATTCAACAAATGGTGGTCCTGTCCATCCAGCACAACCAGATTTTTGTACACCGGTGAATGAATCCGCCAGCAATTCGAGTTGACGATGTAATCAAAATAGCCGGATTTGATCTTTGCTGCGATATCGTCTCTGTCGATCGAAATATCCGGTAATCCAAACGCCGTGGCACCGTTCCCCCATACCAGCGACGCGGGAACGGATCCTTTTGCTGAGCGGTACAGTATTTCCTTCCTCGGATAATCAACGATGCTGTCGCCAAAAACAGTCCGCAGGCCGTATAAGAGTTCATCGCTGAGGTAATCAAGATATTCGTGAGTGAGATAGAGGATCCTCATAATGAGAACTTTATTGGTGAGGTGTCGCCACAAAGGTGCGTATATATCTCAACCATGTTTCAAATGAAAACGGACGTATCATCAACTTCTGCCAAAAGATTGAACGGGATTCTTTGACCATCCCTTTGTCCCACAGAATCCTGGCGTAGTTATTAAGATCGGATGAAAACCTCTTCCGGAATTTTGCGAGATACATACCGCCCGGTTTTACTTTGAAATGCCACAGCTTCATGGCTGCCAATGCCGCCGATTCCGACAAGAACAGATTGTTATTGATGCTTTCTTGTTGCGGATGCACACGCAGCAGCATGTCGCTCTTTGTCAGAAAATGAACTTTCGCTTTCGGCATCAGCGCCAGGTTGATGTGCATTGTCAAATCGACGACTGTACCGGCAAACATCATGTTGTTCCATAGTGATTGAACAACGGCGGTTCTGTACAGTGTTGCACCGTTAAACCACTCCCCGCTGAACCCAAGGGTCAAATCTATAAGATCGCCTCCAGCAAATGTCATGTCGGTCGTGCACGGAAGGTATGAATGCCTGATGACCGTCCCTTCGAGATCACAACACTCAAACGCACCGGTTACCGCCAACAAGTTTGGATCACGCTCAATGACCGAGACCCTCTTCGAAAGGAAATCGGGCTTGTATATATCATCGTCACCCAGAATCGTGAGATACTTACCTTCAGCATGTTTAATTCCATATGTCCAGTTGGCAACGAAACCGATATTGTGCCGGTGCTTGATGTACCGTATTCGATCATCTTTTATTTTTTGAACAACCTGTTTCGTCCTGTCACTGCTGCCATCGTCGAGCACAAGCAGTTCAAAATCCTTCATTGTCTGTTTCAGTACGCTCCGTATCGTCTTCGCAACGAGCGATGCTCTGTTAAACGTGGGAAGTATGACAGTTACTGTCGGCATACAATCAGAAAAAATTTACAGTATCGAGTATCACTTTATTCCGTGCATGGTGATGTAAGAACTCTTTCGCTTCCGTTTTTAAAGTCTGAATGTTGTGTGATCCCTTCTTTGCATAGAATCCAAGACTGACATACCACCCTTCTTCTTCGACACAACAATATACAAAGAGTACGTTGGATGTGAGGCCTGCACCATCCAATACCGCTGAAAGCTCTTCTTCATCGAATAAACTTTTGTGCAGCTGATCCAGCCACCATGTAGGAGCATGTTCGGGATCGCCGTGCGTGTACCGGTACACATTAAACAGATCAAATCGTTCGCCGACGATACCGGGCTTCCTCTTTTCAAGATAGTACCGTGCAATGTTGGGAAAATACGGAAGACCGATGTAACAACAGACCCCGTTATCGGTTAAAGCCCGGAAGACGCCTTTTAAATGTTCAACCCGTTGAGTACGGTACAAATGTTCGAAGAACGCATGGCTGTAAAAAGTCCGGACACTTCCCGGCGCAAACGATCTCAGATGATTTAAATCGACGCTGTAATCGGTCGCAACCGTCGTCCGTATGTCGATATTGACAAAGCCGGTTTTCTTTTCATCCCCGCACCCCAGATGCACGTTGATATTCTTCTTGTACGGCAGCAACAGTATTGCGATCCAATTCCAGCACCATTTGGAAAACAAAAACAGCCTCTTTGCGACTGGTTTTATTGAGTCCGGCAGCGATTGATAGCGTTGCAATAATGTCATACAGTTTCGGGTTATAATGTTCCTGTATTGTTCTTCGCTTGACGGTGAAATGCAAAAACAGCGACTCCGTTCCACCACGTGGCGTGATCTCCGTTGAAGCGAGATGGAAGATCGTACAACAATTCAAACCGGTTGGCTGATTCTTCAATTGCTTTGAGTGTACCGGCTTTTGCATAGGAGTGTGAATCATCGGCGAATCTCCAATCATCCACGATCACCAGCGCGTGATCCGCCAGCAGGTGTTCTGCCTGCTTGATTGCTTGATACTGGCTGTCAAAGTCATGCGCGCCGTCGTACAAATATAATCCTATTGGTTCCTTGATGTGCTGAGGATTCAATATCCGTCGGAAATCTTCATTATAAAACGTCACAATATCCTGCAGTCCATACTTTCGTACATTCTCAAGCAGAATCTTCTCTGAGGAAACATCGTTGAACTGAGAAAAATTATCACAGGCGTATGTTTTCCTCGGTTCATTCTTCAGCATTGCTGCAATCAAACTCTTTCCCACGAATGTGCCTATTTCGAGATAACACTCGTCCGGCGGCAGAAATGAATATGCTTTCTGCAACAATTTCAACTTTTTAATCGATGACATTCCCGGAACTGTCGGGCACGGATCGAACCACCTGCGTAGGAATCTGAAGTTGTACAGCGTATGGGGGCTGGATCTCGTTGCAATCGGAAATGTCCGGTCAAAATCTTCTATAAAATCCTGAATGTTCATAAAAATCGTACGCCGATATATTTGATTGCCAACTTGAAGACTTTCAATACCTGCAGGAGATATTTTTTTGGACGGCGCAAAATTTCACCTGCAATCTCAAGTTGCAGCGTTGCATACCTCAATTCAGAGCGGGCGCCGATCATGCGCCGTTCGTCAATGGAATATTCCCGTGGTGCATGAAGTTTCTGCAAATGTTCCGCTTCTCGAACGCCGACCGATTCCCAAAGCGTTATAGACTTCATCAATGCATGCCCGCGCTGTGCAGAAAGGAACGCACGGCATCGAACCGGGTCTTTGCGCCGTGTAACCCTGAGAAAAAGATCGTAATCAAATGCAAACTGAAGTGTCCGGTCGAACCCGCCGACAGCAAAAAACACTTCTCGTTTCAAGAACGTACTCATCTGGGGAATGCGCTGTCCAAACAAGAGCAACGAATCGAAATCCTGATTGTACGCAGCATATCGCTCCACAACAACGCCTCGTTCATCAACCACCGTATGTGCACCGACGATCATTTCAGCATTGCGATGACTGGCAAACATCGCCGCCACTTTCTTAAAAGCACCGGGCAAGTAAAAATCGTCTGAGTTTATCCAGGCAACAATGTCGCCGGTGGACATTTCAAATCCTCGGTACACTGCATCTGCTTGTCCCCGATCTTTTTCGCTTACCCAGTACGTCAATTGCGAGCCGTACTTCTTGATGATATCCACACTGCCGTCGGTACTCCCTCCGTCAAAGATAAAATATTCCAAGTTGGGATACTGCTGATCCAGCACGGAACAAATCGTCTGTTCAAGATATTCTCCTTGATTGAACGAAGGAGTGACGATACTTATTTTTGGTGGAGATTCTTGCAATCGGTCTCTTTTGCTTTTCTGCTAATGGATTAATGAACGGATTACTTTATCACCAAAAACAATTGCTCTCCCGGACGCATGCGGCTGGGTATAGAACAACCACCCATGCAGCGTTTTTTCGAATAATGAGCGGGGATCTGAAAACCGTTCCGGTGATTGCACTCCAAAATGCCGGGCAATGCCGCACCAATCGACATCCCATATCGCTTGCTTTGAAAAATAATGCGCACCGTTCTGTTCCATAAAACCAAGAACTTCCCGATCCCACCAGAAATATTCTTCCTGTGCTTGATCCTTCAGCCGTACACCAAGTTTGTCATATTCTTCAATCCACCATTGCGGAAGAGGCACGTATTGATCCGCGCGGATAGAAAACATATGGTGGTACTGGCGGAATATGCTCACAGCGCTTTTCTCGCGTGAATGGATCTTCTCCCAGCATTGGTACCATCGGTGTTTGCTCCTCATTCTCTTCCAATCGGTGTACTGCATATGCATGACAACAATATCATTCAATGTTGCCTCGCGCGCACCTGATGAATATGGTATCCGATAGCCGTGGATCGGTCCCCCCTGCAGTGTGCTTCCGTCATCCATCGCTGCAAACGGCGTCGAACCTGACAGCCAATATCTCGTCATTGACCGATCGATATTTGCCCAGCGGAATTTGAACAGCGTACCGGGCACAGAACTCAGCATTGCATTCCATGCTTCACTCTGCTGTACGTTGGGAGTGAAAAACTCATCGGCATCAAGAGCGATGATGAGCCGTGGAGCAGGATACGTACGCGCCGCATCAATCAGGAGCCGCGACCGGTGGAATTCGTCATAGCGGTCCCCCGTATTATCGATCACGCGGACTTTGTCAAATGATGAGGCGATCGCCCGTGAATCATCGGTCGATTGTTGATCGGCAACGATGATATGATCAGCCCAGAGCGATGTCGCCCGAAGGAACCGTTCGAGTATCCACGATTCATTCTTAACCGGTGTTATACAAATGACCGTCGGTTTTTCCATCGGCAGCATTATTTTTTCCGACACACCCACAACGAGTCGAACAAGCCGATGAACTCGTATCGGGCGGACGGCAGTACCTTATTTTGTATCACCCATGTTGGACCCAATTGCGGCCGTTGCGGATCGAAATCGTGAAAGAGCAGGTATCCTCCCGAAATTAAAAAGGGAGTATAGTTTTCAAAATCACGTTCGCATGCTTCCATCGAATGGTCGCCGTCGATGAATAACAGATCGATCGAAGAAATTTGCCCTGCAAACCGCTCCGAAGGACCGACAAGTGGACGAATCTTGTTCATGACTCCGAGTTCATTCATCGTGCGCGTGAACTGTTCTAACAAAGGAGTGGATCCTTTGTTTTGCTGGTACAGTTCGAAACTTCCCGGCTCGCCTGAACCATCGAACGGATCGATCGCATAGACCGTACCGTTCCTCAACCCTTTTGCCAGACAATAGGTGCTTTTCCCTTTCCACGACCCTATCTCAACAATAGTGCTGTTTTTATTGCGTAACCTTCGCGCCATCTGATACAAACTTTGTGCTTCGTATTCGGTCAGCCACCCTTCTATTTTTTTGTACGCTTTGATCTGTTGAAGAATGAATCGCCGGCGAAGTATGTTCAACGGGTTGATCATTTGTTGATCCGGGATAGTAAATGAAATTGATCGCCAAGGGTCGGAATCCATGCGCCAAGTTGCGAGAGTCTCCTGTTACCATGCACGAGACTCGCATATTCGGTCACAAGCGGCTCGATGCCGGTTGAGCGGAGAATCATCGACAATCCCTTCGGCGTGAAATGCCAAAAGTGCTGTTCCGGAACCCATGCGTACCATGTTGACGGGAATAAGCGCGGCATCAATCCGCGGTAATTGGTTTGAATGTTCAATAACAACGCACCCGGTGCCCGGCGGGCAATGGCGTTCAGAAATGAAACGGGATCGGCGATATGTTCCAGTACCTGTGAAAGGATTATCCCGTCGAACGGAACATCGGGAACAACGTCGGGAAAATAGCCTGTCCTCACATCCAAGCCCGCATCCCGCGCACGTTTGCTTGAACTGATGCTTGCTTCTATTCCATACACAGAAAAATTTTTTTGCGAAAGCAGCCGCAGCAAGAATCCTTCCCCACATCCAATCTCAAGGATCGTTGCACCCAGACGCATGTGCGATTCCAGAAGATTTGCTTGCATCTTCAGCGCCGTTTGCCACTGCGTCGGGAGGTCGGCAATATCTCTGGCGCCGAAATTCGAATGGAAGTCTTCATGTTCGTAGGCAATGGCGCCGGGGGGCGGAACCGTCCACGCATTCGTGCATGTCGTGCAGGCAACGATGTTCCACTTTGATAAACGGACAATTGTTTTCTGTTGCGACGACGAGCAGAATGGACATGAAAAATTGGTCATACATTCTCATTTTTTAGATTCATCGGCTTTCGATATCCCAGCGCAGCGAAGGAAACACGACACCCGGATGATTTTGCCTGGACAACACGGAGTAATAATCGGAAAGCGATGCATCGATCGTTACTTCAAATTTCAAAATCGGTTCAAACCGGTGCATGAAACTTTTGATCAAATGGGCAGAAAGTAATGGCGTAATCGTGTATTCACCGGCATTCAACAGATGCTGCGGGATGCGGCATTTCACATCATACACTCCGGGTTTATCCAGTGGTATCTGATTCGGATAGTCAGTTTGTTGCGTGCGGAATACCGGGGTTCCATCTTTCAACAAATCAAAACCGACTTTCAAATACGGATGGGGATCGTTCACTTGAACCGTGAACCGTACAATGATATCGTCGCTGTTCAGAAACGATCGCTTCTGTACTCCGGCAGTATCTTCGATCGCGATTTTCTGTATCCAGATCGCTTCCTTTTTGTCTCTTTCGTCATCGTTCGTCCATTCAGAAGACTGTTGTTCAATACCGATATCTTCGTAGCGAGAGATGACCGCGTCAACATCTCCGGATGCTGCAACACTCCCCTGGTGAAGCAGGATCGCCCTTTTGCACAACTGGCGAATGAGCGACATCGTATGGCTGACAAAAAGAATCGTTCTGCCGCTGCTTCCAATCTGGTCCATTTTGGAGATGCATTTGCGCTGGAACTGGATATCGCCGACGGCAAGCACCTCATCGATTAAAAGTATCTCCGGTTCAAGATGAGCGGCAACGGCAAACGCAAGGCGCATGTGCATTCCCGACGAATACCGTTTCAACGGTGTATCGAGAAACTTTTCCACTTCAGAGAATGCAACGATTTCGTCAAACTTTTCTTGAATTTCTTTTTTCTTCATCCCTAAGATCGCACCGTTCAAAAAAATATTCTCGCGACCGGTCAATTCTCCGCTGAACCCTGTGCCGACTTCAAGCAGGGAAGCAATCCTTCCACGCAAACGGACGACACCATCGGTCGGTTCGGTGATGCGGGAAAGTATTTTCAGCAGCGTGCTCTTCCCGGCGCCGTTGCGTCCGATAATTCCCAGCACCTCGCCTTGTTCGACGGAAAAGGAAACATCCTTCAATGCCCAGATGGTACTCTCATCATTCCGTATGTTCCGCTTTGAGAAACGGGTAAGTTCACGCAGTTTTTCATCAAACAGATCGCGGAATGAGGTATGCCGCCTCAGCGATCCGATGCGGTAACGTTTGGAAAGATTTTTTATATCTATGACGGTTTCCATGCAAAGTCTATTCTGCGTTAGAGTTCAATGATCGTTGATGAACGAAGGAACAACGATCAGATCACATCGGCAAACTTTCGCTCCATACGAAGAAAATTCACCAACCCAAGTATAAAAAGTGCGAGCGCTACACTCACTGATATTCCGACGAGATGCAGCGGCATTTCTCCGCTGTGCAGCATCGACCACCGAAAACCCTCGATGACGCAGACGATCGGATTACACCAATACAGTATTTGTAATTCACCCGGAATTTTATTCGCCGCGTACCCGACCGGCGTTATCCAGAACATCACTTGAATAATATAGGGAAGTGCATGTGCAATATCGCGGTATTGAACGGAGATCGACGAAAATAAAAAACCTATTCCAAGGGATGTAACGATTGTTAGCAGGATAAAGAACGGCAGGAAGAGTATCGTGATGGATGGTGCAAACTGAAAATAGACCATCAGTACCACTGCCAGGATGAACGCAATGGCAAAATCCACAAGTCCGGAGAGAATCGCGGCGGCAGGGATGATTACCCGTGGAAAGTACACTTTCGATATCAGATTCGCATTCGACAACAGACTTTGACTTGCCCCGCTCACCCCTTCCGCAAAAAAATTCCACGCCACAACGCCGCAAAACGTGAACAAAAGATACGGGACTCCTTCAACTGAAAATCCGATGAGTTTGTTGAAAATCAGCGTGAAGACAATCATCCCCATCAAGGGACGAATCAATGCCCACAATGTGCCGAGGAAGGTCTGTTTGTACCGTATCTTGATGTCACGCCACACCAGAAAATAAAACAATTCCCGGTACTGCCATAATTCTTTCCACCGTACCAGCGAAATGCCGCGCGATGGACGGAGAATTATTTCTTCGGCTCCGGTCATGGTTTTAAGCCTTCCAGAAACAATGAATCCTTCCTGTAATCCAGTTTTTCAATATCGATGATATTTCCCTTGCCGAAGGAATATTGCTGCACGTTCACAAAGCCTGCCTCATTCATCAATGCCGTCAGCGACGAAGCATTGTACATCCACTTGATGAAATTTTTTTCTCCTTTCACACCCGATAAAAAAAATAACTGAACGAATGCATCCGGCTGCGTCGGATCGTATCCCTTCACCCATTGATCAAGGTCGGGAACTGCGATGCGAAAAATTTTTCCCGGCTTCAGAACGCGAAAACATTCGCGCAGGCAATGCTTTGCTTGAGGGCGTACAAGATTCACCAGCATATGGGAAGAGTATATTGCCTCAACGCTGTTATCATGAAATGGAAAAGACCGCGCTGCATTCAAATAGTGTATCTTCTTAAATATTCCGGATTGATACTGACGATAACGCTCGTCCGACAATAATCCGATAGAATGGAGTACGGCTGGAAGGAACGGGACACGGGATACAAAGATATGCGGAGTGATATCGGTGTTATACCACCCCTCGATCGGGGTGTCGAAGCTGCCAATTTGTAATTTGATCATGCACAGGCTTGTTCTAAAGTACTTAAGTTGATCGTTATTTTTTGAAACCGTTAAAACGGTTTATACATGAGATTATTGGATATTCAGACCCTAACTTAAGTCGTGGGCTGCGATTAATACCTCAATGTTTACAATCGTTTCAACGACTTTAAAAAAGGCGTCAACTTGAGTAAAGTACGCTCGTGTCACTGAGTCGCAAGGACGTAAATGCTGATGAACAATGTTACCAATGAAGAAACCGCCGAAGTGATCGTGAAGATGTCAAGCCATGTCAACTCTTGCGGAATTTTCTTAACGACAATCATGTCGCCGGGCTGCAGGATCATCTGCTGTTTTTGCCCCTCGACAATATCCACCACATTCACACGAATCATCGTCCGCCGTGCGGTGCTTTTTTTGGCATCGGTGGCACGATAGATCAGTACATCTTCAAGATCCGATTTTTCTTTTGGACCACCGGCGTACGAAATGATCTGCACGATATCCGTCTGTACCGGAACAACGTACAATCCCTGGAGAGGTATCTCTCCCCACACGTTGATTGTCATGGTCACTTCAAACGGCTTCGCCAGCACATAATAGCCGGGGCGTATCTCGCCGAGCTTTGAACTCGTATTTATTTCCGTTTCAGTAGAAACCTGAGCAAGAAGCGGAAGTGTCAAAAAGAACAACGTAAGTATCGGTTTCATGTTGTGCGTTGCTGCGATTTATATTCTTTATATTTCTGTTGATAGTAATAGTCACCGTGCAGATGGTAGTATCCGCGATGAAGTCTGTTCAGCACGTAGTGGTTGACAACAACGCCGGTAAAATTCATTCTAATCCCTTCGATCAAATCGACCGCATGTTCCAGATTCGCCATGAGTGTCGATTCCGCTTTAATGACGAATACGACCGAGTCAACCATCGACACAAGCAGTTCAGCATCGGTGAACAGCAGAATTGGCGGCGAGTCGAAAATCACGATATCGTACTGTTTAAGCATTTCCTCCTTAAACCGACGCATCGCGGGAGAACTGATCAATTCCGTGGGATTGAGTGGAATGGAACCGCACGTCATGATATCCAGATTTTCCACAAATGTTTTCCGTATCGCCGCCTGAAAGTCTATCTCACCGAAGAGTAATTCTGTTAAGCCTGGTTCCAGTTCAATGTTAAAAATGTCATGGATAGATGGACGCCGAAGATCAACATCAACAAGCAGCACTTTCTTCTGCGCCTGAGCAAAGACTGTAGCAAGATTCGAACTGGTGATCGACTTCCCTTCCTGAGGTGCACCGCTGGTTACGAGTATTGTTCTGATTTGAATATCCTGTTTCCAGTACTGCACACTGGTCCGAAGCCTGCGATACGCATCGGCGACGCGTGAATACGGATTGATTGCGGCAACCAGGCGGGGATTGATGATTTGATCTTTAACGATTTCCTGTCCTTCATCAATGAGCAATTCTCGTTTTAATGTACCACGTTCACCATTGACTGCACTGGTTGGAGTATAGATCCTCCCTTTCAAATTATGGAACTGCTCATCCATAACGGGAACAACGGTCAACACTGAGATTCCTGCCCGCTTGATCTCTTCAGGCTTGTGAATTCTGTCGTCGAAATTATTGATCAGGAAGGCAAAACTGATTCCGAGGATAATTCCTATCATTAAACCGAAACCGAGATTTTTAGAGATGTTCGGCTCAATGAAACCGGGAGGCGGGATCGCGTTTTGTAAAATATCCACATACCCGAACTGCGATTGTTCCGCTACGAGTGCGGATTGATATTTTTCTTCGATCGCAACAAACAGTTTTTCCAGTGTGATCTTTGAGCGCTGCAGTCTCGCATACTCAGTATTGCGCTTCGGAATTTCTTTGTATTCCTTTTCTTTGAGATCAACACTTTCCTTCAGCGCGCGGTGAGCCGCTTCCAACGATTGAAGTTTCATCTGTTGCTCAAGGAGTTTGCTGTTCAAATCTTTGACAAGATCGAGTTTATCGATAATCTTCGCTTGCGACGACGATTCCGACGTGCCAATCTTTTGTTGTATTTTCTTCCGCAGGTCGGCTATCTCGTTGTTGATTTCTGCGAGTTTCTTTTTCACAGGAGGAGTATTCAAAGCATCGGGGTTGAACGTCAGGATGTTATCGCGGTCAACTTCCAGCCGTGCAACCTGGTCGAGCAGTTTCTGAACTTCGATGTTGGTGACCATTTCAAACAGCCGCCGTGAATCCATGGTAATATTTTGTTCCACATTTTTTGGCAGAGTCGATTTCACTTCGTTAATCCGCCGCTGATAGTTAGCGATCAGACTTTTCGTAGTCTGCATTTCTATCTCGGTCTCGCGAACTTTTGCATCGAGGGTTGCAATGGTGGCAAGATATGAACCTCCACGTTCATCAATCATCCCGTACTGCTCAACGTACGAGCGAAGCGAGTCCTCAGCAGCATCCAGTTCATGTTTTTTTGCTTCGTATGTCCGTTCAAGAAATTCTCTGGCTGTGCGCAACTGTTTACGGCTTGCGTTCAAGTTGTTTTCGTAATACGCTTCGGCGTATGTATTTGCCAAAATTGCCGCTTCTCTCGGATCGGTACTGCGCGCGTAGATATTGATGATATCGGAAGAAACGTTCGGTTCAAAGTACACATCCCCTTGCAGGTATCCAATGATGGTTTCATCGGTGGCGAATTTCAGGTGCGGCGGATCTTCTTCAGACCGCTGCAAGATTGCGAGCGTATCTGTTCCGCCCGGAGTGATAACAGGGTTTGCTTTCAGTCGTTGTGCGACATCTTCCGCCAGAGAACGCGATGTAAGAACGCCGATTTCTTTCATGAGATTTCTCTGAACGGACATCCCCGTAAGATCAATCGCAGAAAAACTCATTTCCCCTGCTGAAGGTTTGGAATTTACCTGAACAATTGCAGTCGCCTCATAAATGAACGGACCGATGTATGTGTACACTGCCACACCGGAAAACACAACGATGATCGTTGTTAGTATCACCCATTTCCAGCGGTACAGTATCTCAAGATAATCCCGAAGATTTGGCTCGAGATTTCCACTCCCGGATGATGAGTTTTTGTATTTACTGCCCGAACCGGAATATTTTGACGAAAGTGAAGGCAACAGTACCCCTCTTATTTATGCAATGTAACTTATGTTTGGCGCCTAATCAACACAAATCAACGCCCTTTGCCAAAGACCATGACATAGAGGGTTTTGAGGATAATGTCAAAATCCAAGAGTAATGAATAGTGTGAAATATAGTATAGATCATATTGCAGTTTCTCAATTGTATCCTGAATATTTTCACCATATTTGTAATTGACCTGCGCCCATCCAGTAATACCCGGCCTTACAATATGACGAAAATGATAGTACTGTATCTTTTTCTCATACTCGCGGATGATCTCAATCCATTCTGCACGAGGACCGATCAGACTCATCTCTCCACGCAGAACATTTACAAGCTGCGGAAGTTCATCCAGCCGCATCAATCTCAATATTCTTCCGATTCGTGTCACACGACGGTCTTCTTTTCGCACATATTTATCACCTTCATCCGAATGTTCGGTCATCGTTCTGAACTTGTACATCGTAAACGGTACTTCGTTCATTCCCATGCGCAACTGTTTGTAAATGATGCCCCCCTTGCTGTCAAGTGCGATCGCTACAGCGATGATCAGAACAAGCGGCAACGTAATGATGAGCAAAAAAAGAGCCAGCACACGATCGATAACGTTCTTGATCCTCCGAAATATCGGGTCGCTGGCGATTAACAAATCATCTTCGATAAGCCACCATTGATTGAGAACAAAGACCGGCATTTTTCGAAAATTTTGTTCATAGAATGCCCGAATCGGAATCAACGGCACACCGGTAAAATGAAACTTTACGAGCTTTGAAAAGAGCTCATCATGCAGTTTGATTTTCGTTTCGGTAACCACAATACCATCGCACAACTCTTTTGATGTTGAGATCGACTCAAGCATATTCCCTTCGATCAGAGGAGAAGTATCATCATCGATCGGTTTCCCGATGAAAATGTCATTCTCATCAAAGAACCGCAGTGACTGTTCAATGGATGATTCTTTGTATGAGCGGTACAATTCCTGCGCTTGTTCTCCCGTGCCGATGATGGCAAAATATCTTTTCTTTCTCGCCTTCGAAAGCAGCCTGTTGATGAGACGCCTGTACAGCAGTGATGTGAAAAGAAATGTCAAAAAACCTGCCGGCAGAACGCTTCGGCTGAACTGCAGCGAAGGTTTGTAACTGAATAGATACACTGTAAAGACAGTCAGCGCTATCACCACCGGCATGGCAAGAATGTGACGGCTGGTGTATGACAGACTCTGCATATCGGTTGCGATATTGTAACCGCCGATCGCTTCAAGCACGATCCATGTAAGCACCATGGGGAGAATAGCTCTGTACCAGTACTCGGTCACAAAATCGAGTTCCGTGCGGTACACGCTGAAGAGCGTCAGGATACCGTACAATACGACGCCATCAATCAGCATCAAGGTATATTTGTACACATAACGAGACTTCATTGCGGGCGGTTCTTCCCTGACAAAGTACGCTTCATTATATTCATTAGAAACACTGGTGTTGAAATAATATTCCGCTTCCAAAGCCGAAACGGTTCACGCACAAAGCGCGGGAACCATTCCAGATAATTCTCCCGAGCCCATTCGGGTGACCGCTTTTTCATGCCGGAGAAAAAGTCGAATCCTGCCCCGACCGCACAAATCAACTTTGTATGCTCCATCCTCTGTTTATTCTTCATCACCCATTTTTCTTGTTTGGGAGCTGTCATTCCTACCCAAACGACCGATGGACGCATCCTGTTGATCAATGAGATGATCCGCTCGTTTTCTTCATCCGGCATCTCGTCTGAAAATACCGGAGTAAACGTCCCTTT
This sequence comes from Bacteroidota bacterium, assembly GCA_040751955.1. Classification (GTDB taxonomy): domain Bacteria; phylum Bacteroidota; class Ignavibacteria; order UBA10030; family UBA8401; genus SpSt-333. Next base: position 31,663 of record JBFMFY010000020.1, read on the forward strand.
CACTTCGATGAACGGAAAATCTTCATGCATACGCCTCATTAAAGCATTCAATGTTTCTTGTGTGGAGCCAAGAAAGAAGTATGAATGACCTCCGCGTTGCTGCAACCGTCGCGCAAGATGTTCCATCACATCCGGTCCGCTCACACGCTCCCGGATTTTTCCATTCGTCATTTTGGAGGCGAGTACGATGCCTGCGCCGTCAGGTATCAAAAAATCGGCGGACTGGAGAGCGGTAAGAAATTCATGATCCGATGCCGCAACGACCAAAGAATGTGGATTTGCACAAAACAATGTTTTTGTTTTTTCTTCGCTGTCACATACCTCAATTAACGAGTCAATCAGTTGATCCATCCCCACAACATCCACTTGCACGTTCCATATTTGTTCACGGGAAATCACCGATTATCGTTCCTGTCTGATCTTTTGTGCTGATTTATAAATCTTCATCAACAGTGAATGGTTTTGTTCTGGTGTATAGAGAGCATTAAACTCTTCAAGAGTATTCCTGTGCATCGTTTCAAGATTCTTCGTATCGCGCCAGACGGATATAATACGGGATGCAATCTCTTCACTGCTGCCCGGTGAAAAAAGAATGCCCGTTTTTCCATCATTCACAAGAGTTCGGAGCGATCCTGCATTTGATGCTGCAACCGGTACGCCGTGCGAGAATGCTTCGTGTATCACCATCGGAAACCCTTCCGGACAGAGTGAAGGTAATAGCAACATTTTCGCCGTTGAAAGTTTCTCCATCGCAGTTTCATGCGGCAACTGTCCGGTAAAGACTACTTTTGATGAGAGATTCGATGCTTCAACCAATCGTTCCAACGATGCACGCAACGGACCGTCACCGATGATCTCAAGTGTCGGCGCATTATCACCCATCGTTTTCCATGCTTCTACGGCAAGGTGAATTCCTTTCGCTTCATACAGTCTTCCAATGAAGATGACTTTATTTTCTCTCGCCTTCCAATTAGTCGCCGTTGTTGCCGGTGTACCGAAATGCGGTTTAACAAAAATCCGTTCCGGCGGCAAGCCAAACTGCTCCATGATAGAGCGTTGAAACTCAGTCAACGTAATAAACGCATCGACCTTTGACGACCAGGTTTTTAATGACCGGTGCAGCATGATCGAAGCAGCCATCGGAACTGTCGCAATCCTGCTGTTGCGATAACAACCGTACCGCAAAGCAGGCAGTACGCTCGAACGTTCGAAACATTCAAAACACATTTTGTTTTCTCTCGTTGCTGTCCCCGCAGCACAGCCGAGACGATAGTTATGCAACGTGTACACGACGGGAATATTGTCCATACCATAAAAAACCGAGGGCGAGTGAAGAGGAAATACATTGTGGACATGAACAATATCCGGTTTCTCTTCTTCAATTTGATGCGCAATCTCCCGCTTGCTCATCGGATTCCAGACGGATGAAAGTGCACCAACAAACGTACCACGCACTCCTTTGTTTCTGACATCGTCACTTTTTTTTGCTGCAACAACCACCTGATGGTTATGTGTTCTCAATAATTCGATCTCACTGTCAACAGCCATGTTCTCCCCGCTGGGAGCAGATGAACCGTAGTAATTGTGGACGACAAGTATTTTCACGGAACAAAAAATTAGTAAGAGAATTTTCTCTTCTTCATGAGCCACGTCTTCAGTTTCATTTTTGGAACATTCAGTTTGTATCTGATCACACTCAGCGGAGACAACACATCTGCAGGCGCTGTCATGCCGTCAGTATGAATTCGGTACATAACTCCGTCAATTCCGTTCCACGATTTGTTCACTGCAGCGCCTACCGCGAACATACAAGTGTAATGGCGCCGGGCTGATTCCAATATCTGCAAATTAAACATTCCATATGGAAAAACAATTGAAGAAACACTCAATTTCAATTCCTTTTCCAGCAGACGTTTTGACTCTCTCAATTCTTCTTCGTACTTATCGGTTGTCAACAGGTTGCGGTGCGTCATTCCATGCGAAGCAATATGCACCATTCCCCCTGCGGTCATTTGCCGCAATTCCTTCCAGGTGCAAAAATGATCGGGATGACGCTCGTGGATCGGTGAATATGGTGAGAACGAGAGTCGCTGTTCCAGCGATGTTGCCGTCTCTTCCTGAATTCTGCCGGCAGGAACTGCCAACAGTGCTTTCAGTTGAAAAGTTTGGAGAATGGGATACGCGAAATGAAAGAAATCAACGCCTGCATCATCAAATGTCAGACACACATTCATCTTCTCTGCAGAGAGAGCCTCCCCTGGCACTACTACATTGCAGTGTGTTCGAAGATGTTCGACGTGACGCCTGAACATCGGCTCCGAGTTTGATAATGCAGGTGCGTTGATATGGTGATACAGTAACGCCAGAATCATGTGTTCACCGAAATGTACCGCAGTGGAGCCTATGACAATCTATTTTGAACCACTGCCGGTTGCAATTTAAAATGCTCTAATCAGTGTTAGAGATTTTTAATAGAAATTCAATTTTGGATTGCTGCTATTTGAAGAATTTACAAAATTCATGCTAATAAAATACCTAAAAATGAAGAATTTTAAGCAATAGCTTATGGCAAAGGACTTGCTTTCTAATAGAGCAACCATGAAGAAATTAAACAAACATATCACATTCTGCACCCTGTTTTTTGCTTCTATCGGTTATGCTCAAACAACCGTGAGTTCCGATAGCACATATCTGTCAGATGGTAACAAACCATCATACACCACAACTGTAGTAGGTTTAACTGCGGCAATGACAGCTGTCCATTTTGCACGTTACACGCCACTGTGGGACAACTACAAAACCTCCTTCTTTGTAAAAGAAAATTCACTGTATGCATCCAATTACGACAAAGCGCTCCATTTATATGGCGGCATCGTCAGTTCAGACATATTTGCATCCGGTTTGCGCCTGCAGGGATTTGAGAAGGAACGAGCAGTGTTGCTGGGTGCCGCTTCATCGAGTCTCTTTTACCTGTTCATTGAACTTGAAGATGCACATATCAGTTACCTCGGGTTTGACGCGATTGATCTTACCGCAAGCGTACTCGGCTCAAGTTATCCGGTTCTCCAGCATTATATTCCGTTCTTCAACAGCTTCACGCCAAAATTTAGTTATCAAAGTTCCGGAATCAACACTACAATGCCAAACCAGTACTCTCCGAAATTTTTAAGCGATCACGAAGGGCAGACGTATTGGGTTGGCGTAACAGTAGCCGATCTGCTTCCCGCATCATACAAGGAATCGTACCCGCGCTGGCTCGGTGCCGCGGCAGGATTTTCTATGAGAAATCTCGGACACAATACACGTCAGGAATATTACATAACACTCGACGTCGATCTTCGAACCATTGATACGAAATCCGATTTTATAAATACAATTCTAAGAACGTTGAACTATATCCATTTCCCGATGCCGGGGATAAAATTTTCGCAGGGCAAACCACAGTTCGGGATTTATTTCTAATAGATTGAGGAGGGTACAACCATGTTGAATAAAAATCTCGTTTACCAGACACCATCGCATGAACAACTCCATGCGGAGAATAATCCGGATACATCAAAGATCATGGAAAAAATCTATGGTAGTACTGTCTTCCAGGAATTCATGAAACAGTGGGGAGAAGCAGCAAACCGGATCGAGCACAAGAATTCACAGGATAGTAAACAACAGTAAGTGATACATCCTTTACACTCCTCTGCTGCAACAACGTAACGCAATACAATCCTCCCCTGGAAGAACGGCTGCAAAGCCGTTCTTTTTTTTATACAGACACCACTCATACCATAAGCATAACACCAAGCACAATCACCACAAAGCCGATGATATCCAGCAGCAATCCGTATCGTATCATTTTTCCTAACGGCACATAACCGGAACTGTACACTATCGCATTCGTCGGGGTAGAGATTGGTAACATAAAACCGAGTGACGATGCCATGGTCGCCGCGATTGCAGCTTGAATACCAGATTGCTGCGCAAGTACGATTACAAGCGGGACGATCATGTTTGCGGAAGAGACATTCGATGTCAATTCACTGGTAAGCGTGGCTATAGCAGACGAGATTGCAACTAAGCCAACCCCGTCGGTGGGAATAATACCGGTGAGTTGCGTGCCAAGCGTTTCGGCAAGTTTCGTTTCAAAGACCATCTGCCCAAGCGTAATGCCGCCGCCGTACAATGCAAGCACTCCCCAATCAATCTCCACAGCTCTACCAATCGACATCGTGTATTCCCGTTTCGCAGCATCGACAGGAAGAAAGAAAAGCAGCACTGCACCAACGAGTGCGGCAACGCTTTCCGGTACACGTTTGTTGTATGCAACAGTCAATGGATGCGTGTCTCCGATTGTCAACGCTAAAATTCCGGGAAGTATCCAGAGAAAAACTGTCACACCGAACGCCAGCAACGTATTTTTTTCAGCAATCGATAGTTCACCCAGTTTCTCTTTTTCAGCCAATAACATCTCCCGCAGCCCCGCGATGTGCGTTTTACCGATACCGCAAAAAAAATTGAGATAGAAAAATAAGAAGAGATACATTACGATCACGATCGGCGTTGCAATCCACATCCATGTAAAAAACGGAATATGATATCCAATCTGCCGTTCGATGAACCCGATACCGATCAGATTTGTCGGCGTGCCGACCGGTGTCGCCAATCCGCCGATGGATGCGCCGAACGCGCAGATGAGCATCATTCCCACGGCATATTTTTCACGCACGCTGTCCCCTTCTTTCGAATACAGCATCGTTATGATCGCCAATCCTATCGGGAACATCATTGCCGTGGTTGCAGTATTGGAAATCCACATTGATATCACGCAGCAGACAGCGCCGTAGGCGAACATGATGCGGCTCGGATTTCCGGCGACGAATTTCATTGTAAGCACTGCGTATGCAAATCGCCGATCAAGCCCGTGCAATTGAATGGCACGCGCCAGGATGAATGCACCGATGAAAAGGAACATGATCGGATCGGCGAACGGCGCAAATGCTTTGGATGCAGGGGTAATGTTCAGCACGATCAGCAGCACGGGGATAAGCAGTCCCGTAATATAGAGCGGCAGCGCTTCTGTCAGCCACAAGACAACAATCATACCGGCAAGTGATGCCAACGAATGCTGCTGTCCGGTTAAGAGCGTGGTGGGATAAAAATAGATGAGAGCAAAAATAACAGGGGCAATAATCAGCCCCAATTGTTTTCGGATCAGTTCGAATCGTTCTTCAAGCCGCGAGACGGTTTCTTTCATGGTGAAAGAAAGTAAATGAATCGGACTGAAAAAGCAAAAAAAGGCGGACTCTTTCGTCCGCCTTCAAAATTTTCCCTCTCCCTTTTAGGGTGAAGGAAAATCTCAACCGCTCCCTTCCCTCCTCCTTGACAAGGAGTGGGATTGAGGGGGTGGTTTACTTCACCAACAACATCTTCTTCGTTTCGGCACTGTTTCCCGCGCGTAGTGTGTAGAAATAAATACCGCTCGGATATGCCGAAGCGTTGAATGGCACCGTATATGCGCCCGCGGATTGCTTGTTGTTCACCAATGTTGCAATCTCTTTTCCGAGCATGTCGTACACTTTCAGTGAGACGAATTCATCCTTCGCCAGTGCGAATGCGATGTTCGTTGTGGGGTTGAACGGATTGGGATGGTTTTGTGCAAGTTCGTAACCGCTTACAAGTGTGCTTGCATTCACTTCAACGCTGCTGCTGTATTCAAACTTGCCATCGTTGTCAACTTGCTTCAAACGATAGAGATATTTTCCCGAGACCGGCACTTTGTCTGTGAATGAATACTCTTTCGCTGCGTTGCTGTTTCCCGCACCTTCAACGAATCCAACCTTCGCCCAACTAACCGCTGACGTCTGACCTCTGACTTCTGATCTCTGAATTTCAAATCCATGATTGTTCACTTCCGTTGCTGTCTTCCATGCTAACTCTACTCCGCGCCCCTTAGCAATTGCGGTGAATGAGGTGAGTTCGACAGGGAGAGGTGCTATATTCCATGAACTACCGACCCGAATACCATCGACAATAACTGCAGATGATGTTGTTGCACTTCCTTGACGCAATGCGATAGCATCGACAACATTCGTACCTGCGGTTGTACTACTCGTAGCTTCTGCAGTCCCCGCAGAAGATTCATCTGCTGGTATACCAGAGGAGAACACCCATAATGAAACGGGATCATTTCCCGCAGTGCTAATTGTATACTTCACAACAAGTAGATACGTTGTGTTTTTAGCAAATGCTGTAGTTCCATATGCGATTGTAGATGTATTACTGATTCCAAAATTTACAACATCAGAAGTAATTTTAACACCAACCCGTGCACAAAAACTAGTGAAACTCGTGGCACTAGTTCTATCGCCCATATTTAGGAAATAATCACCCGTCTTTGATGACGCAGATTCATTAACATTGACAAGGAAAGATAAAAAAACAGTTTCCGCATCCAAATCAAATTGATCACTAAATGCAATGTTCACATCCTCTCCACCACCATTAGCAACTTGTGCGGCATTTCCAACACCACTATTAGCGTAACCAGTATATGTCAAACCACTTGTTGTAGTGATAAAATTTGTCGTACCACTGTGAGTTGACCAACCATTCGCATTGAGATCTCCAGAAAAATTAAAATTCTCTGTTAGGACTTGCGTTCTAACATTTGTTACACACATCAATACAACGGCAAAAAGTATCACCAGTTTTTTCATTGTGTCCTTCCTTTTTTAGTTTATGTATAATTATGCGTGATCTAATCGTGAGCGAACCGTCAACAAAAAAAAGGCGACTCTTACACGTGCGATCGCCTTTCGTATTCATGAGAGTGTGCGGCTCCGCAGAGCCGTAAATTCATTACCGCGGGGTACATTTCCTCTGCACATAAGTGAAGCAAGACAAGTTTCTCGTTCATCGATTCCCGGACCAAAAAAATATGGAACGCCCCATTGCAGGAAAATATTTTTCATTTAATATAGAGGATTTTTGTAATTCAGCAAGTTAAAAAATTGTGAAATGCACAAAGATGGGGAACAAAAATGGGTGGTAATATCAAGAAATGCGGACAGACCTGCCAGACATAGCCATTCAACCCTGGAGAGCCGGCGGCTGTCTAATCCCCGTACTATTTTTTAACCAAACGGGAGAATACGATGAAGCAACGACACATGTGCACGCTGATGCTGTTTGTAATCGGAGCCTCCGCTCTGCTTGCACAGCCGATGCGAATGACTGCCGATGAACGCGCCGTCATCCTTAAAGAGCGGCTCACGTTAACCGATGACCAAACCAAGAAAGTGACTGCAATCCTCAAAGAATCGGAGAAAAAAAGGGATGCGATAAGGGATGAATTCTCCGGCGACCGCGAAACTATGAGAGAAAAAATGATGTCGCTTATGAACGACACAGACAAGAAAATTGATGCCCTGCTGACGAATGAACAGAAAAAGAAGTATGAGGAATTGAAGAAAGAGCGCCGCCAACAAATGGGAGGGAGGCGGCAGAGAAGGGATTGAAGAATTCAAGAACCACCCCCTTCCCCCTCCTTGACAAGGAGGGGGATGAAGGGGGTGGTTTATTTCATCAGCACCAGTTTCTTCGCTGCGGAAAAACTCCCCGCCCGAAGCGTGTAGAAATATATCCCGCTCGACAGTGCCGATCCGTTGAACTGAACCGAATAGGCGCCGGGTGCTTTTACTTCATCCACAAGCGTTGCCACTTCTCTTCCAATCGCATCATAAACCTTTAATGTTGTATAGGTAGGCGCTGACACCCGCCCGTGCGTATTGGTATTGGACGAATGGGCATCCGTCCCTACGCTGTATTGTATTATTGTGGTCGGATTGAATGGATTGGGAAAATTCTGTTCCAGCACGAATGCGACGGGAATATTTTTTTCTTTCTGCGGCAGCACAGGGAGTGTGCCGGAAGGATTGTGGCTTACATCGTCAATGAAGAATGTCCAATCAGGTGAAGCGTTCGGTGCGTAGAACATCAACGCATCGAGTGTCGCCGTCGGTCCATTTAAAACGGAATCGGAACCTGCAAGGATCGTCCATGATGTATCAGCAAGATTCCATTCGTACAGATGCCACGCTCCATCGTTGTTCACATTCTGTTTCGCAGAGATCAACGTTCCTCCTGCGCCATCATCCACCGATAATGCAACCTGCGCGGCGGAAGGGGTCGCCACACTCTTCATCCAGAATCCGAAATATCCTGTCGTTGAAAATGAAATATTATTTGCTGCTGTGCCACTCCCCGAAAGGTGACGCACCGTCCAATCCGATGTACTCGAGGTATTATCCTTCAGCACCACCTGCAGTGAGCCTGAGCCGTTATTGGCAAAGTCGTTGGTGTATGCGGATGTTGACGCCGCAGAAATTCCCACGGTCGTTCCGCTGAATGTAGGAACAGTGTTGAAATGTCCCGCACCATTCTCAAAATTGTCGAGCGATGTAAACGCGGGATTCGGCGATGACGTGAAGGCATTCTTCAGCGCTCCCCACAATTCCGGTTCAGCGCCGTCATATCCCAACGCCCACATTCCTGTTCCCGCAATATTTTTTGTCTTGATCGAATCAAATTTCCGCGCCCAGCTGAGCGAATCCTCATACCACACCTGCCGCCATGTTGCACCGCTTTGATACCGATACCACGGAGAGTTGTATGTTGCATCGAAGAATTTGTTTGAGGCAGGAATCGTATCGAGATATTCATTCTTCACCACCGTATATGTGCGCGACGAACCCGACCCGGTCGTAGCAGCCATCCGCGCATTGCTGACCACGGGCCAGTCATTTCCGTAGTTTGGAAATCCGGCTATCAATTTATTTGAAGGGCATCCTCTCGCAAGAATCGTATTGATGCTGCGGAGAACGTGCCAGGAAGATGTTACAGCTGATGATTGCAGCGGCGCGTTCGGTCCCGCGGTGGAACTGCCGGAATACCAGTATGCATACAACATCACAAAATAGTGGTCAACCACAGGATTGACAGTTGAATAGAATGTGGCGTCAAAGATGCCGATCCCGTCGGATCCCGTTGACCAATCCACAGCAGGAAGTTCGATCACAAATTCATACCCGTGTGCTTTCAACGAATCGCCGAATTGTTTCATGAAGTCCCGGAACGGCACTCGCACGGACTCGGACATACTTTCAAAATCGATATTCACGCCATCGGCATTCCGTACTTTCAATTGTGCAATGGTATTCTGGATCAGTGCGTTCTTTTTTGTCGTGCTGTTGAGAAGCCCGGAATGTCCTTCGAATAACACGAGTGTCAGATGCACTTTCTTTCCGTACTGCTTTGCCAAAGTGACAACATTTGCTGTTGCCCAGTTGTGTGTCGATTTGAAACCGCCCGTTGCAGTGTCGATATCCGCACTGAAATACGCCACATGGGTAAGGAGGCTGAAATAATAGTTTTTTTCTGATTGGCTTAGATCCTGCCAATACGGATGGAAACCGTAAACTAATGTCTTCAATGTCTGTACATCGGACAGATCGCTGCGCTTTGCCAGTGGTAAGATAGGTAGAGATGTGCCGACAAGTTCAGGATGGTCGCGGTAGAATTCCCATTCCTGCTGGTGAATTGATTTGAATTGTTCCTGCTGAGCCTGCAGCAGCATTGCAGAGAGAATGAACAGAGTGCCGAAATATTTCATGGATACCTTTCGTTGTATTGTCGATTCTCCCCTGACAAAATATAAAAAAACTTCGCTTCATCCGCACTGCTTCATTGCAAGAGATGTGATACAGAAAACATCGGGCAACCCCGCCGCATGCGTCCAAATCGCCAGGCACACTCAGGGCTGTTCTTGCATCTTGCAAACGATTGCCGTAACATACCGGCGCAATCATCTCGAGGAAGACCATGTGTAAATCTACTCGAACAATCGCTTCATTCTTTCTTCTCATTGTGATCGCACGGAGCCAATCCGATACATCATCGTTTGAACGCCACCTTCTTCCGATCGAGGAGTACGTCAACAGTACACATCCCGGCGGCAAATCGATGCAAGATGCCGTACCGTATTCATCCAACGAATTGCACTCCGTTAAGATCGGATTCGACAGAAGCAAGATCCTGCCGGCGCACGGACCTCAATTTGTCAAGGTCACAACATCAATCTACACTCGCGAAGGTTCACTCTTTGACAAGTACACACAATATGCCTTCACGTTTCCGCCCCAGCCAACGTCAGACATCGAACGTGACATGATGCGATCGATCGCTGAACGAATCATGACCTTTAATTTTATCAACCCGCGTAAGATCGATACGATTGATATCTATCTCGATTCGCTTCCGAATTGGTCGGTGATCGAAGTGCAAGTGACACCGGACGAGGAATTCACGAAGTACGAACGGAGATCGCGGACACATCAAACATGGTACTATCGCACCAAAGGAAACCGTTTTGAGAGTGCATTCTTTTTCGGTATCCCAAAAGTACTCTTTGATACCGAGAAGAGAGACACCATCTCATACGGCAATGCAAGCGCGATGCTTCGAATCAGCTACCTGGACGGAGAAACGGGAAAACCGTACCCGTTCAACATCGGCATCGGTACATTCGGTGTCAGTACACCGATTGATGTATCGAGCAAAGGGGGTGGGTTTGCTCTCTCGTTGATGTTCGACGCAGTGCAGGCATTGGAACGGATGTTCAAATGGGGTATTACCAATAGAGTGAATGCGGGTATTGAAGTGACGCCGTTTGTCCCTATCAATCACCGTGCCCGTATTCTCGTCAACGCCCGTATCGGTATTTCACCGTAAGATTTATCGATCACAATAAAAAAGCGCAAACGGTGTTACCCGCTGCGCTTACTTTTGTTGTCCTCATTCATTCCCGTTTCTCCCATAGGATGTGCGGTGTTCCTTGCGGAAGCCGAATGAAGATTACTTTAATGTAATGTACCGCTCACCGGTTGTCAATGCTAAAAAATTGATACTCAGATTCAGAACGAAATACGTTTGCGACTCGAGATTGCATTCCGCACCTGCGATTTGCCTTCGACTCGCGGAAGAAATCGGACTCCATTACTTTACCAGCATTAACTTCTTCGTCGTGGAAAAATTTCCCGCCCGAAGCGTGTAGAAATATATACCGCTCGACAGTGTCGCTCCGTTGAACTGAACAGAATATGTGCCTGGTTCTTTCACTTCATCCACAAGCGTCGCCACTTCTCTTCCAATTGCATCATACACTTTCAACGTAACGTGACTGTTCACTGGTAACTGATAACTGATCACTGTAGTAGGATTGAACGGGTTGGGATAATTCTGTTTCAGCGCAAACACTTTCGGCGCGTTGGCAATCGTTACTTCAACGGTTTGTGAATATTCAAACTTACCATCACGGTCAATCTGTTTTAAGCGGTAGGAATACTTTCCTGCAGTAAGTTTTGAATCTGTAAATGAGTATTCTTTGGGCGCATTCGTTGTTCCACTCCCTTCAACAAATCCTGCTTTACTCCAATTGATTACCGATGACTGATAACTGATAACTGTTCTTTCTATTTCAAATCCATAATTGTTCACCTCAGTTGCCGTACTCCATTTCAATTCAACATTATTCTGTTTCGTTGTTGCCGTGAAAAATACTAACTCCACAGGTAGCGGTGTACCGTTAAAATTATCCCACGCTACGCCATTGTGCAACGTTCCTGTAACCGAACCGGCAGTAACCGCATCGGCGATTGTCGTTCCCGAACCTTCGTTGCACTTCCAATAGTGGATTAAACCGCTTTCGCCGCCGCTCAATTCTTCATCTTTATTGTTCATAATTTCGGATTGACTCCTTGCAACGTTCCAGATTCGTATTTCATCAATTGCACCTCCGAATGCTGAAAGACCATAAGCGCTGCCTATCGAACAATACCCTTGCGTGGGATCGTTATAGAATTGTGGACCTGCTCCGGAAGCTTCATTCACTCCATTCACATAGAGAGATACTTGCCCATAACCAACATTGATAATAACAGCAACGTGATACCACGTATTCGGAATGATGTTTGTTGTTGTAATTAATGTTCCACCAAAACTTCCATCCACATTTGTATAACCAGAAAAAGTAAATTCAAAATTACCATTGTGGATATTTACATCGTAGGAGTAATAATCTTCATAACCATCAAAAACACCATTGAAATCATAATCATCGTATGCGAAGGAATGGAATATATTTGAACCGGATGTGTCAGTTGCTTTCACCCACAGTTCTATTGTGCTCGCAAAGCTGGTGCTCAATGTTACCACCGGCAAATAAACGGAATCGTTCACGCCATCGAAAGAAAGCGTGGTGGAAAAACTGTGATCTAGTGTTGTAAAGTTTCCCGTGAGGGAGGAAGAGGTAAGGTAGTTTTCTACTCCCGCGGAGCCGTTATATTCATACACCGCATAATAATAATTCGTGTTCGCTTGCAAGCCGGTTATTGTAACGGAATCCTGCGCACCTTCTGCGCCGGAAGTAATTGCAACAACATAATTACCGTTCCCGATTTGTGAACCGTATCTGAATACCGGGTTTGCGCTGTACGATGTTCCGTCTAAGGGAATTGAATCAACAGCCGAGGTTTGTTTCAAAAGAACAATATGCGAAGCGCCGCTGCCATTCGTCCAGTGCAGCACGGCTGATCCCACTCTGGGAATTGTTGTTGCTGCGCTTGAAGCGATTGTCGGCTCAGTTGTTGCAATATTGTATTTCTGAAGAAGGTAATTTTCAATTGTGTTTCTGTTGTTTGATGACAACGCAGAACTGTAGATAATAACTTCCGCAATATCTCCTCCATAATATGCGGTACCGAATGAGCGTCCGACACTTATGTCATTCAGCGATACAAAAGGATTGGTGTTGCTGTTAGAGGCAAGCAAACCGGCATTATTATAGATGGCGTGTCCGGCGCTGCTTAGTTGAAAAGTGTACACGGTGAATTCTTGAGAGGTATATTTTGGAACCGAAACATCAAGATCGTTTGCATATTGTGCGAACGTTACTGTGGAATCATTCCGGTACCCGAGATGAATCGCACTGTTCAATACGGTTGTTGATCCTCCGATGCAATAGTTGTTTGTTTTATTCGAAGACCTCGCCTCTACAACAAAAATAGTGTAATTGGTTCCAACCAAGAAATCCCAATTCGATACAAAAGGCAAATATCCCGTTGAACCATTAAATCGAACAACTGGGTACCCGTTAACAACTGCGCTTACAAAAGAAGGTTGGTTTGCAGAAGCATTCTGCTGCGTATAATGATTATTGCCGGAGCGGTCGTACCACGCCAAAACATTCCCTCCTTCTGCAGCAACGCCTTCGTCTGCCCGCAGCCAAATCTGAAGATTTGCCGTGTCTGGAAATGCAGAAATTTCCGAAGGCAAACCTTGCGTTGCATCCGAGGGATATTGCCATTGCAGATATGGATAGCCGTTGTTTCTGCTGTTGCCAATATTCCAGACAGGGGTTCCGTAGAAATCCCAACCGGTGATCGCAAACGTTGAAAGAGTTTTCATTGTAGAAGTTGTTTTTCCTGTGCCCCCCGCACTGCTTGACTGACCGGATGTTTGCGTATCCCAGAAGCTATTACTCACAGTAGAACTGACAGTCGTTCCAACCAAACCGCCAACCGAAGATGATCCGGTAACGCTTCCTGTTGAATAACTGTTGCTTACGACCGCACCGCTTTCATCACTACCGACAAGTCCGCCAATATTGTTATTACCATTTATATTTCCGGTACTGTAGCAGTTGCTTATAGTTGAATTTACGTTCGCGCCTGCAACTCCGCCTGCATTATAAGCAGTAATACTTACACTGCCCGTAGCATAACTTCGACTGATTGTGGAACCGTTGTAATTCAACCCAGCAATTCCGCCTGCAGAATTTCCGCCGGTGACGGTTGCTGTTGAATACGAATATCTGATTTGGGAATTGTAATCGTTGAAGCCCGCAAGTCCGCCGACTACGCCGCTGCCGCTTACGTTTCCCCCTGCACTACTGCTGTCAATGCTCGAGGTGTAACTCCATCCCGCAATTCCACCAACGTATGTACTGCCTGTAATATCCACATTGCTGAGTTTGAGGTTTTTTATTGTCGCGCCGGAAATGTATCCAAACATACCGACAGTGTTTGTACTGCTTCGGTTTACAAACAAATTTGAAATCGTATGTCCGTTTCCATCATACGTTCCGGTAAATTGTGTTGAAGAATTTCCAATCGGAGAAAATCCATTGCCCCCATCCCAGCTTGTATCTTGAGCAGCATTTATATCCGCAGTTTGTTGAAAGTACTTATTCCACGAAGAATTGTTTTGTGTAATCCAGAAGAGATTATTGAGATTTGCGACGAGGTACGGATCTGCGGATGTTCCACTTCCTGACGGCTGAACAAGCTGTAACGATAATGGTGTACCACTCGTATTTTGCCACTTGAGATAAGGATATCCAGAGTTAAAACTTTGATCCGGCTCTCTATACCAATACGAAGAATCCCATCCCGCGATGGCATACGTATCCGGGCTTTTCAAGAGCGCAGTCGTTTTCCCTGTTCCGCCTGAACTGGTTGATGTTCCTGATGTCTGCGTATCCCAAAAACAGTTGGTCACGGTAGAACTGCTGTTCAATCCAACAAGTCCGCCAGCGGTGCTTCCGCTCGGAATTCCTTTTGAGTATGAATTGGTGATTGTCGCTGAGCTTGTATTCAATCCCACAAGCCCGCCGACATAGAACACTGTGCTTGTTGCATTGCCGGCAGCATAGCAATTGTTGATTGTAGCGCTGTTATTTTCGCCGACAAGACCTCCGACCTGAAACCCGCCTCCTGCATCGACATTTCCTGTGGCGTAACTGTAATTTATCTGCGCTGATCCTTGATTGACGCCGACAAGACCGCCGACATCGTTCGTGTTCACATTCAGACTTCCAGTGGCGTAGCAATTCGTAATTGATGCTGAAGAACCATTGTTGGCTCCTACAAGTCCGCCAACATAAAAACTGGTGCTGCTGATACTAACTGATGAGTAGCTGTTGCTGATGGTTGAATTTTCGTTTCTGCCGACAAGCCCACCGACATCGAAACCCCCGCTGGCGCTGATTGTTCCCGTCGAGTAGCAGTTGTTAATTATTACATCGGAAATATATCCTGCAACGCCGCCGATACGCTGTTGGCCCGTAAAATTCAAATTCGTCAAACCAATATTTTTTAAAGTTCCACCCGTTGCGTAACCAAACAATCCGCCAATACCTCCGCTTCGTGAAATGAACAAATTGGAAATAGTGTACCCCTGTCCGTCGTATGTTCCGGTAAAGTACGGCGATCCGTTGCCGATGGGAATGAAGCCGCTTCCGCCATCCCACGATGAAGTGGAGGACGCATCAATATTCGCTGTTTGTTTGAAATACGAACTCCACGAACTTGAATTTTGCGTGACCCAATAAAGATTTTCAAGTGTGGCGATAAGATACGGATTGCCCGATGTACCGCTTCCCGAAGGCATAATGGAAGACATCAACGCTGTGCCGTTTGTGTTCTGCCAATCTAAATAAGGATATCCCGAGTTGACGCCATCGCCGATGTTCCAAAGAGAGTTACTCCAACCGGCATCGAGAAACGTTACGGCGTTTTTCATTTCAGAAGTTGCTTTGCCTGTACCTGCGGCACTGGTTGATTTACCAGACGTTTGCGTATCCCAAAAACTGTTTGTGGCGCTTGAACCATTGCTGCTGCCTCCCACAAGTCCGCCGGTAAGAGCACTGCCGCTAACACTACCGGTACTGAAACTGTTACTGATAACAGCATTCACAGCAATCGCTCCGGCAAGACCGCCGACGTTGTTCGTTCCTTCAGCACTTCCGGTTGCGTAACAATTGCTGATTGTTGAACCGTTGTAATTCATCCCCACAAGACCGCCAACTGCTACACCGCCCGAATCATTAACGGTAGAGTAACAATACCGAACCTGCGAATTGAATTCAGATTGTCCCACAAGCCCGCCGACATAACTGCCGCCGTACACTGATCCGGAAGAAGAACTGCTATCTATTGTTGAATTGTAATTCAAGCCGACAAGAGCGCCGACATAATTGATTCCGGTGATGCTCACGTTTGTAAGGAAAACTTTCTTTACAGTCGCACTTGAAATCTTTCCGAAGAGTCCGACATTATCTTCACTGCTTCTGGCGATGGTTAATCCGCTGATGGTATATCCGTCGCCGTTGTATGTGCCAGTGAAACTTGTCGTAGAATTTCCAATCGGCGTGAATCCGTTTCCTGAATTCCAGCTTGAAGTGAATTCTGCATTGATATTTGCCGTTTGTTTGAAGTATGCACTCCATAATGAAGAATGATCTGAAACCCACTTGAGATTTGCTAACTTAATTATGAGATACGGATCGCCTGAAGTTCCGCTTCCAGACGGGGCTGTACCGGTTGTGTCCTGTGTTTGCCAAATTACAAACGGATAACTGTCATTCGTAATTCCATCCATCTTCCAGTAATTTGTAAAATCCCATCCCGCATTCGTAAACGTGGAGAGCGTTTTCATTTGGGAAGTCGTTTTGCCGGTTCCTCCGTCACTTGTGGATTGACCGGAGGAATCTGTATTCCAGAATGAATTGCTGACAGTTATATAACCGGGACTGTGTTGATGTCCAAACGATACCAATCCACCTGTGTTATTCCCAGATACTGCTCCAGTTGAGAAGCAATTGACCAAATTCCCCTGATCGCCAATTCCAATCAATCCTCCCACAGCAGAACCGGATACAGGACCAGTAGCATAACAATTGCTGATTGGTCCATACATATAACCCACCAACCCACCAACACCAATTCCCCCATTGCCGCCATCGCCACCTGTTACGGATCCGGTGGCATAACTGTTGGAGATATTTCCGCCATCACTTTCACCAACCAATCCTCCCAAATATCCACTGTTTGAAACAACTGAAGCGGAGGAGTAGCAGTTCACAATCGTCCCTGAATAATTCTGTCCTACAAGCCCGCCACCTTTACCCCCGTTTGCTGTGATTGTTCCGGTTGAGTAACAGTTGCTGATGGTTCCATACTCTACATATCCCACTACTATGCCAACGGTGATGTATGCGGTAATGTTTGCGTTTATGACGCCCAGGTTTTTTATCTCACCAGCAACTGCGCCAAACATTCCAAACATTGATTCTTCAGTGCTGTAGCGATGCATGTATAAACCTGAAATGATGTGCCCATTGCCATCATACTGACCGGTGAATTTTGTGGCGAACGTGCCAATGCGACTGAACCCGAGATACTGTCCGTAGTAGGAATCATAATTCCACGTTGAAGTTGATGATGCGTCAATATCAGCTGTTTGCTTAAAATACGAAGACCAAGCCCCAGAGCTTTGTGTAATCCAATACAGCTCATTAAGCGATGATATTAAATATGGATCGGCTTGGGTGCCGCTTCCGGAAGGTTGCGTTGCTGTTTGAGCAAATGCCTGCTGTGGTAAAAGAGTTATTACGGCTGCAATGCAACATGCAAGAATTATGATGAAGAAGGAAAATTGTCTCTTAACAATCTCTCGTTGAACGGTTTTTTTCGATAGGAACAATTGTTCCATGCGCCCTCCCAATGGAGTTTTTAAATACAATCCCACCGGTTCGATTTCATGGAACCGGCAGGATTTCTAAAAATTCTTTCATCAATAATACTTTTTTCATTTGAATTTTTCCAATAGTTAACTGTTTTTGTGATTATAAAAAAGATGACATCTCTTAGAAAGATGTCATCTTTAGCAATAAACACGGAACTCATTTCATCAGCATCAATTTTTTCACCTGCGATTTCTCACCGCTTTGCAGCCGTGCAAAATAAATACCGCTGGAAAGTTTTGTTCCATCAAATTGCACTGTATAACTTCCCGCTTCTTTCACTTCATTCACCAGCGTTGCCACTTCTCTTCCAATCGCATCATAAACCTTTAGTGTAACATGATTGGTCATTGGTAACTGGTAATTGATCATTGTCGAAGGATTGAACGGATTGGGATAATTTTGTTCCAGTGCAAATTCTTTGGGCACGTTGGCAATTGTTACTTCTACGGATTGTGAATATTCAAACTTACCGTCACGGTCAATCTGTTTTAAGCGGTAGGAATACTTTCCGGCGTTAAGTTTTGAATCTGTAAATGAGTATTCTTTGGGCGCATTCGTTGTTCCATTTCCTTCTACAAATCCTGCTTTGCT
>JBFMFY010000021.1:0-44705 GCA_040751955.1 Bacteroidota bacterium
AAAAAATATCATTTGGTGCTACAAAGGTCTGGTACTCAGTAGCGAAATCCAAGTAATATCCCTCCCCTCTGCTTTCATAATAGAAATTGTTCCATCCTAAATCTGCTGAGTTATTGCGCATCGAACCGTAGAGAGAAGCATCCACAGAAAAATTATGATCCTCATTCATTGATCTGTATAAAAAATTGAAATTTGAATTTACCGAATTACCACGAGAGAAACGTGTTTTCTGACCTGTACTAGTATCTGAAGATTGAGAAAAATATCCATTGAGGCTGCCGATGAGTCGTTGATACTTGGATTCTGGTATTCTAAAGTCTGTAATAGAAATTTCTTGTGAATATAGGAACTGAGATATTAACAACAGACATGCAGTCACCGCGTTCACTGGTTTATTAATCATAATGGTTCCTTTGTTCTTTCTGAAAAGACTTTTAAGAAAAGCAAGAATTAGTTATGCACTACTAATATGACAGATGAATGTATGAAGATTTTAGGGAAGTAGAAATCAGTAATTTCAAAATATCGGGGGAGTGTTTGGTGGTTATCTTGTTACCTTGAGATGCGTATTTATTTTTGTCAACGTCTCTCTATATTCTCTCATCATTCTCCTTACCACTTCCGCCGCTGGAATAATATCCTTCACCAACCCCGAACTCTGTCCCATTTCCAATTCTCCCTCTTCCCAGTTTCCTTCGAAGATCCCTTTCCGTTCGCGTCCACGGGCATGCAGTTCCATCATCCGTTCGCGCGTCATCCCTTTTTCGTTCTCCTCTTTCTGCACCTGAGTCATGAATGGACTTTTCATTGCACGGAGCGGGACAATATTCCTGTACGTCAACACTGTTGCACCATCACCTGCTTCGACAATTTTTTGTTTGTAGAATTCATGTCCCGAAGATTCAACCGTAGCAGCAAAGCGAGTACCAATCTGAACTCCTTCTGCACCCAATGCAAATGCAGCCGCCATCCCTCGTCCGTCCGCAATTCCGCCGGCAGCGATGACCGGAATTTTCACTGCATCAGCAACCTGAGGAACGAGAGCAAGTGTTGTGATTTCATCAACGCCGTTGTGCCCCCCCGCTTCGAATCCTTCGGCAACGACCGCGTCACATCCGGCTTCCTGCGCTTTCAGCGCCTGCTTCACATTGGCGATAACATGGACAACAATGCATCCTTTCGATTTTAATTTTTCTAAATGTCTTCCCGGATGCCCCGCCGATGTAAAAATTATTTTCACTCCTTCCTCCAACGCCGCCGTGATCAGATCTTCGACATCGCCGCGAAGCAGCGGAATGTTCACGCCGAACGGTTTTTTGGTTGCTGCTTGCGCTTTTTGAATATGCTCACGAAGCAGATCCGGTTTCATGGAACCGGAACCGATGAGACCGAGTGCGCCGGCATTGGAAACGGCAGTCGCCAATTTCCATCCGGATACCCAGACCATTCCAGCTTGTATAATTGGAAATTGAATGTTGAACAGAGAAGTAACGCGGGTTGTCATGTGCTATTGTCAGTTGTTGCGAAACGATTCTTCGATAGGGGAATATTCCTGCGATCGCGTCTCAAATGTGAGCATGTAAAAACTCACGCCGGATGAAAGCGGCGAACATTTTAATGTGTGAGATTCTGAGTTGTTCCGTTTGAGAATCGAAAAGAGTTTCGGTTCGTCAACGGTGATGTACGTGTGCCCTTGCTTATCCTTTTGCACGTCGTCGCCGATGTTCACGATGCGAAGCGGTTCACCGTCAATTTCAATCCTTACGGTCGCTTTGGTCTCACTGCTGACAAGGATGCTCGTTTCATCTCCTTCGGTCCTGCAGATAAGATACTCCTCTTTCGCTGGACCTTCGGAAATGAATGCATTCCGTTCTGCACGCCAAATACCGTGCGCGTAAAATTTTCCGTCGAAATAGATATGAGGATCGACGTACTGCGATGCCAGTTCGGGATTGTATCCTTCCGGGTTGCCAAGCGCCCCGTGGCGATATCCGGTAAAGATCTCCCGCACCACATCTCCTGCCATCAGATATTTCGTATCGACTGCCGGGTTTAACAGTATGGGAAGTTCTCCTCTATATCCCGACTGCCGGAGAAGAAATTGCACTGATCGTTCTATCCGTTCCGGAGTGAACGACCTCGCCATAATTTCGTACACATCACCTTTGTTATCAATCAGGCATATCGAAGGTAGCGTTGTGATGCGGTACGCATCGGTGATTTGATGTTGATTATCCGTGAGTAACGGGAAGAGAACCAGATCTTTCTTAATCCACTGTTCGATCCTCTTCGGATCTTTGCCGAAATCAAATTCGGGAGAATGAATACCGATGCAGGTCAATCCATATTCGTAGTACAACGCATGCAATCCGTTGATGAGCGGAACCAACTGCTGCGACTGCGGAGAATACCGGTCGCAGAAAAACAACAGCGCAGGTCTCCCATGCAGTTCACGGATGGAGAGCGGTTCGGAATTGAACCAATGATCGCCGTAAATTTCTGGCGCACGAAAATGCTGATATGTAAGCTGAAGAGATTTCATTTTCAGATCCTTTGCTTCCCCACGAATCTGCATGAATCGTCACAAAAAATGATTCTGAATATATAGTTGATCATTTCGTCAAAATCATTCGTTTCCATTCAAGGGCACTTTTACTTCCAAAATTTATAAGCAAGCCAATTTGCAAATCAGTGACGTTCAAGTAGTTCAACAATTGTGATTCATCATTCTTGGTGAGGCGCTCTTGAGCCTTCAATTCTATCAGAATACTTTCATATGCTATTAAATCTGCTTTGTATTCTTTTTTCAATTTTCGAGTTTTGTATTGAATCGTCAAGAGTCTTTGAGAATCAAATGGAATAGATCTTTCACTAAATCAATTTGATTCTGTTCTTTCATCTTTTATCGTTCGTGAAAATTTGTGAAGATTCGTAGGAAATTTTACTTCCCTTTCCCTTCTATTACAACCACAAACTCCCCCTTTCGTTCCTCTTTCTCGAATCGGCTCGCAAGTTCCGGTGCGGTACCGTGAAAAATTTCTTCGTCGGACATCGTCAAATTGAATGCGATGGACAGCCGGCGGGTATTTGTGAACACCTCAGCGATATCTTTCAGGAGCGGAACAAGCCGGTACGGTGTATCCATAAGAATGATTGTCCGCTGCTCGCGTTTAAGCTGCTGCAACTCCGCAATGCGCCGCGGACGTTTGGGAGAAAGCCATCCATAATAGACAAACTGATCAATAGAAAATCCTGAAACGGTGAGCGCCGGCATCAGAGATGATGCGCCGGGAATCGGTACGATCTTGATCCCTTGCGCGACAGCCTTCCTGACCAACAACTGCCCGGGATCGGAAAAAACCGGAGTTCCGCAATCGGAAACAAGTGCAATGTTCTTCCCGCTCTTCAAATTATCCAAGATAATAAATGTTGCCGCCGATTCGTTGTGCTCATTCAAGCTCTCCACCGGTTTTTCAATTCCAAAGTGACGAAGCAGCCTGCTCCCTTCTTTTCGTTCCTCATAGACGACAAGATCGACGCTCTTCAAAACTTCAATCGCACGGAACGTCATATCCGCAAAGTTTCCAATCGGCGTCGCAACGAGATAAAGTATTCCCGGCATACTATACTTCGCCTTCAAGCTGTAATTCTTTTTTCCTGTTCGTTTCCCACTCTTTGATGGAAACGATAATGATCGCCGCTGCGGGGATCGAGATCAACAATCCGATGAACCCAAGAAAATATCCGAACAGAAACAGTGAAAGGATGAGCACGACGGGATGCAATCCTATTTTTTCGCCAATGAGCATCGGTGTCAGCACATACACTTCGATAATATGCAGTACTGCCAGGAACGATACCGTCGAAATCACCGGCAGCGCAAGTGTACCCATGCTGAGCGATGCGACAAATGCCGACACCGACAAGATCGTGATAAATCCGAAGTACGGCACGAAGAATAGCAATCCCGAAAGGATGCCGAGAACGATCGGATACGGGATCCCGATGATCGTCAGTCCGACGGAGACAACGCACGCGTCAAATATCGCAATGATCGTCGTGCCGCGAATATACCGCCCGAGGATCTGATCGACACGGTGATAAAATTGTATCGACTGCTCCCTCCTTTTTTTCGGTATCATCATTTTTACGCGGTGACGGACGAGCGGAAAATCCTTCAGCAGGAAGAATGTCAAGAACGGAATGATAACAATGTTGACGATGCCGCTGACCAATACCTGTAATCCGCTCACGATACCGAACGTTCCTTTGAGTAATCCCTTCAGAATATCTTCCACACGCGGCGCTATTGTGTTGGTCAGCATGCTGCGAAGCTGATCCGATTGTATCCCGTACTTCTGCAGTACTTTTATGAACCTGCCATCCAGCACCCATTCCACAAATTGGGTAGAAATCACGCCAATCGATTGAAGTATCCCTTCAAATTGCGCAACAATATGCGGTAAGCCGAGGACAAGAAGAACAATGACAAGCGCGATCACGCAGCAGATAATAAACACAGCCGAGGTCCAGCGAGGAATTTTCCATGAAGTCTCCAGTCGTGTGACGATCGGATGGAGCAGGTATGCAAAAAAAAGTGAGAGGACGAACGGCGCAAGGATCTCTTCAACGGTGTACATAAACCAGATCACAAACAATCCGCTTGATAAGAACATAATATTCTTTGCCACCTTGTTCTCGCGAAGAGGATAAAGTAATGCGATGATTATTCCCACAACCAGGATCGGTGATACCAAAGCTTCAAGTGTGTAGAGGAGTACAACCAACAGTACCAATCCGGCGGTGATTACGACAACGTCGAGAGATGAAGCGGGTGTCGGTGCTGGTTCAATCTGTTCGATCACCGTTTGTTCAACAATTTTTTTATGTCGTGGCATATGTTTTTTCATTTAGGTTTGTGAAATACCGGTGCTTCCAAAACCGCCGCCCCCTCGTGTTGTGCCTGACAGTTGCTGCACCTCCTCCCATTCTATCCGCTCGTACTTTGCAATCACCATTTGTGCGATGCGGTCTCCTCGTTTAACGGTAAATTCATTGTTCCCGAAATTTGTGACGATAATTTTCACTTCACCGCGATAATCTGAGTCAATCGTCCCGGGTGAATTCATAATTCCGATGCTGTTTTTAATTGCCAACCCGCTGCGGGGTCGAATCTGTGCTTCAAACCCAATTGGCAGTTCAATGGAAAACCCGGTCGGAACCAACACTGTTTCACCCGGTTGTATCTTCAATACTGTTTCAACAGCTGCATATATATCCATCCCAGCAGAACCGGGAGTTGCATACGCTGGCATTGGAACGTCATTCAATGTGGAAGAAGTTCTACTTATTTTTATTTTTTGGTGAGTCACGAAATCCCTTCAAGTATTGGTTGAGACAAAGGTAATCACCGATTTAAGGAAAAGCAAACAATGACAATTTCGTTTATTTTCGACACTTTTCATAGAAAATTAATTGTTAACAATGGAATTATTGACTTCACCCCCCTTTTTTTGTTAATTGAAACAGAGTAATCCCTTTCAACAATAACCGCAATTCTCGATGTCCACATTCGACCACGACAATTTTGATGATGATTTTGAGGGTGACTCCTCACCCCGGCGTGATAAAAACGACGATATTGAACGTTACAAGGAATTATTACGACGCGGCGGTAATGGACTGAAAAATATTGAAGCTTTGGAGCAGATCATCAACTTCTATTTTGAAAAGGAAAAGTACGAAGAAGCACTCGAATTTGCCTCTCAATTGGTAGAATATGCCCCCTATTCATCGGACAGTTGGATGAGAAAAGGGATGATTCTGAATAATCTGTTCCGATATGAGGAAGCATTGGCTTGTTATGATCACGCCATCCATTTGAATCCCAACGACAGTGATCTGTTCATAAATCGGGGAATTACGCTCGATAATTCAAATCGGAACCAAGAAGCGCTTCAGGATTTTGAACAAGCATTAATCCTAAATCCCGGAGACGGTGAAGCGTTATTGAATAAAGCTGTGATTCTTGAAAAGATGGAACGGCTTGACGAGGCGCTTGAGATACTCCTCTTCTTAAAGACTGAAGACCCTGAAAATCCCGACGTATGGTTTGAACTTGCGTTCTGTTATGATCTTATGGATAGAGTTGAAGAATCGCTGCAATGTTATGACAAGCACATCGATCTTGATCCCTATAACCTTAATGCGTGGTACAACCGTGGTATAGTTCTGAACAGACTCGGACAGCACGAGCGGTCGATTGACAGTTATGATATGGCTCTTGCAATTAAAGAAGACTTTCCCGCAGCGTGGTATAACAAAGGGAATGTTCTTGCACTGTTGGGAAAATTGGATCAGTCCATTGAATGTTACAAACAGACACTCCGGTTTGAACCGAAAGATGTACCCGCACTGCATAACCTTGGCAATGCGTATGAAGAACTTGGCAACTTGCAGGAAGCAATCAAATGTTTTTCATTGGCGATCAAATACGACAGTAAGCACTACGAATCGTATTTCGGACGGGGCAGCTGCTACGATTCAATGGAACAATATAGGAAAGCACTCACCGATTACAACAGGGCGCTTGAGATCTGCAGGGAGTATCCTGACCTCTGGTATGCAAAAGCGGACGCCGAATTCAATCTTGGCAAATACAAGGAATGTATTCTAAGTTATAAAATGGTTGTCCAACTCGCGCCGGAAAATTATGAGGCGTGGTACGATTACGGCGATACGTTGTTCTTTATGGGATATTTGAAGGAAAGCCTGAAAGCATTGAACAAGTCCATTGAACTAAAAGACACGTTTGCCGATTCGTTCTACAGCAGAGCAAAAGTTTTGTTCGTAATGGAAAAAAACCTTGATGCTGTCGAGTCACTCAAGACGGCGTTGAAATTGAATCCGGAGCTGCGGAAAAAACTGGATACGGAATTCAAAGGAGTGAAATCAATAAAGGAATTCGCCGTTTTGCTGCAGTCATAAACTATGCTGCCCCGGAGTCTCCTTTCACAACCTAATCACCCTGATTAGGTTTTTTTGTCTCTTTTCGATTATATTACGCATTATGAAACTACACAGGCACTCTGAACACCAGCGCATGATCGGTATTATCGGTCACAAAATAGCGCACACTCTCTCCCCCGTGATGCACACTACGGCGTTTAAGAAATTAAATCTTGATTTTACATACGGTGTTATGGATGTAACACTGGAAATGCTGCCGAACCTTATCGCATCAATGAGGGCGTTGAATTTCAGGGGGGCAAACGTCACATTGCCGTACAAACAAGAGGTCATCCCTCTCGTGGACGAAGTATCCGAAGAGGCGAAAGTAATCGGTGCGGTCAATACAATCGTCAATAACTCGGGGCGGCTTGTCGGGTACAATACGGATGCACACGGAGTCTATATTTCGCTTGCTTACTACGCTGAAAGTATTAAGAACAATCATGTTGTAATTTTCGGCGCCGGCGGAGCGGCACGTGCAACAGTCTATGCGGTAGCAAAATTTTTTGCACCAAAAAGAATCATGATCGTCAACAGGACACTGGAAAACGCAAAAAAAATAGCGGAAGAATTCGGACCGAAATTCAAATTGACAAAGTTCTTTTTCACGAATGACAACGAAACAACCCTTCGTGAACTGGAAGTTGCCGCATTGATCATCAATACCACATCGGTCGGCATGAAACCGTTGGTGAACTTTCATCCGCTTCCATCCAATGTGAAGATTCAGAAAAATCAAATCGTGCTCGACATTGTCTATAACCCAATTGATACCGCACTCCTCCAGATTGCATCTGCCGCCGGAGCAACGGTCATCAGCGGTGTCGAGATGCTTTTAGGACAGGGTGCAAAAGCATTCGAGTTGTTCACCCACCAGGAATTCCCCATGCACGCCGCACGTGAGGCAGTTGTGAAAGAATTGACACAGGATACGCATCAATGAACGATCAACAAAAAATGCTCAGCGATCTTCTCCGCAGTGCGGATAAAGAGATCAAGAACGCGAAGTATGAGGATGCGATGCGGTATATCAACAAGATTGTTGAGCTCGACGCAAAGAACGTCTATGCGAAGGCATACAAAGAACGTATCATTTCGCTGATGGAGGCGCAAGGGATATCCAGACAGGAAGCGGAACGCATTGCAGTCGAAGCAAAATTGGTCGAGACACCTAAACCAGTAGTTGAAGAAAAGCCGGTCGAGAAAAAACAAGAGCCTGCTCCCGCCCCGGTCAAACAAGTTGTTCAAAAAACGGAACCTGTACCGGAAAAGAAACCTGAAATTCAGAAACCCGCCCCGCCGGAAACAACCCGTGTCGCTCCTCAACCGAAGAAAGCCGAGGTACCTTCCGCAGCAAAAAATCAACAAACAATAAAACGTACTGCTGCTGCACAAGAAGCGTATCGGACATTGTTGATGGAGATATGGAAAGATGGTTCAATTACGGATGAAGAGCAGATGCGGATCGATTCGATGCGCGAAACATTTGCCATCACGCACGATGAGCACGACAAAATCGAAGCCGAAGTGCGAATGAGCTGCTATATGAATGCAATCCGGGACCAATGGCGGAAAGGTATCACGAACTTCGAGTCTATCCGTAAACGATTCCGCATTTCTGACCAGGAACAGATCACACTCGAACCGAAAGTATTCCAGTTAATCCAATCGCTCCAGGCAAACGGATCGGTCCTTGTTCTCGATGACGATGAATCGTTTCTCGCAGTCATTAAGAATATCTTGAACGAAGCAGGATATTATTGTTTCACATCGGTTTCGGGTGAAGACGGATTGCACGTGCTTGATACGATGACACCGGACATTGTCCTGTGCGACATCAATTTTTCAAAACCGCACATGAGCGGCTTTGCATTTTATGAACGCTTCCGCTCCATGGACAGGTTCCTTACAACGCCGTTTATATTTTTAAGCGCGCTCGATCAGGATGTGCTGATCCGTACCGGGAAAAAACTCGGCGCGGACGACTATCTGACAAAACCGATCGACACCGAGATGCTTCTCGCAACAATCGAAGGAAAGATGCGCCGCTCCCGCGAATTGCGCAGGAGTGTCGAATAACGATACTTGGGGACAATCCTACCGGTGCACCTTGGGATCATAGAATTTTTTAAGTACGACTCCGTTCATGAAAAGAATCTTCCAACGCCTTCGCTCCTTCACATTCAGCCTCGGACTTGTCGAACAGGCACAGATTGTTGCCTCCACCGCTGTGGTGGTTATTATGGTTACGATCATCACAGCGAACATCCTGCTGCAAAAAGAACTCGGTTTCCTTGAATTCATCAGCATCATCACTGTCGGAGTTATCGGTTTTGCCAGCGTCTATTTTTCTCTCAAGTATGGCAGACAGTTGGAGGAGCAGCGGCGCGAACTTGAAGCGTTGAATACTGTTGCTCAGGTGGTCAGTAAATCAATCAATCTCAACTACATTTTCAGCAATATCCTGCAGAGCGTTGCCAGCAATTTGAAAACGGAATACGGCTGGCTCTACGTACTGCAGAATGAACGGCTCGTGTTAAAAAATACGTACGGCGCCGAGATCGGATTTTTTTCGGAAAAAATGCTTTCGAGTAAAACATTTCTTGACTGGACCTCGGAAGTGCGGACAAACAAAGAGACAAATGCCACAGACGGGATTCTTTTCAACACCAACATTCAACTCCTCAATATCGGATCATGGGTTTCTGTTCCGCTGAAAGTTGCCGATAAATCCGAAGGAGTACTGCTCCTTGCGAGCACCGCTAAAGAATTCTTCCCCGTCCGCAAAGTAAATTTGATTTCCGCTTTCAGCAATCAGATCGGCGTGGCACTCAACAATGCTCACCTGTTCGACAAGTTGAGAGAGTCGGAAGAACGGTACGTTGACCTTTTTGAAAATTCTCCCGACATGTACCATATTGTCAACCGATACGGCATCATTGTCAGCTGCAACAGAACGGAATCGCAATTGTTAGGGTACGACAAATCGCAGATCATCGGAAAACCCCTGGCACGCCTGTACCCGGAAGAAATGCAGAAGCAGATCAACGAGATGATCGACAACGCGTTCGAATACAGGCATGAAATCCGCGGCAGCGAAGAACAGATGGTCAAAAAAGACGGTTCGCTGCTCGATGTTTCTGTCAACACATCACTCGTCTACGATGAGAATAACGTCCCTGTTCTGATGCGCTGCCTTGTCCGCGATATTACAGAAAAAAAGAAACTTCAGCAGAAAGTGATACAGGCGCAAAAAATAGACAGCATCGGGAATCTTGCCGGAGGAATTGCCCACGACTTCAACAATATTCTTACATCCATTATGGGTGCTTCATCGATCATGAAACGAAGGGTTACATCCAAAAATAAATTGTACCCGTTCATCGATATCATCGAGACCGCGTCAACACGCGGCAAGTCGTTGACGAATCAGCTTCTCACCTTCGCGCGCCGTTCTACCGTTGAATTCCACCCGATCAACATTCATGATGTGCTCGAAGAAACGCTCCGTATCTTTGAACCGAGCGTGAAGCCGTTGATCAGCATCAGCAGAAATTTTTCCGCCACTGCCGCTATTATTAATGGCGACGAGGGACAAATCCAGCAGGCGCTGTTGAATATCTTCATTAACGCACGGGACGCAATGCCGAACGGCGGTAAACTCTCTATTGATACTGCCATTGATACACGCATAGAACCCAGTGTTACCGTAAAGATCACCGATAACGGCATAGGCATGACGAAAGCGGTACAACAGCAGATCTTTGTTCCCTTCTTTTCAACAAAGGAACAGGGAAAAGGAACAGGTCTCGGACTTTCTGTTGTGTACGGCGTGGTTCAATCGCACAACGGTACGATATCGTTTACGAGCGAGCCGAAAAAAGGAACGACTTTCTCTCTAACGTTTCCGTTGCTGAAGGATGTACCATCTGAAGTCTATTTTCCACCTACGAAGAAGGTTGTGGGCGGTTCCGAATCAATCATTATCGTTGACGACGAGGAGTTTGTCAGGATTACGCTCAAAACAATGCTGAATGATCTCGGCTACGATGTCACGGTCGCATCCAGCGGCAAGGAGGCACTATCATTCCTCTCACAGCGTCGCAAATTCGATCTGATCGTTCTCGATCTGAATATGCCTGAAATGAGCGGCAAGAAAGTGTTTCACAAAATAAAATCGTTGAAACTCCGCTCCAAGGTGATTGTCTCCAGCGGATACAGTGACGACATTCTCGGAAAAGATGATTTTGCAAAACAGGTGGATGGATTTTTGCAAAAGCCGTATAAAATCGAAGAACTGTCCAGGAAACTGAGAGAAGTATTGGATGCCGCATGAAATTCTTTGTACTATGCCGTTGTAGCCCGCCAGTATTTTTTTTATCTTACACCAAAATAATTTAATTCCGGCACCGCATGAACGCTTTTTCAAACGAACTACGAAAAGAACGCGAATCACGAAATATCACGCTTGTTGAAATTGCCAGGAAGACCCGCATCAACATCAAGTATCTTGAGGCAATCGAGCAGGGAGCGTTTGACGTGCTGCCGCAAACGTACGTCCGGGCATTTCTTAAATCGTACGCCGAAACCATCGGCATTCCTGCATCCGAAGTGCTGTACAAATATGATGTGATGGTGACACGGAAATATTCCGATACAATCGCACAACAGCAGGATGTCCACTCAGCCCCTGCCGAACCTCCGGCAGACACCCATGAAAAAATCAAAAAAGAAAAGAGGGCTCGTCATGCAATCCTGATTACAGGGTTTGCAGCCGTCGCGGTACTGTTCGCCCTGTATTTTTATGATTCGTACAACGCCGATCAATCGTCGCAACAAGTTTCCGAAACATCGTTTCAGGATGTTGTCAAAGATCAGGAGGCGAAGAACCAACCTCCCCCGGTCGATTCTGCATCGCTGGAAAAGATTCCCGTTGCAAAAACACCCGTTCCCGATTCATTAGTACTCCGCCTTATCGCATCGGATTCGGTGTGGCTCACCATCATCCGCGATTCACTTCCGCCCCGGACGGGATATTTGCTCCGAGGAAGATATCGTACATACATTGCAAAGAAAGAGTTCCGCATTTCACTCAGCGATGCTTCCATGATTAAACTAATTTTGAACGGCACCGAACTGCCGCCGCTCGGTGAAAAAGGGGAACGCGTTCGCAACGTTAAGATCAATTCAGACTTTCTCAAACAATGACTGTTCCGATAAAGATCCGACAAGAAGCAGAACGACTGCGGGACGATCTGCACAAGCATGACTACAAATACTACGTCCTCTCGCAGCCGACTATTTCCGACCAGGAATACGACCGGTTGATGAAACAACTGATCGACCTCGAGCGGCAATATCCTGAACTCATCACTCCGGATTCTCCTTCCCAGCGTGTCGGCGGGCAGCCGACAAAAGAATTCCCCACAGTGACGCACGAAGTGCCGATGCTCTCACTTGCAAATACATACAGCGAAGACGAATTGCTCGATTTTGACAGGCGCGTGAAAGATATTCTCGGCAATCAACAATACCGCTACGTTGCCGAATTGAAAATCGATGGAGTTGCCATCAGCCTGATCTATCGGAACGGAATATTTGTTCAGGGAGCTACCCGCGGCGACGGCACGCAGGGAGATGACATTACCAACAATTTAAAGACCATCCGGTCCATTCCTTTACGCGTCAATGCCGGAAAAGGACTGCCGAAAAATTTCGAGGTACGCGGCGAGATCTTCATGAAGAAAAAAGATTTCGAAGCGATGAATAAGCGGCAGGAAGAACTGGGAGAGAAAATTTTTATCAATGCACGGAATTCGACATCCGGCACGCTCAAAAATCAGGATTCGAGAATCGTTGCCCAACGGAACCTGAGCATCTTCACCTATTTCCTCCGCACGAACGATGTTCCGCTCAAAAGCCACTATGAAAATCTGGAGCTGCTAAAGAAACTCGGATTTGTCGTCAACGAGCATACGCGTCTCTGTAAAACAATCGCCGATGTAAAAGCATTCTGCGACAGTTGGGGGACGAAACGAAATTCACTCCCCTATGAAATCGATGGAATCGTTGTCAAAGTAGATTCACTCGCACAGCAGCAGGAACTGGGAGCGGTTGCAAAATCTCCCCGGTGGGCTATAGCGTACAAATATCCCTCTCAGCAAATGGAGACGATACTGAACGACATCACATTGCAGGTAGGAAGGGTCGGTACCATAACTCCCGTTGCCGAACTTCAGCCGGTCTTTGTCGGCGGTTCCACGGTCAGCCGCGCAACGTTGCACAATGAAGATTACATCAACGATCTTGACATCCGCATCGGCGACACAGTGTACGTGGAAAAAGGGGGCGAAGTCATCCCAAAAGTGAGCGGGGTAAACTTAAAAAAGCGTCCGAAGAAATCGACACCGTATAAGTTTCCAACAAAATGCCCGGAATGCGGATCGAAGATCTTCAGGCCGGAGGGAGAAGCAGCGTACTACTGCGAAAACTTTGAGTGTCCGGCACAGGTACGGGGACGGATCGAGCATTTTGTGCAGCGCCGTGCAATGAATATCGAAGGACTCGGTGAAGCAATCATCGACCTGCTGGTAAAAGAGGAGTTGATCCACAACATCGCCGACATTTACGACCTGAAAAAACAGCAGATCGCATCCCTTGAACGTATGGGGGAGAAAAGCGCGCAAAATCTTTTGGATGGAATTGAAGCAAGCAAACAACTCCCCTTCAATCGTGTTCTGTTCGGACTCGGCATACGATTCGTGGGAGAAGGGGTTGCAAAACTGCTCGCCGATAACTTTCCATCAATCGAGAAATTGCAGAAGGCAACACAACAGGAACTTGAATCTGTTGAAGGGATCGGACCGCGCATCGCGGAAAGCGTGGTAAGATTTTTCAAGGATAAACATTCCGTAAAACTGGTTGAGCGGCTTGCAAAGGCGGGCGTACAGATGAGAGCGGAGAAGAAAAAAGTCTCCGGCAATTCAGCGATAAGTGGAAAAACATTTGTCCTGACCGGTGGACTTGAAAGCATGAGCCGCGACGAAGCAAAGGAAAAGATCGAATCTCTCGGC
Source organism: Bacteroidota bacterium (assembly GCA_040751955.1). Classification (GTDB taxonomy): domain Bacteria; phylum Bacteroidota; class Ignavibacteria; order UBA10030; family UBA8401; genus SpSt-333. The sequence continues at coordinate 14,085 of JBFMFY010000021.1, forward strand.
GGAAAATCAGGATCAAGCGTTTCTTCAAAAACAGATTATGTGATCGTCGGAAGCGACGCGGGATCGAAATTGCAGAAAGCAAAAGAGTTGGGAATTAAAACATTGACCGAAGAAGAGTTTTTGAAGATGATTAAGTAAGAGTTTTCGACAAATAAAAAGGGCTGATCAAGTGAGCAGCCCTTTTTCAATTCAAACAAGAAGTTTATGTCCACGAGCCTGTTGCTTCAACACTACCGTCATTCTTATATGTTGTCCATGTTCCCGAACCGTTTGTCTGCCATGTAATTTTTGTCTTTAACACCAGATTTGTCACACCGGAAACCTTCTGATAAAAATTCAATTCACCAGAACCATCTGTGTTAGCAATGATAACCGCACGTTCTGTTTCAACTCCATTTGTATAAGCAATAATTGTTCCGGTAACAGTTCCGTTCGCCGCAGTACTCCAGGTATATTCTCCTTCGAGTGTTGTAGAATTAGTTACAAACACTTTCCAGTAACCGTTTTTACCATCAGCAGAAATAAACGCCTCGAATGCTTTCCAGTTATTATATGTAACCTGATCTTCAGTGCCATTAAGCGTAATTGTCCACAAAACACTCCCATCGGAATTTTCCGTTGCTGAATATTTTATAGTAAGTGTACCTGCCGTATATTCAAATACCCAAACATTTCCATTCTGGGTACCTGTTTGACTTTGCATGGGGGCAAATTGCATCGCAATATTGCTGAACATTTGCGCATACGATTTTGCAGTCAGGGCGTACGGATCGTTTGAAGTTGTATTGGGACCCGAAACAGTTACTTGCGGTGCTGTTGGTTTCTTGGGGGCAGAATTCCCGGACGGATTGTTCTCTTCCTTATCACAACCGACAATGAACAAAGTGGATGCAGCAACAACAAATGACACAAAATACGCGATATATTTTTTCATGGGTCTCCCTATAATGTGTGAGAAGAAGATGTGTCCGTGTAAAATTCAGAAATACATCTTAAAAAGCAACGACCATTCCGGTATTTGTGAGGAGGAGCATGGAGTGCATCTTCTTGCAATTCTCAAAAACCTTTTGCACTTTACAGCCGAGAAAGCAAACCTACCGTATGTTTGAAGAAACAAGGCGAAATATAGGAATTTCACTGACACGAGTTTTCTTCCGTACAAAAAAAGAGAAACCGGTCCAGTTTTCGAATGCATTCTCGAGTGCGCGTACCGCGCTCGTAATCGTTCCCGAGAATCAAAATCACCGCACGATTGCTCTCTCGATGCTGACGCTGCTGCAGAATAAATTTCAAGGAAATAGGATGACAATCGTAACGAATGAGTCCTTCAGAGATTTCTCCAATGCGTTCACCCGGTCAACAATTGTTCCCGTTAAAAAAGATCAATTGAATTTTTTCTTTCTTCCGAAACGATCCATCTTCGAACGGCTATTGACACAGCGCTTTGACGTGCTTGTTGATCTGAATTTTTCTCTCGTTCCCACTTCCGCATATTTCTGCAGGAACGTGAACGCGAACCTGAAGGTCGGATTCGCACAGGAACATGCAGACGCTTATTACAATTTTCAATTCAATTCCGCCCCGAACCGGAACCCGAAATCGCGGTACGAGCAATTGTTTCGTACGCTTTCCATGTTTTAAGGAGTGCTTATGAAATTCGATGTTGCAAAAAACGGAACCAGCGCAATCCTCACAATTAAGGAGCGCAAACTCGATGTCTCGATTTCGCCGGAATTGAAAGGCGAATTCATCCTCCTCTGCAGGCCGCAGGTCAAGTCGCTGATAGTTGACCTCACTGAAGTGGAATTCTGTGATTCCAGCGGGCTCAGTGCATTGCTTATTGCGGAACGGCAGATGCGCCAGCATGGCGGACAGGTGAAACTCGTCGGCGTCCATAAAAAGGTTCTTTCGTTATTGAAGATCTCACAGCTCGACAAGGTCTTTCAGTTGTTCGACAGCGTTACAAAGGCGCAAAAAAATTGATACGGCTGTTGGTTCCATCATTTGTTCTCTCACTCCATCTACTCGTCGTACTCTGTAATTCCATCATACCGATGCTGCAAAGCGTAAATAATTCAATAAGCAAATTATCCCTATGGGCTTTTCTTTTCTCGACTACGCGATAGTTGTCGTGTACCTTCTCGGCGTCACTGCCATCGGCATGTACATCGGGCGCAAACAACGGTCATCAAAAGATTATTTTCTCGGAGGCAAAGAGATGTCGTGGTGGTCGGTTGGCTTCTCGATCGTTGCAAGCGAGACCAGCACGCTCACCTTCATCAGTATTCCGGGGCTCGCATACAAAAGCAACATGCACTTCCTGCAGCTGGCAGTCGGATATTTTGTTGGACGGCTGCTGGTGAGCATGATCTTCATCCCCGCTTATTACAAGGGGGATCTTGAAACGGCGTACGATTTTCTCGGCAAACGGTTCGGCATGTCGCTCCGCAAATTCACGTCGTCTGTCTTTATCGTTACACGCGTTCTCGCTTCGGGCGTTCGATTATTTGCGACGGCAATTCCCGTCCATCTCATCACCGGATATGATTATGCCACAAGCATCTTTATCATCGGTATTTTCACACTCGTCTATACATATGTCGGCGGATTGAAAGCGGTCGTTGCCATGGATGTGGTGCAGATGTTCATCTATCTTGGTGGCGCAGCAGCATCAATGTATTTGATACTGCAGCATCTTCCCAACGGCTGGACCGATGTGGTTGCCATTGCCGCAAAAGATGGCGCCGACAAATTTTCGATAATCAATCTCAACACGGGAACGTCGGTAATGGATTTCCTTTCGTCGCCGTACACATTGCTGGGTGGAATTCTCGGCGGAACATTCCTTACCATGGCATCGCACGGAACCGATCAACTGCTTGTGCAACGGCTGCTCGGGTGCAAAACCACATGGGACAGCCAGCGTGCATTGATGCTTGACGCTTCAGTGATCGTCCTTCAATTTGCGTTTTTCCTCGTGCTCGGCCTTTGTTTGTACGCCTTCTACGGCGGCGTGCCGCTTCAGCAGCTCGGATTGAAATCGTCCGACGAGATCTTCCCGAAATTCATCGTCGAAAATCTTCCGACCGGCATAGCAGGACTCGTTGTGGCAGGCGTGCTTGCTTCTGCCATGGGAACGCTTTCGTCATCAATCAGTTCTCTCGCCTCTTCGACATTCCTCGATATATTTAAATTTACTTCTCGTGGAAAAAATATCGACCAACAGACCGAGGTGAAATGGTCTAAACGATTCACGCTGTTGTGGGGATTTATTTTGATCGGCGGCGCAATGCTCTTCACTGATACGAAAAATCCGGTGGTCGAAATCGGCTTAAAGATTGCATCGTTTACGTACGGCGGTCTCCTCGGCACGTTCTTTCTTGGGCTGCTGTTCAAACGAACCACATTGATTGACGCGTACGCGGGATTCATTGCTGGGATACTGACGATGATTGCGGTTCTGACGTACACAAAGATCGATTTCACCTGGCATACATTGATCGGATGCCTTGCAACAATTATCGTTGGAAATCTTGTTTCATTGTTTCGTCCTGACAAGAAGAAGTGAAAAAATACTCTCCGGAAATATTCTACGGAAGTCTCTGCGGCATTGCAATGTCTGTTTGGACATTGATCGAATTCGCTCTCGGTTTTCATACAACGTCGCCGGAGATCGGACAATACAGCGGATTTGTCTCCATCATCTTCCCGGTTGTTTTTATTTATGTTGCGATGCATGATCGCCAAACCGACCTCAAAATACCGCTCCCATTTTTTGACGGTATCAATATTGGATTTCGCTTAGCATTCTTTTCTGCGCTCCTCTTCACGATCTTCCTCTTCATCTATTCTACATATATCAATCCAGATTGGATCGCAACAACAGTGGAATGGCAGAGGAAAAAACTGATCCTCAACGGCGCCACGGATGATGAAATAGAAAAATTTATGGAGCAAAACCGGCAGATGAACAACTCTCTCGCCCAAACCATTATGACATTTATCAGTTCTACGGGAATCGGAGTCTTTATCACCCTTATCGAAATTCCGATAGTAAAATCTCTCTATAAAAAAGTGACCGCATAGTCACCTGTTGCGTGTGGTGTGTACTTCACGTATCTTTATACCAGCATGAAATGAATCCCAATCCGTTCAGGGATTTTTCTCGTTAGTTAAGACATGATACCTGAAAAAGAACAATTCGAAGAACTCTGCTCTGCATACGCATTAGGAGCGTTGGAAGAAGAAGAGCGCTCGCTGTTTGAGGAAGGATTGAAGAACGGCGGCGACGAGTACAGGAAAATCTTCGAAGAATCAGTCGGAGTCTCCTACCTTCTGAATACAAGCGTTAAAAAGGTGGCGCCATCTCCTCTGGTCAAAGCACGGCTGTTGAAAAAAATTCATAAGAAGGATAAACAATCCTTCTCCTTCCCGCTGTCTTTCGAACAAATCGCTCTCTCACTCGGTTTCGGCAATCCGCGCTACGGTTTTATTATTTCTCTGCTGATGTTGATCGTCGTTGCGGAGATCGGAACCTATGCATACCTGATGTATGAAGATGCCGAGCAGCGGGAGAATCAACTCGCCGCGTATGAAACGAAACTCATGGATCAGCAGCGGCGGTTCGTTGCACTGCAGACCGAACTACAGCAAAAAGAAGCGATCCTGAATGTCCTCCAATCGCCGAAGATCGAAATGGTGCTGATGAGCGGACAACAGGTAAATCCTGCGGGATACGGCAAGATTATCTGGGATCCGGCGCGGAAAGTTGCAGTGCTGCACGTTTCAAAACTTCCCGCAGTCCCCTCCGATAAGGATTATCAATTGTGGTATCTGGATAAGAACAAGAAACCGGTCAGCGCGGGAGTGTTTGCCGTTACTGCCGGGGATGAAAATTATTTCAAAGTATCTGAAGTGCCTCTGCCCGACAGCAAAAAAGATATATCGGCATTTGCAATTACAATAGAATCAAAGGGAGGAGTGCCGCAGCCGACTGGGGCAATGTATTTGCTGGGCACACCGAATGTCAACTAACGCATGATCTTCGCCATACTGCCGAACGAACAGGTAAAAAACGATGTCTCATTGCTCGAAAGAATTTCGAGGCGGGATTCGTCCGCCCTGTCCGAATTGTACGACAAGCATTCGACACTCCTCTACTCGATCATCATGCGCATTCTGAAAGAAAAGGAAGAAACGGAAGATGTGCTGCAGGAAGTATTTGTAAATGTGTGGGAGCGTGCCGAAATGTACGATGAGCAATTGGGAAATCCGGGTGCATGGCTCGCACGTATTGCACGCAACCGCGCTGTTGACCGGCTTCGGTCGAAAAACTACCGCACCCGCTCGAAAGAATCAGACATCGACCAGCATCATGATTACTTCACAGCCGACGCCTCGAGCAATCCCGAACATCGCGCCATTCTCTCATCGCAGCAGGAAGAAATTCTTATCGCATTGACTTCACTTTCGAAGGATCAAAAAGATCTGATCGAATTTGCGTACTTCCGCGGATTCACGCAGTCAGAACTCGCCGACCATTTCAAACTTCCTCTCGGCACCGTCAAAACAAGGATGCGGACAGCAATGTCCATCCTCCGCCAAAAACTCCGTCATCACCTCGCATAATTTTTATTTTCTGACCTTCCTACTGCTTTTGCATCCATCTTCATACGTAAAAAGTGTGTCGGGCGCGAAATCACGGAGGATTGAGCGAATTGGACCGGCGATGAATGAAGCGATTTTGATTTCTGCACAAATCAGCCGAACCTTCGGACTTTTGCCGAACTCAGTGTGCAGAAATCAACGGACTTGTGCGACCTGGGATTCATCGCGAGCGTTTGATTTCGCACAGATTTCTTTTGCTACTTTTCTTTCTCGGAAAGAAAAGTAGGATTTCTCGTATTTGTTTTTTCAGAGATTTTTGACAACATTCATTCTGAAAATTTCAGAAAGGCACTTTTTGTTCTATGGATAAATTCGTCATCACCGGCGGGAAAAAACTGAACGGCACTGTCAGAATCAGCGGCGCAAAGAATGCCTCACTCGCGTTGATGCCTGCAACACTCCTTGCTAGCGGAAAATATGATCTTCTCAACACTCCCGATCTGCGCGACGTAACGACAATGTCGAAGTTGCTTCAATCGATGGGAGTGACGATAGAGCGGAAGGGTTCGACGCTCGGTGTGAACACATTCCGCGTGAACAAATTTGAAGCACCGTACGAACATGTGAAGAAGATGCGTGCATCAATCTACGTGCTTGGTCCGCTCCTTGCGCGGTACGGAAAAGCGAAAGTCTCTCTCCCCGGCGGCTGCGCATGGGGACCACGCCCGGTCGATCTCCATATTGAAGGGATGAAAAAACTCGGTGCCAAGGTCGATCTGGACCGCGGATATATTATTGCAAAAGCAAAACGATTGAAAGGTGCGCGCATTGCATTTAATGTCTCCAGCGTCGGTGCAACGGGAAATATTTTAATGGCTGCCGTCCTTGCGAAAGGAACGACACGCATCGACAACGCTGCAATGGAGCCGGAGATCACCAATCTCGCAGAGATGCTCGCAGCAATGGGAGCAAAGATTGACGGTATCGGCACAACGACACTTGAGATCGAAGGAGTTGAAGAACTTCGCCCCGCAAACATTGCTACGATCCCCGACCGCATTGAAGCGGGAACAATGCTGATTGCTGGAGCAATGTGCGGCGGAAAGATCAAAATTGAGAATGTGGAGCCGGAACATTTTGCCGCGCTCACGGCACGGCTTGAGGATGCCGGAGCAAAGATCACTGTCGGTTCAAGCAGTATCGATCTTACGGCGCCGAAGACATTGGATCCTGTGGACGTAACGACAGCGGTCTATCCCGGCTTCCCGACAGACATGCAGGCACAGTGGATCGCAATGATGTCCGTTGCAAAAGGAGCATCTACCGTTACCGATACGATCTATCATGATCGCTTCAGCCATGTGCCGGAACTGATACGCCTTGGCGCAGATATTGAAATGAAAGAGAATGTTGCGTTGATTCGTGGAGTAAAAAAACTGAAGGGAACGAAAGTAATGTCCACCGACCTGCGCGCATCCGCAGCATTGATCCTTGCGGCGTTAAAAGCAGAAGGGGAAACCGAAGTTCTGCGCGTCTATCATTTGGATCGTGGATATGAAGCGATTGAAAAGAAATTGACTGCACTGGGTGCGTCGATTAAGAGAGTGGCGGGAGAAGAGTTTTAGCCTTCCTGAACAATCGGCACTTTCAAATAAAATGTTGATCCCTTCCCCTCTTCGCTTTCAAATGTCAGTTCGGCGTGGTTGGCATGCGCTAACCGGCTGGCAATAAAGAGCCCGAGACCGGACCCCTGCTGCTCGTTCTTCTCTCTGTTCACTTGCTGGAATTTCTGGAACAGGATCCCCTGCTTCTCTTTTGGAATACCACATCCTTCATCCTTCACAACAAAAGTTATCGAGGTTCCCTGTTTCATCAGTGAGAGTGTGATCGTGCTTCCCATTGAGGAAAATTTGATCGCATTGTCGATCAGCCTGCGAAGTATATTGTCGATATGTCCGATAAATGCAGCAACGACGAATTGTTCGTCGGGAATATTGTTCTGCACAATTATTTTTTGATTCTGTATTTTCTCTGCACAATCCGTCAGTACACGTGAAACAAAGAGAAACGTATTGATACGCACCTCTTTGCTGTCGATCTCTTTGAACATCTCTCCCGATTCGATCTTCATTGCCATCAAAAAATCGTCCACCATATGGTTGAGCCGCTTGCTGCTTGCCTGCAGCATTTCCAGAAACGACGTCATCTCATTCGGAGAGAGCGGTTCTTTTGAATCGGAGAGGAGTTCCGTCGCTCCGAGGATCGACGTCAGCGGAGTGCGCATCTCGTGCGAGATAAGCCGGAAGAGCTGATTCTTGATCTGGTCGGTCTGGAATGCGAACGCTTCGCTCAGTTGTTCCTTCCGTTTCAGTTTTCCTTTAATCGTGGAGAGGAGCAGATAGAAATCGACCGGCTTGGTGAGATAGTCGTCGATACCGAGTTCTTTGCCTGACTTGATGCTTTCAATGTCGCTGTGCGCCGTTAAAAAGACGAACGGTATATGTTGAAGGTGGGGAAGCGAGCGAACATGAGCAAGAAAATCGAAACCGGTCTGTCCCGGCATTGTGATGTCCGAGATGATGAGGTCGGGAGTTACTTGTTTCAAAATCTCGATCGCGGGAGGGACACCATCTGCAGTCTTGACAACGTATCCTTCCCCTTCGAGAATGGACGCAGTGATCTCGAGTAAGCTCTCCTCATCGTCCACCAGCAATATTGTTTGTTTTCGTTCTGACATCTTATTTCCGATTGATGACAGCAAGCATATCGTTGTGGATCAATCCGTTCGTTGCCAGCGTGTTTGGATTATAAATAACATCTTTCTCGTCGCCGCTGAACGTCGTCACCTTCCCGCCCGCCTCCCGTACCAGCAAAATACCTGCCGCTTTGTCCCACGGATTCAAGAACACCTCCCAGTAGCCATCCAGCCTGCCGCAAGCAATGTATGCAAGATCCAATGCAGCAGAACCGAGCCGGCGAATTCCCTGCGCAACGGGAAGGAAGTGTACGAAATGCTCCACAACATTGCCAGGATTCTCTTTGACGTTGTATGGAAATCCGGTTACGAGCAGACTGTTGATCAAAGTGTCTGCAGTGGAAACCCGTATTTTTTTCCCATTCAAAAACGCCCCTTTCCCTTTCTCCGCTGAGAACATCTCATCTGCGTTCGGATCGTAGATAACTCCGGCGATAATCTCTCCTTTGTATTCTACTCCGATGGTGACACAAAATACCGGCAGTCCATGCGTGTAGTTTGTCGTACCATCAAGCGGGTCGATAATCCATCTGTATTCAGATTTTGCATCGTGCGCTCCGCTTTCTTCCCCGAGAATATCATGATTCGGAAAATGCTGGTGTATCTTCCCGATGATCATCTTTTCCGACTGCTTATCGATCTCAGTGACAAGATTGGTCTCTTCCCCCTTCTTTCGTTCGATATTTTTCACTTTCCCGAGATTGTATTTCAGGAATTTGCCTGCATCCTGCGCGGCTTCTATTGCAACTTTCACCATAATGAATCATAACCTTAAAATGATGTTGCAAAATAGAGAATAATTCTCCATCGTTCAATTAAATTGTTGCAGATGGACAAAACTTATTAGAGCGCATCTCAAAAATGGATAGTCATTGCGAGGGAGCCCTGCTTTCAGCGGGATTAACTGCACGATCAAAGCTCTCGCTGAGATTAGATCAAAACACGAGATTGTCCCGCACTCCGGATTCCGCTCCTCGCAGGATTCAGAAGGCGGAACTTCGCCAAACGACGGCTCGCAATGACATAGATTTTGGCTTTTTAGTGGTTTCAAGTTTTCCCGTTGATTTTTTCTCAAGGAGCATCCGATGAATACCGACCTGCTGCGCCAATTGGTCAATCAGAGTATCGATTCTCACAGCCGATTTCAAAGTCGGTGGAATGATTATGAGATCGATGATTCATTGATTGTGGAAACTCAAAAATCCCGAACTGTACTTACAGAACTTGAAAACCGTTTGAGGGAGAACTATCCTTTCTTCCATCCGCGATACGCCGGACAGATGCTGAAACCTCCGCACGAGATCGCAGTCGCAGCGTACCTGATGGCGATGCAGATTAATCCGAACAATCACGCTCTCGACGGCGGACCTGCGACCGCAACAATGGAAATGGAAGTCGTGCAACAGATCGCGCAGATGTTCGGATACACGAAACACCTCGGGCATCTCACTTCCAGCGGAACAATCGCCAATCTCGAAGCATTGTGGATTGCCAAATCGCTCCATCCGGATAAAGCGATTGCCTACTCTGCATCGGCGCATTACACACACAACAGAATGTGTGATGTCATAGGTGCAAAGCATCTCCGTCTTGATACGTTCGATGAGATTGAAAAGGCGATCATCAACAATAATATCGGAACGCTCGTTGTTACGATCGGCACGACATCGCTCGGACAAATAGAGCCGTTGCATGAAATTCTGCCGGTTGCAAAAAAACACGGCGTACGTATCCATGCCGATTGTGCATACGGAGGATTTTTTATGCTGCTTGCAAAAGCATCAAAGCCGAAGGTTGATGCAAGATCATTTCTTCTGCTCAATGAGTGCGACAGCATCGTCATTGATCCTCACAAACACAGTCTGCAGCCGTACGGCTGCGGCTGTGTGCTGTTCTGCGATCCTGCCGTGGGCAAATATTACAAGCATGATTCACCATATACATATTTTACATCAAAGGAATTGCATCTCGGTGAGATCTCGCTCGAATGCTCGCGCGCCGGGGCATCGGCGGCAGCACTCTGGGCAACATTGCAATGCTTTCCTCTGGAAACGGAAACAGGGTTAGGAGCCATACTCACGAAGACTCGCGATGCGGCGCTGCAGTTCTCGCGGCTGCTGGCATCGAGTTCATCTCTTTGTGAACATGTGCAGCCCGAACTGGATATTGTAACGTACTTCCCCAAGACAAAGAATTTTTCCGCAACGGAAGTCACTTTGCTCGTCGAAAGAACATTTACAAACCTCATGAATCGCAAATATAATCCGCTCTATCTGGCAACGGTTACTGTCGATTCAGAAACAATCAAACGCCGGTATCCTGACTTTATTGTCGATGCCCCATCGACAAAAATATTCAGAAGCGTCTTGATGAAGCCCGAACATGCCGGTTTTGTCACATCGTTATTGAAAGAGATCGAAGATACCATCAAAGAATGATGGAACGTCTTGCGTTTTGGGATTATTATATCGATCAAAATAGGAATACTCATAATGTATAGAGTTGTAGCAGCACTTGCTTTTATTTCAACCTGCTCGTTTACACAGGAAGTATCTACGCGGCAAACCGGAATTTTAGCAGGAACGGTTATCAACTCAATTACAAAAGAACCGATTGTCGGTGCATCAGTTCTGCTACAGGGAACAGCAATCGGTGCAGCAACAGATATTGATGGAAATTTCTCCCTCGACAATGTCCCGATTGGAACATACAATCTGCGTGTTTCAGTACTTGGCTTTGAAACTAAAATAAAAACAGACGTTGTCGTTGCTGTCGGAAAACAGATGAGAATGACTATTGAATTGACAGAAGCGCTGCTTGAATTTGAAAGTGTTACCGTCACAGGCGAATACTTCACAAAATCTCCCGAGGCGCCGATGAGCGTGCAAACACTCGGCGCCGAAGAGATACGCCGCCTTCCCGGAGCATTCGAAGATGTCGTGAGGGCAATTTCAATACTGCCCGGCGTAGCGCAGGTGCAGGCGGGGCGAAATGATCTCATAGTACGCGGCGGTGCACCGTCGGAGAATCTTTTTGTGATCGACAATATCGAAGTTGCAAACATCAATCACTTTGGCACACAAGGCGCGAGCGGCGGACCATTAAGTTACGTGAATCTCGATTTTGTAAATGAGATTTCGTTCAAGACAGGCGGCTTTGGGGCACGATACGGCGATAAACTTTCATCTGTGCTGACCATTGACCTTCGTGACGGACGAACAGATCGTCTCGGAGGAAAAGCAACAATTTCCGCCTCGCAATTCGGTCTGAATCTGGAAGGTCCTGTGGATGACAACGGATCGTTCCTTTTTTCGGCACGCCGCAGCTATCTTGATTTTATCTTTAAAGCGGCAGGATTCAGTTTCGTTCCGGAGTACTGGGATTTCTTCGGGAAACTAAACTACAAACTCACACCAAAAGATCAAATCAAACTTGTCGCAATCGCTGCGCTGGATGATATAAAATATTTCAACGATACATACGAGAAGCGGTATGACAATTCACGGATACTCGGCAACTCACAGGATCAATTTGTCGGTGGGATATCGTGGAGACATTTGCTCAAGAACGGTTTCACAAACATTACGTTGAGCCAGACAGTGATCGGATATGATTTCCGGCAGCACGACAGTCTGCTGAACCCAATCTTCCGCAGCGGAACTGATGAATACGAGACTTCTCTGCGCGCCGAAGTTGTCATTCAGCCGTGGAAAGCAACAGAAGTGTCATTCGGCATCATCGGAAAAAACATAACATTCACCTCTGATATTTTTCTCCGGTCATTCTGGACAAACTTCGGACAGAATTTGTCCGTCAATTCCTCACTCGATACTACAGCCTATAAGTCCGCTGCGTACGTGCAGGTATCACATACACTGTTGCATAAGATTCGGCTCACGATGGGCGGTAGGGTAGATTATTTTAATCTCATTAAGGAAAATATTTCGTTCTCTCCTCGCGCCTCGTTGTCACTTGCCGCTTCTCCCGTTTTGACATTGAACATCAGTGTGGGTCAATATCATCAGGCACCGTCGTACATTTGGCTTGTCGCAAATCCGGTCAATCGCTCATTAAAGTACATCAGCGTTGACCAGTATGTAGCAGGAATTGAATATCTGCTCCGTGCTGATGTTAAAGTGAGCCTCGAAGGATATCGAAAAGTGTACGAAGATTATCCGGCAAGTATAAGTCGAACATACCTTGTTATGGCAAACACAGGTGCCGGGTTCGGCGGCTCCGACGATGGTTACGCATCGTTCGGACTTGATCCGTTGACGAGTGGCGGATCGGGAATTGCACACGGGATAGAATTCTTTCTGCAAAAGAAATTTTCTGAGGTTCCGTGCTACGGTCTTGTCAGCATCAGCTATAACGAATCGAAATTCAAAGCATTGGACGGAGTCGGTCGCCCTAATTCGTTCGATCAGAAATGGATCATCAATCTCGGCGGCGGATACATTTTAGACGAAGAGTGGGAATTCAGCGGAAAATTTCGGTATGCAACTGGGCGTCCCTACACACCCTACAATGCAAACGGAACGCAAAATATCTCTGCGATCAATTCAGCACGAATCGATGCGAACCACAGTCTCGATCTGCGTGTTGACCGACGCTGGAATTTTGAGCGGTGGAATTTGATCACATACGTGGATGTCCAGAATGTGTATAACAAAAAACCACTCGATGTTCCCCGATATGATGAACAGACAGGAAAGCTGAAAGAGTCTGATGCAATCGGATTACTTCCTTCGATCGGAATCAGCGCAGAGTTTTAAAAAAGAAAATCCCCGAAGTCTGACGATGACTTCGGGGATGCATATCGACAAAAACCTTACTTTGCGAGCATCAGTTTCTTCGTTTCGCTAAAAGCTCCGGATCGCAACGTATAGAAGTAAATACCGCTCGAAAGTTCGCTTCCGTTAAAGATTACGGAGTATCTCCCCGCTTTCTGACGCGACGAAACAAGTGTAGCGATTTCCTTCCCGAGCAGATCATAGAGTTTCATGGAGACTTGTCCTTCCTGCGGAATGGAATATTCAATTGTCGTCAGAGGATTGAACGGATTCGGGAAGTTCTGCGAGAGAGAATATTGCGACGGAACAGCACTTCGCACCGGATCGACCGATAGCTGAAGATTATCACCGAACTCAACATCATCCACAGCCACTTCAAATGTCGAAGCAACCCCTCCATCGCGCGCAACAAATCGGATTTTCATTTGTTCCGTCCCGGCAATAACCGAGTTTACGTTAATTTTATGTTGTGTCCATCGCTTATGTTTGCCACTCACAATCTCAGCGTTCTTCCACGTAACTCCGTTATCGTTCGACAACTCAATGTAAACCGTATCATCAACAGGGTTCGCACGAGTATTGGTGAACATCCAGAAAAGTATTGAAGGGTTCCCCATATTTGATACACTAAACGAGGGGGAGACAAGTGTTGTGCGTCCTTCTACATTGTCATTCAGATTATTCGTTGCACCGGTTAGGAAGCAAAAATTTCCTCCAAGAGTGTGGTCTTGCGGCGGCTGTAACGTATCACCGATGAGGGAGACCAATTTCGGCTGTGCCCGCTCCCATCGCCCGCTCGTGCCGGAATCTTGCGCACTTCCCACCGTCCATCCAAGATCAAATTCGAAATTGTCTTTTCCATCCGGCGGGAGTTGCATTTCAACATTGTTTGTTTGACCAGCGTTCAACACAACATCGATTGAATCGACTGCAAAACCGAATTTTGAAACTACCACGCGGTACTGAACTCCGGCAAGTAATTGCGGTATCTGGTATGTCCCGCTGATATTCGTGAAACCTGCGACCGGTGTGTTTTGCACCTGCAGTCGTGCGCCGGCGATTGCTGCGGCTGTTTGTGAATTCTTTACTGTAATAGATAATCCCCCGGTTGGCAGCGCTTTGAGTTTTACGACAAACGATGTTGTGGAATCGGCCGGCATTGTGAATTTTACGACCTTTGATTCATACCCGAAATCAAAATTCAATTTTGAAAATTTTAACGTCGCTGTATCGGACAAACCGCCGAATTTTATTTTCCCCTGAGCATCGGTTACGTGATAATTCTGGGAGATTGCAAATTCAGCAGTAACCCCTTCTATCGGCAGGTTTGTCGCGGAATCAACTACAGTGATGATTGCACGTGAAACCGGAATTCCCGTACTCTGCCCCGGATATTTAAAGACAAATAATCCGCCAGACATGTCCGATGCAATTACCTTATTGGATTGGTAGTATGGGAATGTCCCCCAATTCCCGGCGTAAGAATGTCCGCTGCCGTTGTACGTATCGTAGTATGCAACTTCTACCGGTATTTCGGGATTGCTAATGTCAATGACTCGGAGACCTTCTGTATAATGTGAAACAAATCCATAGTTACCTTTCACATGGATGTTGTGAGCGACTGTCTTCGGCTTTGCAATATATGTTCCAACAAGTTTTACATTGTTGATATCGGATTTGTCCCACACGCGAACAATATCTCCCAACTGATTCGGATCCCCATTGATTTCATCTGTTGTAAAAACATATTTGCCATCTGTAGAGACATCCGTATTATGCGTCCCCGCAAAGGGATAGTGAACGAGGTTAATACGTTTGATATCAGCCTTGTTCGTTGCGTCAAGGATGTCTAATCCCACGCCGTAAATTGCAGCCGCGTAGATCGTATCGTTCTTCACAATGCAATCGTGTACATACTGGGTTTGATATTCGCCGACTACGACCGGATCAACGGGATTCGTAAGGTCCAGCACAACAATACCGCCGTTTCCGTAGCGCGCGCCGTTGATATACAAATACTTCCCTTCAATGGAAACCGTATGCCCCGATGGGATTTGAGTTGTGGTTATTGTTTTCACGAGTTTCATCGAATCGAGATCGATAATCTGAAGTCCTGCGCCGTTCCCTTCTGTCACAACGTACGCATAATGTTGGTACACTTTCATCTCTCTCCAACCTGACGACGGTCCGGGAATAAATGCAACTTCTTTCAGTGTGTCGGTACTGATGTCCACAATTTGTGTCCCGATTGCGGTCCCAAGCAACGCATATTCTTTACCACCGGGTGCGACATATCCCCAGCAATTTGAATACCCGCTCGAACCGTAATTTTTCATTTGTCCGACCAGTTGCATGTTCATACTCGTTTGAGAAAATGTGCCGGCATGCAAAAATAAAAACAGTACCGCACAAGAAGCAGAACGTAACGACATACTCTTCCTTTTATATAGTTGTTATTTAATAAGAACCATCGGCAGCGAATATGCAACCTGCATGGTATTGTTCGAAAGCACGGAAAGACGATAGAAATACGTTCCCGATGGGAACGAAGTTGCATCCCAAAATACAGAATGTTCCCCGATTTGCAAATGATTTCCGATCAGCGCATCAACTTCTCTTCCAAGCATATCAAAGATTTCAAGTTTCACAAATCCATTGACCGGAAGAAAAAAAGAGATCGTCGTCGCAGAATTAAAAGGATTTGGGTAATTCTGCTTGAGGACAATTGAAGAAGGAATACTCCATTCACTATTGTCCACTCTATTAACAGTCATATTACAATAGTAAAACACTCCTCCTTTCCCGTTACCGACGAAAAGATCGAGATCGCCGTCGTTGTCAATGTCTGTCATTGCCGGAGAAGCATTGATCTTGACGTTGACACTGCCGAAGTATGCGCTCAATGAATCGAACTTTTGTGTGGACGAATTGTACTCATACCGTGCAATCATTCCGTCTCCGTTTCCGATGAGCAGATCGCCTTTCCCATTCATATCGACATCAGTAACAAACGGCATCGCATCGTTACCAACATCGATTGCATTAAATGTCGTTGAGATGAGAGTATATACCGGAGAGACATTGGTACCGGTATTCCTGTAACAGTACATTGTCCCGCCGCCGGTTCCAACAAGTATATCATTCACTCCATCCTGATCTACATCAGCAATACAAGGGGCGGAACTGTTGCCAACATCAATTGTATCGAGCGCAAACGGCGTCTGCTTAAATGAAATGGCATTTGAGACTGTTGTGTTTTGCAGCAACCGGATCGTTCCCGAAAAATTGCCGGCGAGCAGGTCGGGTTTCCCGTCATTATTCAAGTCGCCGGAACTGACTGTTGCGTAGAATTGATTTGTATTTAAACTGAATGCGGACATCGTAGAAAACGATGGTTGAGTTGGTGATCCTGTGTTTTCGTAGATATTGATCATGCCATCCCCCGATGCAATGCTTATGTCGGTATCGTTATCACCGTCAAAATCGGCAAATGCAATCGAGCTGCGTACACCGACATCGAACATCGGTAAAAAATTTTTTGTCTGCAATTGATAGAACGGCTGGGCATTGCTCCCGATATTTTTGTAGAACCAAAAATTATTATATCCCTCGGTCGGAAACACCGTCCCGACCATCAGATCGGTCACCGCATCTCCATCGATATCTACATGCTGAGGGATGTTGAAACCGAACGTGTTGACGATATTTTCTTTCGGATATGTTGAATCCGTCAGGACAAAATGGGCATTGGCGGGTGTCCCGATGTTTTTCAAGAGATACATGCTCGGATTGAAATAATCCCCCCAGAACAGATCGAGCGTACCGTTGTTGTCATAATCAAAAAATTCAATCCCGCTTGCGCCATGCAACACTTTCGGAAGTACTCTACCGCCACCGATAATTTTTATCCCGTCAAATTCTCCGGTGACGAAGGCAAATTTCGGATTTGACGGTGTGCCGACATTTTCATAGAACGTAATAGATCCGCTCTGACTTCCGGAGAAGAAATCGAAATCACCGTCGGCGTCGATGTCGGCAAATGTCGGAACGGAAAACCGTTCGCTGAACATCTCATTTCCGGATGTATCAAGAAATGCGGCTGTGGACAATTGAAAAGCAGGTGCCGAAACATTCCCTGTATTTGTGTAGAGCCGCACTTCGGAAAAATCACCATTCGTGAAACAATCCTGGTCGCCATCACCGTCGATATCGGCAAAGTGAAACCATGAACCGACCGAAATGCCGAACGTTTGCTGCGGTTCCAGCCTGTACCCGCCCTGCATATTTCTATAGAACTGAAGCGATTCATCCCGGTCGAAAATAAAAAGGTCGAGGTCGGTGTCACCATCGATATCGACGAATCGAAACCGCGGATTATCGATCCCTCCTGCAAACAGATTTGTTCCGAACGCATGCGGTTGAAATGAGAATGATTGCGAGAAGAGATCGCAAGAAAAGAGGATGGAGAGGAGAAGAAGTATGCTTCCCTCTTTACGAAGCATACTCTTTCAAATATTTGAGGGCGGCACGGATTGCATCGGTATGGACAGGGAGCGGAAGCGATACTTTACCGATCTCATACGGAAGCACCATCCTGATCTTTCCATCTTTCGATTTCTTATCCATCATCATAGTCTTGACCAACAGAGCGAACGAAAAATTGGAAGAAGATAATTTTGGCAAATGAATACCTGCAATACATCGCTCGATTCTCTCTTTCGCCGCTGCGGAGAACATTGAGCGGGAATGCGCTATAAACGTTTCGGCAACCATGCCGTACAATATTGCCTCGCCGTGTTTAAGAGAGGAATACCTGCCTGCACGCTCCAACGCATGTCCGACAGTATGTCCGAAATTGAGGATTGCACGCAATCCGCTCTCCCGTTCATCGTGCGAAACGACAAATGCTTTCAATTGGCAGCTCTGCTTCACCATCGTCTGCAGAATATCAGCATCTGCATGCAATGCCTTCTTCATATTCTTTTCGGTAAAGGAGAAGAACTTTGAATCGAGTATGATTCCGTATTTGATCACTTCCCCCAATCCGCACACAATTTCACGGCGAGGAAGTGTTTTCAGAACGGAGGTATCAGCGAGCACGAACTTTGGCTGGTAGAAAGCGCCGATCATGTTTTTTGCAAGTGCATGATTCACCCCGACTTTTCCCCCGACGGAACTGTCCACTTGCGCTAACAACGTTGTCGGTATCTGCACAAACGCAATGCCGCGCTGATATGTTGCTGCAACAAATCCCGCAAGATCGCCGATCACTCCGCCGCCGAGCGCAACAATTGTCCCCGACCGGTCAATGTTCCATTTCAACAGCTGCGTGAAGATTCGTTCGGCTCGCTGCAAATTTTTTTGACTCTCTCCTGAAGGAATGACAACAGGATAAACAATAAAGCCGGATCTTTGAAGCCCTGAAGCTACAAGGCGAAGATAGAGCCGTGCTACGGTAGTATCGGTAATGATAACGATCTTTTTGGAAATCTCATGCCGCCGGAAGAATGTCCCGATCCTTTTCAGCAGATCGGTGCCGATGTAAATCGGATATGATCTGCTACCGAGTGGAACTTTGACGACCGCTGCGGTATGTGATGTTCTAGAACTCATCTCAAAAATGGATTGTCATAGCGATGGAGCGAAGCGACCAAAGCAATCTCTGAAATCAATACAAAAGACAGATTGCTTCGCCAAAGAACGGCTCGCAATGACACTGATTTTGGATTTTTGAGATGGCTTCTAGTCAATATAGGATGAAAGTTTTTTGGCAAGATCATCGATCGTATGGCCGATCTTCTTGTCGTCGGTGGTTACAACGATATCTGCCTGCTCATAATACGGCATCCGGGCATCAAGCAGTCCTTGGATTTTTTTCATGAGATCATCGCCGTCAAGCAGGTTTCCGTGATCATCACGCAGCATCGGTCTGTCGCTTTTCGTACGGAGGCGTTGATAAATGTGGTCAACATCGGAGTGCAGGTATATCATAACGCCGTGCCGTTTGATCAGATCAAGCGTCTCGGCATTCGTCACGGTCCCGCCGCCAAGAGAAATAACGGTTGATGTATTTGCCAGCAACTCACGCAACGTCTCCCGCTCCAGAGATCGGAATTTTTGCTCTCCTTCCGTTTTAAATATCTCTCCGATCTTCTTTCCGGACTTCTGTTCGATAAACGCGTCGAGATCGATAAATTTAAATCCGATCGTATTCGCCAGGATCGGACCGACGGTACTTTTGCCGCTCCCCATAAATCCGGTCAGGAAAATCACCGATTTTTTTTCAAACTTGTGTTTGCTCATACTGAAAATTAAAATCCCGCCGGCACGGCGGGAAAGACAACATCTATGGTGCAATTACCATTACAATGTTACCGCGAGTCCAAGCATATAATTAACACCGAACAGGTTGATCTGCGTCGTTCGCTCTCTCTGTGACAACGGTATTCTTGCATTGTGGAATTCGGCGTACGGTTTGTCGAATTTATCGGTGATCGTAAAATGAGGATCCCGGAATTTCAATTCGCCGCGCGCTGCAAGCCTTGAATTTATTTTGTAATCGATCCCTGTCATCACATGGATGCCGATGTTCGATTCGGATTTGATCGTTGCCGCCTGTACATTTGCGTACCTGTGGATGCGTTCGCCGTCATACAATCCGAACCCGCCGCCGATATAAAATCTGATATTCTCCGAACTAATCGGGACGATGTAGTAGCCGCTCAATTCAAGAGCAGACATATCGAATCCCTCTTCACTCGGAACCCGAAGATCCTGCAAATGCGTATAGACCACATAGGTAATTTCAGATGAGCGGACCTTTTCAACACCAACCCCAAAATAAAACCGGTCCCACAACATGTTCCATCGAACATCGCCGCCGTACCCGTAATTCGACTCCAGCACATGTTCGCCGGAATATATTTCACGATCTATATCGTACAAGAATCGTGTACTGGTCGTAAACGTCCCCTTCAACGTGATGCTCGCGTCCCACCCTTGGGAGAACAATGGGCACCGGAACATCATCACAAGTAGAAGAATCTTCTTCATCTACCCACATCGCTTTCATTATCGGAAAAAGAGCTCTCTGTTATCCTCAATATCAGCAGATTCTTTCAACTTCTCAAGCCATTGCGTTAATACCCTCTGCTTCTTTTCCTGAAGCATCTGAGTTGAAAGCATCGTTTTCTGTGCGTTGAATGCTGCCGTATCCAATGCAGAACGGCTCAAAATCTTTACAATGTAATACCCGCGCTGACCTTCAACCGGGGGAAGATTCTTTCCGATCTCTCCGTTTTTCGCAGCGCCGGTGACTGCATATTCCCTTCCAATGGTGGGAATAAACCCTCCCAGCGAAAATTCTCCCGTTGTTTGAACAGATACATTCGGGTCAGCGGCAAGCATATTCAAGTCGCCGGATGCGCCTACCGAAGAATATTTTTCCTGCACGGTCGGCAATAAGTGTTCAATTTTTTTCTTCCGCAGAACGCGCGGTCTCAGCGATTCTTTCACTTCATCGAACGGACGAACCCCTTCTTTTTTTGCATCGACAATTTTTACGACAGCGTACCCATTGTTGACTTGATAGGCATCGCTGATATCGCCGACATCGTTTTTAAATGCAAATTTGTTGATCGATTCAAAGAAGCCGAGCCCCGGAACCATCCCCCCTTTTTGAAAATCGGGTGTCTCCTGCACTTGCAAGCCGAGCGACTGCGCTTCGCTTTCAAAGTTTCCCTTCTTTGCAACATACGAAAAATCCTGAGCACGCTGGAACGCTTCATCACGGGAACGGGAACTTGCTTTCAACGGTATGGTGATCGTTGCGACTTTTAACTCGCGATTATCGCGTCCTTCCACTTTGATCACATGGATGCCGAATTGTGTTTTTACAGGACCGATTACCTGCCCCGGACGGCCGCTCATTGCAGCAGTTTCAAATTCTTTTACCATTCTTCCTTTCCCAAACCAACCCAGATTTCCACCCGACTGTGACGCGCCAGGTTCTGTTGAATACTGTTTTGCAAGAGAAGCGAAGTCTTCACCGTTTCTTGCCCGTGTTATCAACTCACCGGCAAGTTTCTTTGCGGCAGTTTCTTGCTCTGGTGTTGAAGCATTCAACAGGATATGTCTGGCTTTCACGTACGTGTCGTTGCTCTTTTTTTCCTCCAGCAGTTTGAATATATGGTACCCCTCGTAGTCAAGAACAGGTCCTACGACACTCCCGGTCTTCGCTGAAAAGATGGCATCTTCTTTTTCGCGCGTCAGTTCACCATGCTTGAAAAATGCAGGCTGCGGCGATGTCTCGGTATAATTTTGCTGCAATTCAACAAAATCGATCCCGGAGTTTGCTTGATGTACAATACTTGTGATTTGATCCAAGACATCCTGAGAATCCTTAGCGGAAGGTTGATCGCTGAAGAGAACATATTTCAATTTACGAGATGCCGGCATCTTAAAATCCTCCGCACTCTCATTGTACTCTTTGCGAAGATCGTCATCCGTTACCGTTACTTTGTCGTCGCCGATGAATTTGTTCGGATCGAAGAAGGCATACTGAATGTTTGCCTTCACATTCTGATCAATGAATCTGTCGAGCATTTCTCCGTACGAAACGCGAATGGAGGAGAAGACATAACTTTGCATTTTCTCTGCAAGACGCTGCTGACGGAGCGCTTGTTCGACTTGTACCCATATCTCTTTGTTCCGTGGATCATTGAGAGCTCCTTCATATGCATCACGACGGAATTGCCCCGTCGAATCGGTAAACTGTTGCACAAGGAATTGGGGAGGATTTTCACCTCGCACCCAATCGACGATCTCCTGATCTGTCACAGTGATTCCTGCTCGTTTTGTTTCGATATCGAGCAGCGTCTGTGTTACAAGATTATTCCACACCTGCTCTCTTATCTGACGGAACGTATTTTCGTCCGGTTCCTGTTTTGACTGCTGTTTGTACTGTTCCGCTTGCTGGCGGACAAGTTCTGAGAATTCCTGATACGAGATCTTTTTTCCTTCAATGACACCGATCGTATCGCTTCTGCGCGACATTCCGAGGTAGTCCATTCCCCATTCGAAGACGATCGTAATAATGAAAACAATCACCAATCCGATGAGGATTGCAGGCATGTTATCGCGCATTCTTGTCATTATAGCCATACTGCGTTAAAACTCCTTGCTGCTGAAAATTGTGATAAGTTGCTGTTTTGTAAGGGCTTGTAAACTAGAAGATAATTGAAATAGGGCTGAAAAACAATGAATATGTGGAGGAAAAATGGGGAACAAGTGCTTCAATGTGCATTTGCTTCATCCTCTTTTGCGTTCGTACTACTCTCTTCAACATCAAAATATTCCTGTATCTTTTGTGCGGTCTTCTCTCCCACGACTTCAATCAATTGGTCGGCTGTGGCAAATTTCACACCCTGCACTGAGCCGAATGCTTCCAACAATTCCTTTGCACGTTTCTTTCCCACACCTTCAATTAAATCCAACTCCGTCTGCAATGTTCTTTTATCTCGTAAAGAGCGATGAAAGGTTATGGCAAACCGGTGCGCTTCATCCCGGATTTGTTGAAGCAGCCGCAACGCAGAAGACGATTTCGGTATCGGGATCGGATCGCTCTGATTTGGAACGAACACATCTTCCAGCCGTTTTGCCAGGCTGATGATAGGATGATTTCCGAGACCGAGTTCGGTCAACGATTCAAGCGCACTTGAGAGTTGCCCTTTGCCGCCATCAACCATGATCAAATCAGGAAGTTCAAGCGCTTCATCCAATACGCGCTTGTAGCGGCGGTACACTACCTCTTTCATGCTGGCAAAATCATTCACATCTGCCGATGCGACAGTTTTAATTTTGAATTTCCGGTACTCACTTTTCTTCGGCTTGCCATCTTCAAACACAACCATCGATGCGACCGTTTCTGTCCCTTGAAAATGGGAGATATCGAAGCACTCGATTTTTCGCGGAGGTTTTTCCATCCGAAGGTCTCTTTGCAATGAACGGACTGCTGCCGGAATAAAATCTTTTTGCTTCAACTTTTGCAATTTCAATTCATCCAACAGGAATCGCGCATTCTTCTTGCACATCTCAAGCAGTTTGGACAGTTCGCCTCCTTCGGGAATTTCAAACGAAACTCCACCGCTCCGGCGTAATGACAGCCATTGCTCAATTACTGTGCGTGATTCAATGTCAAACGACAGGACGATCTCTTTCGGAACATCGACCGCTTCCAGGTAATATCGCTCAACAAGTGTTTCGAGAATTTCGCTGTCGGTTTTCCCTTCAACGCCGTTCATGTAGTAATGCTGGCGTCCGAGCACTTTCCCTTCGCGGATCTTGAAGATCACACCGCACGCATCGTCATCTTCCGTTGAGACGGCGACGATATCGCGGTCACGGAATTCATTATCTACTACCTTTTGTTTTGCGGCATACACTTCCAATTCTTTCATACGGTCTCTGAAATATGCCGCATCTTCAAACTTCATATCTGCGGATGCTTTTTTCATCTGCGCTTCAAGCGAATCTTTTACCCCCGATATTTTTCCATTGAGTACCTGTGCAACCTGAGCGATCATGTCGTTGTACCGTTCCTGCGAAATCAATCCTTCACACGGTCCGTCGCATTTTTTTATGTGGTAGTCGAGACAGACACGCGTTTTTCTCTTTGCAATAAATTCGTCATCGATATGGAAATTGCAACTCCGTATCCTAAAAATATCCCGGACAGTCTTCAGTGCTGCGCGCATGGTGTGAACATCCGTATAGGGACCGAATATATTAACCTCTTTTCGATTGAAACGCCGAGCGACAAAGACGCGCGGGTACGGTTCTTTGGTGATCACGATGTACGGATACGATTTGTCATCCTTCAGATTGACGTTGTACCGCGGTTTATGGAGTTTGATGAGATTTGCTTCGAGGATCAACGCTTCCACTTCGGAATCGGTCGTAATAATCTCCAGATCGGAAACTTTTGACACCATCGATGCGATGCGCGGCTCAAGCGAGCGCGAGGCATGAAAATATTGGCGGACACGGTTTCGCAGATTCACTGCTTTACCGATGTAGAGGATGTTCGCTTCTTTGTTTTTGAACTGGTACACGCCGGGGGAGGTTGGAAGATTGTCCAGTTTTCCCTGCAGGTCAAGCCGATCGACAAATGATATTTGAATGGGAGTGTTTTCCATTTGTAAAGAATCGGTGTTTCAGGTTTCAGGGTTCAGGTATTCTCTCTAGAACCAATCTCAAAGATAGGCTGTCATTGCGAGGGAACGGAGTGACCGAAGCAATCTCTGAGATTAACACAAAAAAACAGATTGCTTCGCCAAAGAACGGCTCGCAATGACACTGATTTGAGATTTTTGAGATGGCTTCCAGTTAAAATTTTCTTGAAACCTGAAACGTGAACCCTGAAACAAAATAATTATACCTATCGCATTTTCTCTGCAAGCTCTATCAACACGCCGTTGGTTGATTTGGGATGAAGAAATGTTACAAGGTATCCGTCTCCTCCTTCGCTTGGCTGGTCATTGACAAATTGAAATCCGTGTTGCTTCAATCGGGCAATCTCGGCTCTAATATTATCAACCTCCAAACAGATGTGATGAATTCCCTCGCCGCGCTTTTCAATAAATTTTGCAATGGCAGAATCTGCAGATGTTGATTCAATTAATTCACATGAACTTTCGCCGACTGGATAGAATGCAATGGTTGCTTTTTGCTGGGGGACATGCTCAATTTGCGGAGACGACTGCTCGAATAATTTTGAGAATAGCTCAGCCGAAAGACCGAGATTTTTTACCGCAATACCTATATGGTTGATTTTTTTGATCATACATTCACTTCAGTTAAATTATCCGCTAACAATTCCGCCTGTCTTAACACTGTATCAATTGCTTTTTGCTGTTTATCCGGCGGATATCCCCACTTTGTCAGTGTTCGTTTCACGATAACCATCAGCTTTGCACGTGCACTTTCACGGATCGTCCAATCAATAGTTGCATTCTTTTTCACTTTATCTGCAATTTCTTTTGCGATCTCACGCAGCGTTCCATCTCCTAAAACCTGAACAGCACTGTCGTTCACTTCAAGTGCATCATAGAATGCAACCTCTTCTGTCGTGAGTCCAAGTTTTTCTCCTTCTTTATCTGATTCTCTAATTTCTTTAGCAATGCTAATTAATTCTTGGATGATCTCTGCTGTTGTTAATAAATTATTTTGATATTTCTTTATTGCATTCTCAAGCATCTCTAAAAGTTTTTTGCTCTTTACAAGATTTGTTTTTGTTCTCGCTTTTATTTCATCATTCAGAATCTTTTTCAACAATTCAAATGCAAGATTTTGGTGTTTCATTCCTTTTACTTCTAAGAGGAATTCTTCGGAAAGAATAGAAATGTCCGGCTTTGCCAATCCTGCCGCATCGAATATATCAACAACCTTATCTGAACTTAAAGCAGTATCAACCAACTGCTTTATTGTTGATTCAATTTCACTGTTGGATTTCCCCTTACCTGTTCCCTCGAACTTCACTAATCTTGCTCTCACTGCCTGAAAGAACGCCATATCATCCTGAATCTTTTTTGCTTCTTCATGAGGCATTGCTAATCCAAACACCTGACTTAATAATGTTACTTCCTTAATGAAACGATCCTTTCCTTCTGATAAACCTAAAATATGTTCTTCCGCTTGCAATACAATTGATAATTTCTCTTTAGGATCAACTGTAAAAAAACGTCTGTAATTAAACTTCAGGCTGTTCTCGTAATATGCTTCAGGCTCTTCAACCAATATTCCTTTTCGTGTTTTGCTCTCTTCATTAAACATCTGCTTTACTACTTCAAATTTCTCCAGCATCATTTTTACCGCTTTGTCCAACTCTTCCGTTGGATCGCCTTTGCCGCCTGCATCGGAGTAAAACGATAATGCTTTCTTCAAATCTGTCGCCAACCCCAAGTAATCAACAACAAGACCGCCCGGTTTATCTTTAAAGACTCTGTTTACCCTTGCGATGGCTTGCATAAGATTATGTCCACGCATAGGCTTGTCTACATACATCGTATTCAAGCAGGGAACATCAAATCCTGTAAGCCACATATCCCGGACTATCACTAATTTTAGCGAATCGGTGGGATCTTTCATTCTATCAGATAAATCTTTCCGTTGTCCTTTAGTGGTGTGATGCTTTTGCATTTCAGGACCGTCGGCGCTGGCAGCAGTCATTATGACTTTAATTGTTCCCTTCGTTAAATCGTCATTATGCCATTCGGGACGCAACAGAGTAATTTCTTTGTAAAGTTCAACGGCTATCCTGCGGCTCATTGCCACAATCATTGCTTTACCATCAAATACTTTTTGACGCTGTTCAAAGTGACTGACAATATCTTTTGCAAGGTTTTTGATTCGCCCTTCATTTCCGACAATCGCCTCAAACTTAGCCCACTTTGCTTTCGCCTTTTGTTTCGCAGTTATTTCTTCATCCTCTTCCAATTCCTTATCAAATTCTTCAATTAACTTTTTACCTTCTTCGGTTAAATTTACTTTTGCTAAACGGCTTTCGTAATAAATTTTTACCGTCGCTCCATCTGCTACCGATTGTGCTATATCATACACGTCAACGTATTGACCAAATACCTGCGGCGTGTTGACATCCGTTCCTTCAATCGGCGTTCCGGTAAAACCGATATATGTTGCATACGGCAATGCGTCCCGCATATACTTTGCAAAACCGTACGCAATTCGTTTTCCGATAATTTCTTTTGCTTCTTTATCCCACACATCCTTTGCCACCGCTTCAAAACCGTATTGCGTTCTATGTGCTTCGTCAGCAATGACGATAATGTTCGTCCGTTCAGATAAACGATCATACTCCGCTTTGCCATCTTCGGGCAGGAATTTTTGAATCGTAGTAAACACAATTCCGCCGCTGGCAACTTTTAATAATTCTTTCAGATGATCCCTATTTTGCGCCTGTACCGGTTCCTGCCGCAATAATTGTTTAGATGAAGCAAACGTATCGAACAACTGATCATCTAAATCGTTTCTATCGGTAATGACAACGATGGTCGGATTCTGCATTTCGTGAGTGGTGATAAGCTTGGCGGCATAAAAAACCATGCTGAGACTTTTTCCCGAACCCTGCGTATGCCAAACAACTCCTCCACGTTTATCCCCGCTTGTACCCGACGCTTTTATAGAAGATTGAACCGCTTTATTAACTGCATAGTATTGATGATATGCCGCTATCTTTTTCTCCGTAACAACCTGTGTAATACCTGTTTTCGGATCGTTCTTTTTTGTTTTCTCAAACACAGTAAAGTTGCGAACCAGATCGAGAAGCGTTGCCGGGTTCAACATTCCTTTCAGAAGGACTTCCAACTGAGGAATAAATTGTGACGTTTCTTTCTTTCCATCAATGGATTTCCACGCCATAAAACGTGTAAAACCTGCCGACAGACTTCCTGCTTTTGCTTCCATTCCGTCTGAAATTACGCAAATAGCATTGTATGCAAACAAGCTTGGTATTGTTGCTTTGTATGTTTGTATCTGGTCATACGCTTTATGGATCGTGGCGTTCTCATCCGCTGCATTTTTTAATTCGATAATGCCAAGCGGAATTCCGTTGACGAACAAAACTACATCGGGACGTTTATTCTGGTTCTTTTCTATTACAGTAAATTGATTGACAGCAAGAAATTCGTTATTCAGCGGATGCTCAAAATCTATTAATGCTACTTCATAACTTCGCTCAAAGCCATCTTGCTGGTATGGGATTTTTACTTTCTCGACTAAGAACTGCTGAAATGTTTCGTTATTGTGAAGAAGATCGGGAGAAAAGATTCGTAAAACTTTTTGTATCGCTTGTTCTCGTGCGTTTTCGGGGATTAAAGGATTTATCCGTGCAACGACTTTGCGCAGACGGTTTGTAAGTACTACTTGTTCAAAATTTTCTCTTTCGGATTGTTCGGCTTCGGGTGCAATTGTCAATCCGTGGATATAATCCCACCCTAATGATTGGAGGGTTTCGATTGCAGATACCTCAATTATATTTTCTGTAAGAGGTTTCACTTATGAAATAACCACGGCATTAATTCTAAAATAGTGATTTTACTTGTATTAGTTAGAATATCATCTGACACATTATTAACTTCTCCAAACAATAGGAGGTGTCAGATGACTCAAAGTCATAAGGTTATCAAAAACAAATTAGGGCTGTTAAACCTTGCCCAGATGCTTGGCAACGTGTCCAATGCCTGTAAAGTCATGGGCTATTCACGAGACAGTTTCTATCGGTTCAAAGAACTGTATGAGATCGGCGGTGAACACGCCCTGCAGGAGATCTCCCGAAAGAAACCGAATCTGAAAAATCGTGTGGAACCGGCAATTGAACAAGCGGTGCTTGAGTTTGCCGTTGAACAACCGGCGTACGGACCATTGCGTGTTTCCAACGAACTTAAAAAACGCGCTATTACTGTTTCGGCTGCAACTGTTCGCAACATCTGGGTACGAAATAACCTGGAAACATTCAAAAAACGGCTCACGGCGCTGGAAGCCAAGATGGCTCAGGAACAACTCATTCTCACTGAGGACCAACTGAAAGCCTTAGAGCGTAAGAAAGAGGAACAAGAAGCACACGGTGAAATCGAAACAGAACATCCTGGTTATCTTGGCGCTCAAGACACGTATTACGTCGGCACCATCAAAGGAATTGGACGCATTTACCAGCAAACATTCATCGATACGTATTCCAAGGTTGCCTTTGCAAAACTCTATGACCGGAAAAATGCTCTGGTAGCAGCCGAGATGCTCAATGATCGTATTCTCCCGTTCTTTGAAGAACATCAGATCCCGTTGCTGCGAGTTCTTACCGACCGAGGCACGGAATACTGTGGAGCGCGCGAACAACATGAATACCAGTTATATCTGGCCATTGAAAACATCGATCACTCAAGAACGAAAGCACGGCATC
Organism: Bacteroidota bacterium; assembly: GCA_040751955.1. GTDB lineage: Bacteria > Bacteroidota > Ignavibacteria > UBA10030 > UBA8401 > SpSt-333. The sequence goes on from JBFMFY010000021.1 coordinate 43,213, forward strand.
CGCAGACCAATGGTATCTGTGAGCGATTCCATAAAACGATACAGCAAGAGTTTTATCACACGGCATTCAGAAAAAAGATTTACTCGTCGTTGGAGCAACTCCAAAGTGATCTTGATACCTGGATAACACACTACAACATCGAGCGGCCTCATTCTGGGAAAATGTGCTGTGGTCGTACTCCGATGCAAACGTTTTTTGACTCGCTTGATATGGCAAAGAACAAAATGCTGGATAACTTAAACTCGGCTGACATTAACGCAGCCGCCTAAAAATTAACTGTCAGATGATGTCTTGACTTGTACATTTTACTTGTTCTGCTTTTAGATAACCTAAATCATTAATAAATTTGGCGGGAATTAAATTAAGAAAGCCAGTCGGCTCAAAAGCTGTTATCCAATTCCCTTCGCTATCTTTTGGACTATATAACCATTTATTTGAAACGATATGACATTGCTTCCTTGTCCTTGTTAATGCTACTATAAATTGACCTATTTCAACATCCTTTACATCATGCGGATCAATAGGAATAGATCCATTGTTTGCTCCGACGATGATCACGTGTCCCGCAGATAGTCCTTTACATCCTTTAAATGATGTTAATAAAATTGAAGGTTTGGTTTTGTCAATTTGAATTTCCTCTTCTTCGGTTGGGAAAAAATGTGATATGACGTCTGCGTATTCTGACCCTATCTTACTTTTAATGGATCTTCTTACTTTCATTGTCAATTCCCCTTTTTCTTTTCCTTCTTGAATTAATGCAACAATTCGTCGATGCACTGAAAGAAACTCATCATCTAATAGCTCCACCATTGGAGTACCTTTAGTTGTTTCCTTGAGTATTGATTCAAATGTCTTTCCATCAAGAAATATTTCCGCAAGAATTCTCCAACCAAGATTGCTATCTTTAACTTTTAATAGTTGTTCATATCCATCTGAAAGGTTATACTCATTTTTACCAGATGGTTTAGTATATTTCATTTGAGGGTATTTCGCTTTCAATTCCTTTTCAATTTTTGTTAGGTATTGCTTTGAACCAACGATTAATACTGTTGGATATTCTTTACCACCCTCCCATGATTCGAGTATTTCGTCTTTATCAATTTTGGAAATAACTTTATCAACGTATTTCGTTATAGTAATAGCGTTAGCGCATTGAGAAACAATAATCTTTGGATATTTTATGTTTTCAACAACTTTATCTGCTAAATAACATTTATACGGTTTAGAAATCCGTCCTTCTAACGCTCCATTCTTCTTTGCAAAGTCAATTACAGAATTAGTTGCTTCGACTATAACTTCCGGGCAACGGCTACAAAACGGAAGTTGGAATGTTTCATATTGCCCCGACCTAAATTTCTTACGAAGATGTTCAGGTGATGCAAATCTGTCATCATAAATTGCTTGATCATCATCTCCTACAATTAATATTGGCCCTTTTTTTTCTAATTCATCGATAAATGCAACTTCCAGTGGATTAAAATCTTGAAATTCAT